>JBBINH010000018.1:0-60793 GCA_037443945.1 Caldilineales bacterium
CCGAACGCAAGACTACATCCCAATGCTGGGTGGGGAAATAGCCACCCCAGACGACGATAAGCTGCGGATGGCGGCGTTTGAGCTCACGAACCAGCGGCACTGCCTGGTGCAACTGCGGTCCCGGCATCACGGTGACGCCGAGCACGGTCGGCTCCCGGCCATCCTGGGCCGCTATGAGCCCATCAAGCCGGGCCAAAGGCTCAGGCTCGAGATTGCCGTCGACGATGACGTACTCGTAACGGTCGGGATCGGATTCCAGCACGGCGGCCAGCGCCAGAAGTGAGCAGGGTAAAATGGGCTTGCGATTGGCCGAGGACTGGGGATTGTAAAGCAAGAGCATGGTTCACCGCATGCGTACGGACCATTTAGGATTTCAAAACGCCCGCGATTGTACGCCAAATCGTCGTTACCACCAAACGAGGCCGTGATCGGCCCTTCAGTCCCCATCCTGGACGCGCACCACGGCATACACGGTCATGATCTCATTCCACCAACGTCGTTCCGTGACGACGCCGAAACGGAAGCCGGCCTTGACCAAAAGGGCGAGCAGTTCGTTCCCGGCGCCGTCGGTCGAAAGCAGAACCCAGGCCTGACCACCGGGCGCCAGATGGCGATCAAGCCCGGCAGCAAAGCGTTCGAACACGTCTTCCCCGCGCCAGGCGTGGTCGAGGGCATCGCGGGGCCGTCCGCGGAAGAAAGGCGGATTGAACACGATGAGATCGAAGACACGACCGGCCACCGGCTCCCACAGATCGCCTACGGCCGTCTCAACCTGGGTCTCGACCTGGTTGAGCAGGGCATTGATGCGGGCACAGCGCACGGCAGCGGGGTTGATGTCGGTAGCCGTCACGCGCGCACCGCGACGGGCGGCGAAGACGGCCACCACGCCTGACCCACACCCCAGATCGAGCACCCGCAGGCCGGGTGGTGCCGGCAGGGGGTGGTCGCGCAGGGTATGCGCCAGGAGTTCACCCCCGCGGAAGAGCACAGGGTTGAAGACATCGGGCAAGACCACAAGCGGCACCCCGTCGATCCACTCGATAACGAGGCGCCCGTACCGTCGCCCCAGCCAACGGTGGCGGATCCGCAGCCAGGCTCGGCTGAGACGGGCCCGCACCCCACGTCGCCGCGGCCTGTATTGCCTCGCGGGTCGCCGGTCATGGGGCTCTGACCGGGGAGAGGAGTCGGCCGAGAGCCCCATGGTGTCAGTCGCGGCGTGGGATGGGTACGGGTTGCACCCGACTGCGGATGGCCGCTTCCATGGCGGCGATGTCGTTGCGGACGCGGGCGACGAGATCGGACAAGGGGACCATCTCGCCGGCAACGGCCGTGCGATGTTTCAGCTCCACGGCGCCCTGCTGCAAACCCCGCTCCGACACGGTCAAGCGGATGGGGATGCCGATGAGGTCGGCATCGTTGAACTTGACCCCGGCGCTCAGTTCTTCGCGGTCGTCCAGCAGGACTTCAACCCCGGCCGCCCGCAAGTCGGTGTAGAGCCGCATGGCCGTTTCCAGACCGCCCTTGAGGGGCACGATGTGGACATGGAACGGAGCGACCGTGATCGGCCAGCATAGGCCCCGCTCGTCGTTGTATTCCTCGGCCACACAGGCCAACAGGCGTCCGCTGCCGATGCCGTACGATCCCATGATGATGGGCTTGCGCGTGCCGTCCCGGTCCAGGAACGTGGCGTTCATGCTGGCGCTGTAGCGGGTGCCCAATTTGAAAATGTTGCCCACCTCAACCCCGCGCGAGGTGCGCAAGGGGCTACCGCAACGGCTGCAGGCAAAACCGTCCTCGGCGGCGACGATGTCGGCGACAAGGGTGGCCTGATAATCGCGGCCGTAGTTCACATGAAGGAAGTGGAAACCGTCTTCATTGGCACCGGCCACCAGGTTGGGCGAAGCCGCCACCAGGTCGTCCACGACGATGAGGGTATCGGCTTTGACCCCGATGGGCGAACCATAGCCGGGTGAAGCCCCGATGGCGCGGATTTCTTCCTCATGAGCCGGGCGCAGGTGTTTGGCCTTGATGGCATTGGCCAGCTTGGTCTCGTTCAGTTCCATATCCCCGCGCACGACGGCAAAGACAAAACGGGTGGTTTCCTCCTGGCCTTCGCCGATGGTAGCGACGAAAAAGACCGCCTTGGCCGTCTTGGCTTCGGGGATGCCGAGGAAACGGGCCAGGTCGGCGATCGTCTTCGTATCGGGTGTAGCGACTTTCTGTAGGGGTAAAGGCGACTCGGCCGGGGGAGTGGGTTTGCGAAAAGTCGCCACCTGGCGGTTGGCCGTGTAGCCGCAGTGGTCGCACAATACGAGGGTGTCTTCGCCGATCGGCGTCAGATACATGAATTCGTGGGCCTGCTGGCCGCCCATCATCCCTACATCGGACTCGACGGCAATGACCTCCAAGCCACAACGCCGAAAGATGTTGAAATAGGCCTGATAATGGGCCCAGTACTGCTTATCCAAGCCCTCCCAATCGGCATCAAGGCTGTAGGAGTCCTTCATGGTGAACTCGCGCACACGGATCAGGCCCCCGCGTGAACGGACCTCATCCCGCCACTTGGTCTGAATGTGGTAGATCAGAGCCGGTAACTGGCGATAGGACCGAATAATCGTGCGCGCCAGGTCGGTCACGACCTCCTCGTGCGTCATGGCCAGCACCATGTCGCGACCGCCGGCATCCTTGAACCGCCCCATTTCCGGACCGATCTGGTACCAGCGCCCGGTCTCCTGCCAAAGTTCGGCCGGGTGCACGACGGGCATTTCCACTTCCTGACCGCCGATAGCGTCCATCTCTTCGCGCATGATGTTTTCGATTTTGGTGATGGAACGCTTGCCCAGAGGAAGCAGGGAAAAGATGCCGGCACTCAACTGACGGATATAGCCGGCCCGTACCAGCAGCTGATGGCTACGAAGCTCGGCATCGGCCGGAGCTTCACGCAGGGTTTGGGAAAAAAGCGTGCTCATGCGCATAGGAAATCTACCTCGCCGATAAGGGCATGGATCAAAAACAAACAAAGCCTGAAGTCCGATTGTAAACCAGAAAAGGGAGAGGACGGAAACCGACCGGATGATTCTGGCATGGGCACCTCGGCTTGCCGCTGCCTTGCTCGTTCTTTCGGAGCATGCACCCCCGGTTATATTCTCGTCAACACCCACCGGTTTTGCCAATCGAGCCCGTTTGCGGCTAAACTAAAGGGCTGTTACATTCGCAATCCGCCTCGATTGCCCTCTGATTTATGGCTTACGAATCCTCTACCCCCTCCCCGCAGAACGGCCATCAGGCCGACCCCGCCTCGCTTGAAGGCGAGGTGATCAGCCTACATCAGGCAGGTGCCCAAAGCATCCATGCCCACCATGTGGATATCCATCAGGGTGGTTCCGGCGTAATCACCGCCGAGACCGTAACCATCCGCGAGGGCGGGGCCGGTTTGATCGTGGCCGGTGAGACCAGCCTGTCCCAAAGCCAGGTGGGGCTATTGCTAACCCGCCACGTCAGAATGGAAGGGGGGCGTGTAGGCCTGCTGCTGGCGGGTCGGGTTGAAGGGGATGTCCAGGCGCTGATAGGACCACGGACGGCCGCCCTTATGGCTGCCGTCGGTGGCGCCGTCCTGGGTATCCTCCTCGGCGTGATCACCCGCCGCAAAGGGCGAGGGCGAACGGCGTAGCGGCCATCCAAGAGCACTTCATCGTCTATCATCTCTGTCCAAGGGAGCTTTATACCACCATGTCGTTTGTTCTTCCTGTTCAACCCCGCACCGCCACCAAGAACGATGTCAAACGTGTACGTCGGGCGGGATTCGTGCCCGGTGTCATGTACGGCCAGGGACAAGAGGCCGTTCCCATCCAATTCAAGGAGCTTGATCTGCTGCGGCTTTTGCGCAGCGGTGGCAGCAGCCATCTGATGGAGTTGCACGGATTGGGACCTAACCCGGTCCACGTACTGCTGCGCGAGATCCAGCGTCATCCCACACGTCATACCATCCTCCACGCCGATTTCTATCGGGTGCAGATGGACAAATCGGTACGCGCCGAGGTGCCCGTGCACTTTACCGGAGAATCCGAGGCCATCCGGGGCGGCGCCGTCCTCATCCACCATCTCGACCGCATCGAAGTGGAATGCTTGCCCGCCGACATCCCCGAAGCCTTCGTGGTGGACCTGAGCAAACTGGTGCATGTCGATGATGTGATCCGTGTGGCCGACCTGGTTGTGCCCCCGGGCGTCACGGTCCATCATGATGAGGATGAGATTGTCGTCAGCCTGACCATGCCGCGAGCAGTAGCCGCTGAGGAAGAGGCCGTCGCACCGACCGCTGCGGAGCCGGAGGTCATCCGCAAGGGCAAGGCCGAAAAGGAGGAAGAGGCCGAAGCCTGACGCCGTTTATCGGGGGGACGCAAGGCCCGACGGTCATCGACGTCCCCCCATTCCTTTCCGGGGAGCCTTTGGCATCGTCCGGTTCAGGGCAGATAGGGGAAGTAGCTCTGAGTCCATTGTAGGGGATCGACGGCCAGGGTGCCGATGCGCAATTCCCAATGCAGATGGGCCCCTGTCGAAAGCCCGGTAGTGCCAACCAGGCCGATAACGTCACCGGGCGCCACGCGATCGCCGGGTTGCACATCGATCCGGGAGAGGTGCCAAAAGTTAGAAGTGACTCCAAGACCGTGGTCGAGGATCACGGCGCCCCCGCGCACATCGAGCATCTCGGCCAATACGACCGTGCCATGGGCCGGCGCCCATATCGGTGTCCCTTCCGGTGCGCCCCAATCGGTACCGGCATGGAATGAACTCACAGGGCCGCCGTTGTAACCGCGTCGTGTGCCGTAAGGGGAGGTCTGGGCAAAACCGTCGGCAATGGGGAAACGAAACCGTCCCCGCCATTGGGGTATCGGACTGATCGTGCTCCAAATGCCCAGCAAGCGCTCCAGTTCGGGCCGGGTACGGTCGGGCGCCAGGAGATCGTCCTTGCCCGGCGGCAAAACGATGTGCTGGGTCTCGTAGGCACCGGGCACGACGGTCACCGTGCGCACCACCTGGGCATCGCCACTCGTCAGGGTCACGGTATAGGCACCCGGACGGGTCAGGGCCGTGGTAGGCAGCAAAGCCCAAAAGCGATGACCGGCCGAGGTCCGTCGTTCCGCCGCAAACACGAGCGACACGTTCCCAAAACGCCCCTTCAGATCGGCCTGGGCCTGGTTCAAGGTGACAAAGACGACGCCGGTCTGCCCCTGGACAATGGTCTCGGTGGCTTCCACCCGCACGAAGGGAGCCGGCAGCTCGGATTGGACAGGGAGCGGGATGAGGATTTCCGGTTCGGTCAGGAGCTGGGCCGCGCGGGTGACGCCGTTGGCCCGCAGGATGTCGGACGGGGCCACCTGCCAACGACGGGCCAAAGCCGGCAGGGTATCGCCGGGTTGTAAGGCGTAGACAATCGTGGCCGCCCCGGCCATAGGGCTCGTCGTGGCCCGGTCGGAGGGGATGATCAGCCTCTGGCCGATGACGATGCGATTGGGATCGGTCAGACGATTGGCGGCGGCAATGGCCTCGACGGAGACGCCATAGCGTTGGGCCAGCGCGAACAGGGTATCCCCGGCTACCACCACGTGGACACGCGGGCCGGATTCATCGGCCCTGACCACCGCCGTCAGGCCTTGTAGCCATAAGCTGCCTATGACGAGAGCGAAACAAAGGCGTTGCCACCACATCGGTCGAGTGGCGCCTATTGTAGCAAAAGGTCGGATAAAGACGCGAAGCCGGCCTGGGGCCCACGCGCCTGCCGCCGGGAGGAGCCCCGGCGGCAGGAATAAGAGGGTGATGAGGGTGATTCCCGCTTGCGGTCGAATCGCTTAAGGCGTGGCCCCACGACGAGAGCGCATGGACCATTGCCATCCCTTGCGCAGCAGCACCACGGCGACCAAGATGACCGTCACCATCAGCAGGTTGCTCATCAAACCGAAAAGACCGCGGAGCACAAACCGCCCCTCACGGCCGAAGCCTTCCGGGCCACGCCCAAAACCCCTGCCTTCAAACCGCTCGCGCTCCAAAACGGCCCCGGCCAGGCGTCGGTCGAAGCCGGAGGCCTCCATGAAGTCTCGCGCAGGCGCCCCCACAGCCCTCTCGCCAAAGGGTCGTGCCGCCGGAGCCAGAAACCTGCTCTGACCATAGGCCTGTCCCAGGCGGTAGAGGGCCAATCCGAGCAGGAAGGCCACGGCCAGGATGATGAAGGCCCGCAAAGCCACACGCACCATGGTTCCCTCCTCAGGAGACGGTCTGGGTTTTACTGCGGACGCGCAGACGAGGCCACCAACCGAAGGCATAGCGCTTGACGGCGCCGACTACCCAATCCCAATGCAGGCCGACATGGATGGCAACGACGAGCAGGGTCAGGTTGGCCGATAGGTCATGGATCCGACGCCAGAAAAAGCTCGGTTCCACCTCGATACCCAAGAACGGCAGCACATCGCGCGAGATGACAAAGCCGCTGACGAAGACGGTCGTCATGGCCAGGAACAGAATCAGGTCGAGCACGAAGTTGAGCCGTGAGACATGGAACCAGCGGTGGAAGAAGCGCCGTCCTACGGCTAAAATCCAGTGCCACTGGCCCAGGATATGGACGACAAAGGTGGCGATAATGGCCGTGGTGAACCACTCGTGCAGGGATACTCCGGTCAGCGCCGGCTGCATCGAGACCAGAAAAGCAAGGAAGATAAAGAGATCGAGCCAGAGTTTGGTACGTATACCAAGACGCATAAGGGTTTGCTCCTTTTGTGTATGAGAGAATTGGGTCGATAGGGTAATCGTTACCCCTCAACCATAGTACGGTACCCGCGGGCAGTGGTTTAGAAACGATGAAGAATTTGCCCAAACCTTGAGGTTATAACCCCACCGACGACACCAACTCAGCCACAGGCCGCGAGGGTTCGCCGGGACAAAGCCACCACAGAAACTCTCGGTTTCCCTTTGGCCCTAACAGGGGCGAGGCGATCAAACCCCGATTCCCCAGGCCGGTGGCCTCGGCCCAGGTGAGCAGTGCGGTCAACACGCGGCGATGGACGGCCGGGTCGCGCACCACACCGCCCTTGCCCACCTCGCCCTTGCCTGCCTCGAATTGGGGTTTGATCAGGGCGATGATATGACCGCCGGGTGCCAACCATCCGCGCATGACCGGCAGCAGAAGCCGCAGGGAGATGAACGAAGCATCCACCGTGGCCAATTGGATCGGTTCGGGCAAATGGGTCACATAGCGGGCATTGGTGCGTTCCATAACCACCACGCGCGCATCCTGACGCAGCCGCCAATGCAATTGACCGTAGCCGACGTCAATGGCGTAGACCCGAAGGGCGCCATGCTGAAGCAGGGCATCGGTAAAGCCCCCGGTCGCAGCCCCCACATCGGCACACACCCAACCCGTCGGCATCAGGGCGAATGCCGCCAGTGCTGCCGCCAGTTTCTCGCCGCCTCGGCCGACAAAGCGCGGGGCGCGGCGCAACTCCAGCTCTGCGTCGGCGGCCACCCATTGCCCCGGCTTGGCCGCCGGTGCGCCTGCTACCCACACTTCACCGGCCAGAATGAGCCGTCGCGCCTGTTCGCGGCTCTCGCACAGGCCGCGGGCCACCAGCAGTTGATCGAGACGAACGCGGGACATAGACAAAAACGCTGCCGGCCATCCGAGGGATTTGACCCCCTGTGACTACCCGGCTAAGATGAGGACCTATGACGAACTATACCCATAAAGACCCGCAGGGGCCAGTCGAAGGCCATGTCCCCGTGCCTGCTGCGATGTTCCCGGTCGGCAAACAGGGCTTGCTGACCACCCTGGAGGGTCTGGTGCAGACGATGCGCATCCGCCAGTGGACGAAAAACGTCGTCGTCTTCGCCGCCCTCATCTTCGATGTCAAATTCACGCAATGGCGGCCCCTGGCAGGTACGCTGGCCGTTTTCTTTCTTTTTTGTCTGGTGTCCAGCGCCGTCTATGTGCTGAACGACCTGGTGGACCGCGAGGCCGACCGCTCCCATCCCGATAAGCGACACCGACCGCTGGCTTCGGGGCGGTTGCGGCCCTCGGTGGCCGTGGCAGCCATGGCGGTGCTGTTGTTGGTGGCCGTGCCGGCCGGTTTTGCCCTGGGGACGGTGCCCGGTGCCATCCTGGTGGGCTATTTCCTGCTTAACGTGGCCTATTCCTTCAAACTCAAACACGTGGTCATCATCGATGCTGTGGTCGTGGCGACAGGATTCGTCTTGCGCGTGGCCGCCGGCGCCGTGGTGGTTCAGGTCGAACGGTTCTCGCCCTGGCTTTATGTATGCATCACGTTTCTGGCTCTGCTCATCGCTCTGGGCAAACGCCGCCATGAGCTCAGCTCGTTGGCCGCCGAAGCCGGCAACCATCGCGCTATTTTGGATGAATATACCCTTCCTTTCATCGATCAGTTGATCGGCATCATTACAGCGGCGACAGTTGTTTCCTATTCATTTTACACATTTTCCGCAGAAAATCTGCCGGAAAATCATTTAATGATGCTTACAATCCCATTTGTGGTATATTTTCTATTACGCTATCTTTATCTCATTCATGTGCACAAATTAGGTGGAGCACCTGATGAGTTGCTTTTTAAGGATAAGCCGTTATTCATCACAGCATTGGCATGGGGATTGTTTTCAGCAAGCATTCTGTATTTCTCGAATCATTGAAAAAGGACAAGTCTCATGACCACCGAACTGTTCGCTGCTTATATGCGCGGTCTGTCCGTACTGCTGACCCCACCCGGTATCGCCGAGGCCGGGGAACGCGCCGGCGAGGCGATTCGTCCGGTTTCGCCCTACAGCGCCACGGACTTGTCCGAGGCGGAGGTCTTTTTGCAACAAAGCCGGGCTTTGCAAGACGAGCTTTACCGCCGCTGGCAAGAGGCCGTGGACGCCTTCGAACGCAGCAAGATCGAAGTCCAGCTCCTGGCGGCGGCGGCGGCCGACTTGGCCATCGCCGAACGGCTGCTGGCCACCGAGCTGAGAACCCAGGCGCCGCTGCGTTCGGCGCGGCAGTCTACGGCCGGCGATGAAGACCTCATCCGGCAGGCACTGCAAGCGCCGGAGACGTTGTTGGCAGCCGCTCCCCTACCACGCCGCCGAGGGGCCGAGGCCGAGCTGCTGCTTGAGGTGACCTATCGTTGTCTGGAGGATGTGCAAGATAAAACGGTCAAAGCCACACGTGATGCCATCACAGGTCTTCTGGCCATGCCGCTGGCCGTGGTTAAGGAAGCGGCGGAAATGGTGGGGGTAGACCTGGGCGCCAAGCTGCGCGACCTCGTCGGTGAGGCCTTGCAGACGGCCGTGGACTATATCCTGGCCGCCGTGGCCAAAATCCAGCTCTTGCTGGGTCCGGAAGGCGAAGCGCGCATCCGTCAGGCGGTGGCCGAGTTCGTAGCCCGCCTGCAAGACGAGAAGGCCGTGCGTCAGGCCATCGCCGATTTTCTGGCTACCGAGGCCATCTATCAGCAAGGGAGAGCCTGGATCAGAGGCTATCAGGGTGAAGCGGCGGCGCTGGTGCCGTTGGCCGGGCAGATCACCGCCTTGCAAGGCAGCTTTGCCGGTCGGGTGCGCATTGCCGATGTCGTGGTCAAAGGTCTGGCCATAGCCAAACTGGTGCCGGCGGTATGGACGACCATGCCCTGGGGACCCCTGGCCGTGGCCACGGGCTATCTGGCGGTCGTGGGCTTTATCCTGTTCAGCGCCGGTGACCATGTGGATTCCGACCGTTTCGCCTTCTTCGACCGGGTTGAGGGCGTGCGCGGTGTGTTACGGAAAGGTCTCGGCGTGAATTGAAATTATAATCATAACCCAAAAACGCGAAAAACACCCATTACGGAGAAAAAACCATGGATCCTGTCGCTTTTCGTATCGGTCCCCTGCAGGTGCATTGGTACGGCATCCTTATCGTGAGCGGGGCCGTGTTGGGCGCTTTTGTCGCTGCCCGTCTGGCCCGGCGCAAGGGCGAAAATCCCGAACACGTCTGGAACATGCTTACGGTTGTGCTGCTTCTGGGCATTCTCGGCGCCCGGCTTTATCACGTCTTCAGCCGTCCTTCGGGAGGTTTTATCGGTTGGGATTACTACCGTGAGCATCCCATCGAGATCATCGCCTTTTGGAACGGTGGCTTTCGCGGTCTGGGCATCTACGGCGGTTTTATCGGCGGTGTAATCGGCCTCTTCCTCTACACCTACCTGGCCAAGCTGCGCTTTTTCCGCTGGGTCGATTTTGCGGCGCCGGGCCTGTTGTTGGCCCAGGCCATCGGCCGCTGGGGCAATTTCATCAATCAAGAGCTGTACGGGCCGCCCACGACCCTGCCCTGGGGCATTCCCATTGATTGTCAGCACCGTTTCGGCGACTATCTCTGCCCACCGCTGGGCACGGTGCCGGCCGATACCCGTTTTCATCCCACCTTTTTGTACGAGTCGCTCTGGAATCTGGCGGGTTTTGGCCTGTTGATGCTCCTGGCCCTGCGCTTCGATAAGCAGCTACGCGAAGGCGACCTGCTGGCCGCATATCTCATCTGGTATCCGCTGGGGCGCTTCTGGATCGAACTGTTGTTCCGACCGGATGCTTGGTTATGGGGCAGCTTGCCCACGGCCTCGATCATCTCCCTCGTCGCCATCGTCCTCGGTGTGGGCGGTCTGGTGTACAACCATCGCTTTCGCCCGCGACCGGCAACGGCACGGTCGGGCCGATAGAACCCGTCCCCGGCCATCTGGGGTCGAACCGTTCCGACACCGGGTAACGGCGCCGGCATCGGTCTGTCGACGCTCAAAACGTCCGGTGCGTTTTTGACATATCCGTAGGCCGGTAGTATACTGATATCCCCCCCCGATGGGGGAGGGGCATCTCGCCGCTAAGGCGATGATGCCCGAGCGGTAATCGATCCCCTCATCTGCAACCCATGTTACCCGACATCAAACAAGACGTTATCAACCGGTTGCGCAGCATTGAAGGCCACATACGCGGTATCGAACGCATGGTCGCCGATGACCATTATTGCATTGACATTATGAAACAGATCAAAGCCGTACAAAGTGCTCTCGATCGCGTTAACAGTCTGGTTATGGCCAATCATTTACAAACCTGTGTAACCGGCGCTATTCGTTCTGAAGACGAAAAGGAACGAGAGCGCGTTATCGGCGAAATCGTCTCTCTGTTCGATGCCTCGATCAGATTAGGTCGTTAGTCAGCAGTATCATCATCCTCGTTCTGTCTTTCCGGAGCATCGTCTTATGCAAAAAACCCTCGTGATTCCCAGTATCTCTTGCGCCCATTGTCTCAAAACGATCGAGCGTGAGCTCAAGGCCGTCGAAGGCGTGCAGTACCTGCAGGGCAACATCGAAACTCGCGCGGTCCTGGTGGACTATACCGACGAGCAGGCGCTGGCCAAGGCTCGCGCCATCTTGACGGAAGCCGGCTACGCGCCGACCAACTGAATCCTGTTTATGAGCGAACGTCAGCTCATCCTCCCCATCACCGGCATGACCTGCGCCAATTGCGCGCTGACCATCGAGCGCAACCTGCGCCGGCTGCCCGGCGTCCAGGCGGCTACGGTCAATCTGGCCACAGAGCGGGCGCAGGTGGTTTTCGACGATGCGATCGTATCCGCCACCGCCATTCATGATCTGATCGGCGAGCTGGGTTATGGCGTGGCCACGGCTCGGGTCGAATTGCCCATTGCCGGCATGACCTGCGCCAACTGCGCCCTGACCATCGAGCGCAACCTGCGTCGGCTGCCCGGTGTGCACGAAGCCACGGTCAATCTGGCCGCCGAGCGCGCCACGGTGGTCTACAACCCGGCCATGGTGGATCTGGCCGCCATCCGCGACCGCATTGCCGAACTGGGCTATCGGGTGATCGAAGAGGTATCCGCAGGCGAGGACACGGGTGAAGATGCTGAGCAGGCGGCCCGTCGCGCCGAGCTGAATCGTCAGCGTCGTCTGCTTTTGGTCGGCCTGGTTTTCAGCGTGCCCGTGTTTCTGTTTACCATGACCCGCGATCTGGGGTTGTGGGGCCATTGGGCGCACGCCGTCTGGACGAACTGGCTGCTGTGGCTGGTGACGACGCCGGTGCAGTTCTATGTCGGCCGCGATTACTACGTCCACGGCTATAAGGCCCTCAAAAATGGCGCTGCCAACATGGACGTCCTCATCGCCATGGGCACGACGGCCGCCTACGGCTACAGCGCGGCCGTGGTCATTGCCCAGACGTTGGGCGCGCTGCCGGGCGAGCATGTCTATTTCGAGACGGCCGCCGTGATCATCACCCTGGTGCGGTTGGGCAAATACCTGGAAGCCCGGGCCAAGGGCGCCACCTCCGCCGCCATTCGCGCCCTGATGGACCTGCGTCCGCAGACGGCACGGGTTGAACGTGACGGCGGCGAGGTCGAAATCCCGGCGGCGCAGGTGCAGGTGGGCGATGTGGTCATCGTGCGACCGGGCGAGAAGATCCCCGTGGACGGCGTCATCCTCTCCGGGGAAAGCGCCGTAGACGAATCCATGCTCACGGGCGAACCCATCCCGGTGGACAAAAGACCCGGCGATCCGGTCATCGGTGCTACCCTCAACCGACAAGGTCTGCTGCGCATCCGCGCCACCCGGGTGGGACGGGAGACGGCCCTGGCGCAGATCATCCGCCTGGTCCAGGAGGCCCAGGGGTCCAAGGCCCCTATCCAACGGCTGGCCGATCGTATTTCCGCCGTCTTCGTGCCCGTGGTGATCGTGATCGCCGTGCTCACCTTTCTGGGCTGGTTGTTCGTGGGTCAGGCCGGCTTTACCCGCAGCCTGATCAACGCCGTGGCCGTTCTCGTCATTGCCTGTCCGTGTGCTTTGGGTCTGGCTACGCCGACGGCGATCATGGTCGGAATGGGGAAAGGCGCCCGCCACGGGATTCTCTTCCGCCATAGCGAGGCTCTGGAACGCTGCGAAGCCCTGACGACCATTGTCCTCGACAAAACAGGAACCCTGACGGTAGGCAAACCGGCTTTGACCGACATCGTGGTCGCTCCGGGCTGGCATCCGCCGACGGCAAACGGCCTCACGCCCGAGCACAGTCTGCTCGCTCTGGCCGCCGGAGCCGAGCGCGGGTCCGAACATCCTCTGGGACAGGCCGTGGTCGCCGCCGCTCAGGCTGCCGGCCTGCAGCCGGCCTGGCCGCAGGCGTTTACGGCCACAGCCGGCGCCGGGGTCCAGGCGCAGGTCGAAGGGCATCTCGTGACCGTAGGCCGTCCTTCGGCCGGAGCCGCCGACGGACTGGCGGCCATGATGGCCCGGCTGGAAGACGAGGGCAAGACGGTCATGATGGTAACGGTGGACGGCGAGCCGGCGGGGCTCCTCGCCGTGGCCGATACGATCAAGCCGGGGGCCGCCGAAGCCGTGGCAGCTTTGCGTCGTCGTGGCCTGGATGTCATCATGATCACCGGCGATAACCCGCGCACGGCCGCCGCCGTTGCCCGTCGGGTTGGGATTGACCGGGTTCTGGCCCAGGTTCTGCCCGGAGACAAAGCAGCGCAGATCAAGGCCCTGCAGGAACAGGGACGGGTTGTAGCCATGGTGGGCGACGGCATCAACGACGCACCGGCTCTGGCCCAGGCCGATGTCGGCATTGCGCTGGGCACCGGTACCGATGTTGCCATGGAAACGGCGGCGATCACCCTGATAAGCGGCGACCTGGCCGGGGTCGAACGGGCACTGGCTCTGAGCCGCGGCACCATGCGGACCATCCGCCAGAATCTGTTCTGGGCCTTCATCTACAACATCATCGGCATTCCCTTTGCCGCCGGCGGCCTGCTCAACCCCATTATCGCTGCCGCCGCCATGGCGTTTAGCAGCGTGTTCGTGGTGACAAACTCGCTGCGTCTGCGCGGGTACCGGGTCTAAAGGAACGGCAACAGCGCAAAAGGAGCGCAGGGACGTAGGCAAGGTCCCGGCGCGTGCGCTTGCGTTCAGGCCGGTGTGGGGAGCGTTGCCAGGCGTCTCGAGATGCCTCCGGTTGCCCATCGGCTTCCGGCCAGACCCGGTCCATGACGAAAAGCCGAACCGATTCGGGAAGTCAACCGAGGTTGGCCGCAAGAGCAGGTATACCGACGCCAGGCGCAGACCGCAGGATGGTCCGATAGCCTTGCAGATTTCGCGATTCCGTTTTGACAACAGAAAGTCTATCCGTTATCCTTGCTCCTAAGCCCGGCTTTGGCCGCCTATCCTCGCTTTTTCCGGCCTGACCGGTCCGGGACCTGGCCGCGGGTAGCCTCAACGACGAACCCACCCACCAGGCTCTCCTCACCGGAGGGCCTTTTTATTGGTCTTACGCCGTTATTCCCCTACGGCTCTGCCGACGCCTGCTATGACCCTTCCCGATCAACTCACCCAGCTTCTATCGCAGGCCTTCACGGCTGCGCAGGCCGCCGATGAGCTGCCGGCCATGCCCCTGCCACCCCTTGTCGTCACGCGTCCCAAGCAGAGTAGCAAAGGCGACTTTTCCTGTGCGGTGGCTTTGCAGATCAACCGCAGTGTCAACCAGGCCCTGGCCGCAGCCGGTCGACCGGCGATGACACCTCTGGCGATTGCGGAGACCATCGCCCGCCATCTCCCGGCGGCAGCCCATCTGGCACGGGTGGAGGTGGCGCCACCGGGCTTTCTCAACTTTTTCATTGCTCCGGACTGGCTGGCCCAGCAAGTCGAGGCCATCGTGCGCCAGGGGCCTGCCTACTACCATACCGACCTGGGCCGGGGCGCACGCGTGCAGGTCGAATTCGTCAGCGCCAATCCCACCGGGCCGCTCCACTTCGGCGGCGCCCGCAACGCCGCCATCGGCGATACCCTGGCGCGGCTGCTGAGTGTCTGTGGCTATCAAGTCCAGCGGGAGTACTACATCAACGATCGCGGGGCCCAGGTGGACACCTTTGCCACCACCCTCTGGCGTCGCTACCAACAGCTCCATGGCCTCGATGTGAGCATCCCGCCCGACGGCTATCCCGGCGCCTACATGATCGATTATGCCCGCGCCATCCAGGCCGAGCACGGGGATAGCCTGCTGAGTCTGTCCGAGGCCGAAGCCATTCCGGTTTTCCGGCGCCTGGGCCTGGCCCTGGTCACGGCCGAGCTGGCCGCCGATCTGGCGCAGATGCGGGTGACGTTCGACGAGTGGTTTTCCGAACAAAGCCTCTACGATAGCGGCGTTTTTAGCCGGGTACAGGCGATCCTGCAGGAACAAGGCGATCTGTATGAGAAAGACGGCGCCATTTGGTTCCGGGCCAGCCGTTATCTGCCGGAGAGCGATCGTGACGAGGTTTTCTTGCGCTCGAACGGTGAACCCGGCTATTACGCTAGCGATATCGCCTATCACTATCACAAGTTCGTCGTGCGCGGTTTCGATTGGGTCATCGATGTGTGGGCGGTGGACCATCAGAATCAGGCCGCACGCATGCCGGCCATGCTGCTGGCCCTGGGGATCGACCCCAAACGGCTGAGCATCGTCCTCTACGATCTGGTCACCCTCAAGCGCGGTGGGGTCGAGGTCAAAATCTCCAAGCGCTCCGGTGATCTGATCACCATGCGTGAGGTGTTGGGCGAAGTCGGCGCCGATGCCGCCCGGTTTTTCCTCCTCAGCTACTCGAACGAGGTCCGCATCGATTTCGATCTCGATCTGGCCGTGGCGCAAAGCGCCGAAAATCCGGTGTATTACGTCCAATATGCCCATGCGCGCGTGGCTTCTATCTTACGCAAAGCGGCATCCCAGGACCTGAACGGCGAAGGCGCCGATCTGAGTTTGCTCACCCATCCGGCCGAACTGGCATTGCTGCGGAAAATGCTGCAATTGAGCGAAGTCATCCTCGAGGCGGTGCGACACTTGGCGCCCCATCACCTGCCCCATTATGCCCTCGACCTGGCCCGGACCTTCACCGCTTTCTACGACGCCTGTCGGGTCATCTCGTCCGACCCGGCCGAAAGGGAGTTGACCCGCGCCCGATTGCGGCTTGTGCAGGCCGTCAAAATCACCCTGGCGCATGTCCTCGATCTGATGGGTATGACGGCACCGGAGACCATGTAAGTGCCCGCGTGCTTTTTACGTCCCGATTTTATAGGGTTCTCTATGATCGTTTCTCCCACCACGCGTGTGCTGATATCCGATCCTCTGGCGCAGTCCGGTATTGACCTGCTTCTTCAGGCCGGTTTTGCGGTGGATATCCGCACCGATCTTGCGCCCGATGAGCTCAAGGCCATCATTGGCGAATACGATGCCCTCATCGTCCGCAGCGGCACCCGGCTCACGGCCGATATCATCGCGGCGGCCACACGCTTGAAGGTCATCGCCCGTGCCGGGGTGGGTATTGACAACGTGGACGTGGCGGCGGCCACGCAGCGGGGCATCATCGTGGTCAACGCCCCTACCGGCAATGTCGTGGCGGCAGCCGAGCATACGATTGCCCTGCTGATGGCCATGGCGCGCCAGATTCCGGCGGCGCATCTTTCGATGATGCGCGGGGAATGGAAGCGCCATGACTTTATGGGCATCGAGGTGCGCGATAAGACGCTGGGGCTGTTGGGTTTGGGTCGTGTAGCCGGGAATGTGGCCCGTCGCGCCCAGGGCCTCAGTATGCGTGTCCTGGCCTATGACCCCTATGTGGCGGCCGATTATGCCGCCAACCTGGGGGTGGAACTGGTCGATCTGGAGTCGTTGCTGGCCACCAGCGACTTTGTTTCCGTTCATCTGCCTCTGACCGACCAAACCCGTAATCTCCTCGATGCCCAACGTCTGGCTTTATGCAAAGCCGGGGTTCGGATCATCAACACGGCCCGCGGGGGGATTATCGACGAAGAGGCCCTGCTGGCCGCCCTTGACAGCGGCCATGTGGCCGGCGCTGCCCTCGATGTCTTTGCCCAGGAGCCGCTGCCGCCTACGTCGCGGCTGCGTTGTCATCCCCGGGTTATCCTCACACCCCATATCGGCGGCTCGACCACCGAGGCCCAGGACCAGGTCGCCGTTGATGCCGTCACCCAGGTGATCGATGTACTTTGCGGTCGGCCGGCCCGCTACGCCGTCAATGCGCCCCTTATCCCGCCTGGTCAGATCGAGTTCCTGACGCCTTTTGTCCATCTGGTCGAGACCATGGGCCGGTTTCTCAACCAGTTCTCGCCCATGCAGATCGAGCAGGTCGAGCTGACGGTGCACGGCCCGCTGGCCGAATACGACACGACGGTGTTACGAGCGGCAGCCCTGCGCGGGCTGTTGACCAATATCGTGGAAGAGCGGGTCAACATCGTCAACGCCGATCTCATTGCCCGACGTCGGGGCATCATCCTCTCGGAGCGACGGCAGCGCCACCATTACGAACGTTATGAAAACATGGTCACGTTGACCGTGCGCTCCGATGGGAATGCGTCCAGTGTGCGCGGGAGCGTCCTCGGCGGGGAACCGCATATCGTAGCCATCGAGGATCTGTGGGTGGATTTCGTGGCACGCGGCCATTTTCTGCTGAGCTGGCATCAGGATCGGCCCGGCATCATCGGCGCCATCGGCACCCTGCTGGGCCAAAACGATATCAACATCGCCTTCATGCATGTAGGCCGTCGGAGCCCACGCGGCGAAGCCATCATGGTCCTCAACACGGATGAACCGGTACCGGCCTCGCTTCTTCCTGCCATCAATGCCGTCGTGGCCACCTATCGTGCCCGTACCGTCTCGCTCTAGGGCCTCGGGCCGGGAAAGGCTTTGATTGACTCGGTTCTCTCTTTTGTTGGTGAGAACGTTTGAACGTTAGAACGTTTGAACGTTATGCCTGCCTGCCGCTCTTGCGCCAACACACTCCGGAACCGAGTCCTTTGATTTGGATGGCGCCGATAGCAGTTGGTATACTGATACATCCATTCTTTTTGCAGGAGAGCACCCCTCGTGACCACCTTTATCCTCATCGCCCAGATCATCATCGCCATCCTTATCGTCGTGCTGGTCGTGTTACAGACCCAATCCAGCGGCGCCGGCAGTATGTTCGGCAGCGACACCACCGTCTATCGCACCCGTCGTGGGTTGGAAAAAACCCTCTACCAGCTGACGATCGCCGTCTCGATCTTGTTTTTTGTCATCTCCATCGTTGCCGTTATCATCGCCGGGTAAGCGCGAGTACGGTCGTTCTCCTCGCCGGCCCGGTAGCTTGGGTTTGCGCCGTTTGCTGTGAGCCGTCATATCCGCTGGCAGGCCACGCTGGCGTTATTGGGGTTGCTGCTCATCGGCGCCCTGCTCAGTTACGCCACCTACTCCTACACGACGGTTGAGATACCGGCGCGCGGCGGGGTTTTTGTTGAAGGGGTTGTCGGCAATCCCCAATACATCAACCCGGTGCTGTGTCAATACAACGATGTAGACCGGGATTTGTGTGTGCTCGTCTTCAACGGTTTGTTGCGCTATGACGAGCGTGGGGAACTGCAGCCCGACCTGGCCGAACATTGGGAGGCAAGCCCGGCGAGTGATGTGTTCACCTTCACGCTGCGGGCCGATGCCCGTTGGCATGATGGCCTCCGCATCACCGCTGAGGATGTCATCTTTACCGTGCAACTGTTTCAGGACCCCGACTTGCCCGTGCTGCCCGATCTGGCCGCTCTGTGGCGTTCGGTCATCCCCACGAAGGTGGATGAGCGCACCGTTGTCTTGGCCCTAACCCAGCCCTATGCGGCCTTCCCCGATTACACCACCATCCGCTGGTTCGGGGTGTTGCCCAAGCACTACTGGCAACGCTATCTCCCGCGCGAACTGACCCAGGCCCAGCTCAATACGCAGCCCATCGGCAGCGGTCCCTTTCGGGTGACGGCCGTCGATAGCCAGCGCGTCCGTTTGGAACCGGTGCCCCAGGGCTTCGCCACCCAGCCCATGCTGGAGGCTATCGAATTCCGCTTCTTTGCCGATTACACGGCCATCCTCGCCGCGATCGAACGGGGCGAAGTCCAGGGTATCAGCCGGGTACCTCCGGAGCTGCTGGCCCAAGCCGAGGCAATACCGAATCTTCACCTCTTCCCGTCCACCCTGCCGGGCTTTGCCATGATCCTTTTGAATCTAACCTCGCCTAATGCTCCCTTTCTGGCCGAGCAGAAGGTGCGTCAGGCTTTGGCCTACGGGGTCAACCGCCGACGTCTCCTGGAAGAGGTCATCCCCGGCCTGGGTGTACCTGCCGACAGCCCTATCCTCCCTGGCACCTGGGCTTACAATCCCGACGTGCCGACCTACCCCTATGACCCGGAACGAAGCCGTCGTCTATTGGATGAGGCCGGATGGGTGGACTCCGACGGCGATGGCGTGCGCGAAAAGGATGGCATCGTCATGACCATGACCCTCTTGAGCGACGATGCCCCCACATCGGTGCAAACCATTCAGGCCGTTGCCGAGGATTGGACGGCTTTGGGTATACGAACCGTGCCTCAGGCGGTTTCCTTTGCCGGGCTGACCAGCGATTTTCTCATGACGCGCAATTTCACGGCCGCGTTGATCGTTCAGGAGTACCTCGGCGATCCCGACCCTTATCCCCTCTGGCATTCGACTCAACTGGCGCCCAACGGCCAGAACTTTACCGGCTGGCAGAACCGCCAGGCCGATATCATCATGGAACAGGCGCGCATCACCTCCCATCGCGAGCTGCGCCGCCAACTGTACGAGGAATTTCAGGTTCTCTTTGCCCAGGATGTCCCGGCCGTTCTTTTGTATTACCCGCTCTACATTTACGGCGTCTCTGCCGTCGTGCACGAGGTCGAAATCGGACGCTTGAACGAACCGGCCGACCGTTTTCGCACCTTTCCGCGCTGGTACATGCGCACGGAGACCATCACCCGCGTCGAACGCCGCACATTGGAGCTTGACAAATGGCGGGAGTAGTGGTTAATATAAAAACTGTCAGGGTCATGGCCGAACCGTGACCACGAGTGAGCCGATGTGGCGGAACTGGCAGACGCGCTGCGTTCAGGGCGCAGTGGGCAGGCGCCCGTGGGGGTTCAAATCCCTCCATCGGCACTGTGTCTGTAGAACTTCGGAAGCCTGTCAGGCTCCCGAAGTTTTCTTTTATGCGCCGTGAGACCCTCTCCTGCTACCCAACAACGCTTCCCCACGGTGCGACGTTTGATGATCGCACTCGTGGCCATGTTTTGCTTGGGGCTGATCGTCGTCTACAGCGGACGTGTGCTTGTGCGGGAGCAAATGCGGGACGAATTGAGCGCCATGCAGACCCGCGTGGCGGCTGAACAGCAGCGACAGCAGGAATTACAGGCCCTGCTTGCCGAGGTTGACGATCCGGCGGCGGTCGAGGCGTTTGCCCGCGAGGCGAATCAGGCGCGGCCGGGAGAAATCATTATCGTCCCCTCCTTCGTGGTGCCCACACCGTCACCCAAGGACCAGGCTCTGCCGTTGCCGTCTACCTCGCCTCGCCCTAACTGGCGGTTGTGGTGGGATTTGCTGGCGACACCGCCGCAGCCCTAGTCGATCCGTTGTCGTCCGGGTCCAACCGGACCGATTGCACCGTGGCATGCCATCCGACCAGGCGCCGGAGCGCCATTTGCAGGGCCATGGAATCGCCGGTCGTATAAAAACAGTGTTGGGGCGTCGTCGTGGAAGGTGCGGCTAGATGATGCGCCTGTAACAGACGCCGAACCTGGTGGGCAATCGCCGGAGCCGGGTCGATGATTTCAACCCCGTCACCGACGATGCGACGGAGGAGGGGCATAATCAAGGGATAATGGGTGCAGCCTAGGACCAGCTCATCGATCCCGGCGGTCAGCAAAGGGGCCAGCCAGGTCCGCAGTTGCGCTTCCACCTCGGCATCGTCGAGGCGACCGGCTTCGATCCACTCCACCAGACCGGGACATACCTGGGGATAGATCTCCACCCCATTGGCAAACCGTTCGACCAGACTGTGAAAACGTTGGGCCATCAGTGTCCCCGGCGTCGCCATAACGCCGACTTTGCCGGTGCGTGTGCGCAGGCTGGCCGGCTTAACTGCCGGTTCCATCCCGACAATGGGCATATCCGGCCATTGGGCCCGCACATCGTTCAAAGCAACCGCCGAGGCTGTGTTACAGGCAATGACAACGAGTTTGGCGCCCTGTGCGCGCAGCCACGCCACCGCCGACCGGGTCAGGGCGGCGATTTGGGCAGGCGGTCGCGAACCGTAGGGGACATGGGCCTGGTCTGCCAGGTAGAGGGTGCTCTCGCCGGGCAACAGAGCGACAATCTCCCGCCAGACCGATAACCCACCCACACCGGAATCGAAAACGGCAATGGCAGCGATAGGCGAGGCAGACATCGGTGGGGTATTATATCGAGCCCAGGACGCCATACGCCAATGGACCAAAGGTCCTTGAGTCATCTACCGTCACCGCTCCGATTGGTCCTATGCCTTTGCGCCTCTCCTCTGTCCCTCGCCATCGGCTTGTCCTGGCCGGCTTTCTGTTGCTTGTCCTGACGCTCTATCTGGCGACCCTGGACAACGGACTGCGTCCGGGCGAACTGGCGGGCGGCGATTTGATCACCCACCAGTACGCCCAGGTGCAGGCGCGGCCGGCGAACGCACCGGGTTATCCGCTTTATACCCTGGGCGGCTGGCTCTGGTTTCACGGTTGGCGCACCCTGGCGCAAAGCCTGGGGATGGAACTGAATCCCGTCGCTCTCCTGGCCACGTATTCGACTTTATGGGCTTTGATCGCTCTGACATTACTCTTTTTGTTGCTTTATCGCGTAACTGAGAGAAATTTAGCGATTACGTGGGGAATATCTCTTTTTTATGCGGTAAATTATTTTTTCTGGTACTATAGCGTCACAACCGAACAGTATACATCGGCCGTAGCGCAGACCCTGGCCATTGCCTGGCTGGTCCATCGCTGGGACGAAGAGCGAGACGATAGGCAACTGTATGCTCTGGCGCTTTTGCTGGGGCTGAGTTTGGCCCATCTCGTCACGGTGATCTTCATCGCGCCGGGCGTTTTGCTTTTCCTCATCTCCGGCAGAGCGGATTTGTGGCGACATCGCAGGCGGGTAGGACGAAGCCTGCTTCTGGGCCTGGCACCGCTGCTGAGCTATGGTTTCATCTACCTGCGGGGAGCGCAACACCCAGAATGGCGCGGGGTCGGAAACTGGCCGAGTACCTGGGCCTGGTTTCTGGACTTCCTCTCCACCCGCCAGGGCCGTGACGAACTCACCTGGACTCTGGGCCCCCTGACCGGGGGTTTCCCCCAGCTCATGATCGCCGAATTGACCCCGCTGCTGATGGTCTGTGGGGTTATCGGTTGGGGTCTTCTGGGTCGGCGCTACGCGCTCTTTTACGGTCTGACAGCATTCATCTATCTGGTTTTCGGCTACATTGACCGCCTGGGCAACTGGTATCAGGTGCTCATGCCGCTCTATCCGCTTGTCCTGGTCGGAGCCGGGGTTACGCTGGCGCGGGTCTGGCAGAGGCACAGAGGGACCTTGTGGCGGGGAGCATGGGTGCTGCTCCTGGCAGCGCTGGTCGTGCCCAAGGCGATCGAGTCCTTCCCCCGGGTCGATCAGCGCAACCGGCCGGAAGATACCGGATTGCAACCCGGCGAGCGTATCCTGGCAGCGCAACCGCCTCCCGGGGCGGCCATCCTGGGAACGATGGAGGAGAAGCTGGCGTTAGACTATCTGACCCTCATTGCCGGTCGTCGCGCCGACCTCGTAGCGCTGACAACGGCGCAGGCAGCGGCATGGCTGGCCCAGGGCGAGGTCGTGTTCGTCACCCCGGCCGCCGCTCTCTATGCTGCCGCCGAAACCGGGTTGCCCCTGCGCTACACGGCCTGGTCGTCGGCCTTGTTGATGACAGCAGCCGGACGGATCCCAGATCGGCCGGAACGCCACATGGTGACAGGCGAGTATGAACTCGGGGACGGTCTGCAGCTTGTAGGCTATCGCCAGGGGCCCGGTGCTCAGCCCGGGCAGTGGGATGTGGAGTTGGTGCTGATGGCTACGCGGGCGCCCAGCCAGGATTGGGCGCTAAGCCTGCGTCTGCTGGCCGGCGAGATCGAACTGGCCCAACACGATCATCCCGCTCCGGCCCTGGGCTTCGAGCCAACAAGTCGGTTGCGCCCCGGTGAACGGGTTGCCGATGCGTTCCGTTTCGAGATCCCGATGGTCGTCAAGCCTACGGGTTTCCGCCTCATCCTGTATCGCCAACTGGCCGACGGACGTTTCGTCAACTTGATCGTCTTGGATATCGCCGACCCACATGACCCGTCCGTATCATCGTTGAGAGGCGGCGCAAAAACACCGGGCCATCGACTCCCTGTCGGCGCCGATGGCCCGGTGCCTTATGGGCCAACGTGACGTTCAAGCAGCGGCTGCGGTCGTTGTTTCTTCGTCTATGCCCTCGACCACGACCTTGAAGGTGGCATCCACACCGGTAGCCAGGTGAATGGTCACCTCGTGCTCGCCCAGTTCGCGCAGCGGTTGCTCCAGGCGCAGACGGCGACGGTCGATCTCCTGGCCCAGTATCTGGCTCAACTGTTCGGCGATCATGGTCGTCGTAATCGAGCCGTACAGACGCCCCCCTTCGCCGGCGCGAGCTTTAAGCGTCAGGGTGGTCGCCCGAATGCGCTCGGCCAGGGTACGAGCAGCGGTCAATTCGCGTTGGCGACGGCGTTCGGCTGCGGCCTGGATTTGAGAGGCCTGTTTGCGTAGGCCTGCAGTGGCGGGCAAGGCCAACCCACGCGGGATAAGGTAATTGCGAGCATAGCCCGGTTTGACCTTGCAGATGGCGCCGGCCTCACCCAGGCCCGGAACGGGTTTGATCAACAGCACTTCCATGCAGGGATAGCCTCCATAAAAACAGACAAGACCGGCCTGGCTAGCCGGTTCTTGAGATAAGGATAGGCAGATGGGCAATGAAGGATTTTAGTGTACATCAGATAGGCGTTTTTGGACAAAAGCAAAAGCGCCGATTGCAAATCGACCTCATTGGGCGCCGCGCACCGGGCGTCGTCACGGCGCCGATTGGAAATCGGCCTCGCTGGACGTTACGCGCCGGGTGTCGGCCTACGCCGACGCACCGACCGTTGGCCGCAGGCCCTATGAGGGCGATTTCAATCACCGCAGGCCCTGCAAGGGGGATTTCAATCACCGCTACGGCGCCGAAACCTCTTCGGAAGGAGGGGGTGGGGTCTGGGCGGCCTCGTCGGAGCGGGGCGGTACCGGAGGCGATTTAGGTCGGGCCAATTTGACCGTGCGTCGACAGCGCGGGCAGGCAATGCTGAAGCTACGCCCTTTGGTGGGGCTTTGCTGGAGGGCCAAAGCCAGGGCTTCGGGCGTAATAAACCACTGATGGCGACAATAAGGACAGGTGCTCTTCATGGCAGACGTCGTACCGTCGGGAAGACCAAGGTCAGGCGGGGGGAACGAGAAGCGCTCATCGCCCGCTAAAGCGGGGTGGGCGCTTCTCCAAAAACGCAGTGACCCCTTCGCGATGATCGGCCGTCTGATAGGCGAGATCCTGCATCTGGGCCTCGTACTCCAGAGCCGCAGCCATGTCCACCTCGAGCGCCTGTTGTAACATCCGCTTGGTCAAACCAAGCGCGCGCGTAGGACCCTGGCTCAGACGGCCGGCCAGCTCGGCTACGGTTGCTTCCAGGCGATCATGGGGTACCACCTGGTTGACCAGACCCAGGCGCAGGGCTTCGGCAGCGTCGATGACGGCGTTCGTGGCCAGCAGCTCAAAGGCCCTGGCCGGACCCACCAGCCGCGGCAGCCACCAGCTCACACCGCTATCCGGCACCAGACCGATGCCGAGGAAGGCGGTCGTGAAACGGGCTGTTTCGGAGGCAATACGCAGATCGGCGGCCAGGGCTATCCCCAACCCGGCTCCGGCAGCCACACCCTGGATTTGCGCGATGACGGGCTTCTCCAGCCGGCGCAGCCCCAACACGATCGGGTTGAAGCCCTGGCGCAGGTGGTCGGCCACCGTTTCCGGCCCGCTCAGCGTCTGCAGCTCGGCCAGGTCCTGGCCGGCACAGAAGCCACGGCCGGCCGCAGCCAGGACAAGACAACGAATACGATCGTCGCGATGGCAGGTCTGAATGGCCTCCAGGATCGCGTTCGTCATCGGCCGGGTCAGTGCGTTGAGCCGCTCAGGGCGGTTTAAGGTCAAACGGGCAATTCCGTCGGCGACATCGAATAGGATGAAAGCGGACATCGGGCTTTACTCCTTTATTCCGGGCGGGAAGACGCTGCCTGGACGGCGCGCAGGCGCTTGTCGACCGCACGATATCAGCCGGGTGTGGTCGTAGGCCTGAAGGCCGGCAAGCCTATCTGGCGCGGGAACGCGTCTTCAACGCGACGGACGTTGGCCTCAACAACGGCGAGAATAGCGGACTCGTACCAGCACGGCGCAAGCAGAAGACGGTCAGGCGGATGGCGCTTCCCAGGCCGGGACACGGTCATAGGCCACGTTGTTCTCCGCCGTAACATAGCCGATCTCCCAGAAGGGAAGCCAGGCCAGAGTCACCATTTCGACCACACAATCGGTCTTTTTAGGCCGAAGCTCATGCGTGGTTATGGTCTCTATGGCCTCTTCCCAACGTTGCGAGATACGGGCAATTTCGGTTTCGAGATCGCGGCGCAACTCGTCTATTTCCTGCTGCAGGCGGGCGATCTCGGCCTCGGATTCGGCCACCTCGGCCTTAGCCGCCGCCGTCATACGCCGCCGTGTGGCCGCCGAGGAGAGGGCTCGACGCCGGCCCAGGCCGAGCATTCCCGCCAGGGTCTCGGCGCCGGCCAGCCATTCCTCCCGTCCTCGGGCGGCCAGTTCCTGTTTGTCTTCCTCCAACTCGCGCTGTTCGCGCAGCAATTGCAACTGCAGACGATCAAAGCGGGGTTGAAAACGCTTGCGCAGGGCATCTACTTCGGCATCACGACGTTCGCGGGCGGCTTGTGTCAGCCGAATTTTGAAATCCCGTTCCGACTCCTCCGGTCGACTGTAGAGCTTGAGTAGCGGGCTGAAAAATAGCTCAAGGGTCTGTTCCCGATAGAGATGGTCGATGAAATCGCGCTCGATGCGTTTGATTTTGGCCGCCGTGTTGAGACTTGCAGGCACAGGGGCAAAGAGCGCCTGGCTTTCGGGTTGTTTGAGCAGTTCGCGACGGTCAATCTCGACTGCCACCGCCTCTTCCCAGTTCACGACCTCGCGCAGAGCATGGCCATAGACCAGCCTGGTCACACGGCGGGTAACGGCAATCCCGCGGGTGCGATCGCTAAACGTGACGTTGCCCATAGCCAGCAGGCCCGGTTCGTAGACCAGGTGCGTCTCCCTGGTCTGCAGCTGTCGTTGTTGGGCGCTCTCCAGCACTGCCAGAGCCCGGTTAGGACTCATGCGCAAGGACAGATAGACCTGCGGCAGATCGGGGGGCAGGGTCGGCGGGACCTGGGTATACCCTGCGGTGGTTATCGGAGAGGCAGGTGTGACGGCGGCCGTCGGTGCACCGGTCCTCGCCGCCTCCACCGCCACCGCTGCGCCTGCTTGCGCCTTGAGCGGGGCCATCAAGGTGCGCACCTGGCTGCGCGTGAGCGGCCCGCGCAGATAGCTCATCGCCCAGCGCGTGTAGAAGATGATGGGAGAAGAGCTGTGGACGTTGTGCAACAGGAAAACACGGTTGTCCAGGGACGATAACGTCCGATCGAGTTGGCTGCGGTTCAGATGGACACCGCCTTCGGCCATGACCGATTCCAGCCCGTCAAGCACGCGCAGTTTGTCCCGTTCCGTCTGCAATTTACCGATGAACCAGGTACCGGTGTTGGCCAGTCCCTTGTAGTCGAGATCGACCGGATTTTGGGTGGTGAGGACGATGCCCAGACCGTAAGCGCGTGCCTGCTTGAGCAGGGTCAGCATAGGCCGCTTCGAGGGCGGATTGGCCGAAGGCGGAAAGTAACCGAAGATTTCATCCATATAAAGCAGGCCGCGCAGGCTGGTTGTCCCCGGTTGGCGGCGCATCCAAGTGATGACCTGTTCGAGCAGAAGGGTGACGAAGAACATCCGCTGGGCATCGTCAAGATGGGCGATGTAGAAGATGCTATGCCGCGGCTTGCCCGTGGCCGTGTAGAGAAAATTGTTGATATCCAGAGCCTCGCCCTGCATCCAGTTGAGAAAACCGGGGGCGGCGATCAGGCCGTTGAGGGCCGTGGCCAGGGCAAAGCGGTCCTTCGGCGGGAAGAAGGTGTCGACATCGAAGATACCCAACTGCCGCATGGGTGGGCTCTGGATAGCGGCAATCAGACGGGCCAGATCGAGATCCTCCCCTGCCCGCCATGCCGTTTCGATGATGTGGGAGAGGAGGATGTGCTCGCGCGAACGCAGGGGATCGGCCGTTATGCCCACCAGACCCAACAAGGCGCTGACCGTCCCCTGGATCTGGTCGCGTAGGATCTCCTCATCGTCATCCCAGCTCAGCGGTGGGCATTTGAACGACGCCAGAATCGAAACGGGTAAACCGGCATCGGAACCGGGGGTGTAGATACGAAATTCGGCGGCGTTCTTGAGGGCGCGAATGCGATCGGGGCCCTGATCCCAATCGGCCAGACCCTTGCGCCAGGTTTCGGCAATGGCGCGGGCATATTCTGCCTCGGTCATCCCTTTGCGCCGGGCATCATCGGGATTGACCCAGGGTTCGAAATCCTCAGGCCGTAGCTCGGGAAATGTAAGTAACAAATTGGTCAAATCGCCCTTGGGATCGATCAGGATAGCCGGCACGTTATCGAGGGCAGCTTCTTCGAGCAAGCTGATGCACAAGCCGGTCTTGCCCGAACCGGTCATGCCGACGCAGACGGCATGGGTGGTCAGATCGCGGGCATCGTACATGACCACGGTGTCCTCAATTCGGCCGTTCTTGAGGTCGTAGGTTTTGCCCAGATAGAACGCACCGAGTTTTTCGACAAGTGGCATAGCCGAACTCCGTAAAACAGAACGAGAACGAGAAAGATGTTGTTGTTATACCAGGTTCCGGTCGCAAAGGGAAGTCAGGGGAGGGTGTTTTGACAGGGTTGTGCTACCATA
Organism: Caldilineales bacterium; assembly: GCA_037443945.1. GTDB lineage: Bacteria > Chloroflexota > Anaerolineae > J102 > J102 > SSF26. The sequence goes on from JBBINH010000018.1 coordinate 28,052, forward strand.
AGCCTCTGTCAGGAATGCCTATGTCTTCATCGCCTCCTTTGCCCACCGGTCACGCTCAACGTCCCATCTGGGAAAAGTACCTCACCGATTATAACGAAGGCCTGGGCCTGGTATACGAGCGCTTTGTGCTCGACGATTTTCTGGCAGCCCTGTGCCGTTCCGAAGGCATCGAAACCGTGCTGGAAGCCCCCATCTACGGCATGGCCGGTGTCAGCGGTATCAACAGCGCCATGTTGGCTCGCGCCGGTTATCGGGTGACCCTGGTAGACGATACCCCTGACCGCGCCGCCCACGTGCGCCGCATCTGGAGCGAGTTGGGCCTGACGGCAGACATGATGGTCATTTCGCCGGACCGCTGGTCGTCCTTACCCTGGCCCGATCGTCATTTCGACCTGACCTGGAATTGGGCGGCATTGTGGTACCTGCCGGATGCGGCCGGTCTGTTGCGCGAGCTGGTGCGACTAAGTCGCCATCTCATCTTCATCGCCATGCCCAACACGCTGCAGGTGGGCTACTGGCTGCGTAAGTTCGTGCTCGACCGCGACTTCTTCCGCACGGTGGACGAGCGTTGGGCCGACATGGGCCGGATCCGTCGTGTCCTGGAGGCATCGGGCGCCCGCATCCTCGATACAGGCGTGCTGGATGTACCGCCCTGGCCCGATACGGTGATGCCGGCCGGCGAGGTGTTGAAGCGACTGGGCGTCCGCAGTCGCCGTCTGCAGGCTCGCTTCAGCAGCGACGGCTGGCACTGGAGCACCATGGCCTATTACACCGGGGCCCAACCCGAGCTACGGGCGCGCGTGCTGCGCTATGCCTGGCTGGACCATGCGCCTTGGCCCTGGCAGCTCAAAGCGGTGTGGGCGCATCATCGTTGGTTGTTGGCCACGGTGCGCAGGTAGAGGATGGGCCTCAGCCGACAAATGCGGACACGGCCACGACCACAGCCCGGACCGGGCTCGGTTGCAGCCATCCTGACGCACCGGCTATAATGGCGCCGGTGCGTTTTTTGTCTTCTCATACCGGGATCATCCGTCATGAGCCTCAATCGTCCCACGACCATCCTCTGTCTGGCCAGCTATTACAAAGGCGAACGTTTTATCCGCACCTGCAAGGCGATGGGATGTCATGTCATCCTGCTCACGCGCGAGAAACTGGCCGACGAGCCCTGGCCGATGGATGCCATCGACGAGCGCTTTTTGCTGCCCCGCCTCGATCCCGGTCCTGAGCTCATCCACGGCGTCAGCTATCTGGCCCGCACCCGCATCATCGACCGCATCGTGCCGCTGGACGATTTCGATGTGGAGACGGCTGCCCATCTGCGCGAGCATTTGCGCATCCCCGGCATGGGCGAAACCACAGTGCGTTATTTTCGGGATAAACTGGCCATGCGCATGCAGGCCCACGAGCGTGGCATTCCGGTTCCTGCGTTTGTGCATGCTCTGAACGACGACCGTCTGCGCGCCTACATGGAGCAGGTGCCACCGCCATGGGTGCTCAAGCCGCGTTCGGAGGCAGGTTCCGTCGGCATTAAAAAGCTCACTTCGGCCGAAGCCTGCTGGCAGGTTCTCGAAAGCCTGGGCGATCGACGCTCCTATTACGTCCTTGAACAATTCCTGCCAGGCGATGTGTATCATGTGGATGCTATCGTCTCCGAACGCGAGGTGGTTTTTGCCGTTGTCAGCCGCTACGGTCAGCCACCGCTGCGGGTCATGCACGAGGGTGGTATCTTCATCACAAGCACGCTGCCGTTCGAGTCGACCGAAGCTCAACTGCTCCAGAGCCTGAACCGCGAGGTTATCGCCGCCATGGGCATGGTGCGCGGGGTCACCCATGCCGAGTTTATCCGTAGCGTCGCCGATGGGCGTTTTTATTTTCTGGAGATGGCGGCCCGGGTCGGCGGCGCCAATATCGACCGGTTGATCGAAGCGGCAACCGGACTCAACCCCTGGGAGGAATGGGCCCGCATCGAGGTGTTGCACGCCCGCGGCGAGCCGTATACCTTGCCGCCGGTGCGTCGCGACCATGCCGGCCTGATCACCTGTCTGGCCCGCCAGGAATGGCCCGACCTTTCGACTTATCAGGAGCCCGAGATCGTCTGGCGTTTGGAGAAGCGGCATCATGCCGGTCTGCTCGTAGCCTCCCCTGATCCGGTGCGGGTGCAACATCTGCTGGATACATACAGCCGCCGTTTCGAGCATGATTTCCTGGCCGTTCTGCCGCCGCAAGAAACGCTGCGCGATTGAGCGACCCTTGCGACAAAGCCGATGATGCCCGGGCGCTTCCGTCGTTATCCTTTGTGGCGGTGGTTTTTGCAGCTCGACCCGCCGGTCCCCGACCGTACCGAGGGTGAAATCGCGGCCGAGGTCGAACGGCATTACACCTGGAATTTCATCGTCAACTTGCTCGATGTCACCTGGTACTGGTTCGGTCTGAGTTTTATTTCCTCGGCGACGATCGTTCCTCTGTTTATCAGCAAGCTGACCCCTCATCCGTTCGCCCTCGGCCTGGCCGCCATGATCGCCCAGGGCGCTTGGTTTCTGCCCCAACTGCTGACGGCCCCTTTTACCGAACGCGTCCCCCGTAAAAAGGCCATCGTGGTGCGGCTGGGCTTTCTTCTGGAACGACTGCCCTTGTGGTTTCTGCCGACTGCGGCGCTCCTGGCGCCGATAGCGCCCTGGGCGGCCCTGGCGCTCTTTTTCCTGGCCTATACCTGGCATGGCCTGGGAGCCGGTGTTATCGCTCCGGCCTGGCAAGATCTCATTGCCAAGTGCTTCCCTGTGGTGCGGCGGGGACGCTTTTTGGGCCTTTCGCTCTTTTTCGGCGCCGCTGCCGGCACCTTCAGTGCCCTGCTTAGCACGCACCTGCTGCAGAACGCGCCCTTTCCGGTCAATTTTCTCTATGTCTTTGCCGCTGCAGCCCTGGCGATCAACGCCAGCTGGCTTTTTCTGGCCTTGACTCGCGAACCGGTTCTGCCTGTATCCGCCCCACGACGCAGTCACACGCCACTCCTGGCCGACTTGCGGGCCATTTTGCACCAGGACACCAACTTCCGGCGCTTTCTGGGGGCTCGCTTGCTCCTTGTCCTGGGCGGCATGGCCTCGGGCTTTGTGACGGTAGCCGCTTTGCGCCAATGGGCCGTGCCCGATAGCCGGGTAGGCCTCTATACGGCCGAATTGCTCATCGGACAGACCGTGGGCAATCTGGTCTTCGGTCTCCTGGCCGATCGCTACGGCCACAAACTGTCCCTGGAACTCGGTGCGCTGGCCTCGTGTCTGGCCTTTACGGCCGTCTGGCTGGCGCCCCGAGCCTTTTGGTTCGATATCGGCTTTGTTCTGCTCGGCGTTGCCAGCGGCGCCGTTGTGGTTTCCGGCATCCTCATCGTCCTCGAGTTTGCGCCGGCCGCGCGGAGACCGACCTATGCCGGCCTGGCCAATACGGCCACGGGACTGGTCAGCATGGTCGGTCCGCTGTTGGCCGCCGGACTGGCCCGCTGGAGCTATGACGGGCTTTTCGCCCTCAGCGCGGCCTTCAGCCTGGCGGCCTGGTTGGCCTTGCATCGCCGGGTGCACGAACCGCGCCAGACGGTCCCGGAGACCGTTCCTACCGCCGAGACGGCCGGTGTCTGTGATTGACATTCGGTTTCACGCTTCGTTTTGCCCGGTGGCGCTGCTATAATCACAGCGATCACTCATATCTTCGGGTGGATTCCATGTCTGCCAACGCCGAACTGGCCCTGCAGTCCCTGCGCAAAGCCGAGGTGCGCATCACCCCACCTCGACGGGTTGTCATCGAGGTCCTGGCCGCCCAGGAACATCTGACGGCGCCGGAAGTGGTAGAAGCGGTCCAGAAACGGGCGCCGGCCATCAGCCGGGCCTCGGTCTATCGCACGCTCGATCTGCTCACCCGCCTGGGCATTTGTCGAGTGGCCACCATGGGGCTGCCCATCGTGCGCTACACGCTCACTCCCACCGGCAATCACCATCATCTTGTCTGTTCCAACTGCCTACGTGCCTTTGAGTTCGAGTCCTGCGGCCTGAGCGCGCTGCTACCGGAACTGGAGGCGCGCACGGGCTTTCGCATTTCCGGCCATCTGCTCGAAGCCTACGGTCTCTGTGCCGATTGTCGGCAGGCGACCTCGTCCAGGGCATAGCACCATGCAGACCCTCCAGCAACTGCGCTATACGGCTATCGAACACGTGCCCGGTGCGCCGGGATTGGTGGCCGAGGGACTTACGGTGTATTACGGCGCCGTTCCAGCCTTGCTTGACGTCAGTTTTGCTATCGACGTGGGCGAACGGGTGGCCGTTGTCGGTCCTAACGGCGCCGGCAAAAGCACCCTGTTCAAGGTCATCGCCGGCCTCTTACGGCCGACGGCAGGCACGTTGCGCGTGTTCGGTCACCCCCCCGGCGCGCATTTGTGCATCGGTTATGTGCCCCAGCGCAACCAGATCGACTGGGGATTCCCGGTTACGGTGACGGATGTGGTCATGATGGGACGCAGCGCCAAAATCGGCCTACTTCGCTGGCCCCGCCGTCAGGACCGGGAGGTCGTGCGCCGGGCCTTGCGTCAGGTCGATATGGATACACTGGCCGACCGTTCCATCGGCGAGCTTTCGGGTGGCCAACAACAGCGGGTATTCCTGGCCCGTGCCCTGGCCCAGGAGGCCGAAATCCTCCTCCTGGATGAACCCTTGACCGGCCTGGATACCCCCAGCCAGGAAAACCTTTTTGCCGTCCTCGACCGGCTGCGCGCACAGGGGATCACGGTGCTGGTGGCAACCCATGACCTGGATCAGGCAGGCTCCCACTTCGACCGGGTGATGCTGCTCAACCGGCGTCTCATCGCCCTGGGTCCGGCGGCTGAGGTGTTATCACCGCCCTATTTGCTGCAGGCATACGGCGGTCATCTCCATGTGCTGCCCGGAGCCGAAGAGGCATCGACCCTGGTGTTGGCCGACACCTGCTGCGAAGGCAGCAGCGCGCAGGCTTGAGATAACCCAAGGCCACGGACCGGCCGGCTCTTGCTTGCCTTTTTCCTGATTTTTCCCTCCCCGAGGTGGTATTATGGCGACACAAGTACTCATGCCTAGATTGGGCGAATCCGTTGTGGAAGGGACCATCAATCGCTGGTTGGTCGAAGCAGGCAGCCGGGTTCAAAAGATGATGCCCCTGGTCGAAATCGCGACCGACAAAGTGGATACCGAGATCCCCAGCCCGGCCGACGGCGTCTTGTTGCGCATCCTCGTCCCCGCCGGCAAAACGGTGCCCGTGGGTTCGGTCCTGGCCCTCATCGGCGAACCGGACGAGACGCCGTCATCCCCAGCCACGCCGGCCCCGGCCGCGACGGCCGTCGCGGCTCCGGCCGCAACAAGCCCTGCCTCGGAGCTAGGGTTTATCAGCCCGGTGGTGGCCCGACTGGCCGCCGAACACGGCATCGACCTCCGCCGCCTGCGCGGAACCGGTCTGAAAGGCCGCATCCGCAAGCAGGATGTGCTCGCCTATCTGGCCGCCCAGGAGAAAGCGCCAGCCCCACCACCGGCGGTAGCCGCAGCGCCGACCGCACCGACGACACCGGAAGTGGCCGTTGCGACGGAAGTACCCCCGGCAGCCCCTTCCGCCGTGACCGAGGAGGTGGTACCGCTCAATCGCATGCGGCGGCTTATTGCCGAGCATATGGTGCGCTCCAAACACACGGCCCCCCATGCGACGACGATTTTCGATTGCGATCTGACGGCCGTGGTGCGGCATCGGTATACCCATCAGGAAGCCTTCGCTCGCGATGGCGTCGATCTGACCTTCACACCCTATTTCATCGCCGCCGTGGTCGCGGCGCTCAAGGCCCATCCCTACGCCAACGCCGCCTGGAGTGACGAGGGAATCATCCTCAAACGCGAGATCCATATCGGCCTGGCCGTAGCCATTCCCGACGGCCTGGTGGTGCCGGTCATCCATCATGCCGATACCCTCAATCTGCTGGGGCTGGCACGGGCCGTGAACGACCTGGCCCGTCGCGCTCGTGAGGGGCGTCTCCAGCCCGATGACATCCAGGGCGGCACGTTTACCGTTACGAATCACGGCATCAGCGGCAGTCTCTTCGCCACGCCCATCATTCATCAGCCTCAAACCGGCATATTAGGCGTCGGGCGCATCCACAAAGAGCCGGTCGTCATCAGCCGCGGCCACGGGTTGCTGCCGGATGCCGATGACGTGATTGCCATCCGGCCTGTGGCCTATCTCAGCTTCAGTTTTGATCACCGCGTCCTCGACGGCGCCACGGCCGATGCCTTCGTCGCCGCCGTCAAGGCTCATCTCGAGAACTGGCCAACCTGATCCGGCCGTATCCGGCTCGTCTTCCGCCTTGTGCGGCCCTTCCCTATTCATCGGGATTCAAGCCCAAACTCCGGAGGCGGGCGGCCAACCGTTCGGCGCGGCGGCGCTCCTCCTCGGCCAGGCGTAAGGCCTCTTGGGCGCGGTGGTGCTCCTCTTCGGCCAGGCGTAGGGCCTCTTGGGCGCGGCGGTGCTCCTCCTCGGCCAGGCGTAGGGCCTCTTGGGCGCGTTGATGCTCGATCTCAGCCCGCTCGGCCCCGGTGGGAATGAGCGTGCCTTCAAGGGTGCACCACCGCAACCAACGGTCAAAACGTCCTTCGAACACGCCTTCCCACACGGTCAGAGCCAGACCGACCCCCTCGAGCCGAGCATCGGGACGGAGATGGTAAAGGCCCCCTTCCTGTTCGTAGACCACCAACGGCGTAGACTGAATAAAACCCTGGGGATCGTAGATGACATAGTAGCGAATGCCGATGCGGGCATAGGTGTCGAGCTTGCTGTCCCTTTCGTGTCCACGACGGTTCGAGACGATTTCAACCACGACATCGGGGGGTTTCCCAAACTCCCAGAGGAAGTAGGAACGATGTTCCTGAGCCCACCAGTCCGCCGCCACCTCCACATCAAGGCTGAGGAACATGTCGGGAACGATGGCCTGTTCTCGGACATTCCAGAAAATGCCGACGTTGGCGGCGGCGAGAAAGGAACGCTGCGGCTGCCAGCTGCTATACAGGGGTTCAACCAGCAACCGCTGCTGTTTTTCGGAGGGCAGATTGTCCACGGGCGTATCGTCCTCCGTGATGAGGTGGGCAATATCAAAACCTTCCTCGACAACGTGCTGGGGAAGCGATAGGCTCATAACATGCTCCGTAACCCAACAAAAGGTTGAAAAAAACACGCTCGGCTTATCGAACACTGTAGCATAGTTTTGCCGCCATCACAACCCATCCCTACGAGGGAACGCCGGGCTTCTGCCGACCAAGGGCCGGGGGAATGCCGTCCTGGCCATCCTCACCGAAAGGCCCGCTCTGTGATAGAATGGGCTGTCGGTGTTGCCCATGTCATTGCCGACCCGATTTCACAAAGGAGTAAACGTTGCCATGTCTATATCTGCCTTTGTTGCTTCGCCTGCAGCCGACTTCATCGCCCTGGAGCAACGCTACGGCGCCCGCAATTACCATCCTCTCGAGGTTGTGCTCAGCCGGGGTGAAGGCGTATGGGTCTACGATGTCGAGGGCAAGCGCTATCTGGATTGCCTCAGCGCCTATTCCGCCCTCAATCAGGGGCATTGTCATCCCCGTATTCGCCAGGCGTTGATCGAGCAGGCGCAACGCCTGACCCTGACTTCCCGTGCGTTTTACAATGACCAACTCGGTCTGTTCTACGAGGACCTGTGCCGTTACAGCGGCTACGAAATGGCCCTGCCCATGAACAGCGGCGCCGAGGCTGTGGAAACGGCCATCAAGGTCGTGCGCAAATGGGGCTATGAGGTCAAAGGTGTGCCCCTGGACCGGGCCGAGATCATCGTCTGCGCCGGCAATTTTCATGGTCGCACCATCACGATCGTCAGTTTTTCGAGCGAGCGCCAATACAAAGAGAAGTTCGGTCCCCTCACACCCGGTTTCGTTATCATCCCCTATGGAGACGTCCGGGCCCTGGAAGCAGCGATTACCCCGAACACGGTGGCGTTCCTGGTAGAACCCATTCAGGGTGAAGGCGGGGTCATCGTCCCGCCACCGGGCTATTTGCAGGCCGCGGCGGCCGTCTGCCGTCGCCATAACGTCCTTTTTGTGGCCGATGAAATTCAAACCGGCTTGGGTCGCACCGGCGCGCGCTTCGCCTGTGACCATGAGAACGTGCGGCCGGATGTGCTCATCCTGGGCAAGGCCCTATCCGGCGGCTTTTATCCCGTCTCGGCCGTCCTGGCCGATAGACCGGTGCTGGGCGTGCTGCAACCCGGCGATCACGGTTCCACCTTTGGCGGTAATCCGTTGGGGGCTGCCGTTGCCCGTGCGGCTCTGGCCGTGCTGCGCGAAGAGAACCTGGCCGAGAATGCAGCCCGACAAGGCGCCTATCTGCTGGAACGCCTGCACGAAATCCCCAGCCCCTATGTGCGTGAAGTGCGCGGTCGCGGTCTCCTCATCGGTATCGACCTCAAACCGGAGGCCGGGGGGGCTCGACGTTTTTGTGAAGCCCTGCTCCAGGAGGGCATCCTGGCCAAAGACACCCACGAAACGGTGATCCGTCTGGCCCCACCCCTCATTATCACCCGCCAGGAGGTGGACTGGGCGCTGGAGCGGATCGGCCGGGTTTTGCTCATGAAATTCTAACGCTTCACCAACGGTTTGCTAACGTCGGTCGGGCAAACTGGCTACAGCCTTGCTGTCGCCTTTTGGCCTGTCCCGAATCCGGGTGGTGCCATTTGACCTGAGCAGGCAGATGGACTATCATCAATTCCGTCTTGACTTCATACCCCGTCTTGATGTCACTGCGAGTCGGAGCATTCTAGCCATGCCAGTCTATCAGTACATTTGCGACACTTGCCACAGCGACTTTGAAGTTCGCCGCTCGTTTCAGGATACGAGTGTACCGCAATGCCCCACGTGCAACGGTAGCGGCCGAGTGCGGCGCAAATTCACGGCCCCGGCCATCGTCTTCAAAGGGTCGGGATTCTATGTCACCGATTCGCGGAGCAAGAACAGTGCGGCTGCGCCTGCCGGTAAGAAGGGTTCGGACGGCGCCGCCAAAACGGAAAAGGCCGAAACAACAAGCTGAGAACCGTGCAGGGTTGGCTGCATCGGTTCCCTTGCCGAGACTCGACAGGGTGTTATAACCTGTTGGGTCTCGGCATTTACGCCAAAAAGGCGCGCACGGCGTCCGTAAAGGCCTGCGGTTGCTCGTAGGGCAGCGCGTGCCCGGCTCCGGGGATGACCTGCAGCCGGGCGCACGGTAATCCCGCCATAAGCTCATCGGCGCAAAGCCGCGGCACGGTGCGGTCGCGGTCGCCGATGAGCACCAGGGTCGGCGCCGTTATCTGCGACAACTGCCTGCGCACATCAAAACGGGCTACGGCCATCATGCCGCGGCGGATGACGCCCAAATCGTTACGCCGCAGGCGGTCAAAAGCCTCCCACTGCGCCGCCGGATCGGCGAACAGGCTCTGCGCCACCAGACGGGCCAGATCGTCCATGGTGCCCAGGGTGGCATAGCGCAGCCGCGCCAACCGTCGACGCCACATCCCGTGATGGTGCAGCCGGGCAAACGTATTGACCAACACCAGGCGTTCTATCCGTTCGGGTGCGGTCAGCGCGAGTTGTAGACTCACGCATCCGCCCAACGATAGCCCCAACACATGGGCCCGGACGATGCCTTCGGCGTCCAGCACGGCCCTGACATCGCGCGCCATGGCTTCGATGCGATAGCCGGTTGCGGCCAGGCTACTCTGGCCATGGCCGCGCAGATCGATAAGGAGAAGGCGATAGAAAGGGGCCAGACCCGGCGTCACCGGGAACCAATCGCTGCCGGCCGAACCCAGCCCGTGCAACAGGACCAGAGGCTCGCCCTCGCCCATGACCCGGTAATGGATGCGCACATCGGGCAGGTGCACATAGCGCGAAGGCAGGGCGTAAAACGAAAAAGGACCGATCACGGCGCCTGTTCAGACGCGGGACAGCTCAACCACCAACAGATTGAGCGCCAGGAACGCCTCCATCTGCCCGGTCTTGATGGCTACGTCCGTGGCCAGCAGGCGGTCATAGATGCCGAGCAGTTGTTCCCAGCGGTAACGCTGCGCCTGCGCCATGGCTTTGCCGGTGGGAAAGGGATGCAAACCCAGGCGGGTGGCAATCGCCTCCTGGCCCAGACCCTGCCCCATCAGCTCCTTCACCTGCAAGAGGATGCGATACTGGCGCACGATCATGGTCAGCAGATAGAGGGGATGGGCCCCTTCGTTGTGAAGCTGGGTCAGTAACCGCAGGGCCTGATCCGTCTGCCGCAAGGCCAAAGCGTCCACCATGGCGAAGATGCTGGCTTCTTGGGCGTAGGGCACCAGCCGGCGCACATCCTCATGGGTGATGGTGCGGCCGGCCGCATACAAGACCAGTTTCTCCAATTCGTTATCGATCCGCCGCAGGTCAGGCCCGATGGATGTGGCCAACTCAACGGCCACACCGGGGGCCAGACGGGCGCCCTTGCCCTGCGCCCGGCGCTCGATCCAGCGCGCCAGCTCACCGCCCTTGAGCGTCGGCAGGGCAAACAGCCGGATATCGCCTCTCGGCCCCAGAGCGGCCACAGCCGTCAACAGCCAATGCTGGGCGGGAAGCGCCTTGTTCACGTTGAACACCAGATGGGCCGTCTGCGGCAGCGCCGGCAAATAGGCCATTAGCTCCTGCAACCAGCCTGTTTCGGCGCCGTCATCGTCCTTCGTGGGCAGGTCGTTGACGACGACCAGGCGATACTCGCCCAAAAAAGGCGGCACATCGCAGTGATGTTGCAGGGCGGTTATCGTCACGGTGCGACCGTCCAGGACGGTGCAGTTCAGGTCCCACAAGGAGGGATCGTCCCCGATGCCGCGGCGCAGAGCGGCAATGGCCTCGCTTTTTTCAAACTCCGAATCGCCATGGAAGACGTGGATCATGCCGACGAAGGCGCAGGGCTGTGCTTCAGGCCGACCCAATGGAGCACACGCCGTCCCCATTGGTGGCGACGCAACTCGACCACATCGACCACTTCGAGCTGAGCGCATGTCGTCACCTGCTGCTGGAGGGCTGTGCCGAGGAACTGGGAGACCAGCACGGCCCCTACGGCAGCCGTCAGCGCCGCGGGAATGCGTTCCAGCCAGTGGCGATGCCGTCCCATGCTCGCCAGCAACACCGTGAGCGTGGTCAAAACGGCCGTTGTGACCATGTTGGTGCCACAGTTGGGGTGAATCGCCAGATGCGCTTCGCCGTTGCGCATACGGCTGATGGCTTCGTGGACTGCTTGCCCGACGGCCTCGGTGCTCAGATCGCCGTAGATGACGAAGCCGCGACTGTTAGCGCGACCGGCCATGCTGGTATCGGGTCGCATACGGCTGAGAATGTGGATGGTGGCATGCTCGATGGCATGATTGCGGCGGATGGTGACAAGGGGAGGAAGGTCAAGCAGTCGCATAGGCCGGAAGAGGAGGGTAGAAAACGCGAAGCGATGGCTTCGCTCATTTTACCAGAGACCCGGCAGGAAGGCGAGACCGCCGCCAACGCCAACAACCGTGTTCGCATGCAGCCGCCATGACCAACCCTGATTTTTTGACCGCCACCTGCTCTGCCGCTATACTCGCCCCGAGATAAGGCTCATCTCTTTCTGCGGAGTGTGTTTCCATGGCGGCTACCCCTTCCACGATGGTCCCCTTGGGCACCCCTGCCCCCGATTTCACCCTGCCCGACACCGTCTCGGGTCGCCGGCTCAGCCTGGCCGAACTGCGGTCGGACAAGGCGACGGTGGTCATGTTCATCTGCAATCATTGTCCTTATGTCAAGCATGTCCAGCAGGAGTTGGTGCGCCTGGCCAACGATTACATCCCCAAAGGTGTGTCGTTCATCGCCATCAACTCGAACGATGTGGAAAGCTATCCCGAAGACGCACCCGACAAGATGAAAGCCGTCGCCGAGGCCTTGGGCTATCCTTTCCCCTACCTGTTTGACGAAACCCAGGAGGTTGCACGCGCTTATCAGGCGGCCTGCACCCCCGACATTTTCATCTACGATGGCGAGATGAAGCTGGCCTACCGCGGGCAGCTCGACGATTCACGACCCGGTAACGGCATCCCGGTCACCGGCCGGGACGTGCGCCGCGCCCTGGATGCGCTTCTGGCCGGGCAACCGGTGGATCCCAACCAGCGTCCCAGCATCGGCTGCAACATCAAATGGAAACCGACGGCCGGCTAAGGCGATAAACCCGCCGCCAGGCCAATCCTGCGGTTGGCAGGTCGGGGAACCAGGGGCGCGGGATACCCTCATGGTTCCCCGGCGCTTTTTGTCCGCGGCATCGGTTTGACAGCGCCGTCCATGCGCAGACGCCAGCCTTGAGTTGGACTCGGTTCTATCTTTTGTTGGTGAGAACGTTAGAACGTTTGAACGTTTGAACGTTGAACCCTTTCCTACGTTGCCTCTCCCGTTCCTACCGAGGTCTTGACCTGCCCATGTCTCCCCTTCGTGTCACCGTTATCGGCTGTGGCAGCATGGCGCGGCATCATATCCGCCAGATGCTGCAACGGCCGGATACACTGATCCCCGTCGTCTGCGAGCCGGCGCCGGCTGCCTACGCCGAAACGGCACGCCTGTTTGCGGCCCACGGTCTGACCCCGCCACCGAATGAACCCGATCTGGAGCGGCTTCTGCGCGAATACACTCTCGATGCCGCCTTTATCATCACACCCCATGCCTATCACCATGACCAGGCTGTGGCCTGTCTGGAGGCCGGGCTCGATGTGCTGCTGGAAAAGCCGATGGTGGTCAATGCGACCGAAGCCGAAAACCTGATGGCCGTGCAACGGCGCACCGGGCGTCTTCTGGTCGTGGCCTTTCCCGGCAGCCTTTCCCCGGCCATCCGCACGGCGGTGCAATGGCTGCGTGCGGGCAAGCTGGGCAAACTCCTCAGCATCAGTGCCACCGTCTGGCAGAATTGGGGACCGAATACGGTTGGGACGTGGCGTCAGGTGCCGGAACTGGCCGGAGGCGGTTTCCTTTTCGACACAGGCGCCCACATGCTCAACACGGTCGTCGATCTGGCCGGCGAAGAGTTTTGCGAGATCGCCGCCTGGTTCGACAATCACGGCCGACCGGTAGAGACCATGGGCATGGTCGTGGGGCGCCTTGCTTCCGGCGCCTGGGTCACCATGCATGCCTGTGGCGAAACCATCCCCTCCTGTGCTTCGGATGTGCGCGTGTTTTGCACGCAGGCCATTCTCCGCACCGGGATCTGGGGCGAACGCCTGGAACTGCAGCGCCACGGTCGCAAACGCCTGCGGCGGGTCTCTTTGCCCTCTACGAGCGGGGTGTGGGAACAATTCCTGGCCGTTCGGCGTGGCGAGATACCGAATCCCTGCCCGCCCGAAGTCGGTCTGCGCATGGTACGGCTGTACGATGCCATGCGCGCCTCCGCGGCCGCCGGAGGTCAACCGATTGTCCTGGCCTGAGCCTCTTCTCGACACCGTTTTCCTCCTATGAGCCCCGATCCCATCCGTGTCCTGGTCTGGAACGAATACCGCCATGAGCAGCACGACCCCCGCGTCCAGGCCCTGTATCCGCAGGGGATTCACGGTGCCATTGCCGACTACCTGCGTCGGCAGGGCTTTGTCGTCGGCACGGCCACGCTGGATGAACCGGAGCATGGCCTGAGTGAAGCCGTGCTGGCGACAACCGATGTCCTCATCTGGTGGGGTCATATTGCCCATCATGAGGTCCAGGATGCCATCGTTGCCCGCGTCCACCGTCACGTCCTCGACGGCATGGGCCTGATCGTCCTACATTCGGCCCATCACGCTAAAATCTTCCGGGCCTTGATGGGGACCCGTTGTGACCTCAAATGGCGGGAGATGGGCGAGCGAGAGCGGATATGGGTGGTGGCGCCCCATCATCCCATTGCCGAGGGTTTGGACGAATCGTTTGTCATTGCGCAGGAGGAGATGTACGGCGAGTTTTTCGATGTCCCGCCGCCGGAAACCCTCGTCTTCATCTCCTGGTTTCAGGGCGGCGAGGTCTTCCGCAGCGGGTGCTGTTATACCCGCGGGCGCGGTAAGATTTTCTATTTTCGGCCCGGCCACGAGACCTACCCCACCTACCATCATCCCCAGGTGTTGCGTGTCATCGCCAACGCCGTGCGCTGGGCCGCGCCTGGGTCCGGCCCTGTACCCCTCTTCGACCATCACCCTTCACCCCCGGAGGCCCGATGACTGCTGCCATCGCCGTACAACTCTACTCGCTGCGCACAGAGCTGACCCGCGATTTTGCCGGCACCTTGCGTCAGGTGGCCACCATCGGCTACACCGCCGTCGAAACGGCCGGTTTTGCCGGCACCACACCGGCCAAAGCCGCCAGACTGTTTCGCAACCTGGGCCTGACCGTGGTGGCGGCCCATGTGCCCCTACCGCTAGGGGCCAAACAGAAGGAAGTCCTGAGCACCCTGGAAGCATTGGCCTGCAGGCGCGCCGTCTGCGCCTGGCAACCGCCGGAACAATTCCAAACGCTCGCGGGCATTCGCGCCACGGCGGCGCAACTCAACCAGGCGGCCGCCGTCCTGGCCCCCTATGGGATAACCTTGTCTTATCACAACCACTGGTTTGAAATGGCTCCGGTGGAAGGGCGGCCGGCCTTGAGACATCTGGTGGAGTTCCTCGATCCGAGCGTGCACATCGAGCTCGACGTGTACTGGGCGCAGACCGGTGGCGTGAATCCGGCCGAGCTGATCACCGAACTGGGGCCGCGGGCCGATTTGCTCCATCTCAAGGACGGACCGTGCCTCCTCGAAGCGGCCATGACGCCCCTGGGCACGGGTCGGGTGGACATCCCGGCCATCGTGAGCGCAGCGGCTACGGCCGGAGCCGGCGAATGGTTGATCGTCGAACTGGACCGCTGCGAGACCGAGATGATAACCGCGTTAGCCCAAAGTTATCGTTATCTGCAAAATTTACTAAAAACATAGAAAATCATCTTTTTATCAAAAACCATGAAGTCGATCAAAGTCGGTGTTATAGGCTGTGGTAACATCAGCGGCACGTATCTGACGGTCATGCCTACATTTCCCGTTTTGAAGGTTGTGGCCTGCGCCGACCTGGACGAAAGCCGGGCACGCATCCAGGCGGCCCGGTTCGGTGTGCCGCGCGCGTGTTCTGTGGCCGCATTGCTGGCCGACCCCGAGATCGGCCTTGTCGTCAACCTGACCGTGCCGAGCGCCCATTACGAAGTGGCGCTGGCTGCCTTAGAAGCGGGGAAATCCGTGTACAACGAGAAGCCGCTGGCCCTGCGCCGGGAAGAGGCCGCCCATCTCTTGGAAGTCGCCCGTGCGCGCGGGCTGCGCGTGGGATGTGCACCCGATACCTTTCTCGGCGCCGGTTTGCAGACCTGCCGACATGTACTCGATATGGGTACCATCGGCCGACCGTTGGCTGCGGTCGGCTTTATGCTTTCGCGCGGACCGGAAGGCTGGCATCCCGACCCCGACTTTTTCTATAAGGTCGGTGGGGGGCCTTTGTTCGACATGGGGCCCTACTACCTGACGGCACTCATCCATCTGCTGGGACCGGTCCGGCGCGTAAGCGGTGCTGCCCGCATCTCGTTTCCCACCCGCACCGTCGGCAGCGGCCCCAAACAAGGGCAGACCATCGTCGTCGAAACCCCCACGCATGTGGTCGCCACGCTTGAATTCGACAACGGCGCCGTCGCCACCCTGATCACCAGTTTCGATGTCTGGGCGCACCATCTGCCCAACCTAGAGGTGTACGGCAGCGAAGGCTCGTTGCAATGCCCTGACCCGAACACCTTCGGCGGACCGGTGCGGGTGTGGCATCCTGACACCGAGACCTGGCAGGAAAGGCCGCTGCTCCCCGGTCCTACCCAGAACAGTCGGGGACTGGGTGTCGCCGACCTGGCCGAGGCGATTTTGAGCAACCGACCGCACCGCGCCAACGGCGAGATGGCTTACCATGTTCTCGACATCATGCACGCCATCCTGGAAGCGGCTGCCTCGGGCAACACCATCACGCTGACAAGCACCTGTTCACGCCCGGAGCCGCGCCCGATGCAGGCCATCTGAGCGCCTCGAGGACAGGCGAGGCGACCGCATCTCGTACCCACTCGCAAGCCCCGGTTTCGCCACGACCCATGGGCATCCACGATCCGGCCTCACGCCTGTTGATCATCGGTCTTGACGGTGGCACGTGGGATATTTTCGGTCCCCTGTGCGACCTGGGCGAAATGCCCAACCTGGCGCAATTGCGCGCGCAGGGGGCCTGGGGCATCCTCCATTCCACACAACCGCCTTTCACGGCCCCGGCATGGACGTCGTTTCTCACCGGCGTCAATCCGGGGCGTCATGGCATCCTCGGTTTCTGGCATAAGCCGACCGATCCGGCGGCCTCGCTGCGCGGCAGGGGCAGGCCGGTCCATGCCGCCGATGTGGCGCTGCCCACCGTGTGGGACTATTGCCAGGCGTCCGGGCGCAAAGTCGGTCTGATCAATGTGCCGCTCACGTATCCGCTGCAACCTCTGGACGGTTTTGCCGTCGCCGGTATGCTGACGCCGCCCGACGCCACCGACTGGACCTATCCGCCCGAACTCCGAGACGAACTGACGGATTACATCATCGATCTGGAGGGACCCCAGCTCGAGGCCGAACCCTCGGAGCTGCTGGCCGCCATCACCCGCATGACCGAGCGCCGCGGTTTCCACACCTTGCGGTTGATGCAAAGTCGGCCATGGGATGTGTTGATGGTCGTCTTTACCGGCACGGATCGGCTCTTTCATCATTTCTGGCACTATCTGCGAGCCGGCGACGCCATCCCTGGCCTGAGCCCTGCCGTTTCGACGCAATTACGCGCCTATTTTCACCTGCTGGATAGCCTCATCGGCAGCCTGGTGCGCAGCGCCGGCGGGCAGGCCCATGTCATCGTGATGTCCGACCACGGCTTTGGCCCGGCAGCGCGGCATTGGGTGCATCTCAATACCTGGCTGCTCGAAAGCCATTTCCTCCACTTGCGCCGCGGCGGCGGTTCCTGGCTACACCGACTGCGGCAGAGAATCCCCTGGCTGCGCCATGTGGCCCGGCGCATCCTGCCCGGCGGAGTACGCGAGGCCGTGCGTCGGCAAGTCCACCTGGCCGATGCGGTGGATTGGGAACATACGCTGGCCTGGGCCGAGCCCCTCTACAACAACGTCGCCGGCATCTACCTGCATCGCGCCGACCGCTTTGCCGAAGGCGCCGTCAGTCCTGCTGCCGTCGAGGGCCTGCGCCGGCGGCTGATGGACGCAGCCCTCGAGCTGACCATCCCGGATACAGGCGCACGCCTGATCCAGGACATTCGCCCGCGCGAGGCCGTCTACAACGGGCCCTATGTTGCCGACTTTCCCGATCTCATCCTCACCCTTGATCCCGACTACGCCGCCGTTCCCACCCTGGGCACCGGCCTGATTACGCCCATTCCCCACCTGATCCGCACCGGCGATCACCGGCCGGAGGGGCTTTTCCTGGCCTGGGGTCCGCACATACGGCCCGGTCGGCTGGCCGAGGCGGCCCATATCCTGGACCTTCCCCCTACCCTCCTCCACCTGCTCGACCTCCCCATCCCTACCGATATGGAAGGCCGGGTCATCACGACGGCGCTGCAAGAGGGCTATCTTGTGCTCCACCCACCCCGCTATGGGCCGACGCTACCGCCGCCACGGCGGGCGCATGAACTGACCCCGGCCGAAGCGGCAACCCTGGCCGCCCAGTTGCGTGGATTGGGTTATCTCTGACGCCTATGCTCCTCGTCATCGGTCTGGATGGTGCCGATTGGGCCATCCTCGAACCCTGGTTGCAGGCCGGCCACCTACCCCATCTGGCCGCGTTGCGTCGTCGCGGCCTGTGGGGCCCCCTGCGTTCGACCATCCGGCCGGAATCCTCCGTGGCCTGGGCCACCTTTGCCACCGGGGTCAACCCCGGTCGGCACGGCATCTTCGGCTTTAGCGGCCAATCGCCGCAGACCTACCGCACCATCCTGCAGACGGCGGCGTCCATACGCGCGCCGGCTTTCTGGCAGGTGGCGGCAGCGGCCGGGCGTCGTCTGGCCCTCCTCAACGTGCCCATGACCTATCCGCCGATGCCGTTGCCCGGCGGTGTCGTGGTCGCGGGCATGCTGGCGCCCGATATGCGCAGTGCTTTTGTGTGGCCGCCGGAACTGAAGTCGCGTTTGCTGGTGGCTGCGCCCGGCTATGTCATCCAGGTTGATCGGACCGGCCTGAGCCTGCGCCGCTTCCTCCGGGCGACGACGGCTGCCATCCGGGCGCGCGGCCGGGCTGCCCTCTGGCTGTTGGCCCAGGCCGCGTGGGATGCGTTGGTCGTCGTTTTCACCGAAACCGACCGCCTGCAGCACTACACCCTCCATCTGCTGGCGCCGAATCACCCCCGACACGATCCCAAAGAGGCGGCCCGACACGTGCCCGCGCTCCTGGCCGCCTATCAGAGCCTGGATGAAGCCGTCGGCGCCCTTGTGGCGGCCGTCGGTTCGGAGGCTACCATCATCGTCCTCAGCGACCACGGCTTTGCCCCCTGCGCCCGCACCTTCTGGCCCAACGCCTGGCTGCGCGCGCAGGGTCTGCTGAGCTACACCGATGCGGCGGCCCCTCGTCCCGATCTGTGGCAGCGGTTGCGCCGTTACCCCTTCCTGCGCGCCTGGAAACGCCGCCTGCCCTGGCTGGCGGACTGGAAACGTCCGCCGGTCGCAGACACCGCTCATTCCGGCATCGTCTGGTCGCAGACCGCCGCTTTCTACAGTCCGGCCGGCGGCATCCGCTTCAACCTCCGCGGTCGCGAACCCGAAGGCATCCTCGATCCGGCCGAAGCCGCCGCCCTGGGCGGGTCCCTGACCCAGGCCTTGCTCGACCTGACCGACCCGGCCACCGGAACGAAGCCCATCGCCGCCGTGTATCGCCGTGAGGAGCTGTATCAGGGGCCGTGGCTGGATCACGCGCCCGACCTCATCCTGGAGCCTCGCCGGAACGACTCGGACCCCGGCCGCAATACGACCATCGCCTCCGGTTTCGGAGCGCAGGTCTTTACCGACAGCGGCGACCTCACCGGCAACCATGCCCTGGACGGCATCCTCATCGCCGCCGGCCCCGACATCCCGGCCGGACCTTTGGACGGTGCGACGCTGCTCGACCTGGCGCCCACGCTTCTCCATGCCCTTGATGTCCCCATCCCCACCCACATGGAGGGCCGTGTCCTGGACCTGTGGTCCTCATGGCGGCCCCCGCGCCGGCAGGAAAGCACCGCCATGACCACAACCGGCGCTACAGCCGAGGGCGAGGCCATCTTTAGCCCGACGGAACAGGCCCTATTGACAGAGCGTCTGCGGGCTTTGGGCTATTTGTAGCCTGCCGGCACGATGGCGGGTGGTGTAGGCAATGCCTATACGAAATCTTGCCCTCCCTCGCCCAGCCTTACGCCGAGCACTCGCCGCCCGCCGCCGTGGCCTCAAGTCGCGCCTCCCAGGCGCAGCCGGCCTCGGGCCTCACCCGGCACCGTTCGGAGGCCCGCTGCCCCACCACCCACAGGATCTCGCCGTCTGCCGCGCATAAGAGGGGCCAGGTCGCCCGCGCCGGCCGCGGCACTTTTAGCTCGTTCATCAGATCGGTGAGCGTTTTGCTGCCGTCCAGTCCGAACACGCGTAGGCGATCGCCCGCACGTCGCGGCCGGACGACCAACGGTGTGGGAATGTCCATCGGTAACCAGACCCGATGCGGATCGGTCATGCCCTGCCAGGGTGGAGGCCCCGCCGGCGGCCAAGTGACGGCCGTGACGACAAGTTCCCAGCCGGGGCCAAGGCCGAGGCGGCCGGGTGGATCCAGAGCCTGGACCGCGGTAATGTAGGGATACTCCATCGGCATCGCCGTCTCCGGGCCGATGATCAGGCGGGTGTAGGCCAGATAGGCCGCCAGGCCGGCCACAAGCGGATAGGGTCCGCCGCTGCGCCGGGCCGGGTCAGAGGCCACCACATCGAGCAGTCGTTCGACGTGTTCCCAGCCGATGTCGCGCAGTTCGGGACGCAGGAGGGCCATGGCCTTGCGCACCAGACCGCGCTGGTCGCCGCGCAGCAGTCGGCGAAACCCGTCCAGCTCAAACAGAACCCGACCCTCGTCGACCGTGGCCAGACGTTCCCACAAGTTCCGGCGATGGGCCGCCAGAACCTCGTAATCGCCCTGCAGCGCGGCGGCCGTGTGGCCCAGGATGCGCGTTAACCGGGGGTTGATCTGACGGAGAAGCGGCACCACCTGATGACGCAGCCGATTGCGGAAGAAGGTTTCGTCGGTGTTGGTGGCATCGAAGCGGGGTTGCAGACCTGCCGCCGCGCAATAGGCCAGGATGGCCTGGCGTGGGGTTTCCAGCCAGGGCCGCACCAAACGGATGCCCGTAACATCCGGCCGCCAGGCCGGGGGCAGGGCCGTCAGCCGGAGTTCGGCCAGCGGTGTGGCCGGCAACATACCGCGCAGTCCGGCCAGACCGCTCCCGCGCAGCAGGTGCATGAGGACGGTCTCAACCTGGTCATCGGCATGATGGCCCACGGCCACGACCGACGCCTCCAGCCGCAGGGCCACCCGCCCCAGGAAGGCATAGCGCAACTGACGGGCGGCTTCTTCCAGCGACACCCCCGGTTGTGCGGCCACCTCGCGCACCGGGGCGCGTTCGAGGGTACAACCCAGGCCCCAGGCGCCTGCTACTTCGGCCACGAAGCGCGCTTCCTCGTCGGCTTCGGGGCGCAGGCCGTGATGGAGATGGGCTACATGGAGATGCCAGTCGAACTCCGGCGCCAGCGTCAGGAGCACGTGCAATAAGCCCAACGAATCCGGCCCCCCGCTGACGCCGACCACAACACGGCTTTGCCGCGGGATCAAATCATGACGCAAGATGAAGCGGCGCACGTCGGAGAGAATGCTCATCGAGGCGATTATACCGCAGAAGCCCGACGAAGCCGTCGGCATCCCTCCCCCTTTGCCCCTGTCGCGACTTGCCCCGCGTCTCGCTCCGGGTTATAGTGCCCTTGCTTCCAAAAACGGCTTTCCGCCGACAGCCAAGCCTGTCTCAACCGTGTTTTGTAGGAGGAAAAATCGTGACCGCCCAGATCATCGATGGCAAAGCCATTGCTGCCCAGATCCGGGAGGAAATCCGTGCCGATGTGGAGCGCCTGCGCCAGACCTACGGCAAGGTACCGGGGTTGGCCGCCGTACTCGTCGGTGACCGTAAGGATTCGCAGACCTATGTCCGCATGAAGAAAAAAGCCTGCGCCGAGGTCGGCATCGCCTCGTTCGGCTACGATCTCCCGGCCGATATCGGCCAGGAGGACTTGCGTCGCCTGGTCGAGGAGCTGAACGCCAATCCCGATGTGCACGGCATCCTCGTGCAATTGCCTCTGCCCGCCCATATCGACGAAGAGACCATCCTGGGTGCCATCAGCATCGAGAAAGACGTGGATGGCTTCCATCCCCTCAACATCGGCCGTCTCTCCATGAAGCGCCGTGAGCCGCTGTTTGTGCCTTGTACCCCCAAAGGCTGTATCGAGCTGATCGAGCGCAGCGGCTTCACCATTGAAGGCAAACGAGCGGTGGTCTTGGGCCGCAGCAACATCGTCGGGCTGCCCGCCGCCATGCTCCTGCTGCACAAAAACGCTACCGTGACCATCTGCCATTCCCGTACGCGCGAGCTGCCCGCCATCGTGCGCGAAGCGGAGATCCTGATTGCGGCCGTAGGCCGGGCGGAGATGGTGCGTGGGGATTGGGTACGGCCGGGTGCCGTCGTGATCGACGTCGGGGTCAATGCCGTAGACGACCCCACCGACCCGCGCGGCTATCGGCTGGTGGGCGATGTGGCGTTCGACGAGGTCAAAGAAGTGGCGGCCGCCATCACACCGGTACCCGGCGGTGTCGGGCCGATGACCATTGCCATGCTCTTACGCAATACCACCGATGCGGCCATGCGGGCTCTGGGCATGAAGTAAAAGAACGGGCGGGGTACGTCCCCGCCCGTTTCGTTTAGGTGCGGATGGCGATATGCAGTTCGGCCAGTTGCCGGGGCGACACCGGACTGGGGCAGTTGAGCATGAGATCGGTGCCGGAGGCCGTTTTGGGGAAGGCGATGACCTCGCGAATGCTATCCTCGTCGGCCAGAATGGCCACAATGCGGTCGAGTCCCAGGGCGATGCCGCCGTGGGGCGGCGCGCCGTACTGAAAGGCTTCGAGCAAATGCCCGAACTGCGCCTGGGCCTCTTCGGGCGAGATGCCCAAAACGGAAAAAAGTCGCGCCTGCTTGTTCTGATCGTGGATGCGGATGCTGCCGCCGCCGATTTCCATCCCGTTGCAGACCAGGTCATAGGCCTTGGCCAGCACGGCGCCGGGTTCGGTCTCCAGGCGCGGCCAGTCTTCGTCGCGAGCGCTGGTAAAGGGATGATGCCGGGCCTCCCAACGGTTTTCCTCCTCGTTCCACTCCAGGAGGGGAAAGTCCACAATCCAGGCGCAGGCCAGGACATCGGGCGAGGCCAGGCCCAGACGATGGCCCAGGAGCAGACGCAAATGCCCCAGCGCTTCGGCGACCACGGCAGGACGATCGGCCACCACCAGAATGAGATCGTTGGGGCCGGCGTGGCAGCGTGCCCGGATGGCGGCCAACGTCTCGGTGGTCAGGAATTTGGCCGCCGGCGAGCGCACCTCCTCCCCTTCCACCTTCATCCAGACCAACCCACGGGCGCCTTTGCTGCGCGCCTCGTCGGTGAGTTCGTCGAGCTGCCGCCGGGAGAAGCCGCCGGCGCCGGGCGCACAGATGGCCTTGACCTCGCCACCGGCGGCCAGGGTCTCGGTGAAAACGCCAAATCCACTGTCGGCCACCAGGTCGCCCAGATCGACGAACTCCAGCCCAAAGCGCAGGTCGGGCTTGTCGGAGCCGTAGCGGGCCATGGCCTCGGCATACGTCAGCACGGGAAACGGCGTCTGTTGGATGGTCTTGTTGCTTAGAGTCCGGAACATGGCCGTCACCAGCCCTTCGATGAGGTCGCGCACGTCCTGGCTTTCTACAAAGGACATCTCCAGGTCGAGTTGGGTAAATTCGGGCTGGCGATCGGCGCGCAGGTCTTCATCACGGAAACAGCGGGCGATTTGAAAATAGCGCTCAAAGCCGGCTACCATGAGCAACTGCTTCATCTGCTGCGGGGATTGGGGCAGGGCAAAGAATTTGCCCGGCTGCAGCCGGCTGGGGACGATGAAGTCGCGCGCCCCTTCGGGGGTGCTCTTGAGCAAAATGGGCGTTTCGATTTCGATGAAGCCGCGCTCGTCCAGGTACTGCCGGATGAAGGTGTTGACCCGATGCCGCAGCATGAGGTTGCGCTGCATGCGTGGCCGCCGCAGGTCGAGATAGCGGTACTTCAGCCGCAGGGCATCGCTCAGGGCCACCTCTTCGTTGAGGGGAAACGGCGGGGTCTGGGCCGGGTTCAAGATCAGCAGGCGGTGGGCGTTCACCTCGATTTCGCCGGTGGGTAACTGGGGATTGACCAGACCCGGCGGACGCAGGCGCACTTCCCCCTCCACCTGGACCACATACTCGTTGCGGATTTCGGCGGCCAGGCGATGCGCCTCGGATGAGGCGGTCGCATCGAAGACCACCTGAACCAAGCCCGAACGGTCCCGGAGATCGCAGAAGATGAGGCCACCATGGTCCCGCCGCCGGTGCACCCAACCGGCCAGGGTGACTTGTTGTCCGACGTGGACTGCTCGCAAATCGCCGCAAAAATGGGTTTTGAGCATAATGTCATCAATAAGCGGTAATTTCGGATAAATGGTCGGATGGATAATCCTTTCCGAGCATTAACCGCGACTTGCCGGCAATCGATTAGCGATGGCAACCGACGATCAATGCTCACCAAAAAAGAGACCGCGAGCACGCGGTCTCGGTGCCTCATTATAAAGGGTGATGAGGAGCCATGCAAAACGTGTGCGCTTGGGCGCCTGTGGTATAATGCAGCCCATCGGTGTCATCTGCCGAAGTTGCAGCCCTCACCTCCCCCCGGCCTTCTGCCCCTCAACCGCCGACGACCGTTTTCCCTGCGCCTGTTCTCAGGCCGGTACAGGTCTACCATTCCCCCAAGGACAACACCATGGCCGGACATCCTTTCGAGTCTGAGTATCTCTACGGCATTCACGATCCCGGTGGCGAGCATATCATGCTCGATAAAGGGATCCCGGGTTGGGTTGTATTCACCGAGAAACTGGGGGCCGACCCGAATGACCAGAGCAGCCGCAACTATCGCCCCTGGTCCGATCGAGGGCTGGGGGTCATGGTGCGGCTCAATTACGGCTACGAGGAGGATGGCACCCTGCCCTTTGAATCCCGCTATGCCGATTTTGCCCGTCGCTGTGGCAACTTCGTGCGCCATTCGGCCGGCGCTGCCATCTGGATCATCGGCAACGAACCCAACCATCCCATCGAATGGCCGGATGGCAAGTGGGACTGGACCCGGGCGCAGCCGGTGAGTGAGGATAGGCGTGGGGAGCCGATCACGCCCCAACGCTATGCCCGCTGCTTTCGTCTGGTGCGTCAGGCCATCAAGAGCCAGCCCGGCCATGAAAATGACCTGGTGCTGCCGGCGGCCGTGGCTCCCTGGAATGCCCTCACCCGCTATCCCGGCAACGAAAGCGGTGACTGGGTCAAGTACTTTGTGGATATGCTCAATGCCATCGGCGCCGGTAACCTGGATGGGATCACGATCCACACCTACACCCGCGCGGCCACGGCACTGCAGGCGCAGTCGCCCGAACTCATCTGGTCCGAAGCGAGAGAAGGCGCGGCGGGCTACCAACATCTGCGCGCGCAGTTTCGCGCCTATCAGGACTTTATGAACGCCATCCCGGCGGCCATGCGGCGGCTGCCGGTCTACATCACCGAAACCAATCCGCATCCCACCTGGGAAAACCGCAACACCACCTGGGTCCAGCGGGCTCACGGCGAGATCGATTACTGGAATCGCCACAACCGCCAGAAGATCCGCGCCCTCGTTCTCTTCCGCTGGACGGCGGCCGACCCCCAATGGGGTTTCGAGGGCAAACAAGGGGTTATTGACGACTTCCGTCAGGCCCTCGATTATCGCTATACCTGGAACGTCGGGCCGAGCTGGGAGGAACCCATCCCCGTGGCGCCGGAATACGGGGCCGGCCTGAGCTGGAAACAACCACCTCGCGAGGCTTCGGCCGGCTCGGAGCAGACGGTGGTGGTGACGGTGCGCAATATCGGCAGCCGCGAATGGCCGGCCGACGGTAGCAACCCGGTGCGGTTGGGCTACCACTGGTACGACACGGCCGGCAACCCCGTGGCCGCCGTGGCCGACCTGCGCACACCGTTGCCACGCTCTGTCAAACCGGGCGAGACGATCGAAGTGCAGGCCCGTGTGGCCTTCCCGGCTGCGGCCGGCACCTATCGCCTGGCCCTCGATCTGGTGCATGAGGGCATCACCTGGTTTGCCGACCGCGGCAGCGCCCCGTTGGAGGCTACGGTCAGGGTCACCGAGGCTCCGGCCCCCAGCGAGTACTTCTTCCCGGAAACGCAAATTTGGGTGCGCGGGGCTTTCTGGCAGTTCTTCCGCCGTTACGGCCTCGATATCTGCGGTTATCCCATCACCGACGTCTTCATCGAAAACGGGATGCCGGTGCAGTACTTCCAGCGCGTGGCGCTGGAGGAGTACGAAAAGGGCAAAGTCCGCTTGCGCCTGACGGCGGCCCAGGCCCTGGAGGCCGGCCGCCGGATAGCCGAACTCGACCAAGAAATCAAACGCCTTCACGAGCGGCTGCGCCAGGGTGGCGGGGCCGCCCCGCGACCGCCGATTCAGGACGTCATTGCCCAGCTTTCGCGCGATCCGGCCGGCATGAAACCGCGGCCGGACGAGCAAACCCGCTACATCATCATCCACCATACCGGCATTGCCGGCGCCATCTCCATCCAGCGGGTGGCCCAAATCTACCGCCAGCGCAATTACCCGGCCATCCTCGGCCAGTACTACGTCGATCAGGACGGCACCATCTACCAGACCAATCCGCACACCGAGGCCGTCAGCACGGCCCGTTGGGCCCAGGAGGGCATCAACATCTGCGTGGCGGGCAATTTCACCGACGCCGTGCCCACACCGGCCCAAATGGAGGCTTTGGCCGACCTGTGCGCCTGGTTGCTCGACAGCTATGGCCTGGAGACCGCAGCCCTGCGCGGCCTGAGCGAAGGCTTTTCGCCCACCCAATCGCCGGGCCGACAGTGGCTAAGCGGTCAGCGCTGGAAAGACCGGCTCGTAGCCCTGGTAGAGGAGCGTCGCGGTCAGGGACCGACCGATGGCGCGGCGCTGGCTGCCCTGCGCCAACAGCTCGAGCAGATGCGGGGGGAACGGGACCGCCTCCAGGAACAGGTGGCGGAGCTGACCCGGCAGCTAACGGTCCTGCAGGCCGAGCTGGCGGCCCTGCAGGAGGCCGGCAAGGGGGCCATACCGCAGCCCAGCGTGCGGGATGTCATCACCGAATTGCCGCGCGATCCGGCGCGTATGGTCCGACGCACCGAGGCGGATATCGCCTATATCGTCATCCATCACACGGCCGTACCCCCTTCGGTAGGCGTCGAGCGGGTGGCCCAGGCCCATCGGAAGCGCTGGCCTGCCATCCTCTCCCAGTTCTTTATCGATGGCGAAGGCGCCATTCTGCAAACAAATCCCATTCTGGAGACGGTGGACGGCCAGGTCGAATGGATCGCCCGTGGCATCCACATCCACGTCGCCGGCAACTTCGACAACGATATCCCTTCCGAGGCGCAGCTTCAGTCTCTGGCCCATCTGGTCGCCTGGCTGCAACAGACCTATGCCATTCCCGATGAGAACATACGCGGGGCGCGCGAGTTCATCGTCACCCGGTCGCCGGGCGAACAATGGTTGTCGGGTCGGCGTTGGAAAGCCCTGCTGCTGGAACGGGTCCAGGCCGTGCGGGCGGCAGCGCCGCCGGGCGGTACGGCGGCCGACCGCGCCCGGATCGCAGCCCTGCAGGCCCAACTGGAAGCCGCACGGGCCCAGATGGCCCAATTGCAGGCCCAAAACGCCGAGCTGAACCGTCAGATCGAGGCGCTACGCCAGCAGCTCGGCACCACGCCCGGCGATACCCAGGCCCTGCGCAACCAGATCGCCGCGCTCCAGCGGGACAAGCAGGCCCTGGAGGCCGAACGCAAGAGCCTGCAAGACACGGTGAACCAGCTCAACAAGACCATCGCCGATCTGCGTAAGGAGATCGAGGCCCTGCGCAGCCGCCCCGGCCCGACAACGCCGGTTACCGTGGCCAAACCGGATATGGTCGAACTGGTGGACAAGCTGCCCAAGCATCCCATGCATCGCTATCCCACCCGGCCCCTGGACCGCATCACCCATCTCGCCATCCACCATAGCGCGGCGCCGGCCAATGTCTCGCCCGAACGCATTGCCCAATACCACGTCCAGAACCCCGATCACCAGTGGCCGGGCATCGGCTACCACTACTACATCGGTCCGGACGGCACCATCTACCACACACAGGATCTGAGCCTGGCCAGCTACCACGTCTATCAGAACAACGACTACACCATCGGCATCTGCGTGGCCGGCGATTTCACCGAAGTCATCCCGACCCCGGCCCAGATCCAGGCTACGGCCCGCCTGGTGGCCTGGCTGATGCAGGAGTTCAACATCCCTTTGGGCAACGTCTGGGGTCATAAGGAGTTTCCCAAGAACGTGACGGCCTGCCCGGGCAAGCAGTGGCTGGAGGGCCAAAAGTGGAAGCACATCCTCTTCGAACAGATCCAGATTGAGCGCGGCGAACGGCCCGCTACGGCGGTCAAGCCGATCGAACACTATGTGCTCTTCTGGCAACGCCCCGATACCTGGGCCAAAGAAGACTGGCTGGGGGCCATCAACTACATCGCCCGCTTCCGGCCCACGGCGGGGTTCTCGCTGGACGATGCCAAGCAGGCCCGTCGGGTCACCATCGTCGGCGGTCCGGCCGGGGTAAGCCCCGAAGCCGAAAACGAGTTGCGCGCGGCCGGAGTCCAGGTGGAACGCGTGGCCGGTAAGGACTACGCCGAAACCAAAGCCATGCTCGACCGTCTGGCCGCCACCGGCAGGCGTTTTGCCACCCTGGACTAGCATCGGCCCCATGGCCCTCCTGGTGCATCCGCTCTCCGATTTCACCGTCCGCTTGCCCATCGGCGAGGACAAAACCTTTGCCGGCCCGCTTGATCTGCTCCTGCACCTCATCGAAAAGGAGGAGCTGCCGATCACGGCCGTGAGTGTACGCCAGGTCATCGACCAGTTTCTGGCCTATCTGGCGCAGATGACGGAACGCCAGCCGGAACCCATTGCCGATTTTCTGGAAATGGCGGCGCGGCTGTTGTATATCAAATCCCTGGCCTTGCTGCCGCAGGCGCCTCACAGCGGCGAAGACGAAGAGGAAGAGGACCCGGCCGAAGCGCTGGCGCGGCAATTGCGTGAGTACAAACAGTTCAAAGCCCAGGCCGAGCGGCTCCAGGCTTTGGAGGCAACAGGGCGGCGCGCTTATGTGCGCATGACCATACCGCCGATAAAAACGCCCAAGCTCGATCCCGAAGGATGCCATGTTCAGATGCTCGTGCAGGCGGTGATGGCTGCGCTGCAGGACGAAGAGCGGCCACCCCTGCCAACCGGGGTCATCGCCCCCTATAGCATCACCATCGAAGACCGCATGGCCGCGTTGCTGACGCTCCTGGCCCGGGAACGGGTCGTGTTCTTCCATCGGTTTTTGGGCGAGGCGGCCTCACGGCTTGACATCATCGTCAGCCTGTTGGCCGTCCTGGAGCTGTTCAAGCAAGGCCAAATTCGGTTTGAACAACCGGTGCCGTTCGGGGCCATCCGGATCGAGGCGCTTTGACGGCGGGGAACCGTCTGCGTTTGGTTTACGGTTCGGTGTACCAGGCCAACAAGGTCGCCGCCCGCCGGGACCAGGTATGGCGCTGGGCCTGTTGCCAGGCGGCCCGGCCCAGGGCGGCGCGCTCGTCCGGCGACAGCAGGAGCTTGGTCACGGCCTCGATCAAGGCCTCGTCATCGTCGGGAGGCACCACGATTCCGCCCCGCCCGGTGAGCAGAGCGTATTCGCCCACATCGGCCGTCACGATGGGCAGGCCCTGGGCCAGACAATCGAGCAGGCGGGCCGGGCTTTTGGCGCGGGTGCGGGCATCGTCGGTGACGGGGAAGAAGGCCACCGCCGCCGACCGCAAGGCGGTGATCAGGGCCTCGCCACTACGCCAGCCCCAATAGTCGGCCTGAGGCAGTTGGGGTGCGGCCGCCCAATCGCCCAAGAAACGCAGCCGGGCCGTCGGCACCCGTTCCAGGATGCCCATCCACAGCCGTGCCAGGCGGTCGGCAGCGATATCATGGCCGCGGGTATAGACGAGCACGACCGGCGCATTGACCGCAACGGCGGCCGGGGTTGGAGCCGGTTCCAAACCGTTGGGCAAGTAAAGCGGACGCCCGGCCTCGGTACGTTGACGGCTCACGTAGGGACGCAGCGCCGCCGCCGCCACCGTCACGCCGGCCACCCGACGCACCAGGTCGCGCTCCTGCCAGCTCAGCAGATGGCGCCAGAGCCAGGGGCGTTGGCGGCCCCAGCCCGCCGCCGACTCCAGGTCGTCCAGGTCCAGATACACACGGCCCAGGCCCCGCTTCAACCCATACCGGGCCAGAAGCCCGGCATAGCCCAGGCCTTTGCCGACGTGGATGATGTCGGGTTGGAAAGCAACGAGGGCGCGCTGCAGGCGGCGTAGGAGGAGCGGATCGAGCAGAGGATGGAGAGCCGGTCCTACGGCCGGGAATACCACGCGCACACCGGCCTGCGCGTGCGCCCGACCGGCTTCGCCGGGGCAATCCCAGGCCGGCACCAATACCTGCACCGTACATCCCCGGCCGGCGAGGGCCACGGCCAACGGTATCAGTCGCCGGGGCACGGTCTGAAGGCGACAGGTACCAAAGGGAGCTACGAAGAGGATACGCACTCGCTGCGCTCAAGGCCAAGCCACGCGCGCACCTGGGCCAGGACCCGGTCGAGCATGGCCGGGGTCAGACGTCCGGTCTGGGTGTTCTGGCGACTGGGATGGTACGAGGCCACCAAGATCGGCCAGGGTGCCGGCAAAGTCAGGGCCAGACCGTGGGCAAAAGCAGGCCGGGGTACGGTCAGGCCCTGTTCGCGCCACAGGGTGAAAACGGCATCGAAGGCCACCCGGCCCAGAGTCAGGACCACACGCGTGTTGGGCAGCAAGGCCATTTCGCGGGCCAGGAAGGCACGACAGGCATGGAGTTCTGCGGCGGTGGGTTTGTTGGCAGGCGGCGCACAGCGCACGGCGGCGGTGATGAAGGCATCGCGCAGTTGCAAACCGTCCTCGCGATGGCGCGAGAGGGGCTGATTGGCGAAGCCGGCCCGATAGAGGGCCGCCATGAGAAAATCGCCCGAACTGTCGCCGGTGAAGATACGACCGGTGCGATTACCGCCATGGGCGGCCGGAGCCAGGCCGACGATAAGCAGCCGACCGTTGGGATCGCCAAAACCGGGCAAGGGACGCCCCCAATAGCCCTCGTTGCCGAAAGCACGCCGCTTGACGGCCGCCACCTGTTCGCGCCAGGCGACCAGCCGGGGGCAGCGAGTACAGGCGATGATTTCCCGGTGCAGGGCGGCTAGGGCAGTCATGGGGATGCGAGGGCAGGCGCCACGGTCGTCCATTCGGCCTGTTCGGCGGCGATCCAGGCCTCCAGCGCCGCCAGGGCACGGGCGGCATAGGCCCGATAGCGTTCGGCCTTGGAACGGACCGGTGGTTCGAGTTCGGGCAACAGGCCGAAGTTGGCCTTCATGGGCTGGAAGGCCTTGGGCTCGGCGTGGGTCACGTAGTGGAACAGGGCCCCGGCCATGGTTTCGCGCGGGAGCACCCTTGGCGGCAGACCATGCACCCAACGCGCCAGGTTGAGACCGGCCAACAGGCCTCCGGCCGCCGAACCGACGTAGCCTTCGGTGCCGATGATCTGCCCGGCAAAAAACAGGTCATCTCGGTTGTGCCATTGCAGGGTGGGTCGCAACAAAACCGGGCTGTTGATGAAGGTGTTGCGATGCATTTGCCCCAGACGCACGAATTCGGCCTCTTCCAGACCGGGGATCATGCGCAGGATGCGGCGCTGTTCCGACCATTTCAGGTTCGTCTGGAACCCAACGATGTTGTAAAGGGTGCCGGCCAGGTTGTCCTGCCGCAATTGCACGACGGCAAAAGGCCGTCGGCCTGTGGCCGGATCGCGCAACCCGACCGGGCGCATAGGGCCGTAGGCCAGGGCCATCAGGTCCCGCTCGGCCAGGACCTCGATGGGCAGACAGCCTTCAAAGAAGCGTTCATCCTCTTGCTCGAATTGCCTTAACTCGATGCGTTCGGCCGTGCGCACGGCCTGGACAAAGGCCTCGTATTGCTCGCGGGTGAGGGGACAATTGATGTAATCGCCCTGGCCGGAGTCGCGGTCAGAGCGCGATTGCCGCCAGGCCGGCGGCATGCGGATGCTTTCCAGGGTCACGATGGGCGCCAGGGCGTCGTAGAAGTAGAGGTAGCGCTGACCGGCCAGGGCAGCGATGTGCGCGGCCAGAGTCGGAGCCGTGAGCGGACCGGTCGCGATGACGGTGGGCCCCTCCGGGATGGTGGTGACTTCCTCCCGGATCACGGTGATGAGAGGATGGCGCAGAATGGCCTCGGTGACGCTGCGGCTAAAGGCATCGCGGGCAACGGCCAGGGCGCCGCCGGCGGGAAGGGCGTTTGCGTCGGCGCAGCGGATGATCAGAGAGCCCAGACGGCGCAGCTCGGCTTTGAGCAGGCCCAGGGCCTTGTCCTCGGCCTGAGCGCCGAAGGAATTCGAGCACACCAGCTCGGCGAACTCACCGGTTTGATGCGCTTCGGTTTGACGGTGGGGCCGCATTTCGTACAGGCGGACGCGCACCCCGCGCCGGGCCAGTTGCCAGGCAGCCTCACTGCCGGCCAGCCCGGCGCCGACAACGGTGACCACAGGCAAGGGCTTGCTCATACGGAGAAGTTTCGACAGCACCGGCTTGCCTGTCAAGTAGGCTGCCACCCGCAGCGCTGCGGCGGGGTGCCGACGGCCACCCTTCGACCGCTTGCGTAGGGTCGGCAATCCCTTGCCCGAGACCGACTTCCCTTCCGGCCGCCGGGCGTCCCCACCGAACGTGGGCGCGTTAGGAAAGGCTCTCTCCTCAAACGCCCTTGTCCCTCCGAAAGCCCATGCTGTTCTCCCGGTTTTGTCGACCCTTTGGGTCACAACCCGTTTCTCGGACATAGAACCTGGGGATTGGACATGGTGGGAAGGTCGAACGGGCTGCGGGCGGGGAGTAGCGTTTGATAACTCACCTTACGCAGTCAGTTGAACAGGTTGAAGTTCGCGAAGAGCGGCATAGGCCGATTGAATAGCACGTAGATAGAGTTTGGATTTGAGAGCAAAGGGATTGAGTTTGGTGTTGCCTTTGAGCAGTTCGAGTTTGACATAACCACACAAAGCCGCAAAGAAATGATTGCTCTGCGTTCTCACCGTTTTTGTAGGCGACTTCTCCAAAGAAGCGTTCTGTTTGAGCGACTTGTGATAGG
>JBBINH010000019.1:0-56201 GCA_037443945.1 Caldilineales bacterium
GCCAATGGTGCCGGGCCATCTACGAGGCCACCGGCCAGCAGCGCTGTGGCCTGCCCCATGCCGGCCTCTTCCATCGCTTCCTCCAGGGCTACATGTGGCCGTCCTTCACCGGCGGCATGGTCAGCAATTTCCAGAGCAACGAGGCCGCCGCCATGCTTGCGTGGCTGCGCGATGAGCTGTGGCCCTATGTGCATCCTCAGTCCATCAGCTACAGCTTCATGCAGGAGCCGTTGCTGGCCGGCGAGGTCTGGGTGGCCTTCGACCACACGGCCCGGCTGCTCAACGCCTTCAACGAGAAGCCGGACGATTTCGTGGCCTTCCCGGCGCCTTCCGGACCGGCGGGTCGCGGCTTCATGCCCGTCATCGTCGGCCTGGGCATCCCCAAAACCGCACCTCATCCCGAGGCGGCGATGCAGGCTATTGAGTATCTGACGCGGCCGGAGGTCCAGGCCCGCATTCTCAAAGACCTGGGCTTCTTCCCCGTGGTCGGCGGTGTGGACATGCGTGATCTGCCACGAGGGATTGCCATCGAGGCCGAGGCGGTAACGGCGCAGGCCAATGCGGCCGACGCTCTGCCGGCGCTGTTGCCGGTAGGCCTGGGCGCGCGCGGCGGCGAGATCAACCAGATCTTCCGCAACGCCTTCGATCGCGTCGTCCTCAACGGCGAGCAGATCGCAACAGCCCTGACCGAAGAGGCGGCCAACCTCCAGAAGCTGATGAACGAGACCGGCGCCGCCTGCTGGGCACCCGATCCACCCTCCGATGGACCCTGCCCGGTAAAGGCGCCTGCTGCTGCCCTGGTGGCCCAGCCGGTCGAGGTCACCTTCTTCTCGACCCAGTTTGTGCCGGTGGAGGAGGCCGAGAAGTTCCGCGCCATTCTCAAAAAGGCCGGCTTTGACTTCACCGGTTCCGAAGAGGGGCCGCTGCTGGACCTGGTCCTGGCCGAGGCGCAGGCCGGTAAGGGCACCGTGGACCTGATCGGCGCCCTCCACGGCACCTTCCCGCCCCTGCAACGGGCCGATGCCCTCATGAACCTCGCCGACCTGGCCGAAGACCTCGCCGCCAGCCGTAGCTTCGCACCCGCCTTCTTGCAAACGGGTCTCCTGGGCACCGAGGACTATCTCTACTACATCCCCTGGATGCAGGCCACCTACATCATGGCCGCCCATAAGGACGCCCTGGCCTATCTGCCCGCCGGCGCCGACCTGAACAACCTGACCTGGCAGCAGTTCGGCCAATGGTGCCGGGCCATCTACGAGGCCACCGGCCAGCAGCGCTGTGGCCTGCCCCATGCCGGCCTCTTCCATCGCTTCCTCCAGGGCTACATGTGGCCGTCCTTCACCGGCGGCATGGTCAGCAACTTCCAGAGCAACGAGGCCGCCGTCATGCTTGCGTGGCTGCGCGATGAGCTGTGGCCCTATGTGCATCCCCAGTCCATCAGCTACAGCTTCATGCAGGAGCCGTTGCTGGCCGGCGAGGTCTGGGTGGCCTTCGACCACACGGCCCGGTTGATCAACGCCTTCAACGAGAAGCCGGACGATTTCGTGGCCTTCCCGGCGCCTTCCGGACCGGCGGGTCGCGGCTTCATGCCCGTCATCGTCGGCCTGGGCATCCCCAAGACCGCGCCCCATCTCGATAACGCCAGGGCGTTGATCGACTACCTGACCCGGCCCGGTGTGCAGGAGCAGGTGTTGCGCGAGCTGGGCTTCTTCCCGGTGGTAAGCGGCGTCAATTTCGCCCGTCTGCCGGCGGGTACGGCAGCCGAAGCGACCGCGGTGACGGCGCAGGCCAATGCCGCCGATGCGCTGCCGGCGCTGCTGCCGGTGGGCCTGGGCGCGCGCGGCGGCGAGATCAACCAGATCTTCCGCAACGCCTTCGATCGCGTCGTCCTCAACGGTGAGGATATCGTCAGCGTGCTGACGGAAGAGGCGGCCAATCTGCAGAAGCTGATGAACGAGACCGGCGCCGCCTGCTGGGCACCCGATCCACCCTCCGATGGACCGTGCCAGGTCGCTCCGCGTTGATCCGCAGCGGGTGCGTCGCTCAGGAGCGGCGCACCCGCTCTTTCTGGAAAAACAGGTCATGCCTGTACGCCCGCCAACCCCACCACAGCGCCCGCGTCGGCAGTGGGCACCTTACGTGCTCATCCTGCCCTCGCTGCTTTACCTGACCCTCTTTTTCGCCTGGCCCATGATACGGGCCGTGCGTCTGGCCTTGTGGGATGAGACCGCCGTACTGAGCCTGCGGGAGGAACCCACCATCCGGAGTCGCGTTATCGGGGCTTTGCCCCAGGGAAGCCAGGTAGCCCTGCTCGACCGTCGCGGTAGCCCCATCGGCGCCGAAGCCCCGGTGGGTAGTCAAGCGCTGACCGAAACCTGGTTTCAAGTGGAAGGCAGCGATCCCGAGGGTCATACCCTTGTGGGCTGGGCGCCGGAGGGACGCATTCGCGTCCGGGTCAGCGATGAGCAAGGCCGGCCGGTCCAGGGCACCGTGCGCCCCAAATTGGGAGCAACCGCCGACCCTCTGACCGGCCTCTACGCCGAACCCGATGATCGCAGTCCGCTCGTAGGTAAGCTGGCGGGCGGTACACCGGTGCGCATTGTCGAAACCGCCGTGTTGGAGGTGTGGTTCTTGGTGCAGGGTCAGATCGAAGATAGGGTCATCACCGGCTGGGCACCGTCGCGGCTGTTGCAGGTTTATCGCGACGGCCTTAGCGGTCGCGTCGATCGTGGCGATACCGGCCGCTTCACCACGGCCTACATTCGCCACATGCTCAACGACCGCTTTTTCCGTCCCGCCCTGGGCACCACCTTGCTGTTGATGGCCATCATCATCCCCGTGCAATTCGTCCTGGCCATCATCATGGCCCTGGTCATCCAGGCCCGCATCAAGTTCAATACGGTTTTCCTGGCCATCTTCGCCATTCCTCTGGCCGCTTCCGATCTGGCCGTAGGCATTCTCTGGTATGCCATCTTCACGCAGAGCGGCTATCTCAACTCGTTCTTGCAGGCTTTAGGCTGGATCACGGCGCCGCGCACCTATCTGGCTGCCGATACCCGGCACTGGATTCTTATTGCCATCTGGCTGGCCGAGGTATGGCGGGCCACGGCCCTCGTCATGGTCATTGTGGTCTCCGGTTTGCAGGCCATCTCGCAGGAGGTCCTGGAAGCGGCCGAGGTTTTCGGCGCTACTCTGTGGCAACGCCTGCGTCATGTCATCCTGCCTTTGCTCAAGCCCAGTTTGCAGGTCGCGCTTATCCTGCGCACCATCCTGGCCTTGCAGGTCTTTGCCGTGGTGATCGCCCTTTCCGGCGGCGATGTGGTCACCGTCTTGGCCAACGAGGCCTATCGTCAGTACTACACCCTGCGCAATATGAACGTAGCGGCAGCCTATTCTGCACTCATTCTGGGCCTGTCCATGATCAGTGCGCTCGTCTATTTGCGCCTGGTCCGAAGTCAGGAGGAGACACGCGCATGAAGACTCGTTTTCACGCCAGGGCATCGGCGACGTCGGTTGCGGATCCAGGAGCGCGGTTTCATGCTCGTGCTCGCCGACGCCTGCTCATCGGCCGTAGTATGGTCTATCTGGTGGCCGTCCTGCTCGCCCTGTGGGTTTTGGGGCCGCTTTGGTTGATCACGTCCATGGCCCTGACCACCCCGGAGGCCGTGCGCAGTTATCCGAAAGGGGTATTGCCGTTCATCCCCTTCTCGTTCGAGACGATGCGCTTCTTTCTGAACTCGCGCGGGATCGTACCGGGGTTGCTCAACAGCGTCCTCGTGGCCGCCATCACCCTCGTCCTTTCCACTCTTATCGCAGCGCCGGCCGGCTATGCCATCTCGCGCTATCGCTTCCGTGGCCGCGATACCTTTCGCTTGACCATCCTGGCCGTGCGCGCTTTTCCGGTGGTTATCCTCTCCATCCCCCTGGCCGTGACCTTTATCAACCTAGGCATTTTCGACCAGGTCTACAGCCTGGCCCTGATGCACACAGCCCTGACCCTGCCGACGACCATTTTGGTGATCGGGAGTGTTTTCGCCAGCATCCCCTACGAGCTGGAAGAAGCCGCCCAGGTGTTCGGCTGCACGCCCTTGCAGGCCTTTCGACGGGTGGTCTTGCCCCTGGTCCTGCCCGGCATCGCGGCTGCGGCCATCTTCACCTTTGTCATGTCATGGAATGAGGTCTTTGCGGCCAGTGTGCTCACGGTGCAAAACCGAACGTTACCGGCCCAGGTCCTGGTGGCGTTACGGGTATCGCCGGAACCCTACAAGTTCGCCGGCGGCTTTTTCATGCTGCTACCGTCGGTCATGTTCATCTTCTTCATCCGCAACTATCTGTTCAACATGTGGGGACAGATCAGCAAGTAACGAGTGCCGATCGTAAACAATGAGCCATCCTGCCGATAGAGGCACAGCCTATGTCTGAAATCTGTATCGAAAACGTGACCAAGCGCTTTGGGACCTTCGTGGCGGTGGACAACGTCTCGCTGACGGTGGCCGATCACGAGTTTATGGTCTTGTTGGGACCCAGCGGATGTGGCAAGACGACTCTGCTGCGCGCCATCGCCGGGTTGGGCATGGCAGACGAAGGTCGCATTCGGATCGGCGGTCGCGATGTGACTTATCTCCCCCCGCGTGAGCGCCGGATTGCTATGGTGTTCCAGAGCTACGCCATCTTTCCGCATATGAACGTCTTCGATAACATCGCCTTTGGCTTGAAAATGCAGAAGCTGCCCAAGGCCGAGATCGAAGCCCGTGTGCGCCAGGCGGCCAGCTTACTCCATATCGAGGGGATGCTCAACCGTTTTCCTTCCCAACTGAGCGGGGGTCAGCGCCAGCGGGTGGCCGTAGCGCGGGCGATTGCCATGCAATCGCAGGTGCTCTTGATGGACGAGCCGCTGAGCAACCTGGATGCGCTGCTGCGGTTGGAGATGCGGGCCGAGCTGAAGCGACTTCTCAACGAGCTGGGAGCCACCACCATCTACGTCACCCATGACCAAATTGAGGCCATGAGCATGGGGGATCGCATCGCCGTCATGCGCGAGGGCCGCATCGAGCAGGTGGATCGGCCTACGGTTATCTACGATTATCCGGCCAATCAGTTTATCGGTGGGTTCATCGGCACGCCCCCCATGAATTTCCTGGAGGGACGGGTGCAGCGGCGAGAGGACGGACCGGTTGTGGTCGTGGGCGAATTTGTCATCGTCCCCCATACGACCATGGTACCGCTGCTGGCCGCCTACGATGGGCGCCCGATCCTGCTGGGTATCCGCGCCGAAAACATGGAGGCTCTGGCCCAGCCTGCGCCCGACACCCTGGCCGGCCGGGTTTTGGTGGTCGAACCCTTGGGGGCGCAGAACTTGCTGACGGTTCGCCTGGGCGACAACACGGTCAAGGTCTCTACTCATCCCGATTTCCAGCGACGTCCCGATGACCCCATCTGGTTGCGCTTCCCGGCCGATAAGGTGCGGTGGTTCGACCCCGGCAGCGGGCAGGCCCTCCCTTCCGAAGGAGGGCAACCATCATGACCGTTTCGGCACCCTTGCGAGCTGCCCTGATCGGATGCGGCAACATCGGCGCCCGCGGTCATGCCCCGGCCTACGCCCAGATCCCCGAGGTCGAGCTGGTGGCCGTGTGCGATGTGGACGAGACGGCGGCTCGGCGTGTGGCGGCGGCTATTGGCGCCGAAGCCTGCTTCGACTATCGTCGCCTGCTCGACCGACCCGACATCCACCTGGTGGATATCTGCACACCTACCGATACCCATGCCACCATTGCCCTGGCGGCGCTGGCGGCAGGCAAACATGTCCTTTGCGAGAAACCGCTGGCGCCGACCTTGGCCGAGGCGCGGGCCATGATCGACGCGGCCCACCGTCACGGCTGCCGTCTAATGGTGGGCTATGTGCGCCGTTTTGACCCGCGCTATCGTGCCATCAAGGAGGCCATCGCTACCGGTGCCATCGGTCGTCCCCTGTACATCCGTCGTGCCGATCGCCAGCGTCTGCCCTTCCCGGCAGAGTCATGGTTCTGGCAACCGGAACGGGGCGGTGGTGTCATCCTCGATATCGGTATCCATCAGGCCGACCTGTTCCGCTGGTATTTCGAGGCCGAACCGATAGCGGTCTATGCCGTAGGACGCCAGGTGCGGGATGTGGCCCGCCGTGCCGGCAGTTATGACCATGCTTTTCTAATCTTCCGCTTTCCCGACGATCGCGTCGGCCTGGGCGAGGCGGCCTGGTCCTATCCTCCCGGTTTCGAGCCCTACTTTGCCGCTCTGGATGTGGTCGGCAGCCGTGGCAAAATCCACTACGACGACGGTGACGCCGCGCCCATGTTCGTCGTTGACGAGGAGGGACGAGCCTATCACCCCCGCTATTTCCGCTTTATGGCTACCCTGGAACAGGCTTTCGTCGAGGAAATCCGACATTTTGCCCACTGTATCCTGGATAACCGCGCGCCGCTCATCGGCGATAGCGATGCTTTGGCCGCCCAAGCGATGGCTGTGGCCGCCCAACTCTCGGCGCAGCGGGGCGAGCCGGTCCGTTTGCCGCTAACCAAGGGGGAACCATGAGCACATCGGCGCTGAGTATCGGCCTGATCAGCTACGCCCACCTTCATGCTCCCCGTTATGCGGCGGCCATCGCCGGGCATCCTCAGGCGCGGCTGGCAGCCATTGTCGGCTGGGGGGTCAATGCCGAAGTCGCCCGGGCCGAGGCCGCCCGGTACGGTGTGCCTTATTGCGACGATCCCGACGAGCTGCTGTCGCTAGGCGTCGAGGCCGTCTACATCGGCACCCCACCGGTTGCGCACCGGTCGCTGGTGGAGTGGGCTGCAGCCCACGGACTCCATGTGCTCTGCGACAAGCCCCTGGCCACAACCCTGGCCGATGCCGATGCCATGATCGCCGCCTGCCGACAGGCCGGGGTGCGGCTGATGGTGCCCTTCAACCCCCGCTATCAACTGCCTTTGCAGCAGGTCAAGCAAGCCCTGGTCGGCGGCGAGGCCGGCGAGTTGGTCGCGATTTATGCCGTCAAGTACGGTCGGTTGCCGACGAAAGCCCCCGGCCCTCAGACGGCCGACTGGTTCCTGGACCCCCGGCAGGCCGGCGGTGGCGGGTTCCTCGACATCGGCATCCACGCCGTGGATGCGCTATGCTGGTTGGCCGCGGCGCCGGCCGTGCGCGTCTATGCCGTCATGAGCCATGGCATCCACGGCTTGCCGGTCGAGGACCTGGGCACGATGACGGTTGAGTTCGTCAACGGCGTGGTGGGTGTGCTCAGCGCCGGTTGGGCCAACCCCGACTCGTGGCCCGCCTGGCTGGACGTGCGTTTCGAGATTCTCACGACCAAGCGCGCCTATCGTATTGACCGACCCTATCACGATTTTGCGCTCTTCGGACCCGACCGGGCCGAGCGGCGTCCCTGGTGGCGCCAGGACGTTGCCGGATTGGTCGATGCCTTTGTGCAGGCCGTACGCGGCGGAAAGGAACCACCCATCACCGGCGAGGAAGCGCGCAACGCTCTGGCCATCGTTCTGGCTGCCTATCGTTCCGCCCAAATCGGAGAGGGAATCACCCTTGAACCCGAACCCTAAAACGTCTCGTTTCGCCCTAACCGAAGCGGAACAAACCCGGCTGATGGCGGCGGTGAGCGCGTTGATGGCGGGCAACCGGGTGGTCGTCGGCAACCATCGCTACACGCGACCGGCCCCCTCGGTGTACGAGCAGCAGTGGTTATGGGATTCCTGCTTTCACGCCGTCATCCTCTCGCACCTGGACCTGACCATGGCCATGGACGAGCTGCGCAGTCTGTTGTGGCACGCCGGTGTGGACACAGGCGGACTGCTTCCGCACATGATCGACTGGCAGGGCGGCAGCAGCGAGCTGTGGGGGAATCCTTTTGTCAGCTTTCTCACCCAGCCACCGTTACTCGCCGAAGCCGTCCTCTGTCTGTATCGCCGCGGAGCCGGGCGGGACTTCCTGCGCGAGGTCTATCCCCAACTGGCGGCCTATTATCACTGGTTGCGCACGGACCGTGACCCCGACGGAGATGGCCTGATCGGCATCATCCATCCCTGGGAGTCGGGTTGGGATGCTTCGCCCCGCTGGGATGCCCTGCTGGGTCTGAGCCATCCCACTCCCGCCGAGAGCAAAGCCGCCCGTTTGCGCCTGGCGGCAGCCTTGCGCGAGGACCATCGCCACGCTCCCACCCTGACAACGAGTACCCGCTTTTGGGTCGAACCGGTCGACTTCAATGCCATCTTCGCCGCCAATCTGGAAGCCCTGGCCCTTATTGCCGAGACGATAGGCGACGATGCGGGGGTTGCGGAATGGCGGGCGGCTGCTTTGGACGTCCGCAAGGCCATGAATGCCCGTATGTGGGACGACGAAGCCGGTTGTTACTGGGATCTGGCCGGGACGGACGAAGAGCCCATCCGTGTGCCCACAGCCGCCCCGTTCGTGACCCTTTACGGGGGTGTCCCCGATGAGCAACGGGCAGCCCGGCTTGTCGCCCATCTGTGCGCGCCCCGCTTTGCCGTGCCTTTTCCTGTACCCACGGTGGCGACGGACGACCCCACCTTTGCGCCGGCCGATTACTGGCGCGGCAATACCTGGTTACCGGTCAACTGGCTGATCGGACGGGGTCTCCGGCTCTACGGCTACCACGAGCTTGCCGCCGACCTGGCCCGTCACAGCCTGGCCCTGGTGATGCGGACGGGTTTCTATGAGTATTACCATCCGCTGACCGGTGCCGGTCTGGGTTCGCATCCGCACAGTTGGTCGGGTCTTGTTCTGGACATGGTCTCCACGCTTCTTGACGACCCAAACGATCATGATCCATCCTCGTGAGCGCATTCAGGCGGAGCTGACGTTTCTCTACGGCGCCGAAACCGCAGCCGCATGGTGGCCGCAACTGGCCGATCGGCTCGATGCGTTTGGGCGTCGCCATCCCCATCTCCGTGCTACCCGTCCCCATCTCGACGAGAGCGATGTTATCCTCATCACCTACGGCGATCAGATACGCCGTGCCGGTGAACCGCCCTTGCAAACGTTGCGCCGTTTTCTCGGC
This sequence comes from Caldilineales bacterium, assembly GCA_037443945.1. GTDB lineage: Bacteria > Chloroflexota > Anaerolineae > J102 > J102 > SSF26. The sequence goes on from JBBINH010000019.1 coordinate 9,065, forward strand.
ACCGAGTTGGCCGGAGCCGTCAGTGGGGTTCATTTGCTGCCGTGTTTTCCTTATTCCTCCGACGATGGGTTTTCGGTGATCGATTACACCCAGATTGACCCGGCTTTGGGTACCTGGGCCGATGTCACCGACCTGGCCCGCTCCCATCAGTTGATGTTTGATTTCGTGGCCAATCACATTTCGCAACACAGTGCCTGGTTCCAGGCTTATTGCCGCGGCGAAGCGCCTTATCGGGATTTCTTTATCGAAGCCGATCCCGATATGGACCTCTCCCAAGTCGTGCGGCCCCGCACCACGCCCCTGCTGACACCGGTCGCAACCGCCCAGGGGTTACGCCATGTCTGGACGACTTTCAGCGCCGATCAGATCGACCTCAATTACGCCAATCCGGCCGTGTTGTTGGCCATGACCGAGGTGTTGCTGCACTATGTGGCCCATGGCGCGTCCATCATCCGTCTGGATGCCATCGCCTACCTCTGGAAAACCATCGGCACCCCATGCATTCACCTGCCGCAGACGCACGCCGTGGTACGATTGTGGCGGGCTGTGCTCGATGAGGTGGCGCCGGGGGTCTTGCTGATCACGGAGACGAATGTCCCCCACGCCGAAAACATCGCCTATTTCGGCCGACCGCTGCCGGATGGTGGCACGGACGAAGCGCAAATGATCTACAATTTCTCGCTGGCTCCCCTGACGCTCCATGCGCTGCAGACGGGCAACGCCGAAAAGCTCTCGGCCTGGGCGGCAACCTTGCGGACGCCGGCGCCCGCAGCCGCTTTTTTCAACTTTATCGCCTCGCATGACGGCATCGGTGTGCGACCGGCCGAAGGGATTCTCAGCCCGGCGGAAATCGAGGGATTGTGTGAACAGACCCTGGCCCATGGTGGCCGTGTGAGCTATCGCAGCCGTAGCGACGGCTCGCCACAGGTTTATGAGCTAAATACGACGGTTTACGATTTTCTCAACGACCCGGCCCGGCCCGATCCTCTGGCCGTCCCGCGTTTTTTGGCAGCGCAGGCCATTTTGCTCATCCTGGCCGGTGTGCCCGGCATCTACGTCCATAGCCTGTTCGGCAGTCGCAACTGTCATGCCTGCTTTGCCCGCACCGGTCAGCCGCGTGCACTCAATCGCCACAAGTTCACCCTGGACGAATTGCAGGCCTTGCTGACCGCAACCGATGATCATGCCGGCCGCGTCTTTACCGGTATGCACGCGCTGCTGCGGGAACGACGTCGGCATCCGGTCTTCCATCCCGCCGCCGGCCAGGAGATCCTCGATGGAGGGCCGGCCGTGTTTGCCGTGCGACGGACGACGCAGGACGAGACCGCGACGATGGTGTGTCTGGTCAATGTCTCGTCGCAGGCGCAGTCGGTGTCGGGTTGGGCTAAAGCGGGTCAGGTCTGGCACGACCGGCTTTCCGGCCGTTTCTATCGCCAGGAGGAGCTGGTGTTGGCACCTTATGCCATCCTCTGGCTGACGCCGGTTTAGCCTGCGCTGCCGTCATGACCTACCCGACCGTCCGCCATCGGGCGCCGAGGGAACCTCGGCCTCGCCGGGCGCGTTGGGTCGGGCGTCGACCTGTACCGACCCCGTGGACACAGAGCGACCGGAGGCTGCACGACTTCGGTCGACATAGAGGCCGTGACGCGCTTTTCATCGCCAAAAAAGACGCCGGCGGGGTATGTGGGTTTGGGTTTCCGGAACGGCCGGGGTATGCTTGGCGAATGGCCTTCGGCCCATTCTCTCTGCGGAGTTTCTCGTGATTCTTCCCAAAGCACCGACACCCTTTACCCAAAGCGTGGTCGGCATGACCCTGACCGCAGCGTACCGGCAACTGGGTCTTGCCTCTCTTTCCGAACCTTCGTCGACGTCTGCCCGCGGTTACGAGGACGCTTTTGCCGACTACATTGCTGCTACCTGGGGGCAACCTTGCGATCGCATCCGCCATCTGCTAGGACTGCCCAAGGCTGCCGATAGGCCTGACGGTCGGCGTGCGAAACCTCCTTACAAGGCCCTCGCCGATCAGATGGCCACAAGTCCCGCCCGCCAGGAACGCCTGCGTCAATGGGCGCAGCGTATTTACCATTTGCCCTGGACGCAGGCGCAGATCCTGCAGGTGATGGAGGAAATCGAACCCTATATGACCACCGCCTGGCTGGAAGAGCGACGCTGGGCCGCCGCTGCCATAGGCAGCTATGCCGTTCTTCTCGAGCGCCTGCCGGCCGGCACCGACCCCGGTCTGGGCCTCGACTTAATGGCCGGTTTGAGCACACCCGACGCCGAACTGGTGGCCGACCGTCTCTCCGGCATGCCGCCGTCGACATGGCAACAGCGATGGGGCCACCGCGGGGCCGAGGAAACCGAATTGGCCACTCCTCGTCTGCGCGAGGTCCCCGTGCCTGTCGTAGGCGATACCACGGTCGTTGCCTGGCAACCGGACGCGGCGACCCAACGCCGTCAGGAAGCGGAAGCAACCGTTCTGGGACGGGCGGGCCTGTTCGGGCGTTCGGCCCTGCGCAATGCCATCCAGACGGCGCAGACGGCGCTGGTGGCGCATCACCGCGCCCGCGACACCCTGGCCCATGTTCTGGCCGCCGCCCGCACCTGGGCGTTGGCCGCAGCCGCCGAGGGCCTGCGCGATGGCCGTCTCGATCACCCGGATGAGATCTTCTGGTTGGAACTCGAGGAGATCAAACAGATGATGACCGGCGAGTGGCACAGCCGCGGCCATGTTCAACCGCTCATCGTCGAACGCAAGGCCCACCCGCCCGATCCCGCAGTGGCGCCGCACGCGGCAACGCTTCCCCTGGGGGTAGCCGGGTCGGCGCTGACGGCCGCCTCCGCCGTGGTCGCACACGGCGATGCGATTGCCGACCTTGCCCCGGGCACCATTGCCGTGGTCCGACGCACAGGACCGGACTGGGCGCCGTTGTTCCGGCGGGTCGGAGGCATCGTTGCCTGCGAAGGGGATTATCTGTGCCATACGGCTGCGGTCGCCCGTTATGGCGGGCTGCCTACCCTGGTTGCCGCCACCCTCCCGGCGCGACCGGCAACACCGGCCCGCCTGCGGCTCGATCCCCCCCATCATGGGCTGGAATGGGTGCCTTAACCCGAAGGGAGTAGGCCACCGATGCCCCCGGAAACGGTTGGCGTTCTCGAAATACTCCTGACGCGGTATTGCCGGACCGATCCGGTCGTGCTAAGCTGACCCTAAAAGCGGCTGTTCATGTCCTTGTCCAAACTCTCACCTCAAGGAGTTGCCTGTTATGAAACGACGCGTCCTTCTTCTCCTCAGTGCCGCCCTTCTGCTGGCCCTGGTGGCGCTCCCGGTGGCGGCGCAGAGCTTCCCCGACCCCGGTGTGGGCTCGACCACGACCGAACTGGTCAACAAGACCGCCAACCCCGCCCAGGTCAGCATCTTCTACTACGACCAGAACGGCACGGCCATTGCCGGCCCTGCCCCCACCATCCCCGGCAACGGCTCGGTGGCCATCGATCCGGCCAGTAGCCTTCTCCCGCAAGGCTTCAACGGCGCCGGTGTGGCTTCCTCGAATCAGCCGTTAGCGGCCGTTGTCCAGACCGATTACACCGGCGGCCCCGGCGATGGTTATCAGATGGGTTTCTACAGCGGTGTTTCGGCCGGCTCGACCCGTATCTGCTTCCCCTCGCTGTGGAAGGTCGGCGGCTCCAATCCCATCATCTCGTCCTTTGCCATCCAGAACACCGGCACCTCGGTGGCGAACATCGAGATCACCTACATGGGTCGCGACGGCGCCAGCCAGGGGACCCGCACCGATGCGATTCCGGTCGGCGCCCAGCACACCTATGACCTGGCCGTGCCCGGACCCACCATGCCCAACCTGCCCCTTGGCTGGGCCGGTTCTGCCCTGGTGCGGGTGACCAGCGGCGGCACCATTGCCGGTGTGGCCGTCGTCAACTGGGGCGGTACGCCCACCAGCGCCCGCACAGGGGACTACAACGCGGCCGATTGCGCCGGGCTGTCGGGCGCCACAACCCTGGTCGCGCCCACGGCCTTCCGCGTGCGGCCCGGCGGCAACTGGACCGGCGGCATCTGGTCGGCACTGAACATCCAGAACCTGAGCAATACGACCGCCAACGTTACCATCGTGTTCACGCCTCGGAATCCGGCCTCGCCCAGCCTGACCGTCAACACGACCATTCCTCCCAATTCGGCGAAAGGTATCAACACCCGCACGGGTGGCGACTTCCCCTCCAACATTTTTGACCCGCTCAATGGGGACAATGCCTGGGACGGCACGGCCACCATCACCTCCGACCAGCCCATTGTGGCGACGGTGATCACCCAGTGGGATCGCGCCGGTTCGTTCGAAGGGGCCATCTACTCGGCTCCGAACGCCAACGAGGGCGCCCAGAGGATCTTCGTCCCCAATGTGAAGCGGATCGTCTCGGGCACGAACTGGCAGAAGTGGAGCGCCGTCATCGTCCAGAACCTGGGTAGCAGTGCGGCCGACGTCACCGTGACCTTCTACAACCGCAGCGGCACGGCGTTGCTCACGCTGAACCCGAGCATTGCTCCCGGCGCCGGCGTCGGTCTCAATACCCGCACCGGCGGCGCCACCTTCAACCCCCTGGGCAATGCCTTTGAAGGCCACGCCGTGGTGACCAGCAACAACGGCCAGCCTCTGGCCGTCGTGCTCAACGGCATCGTGCGTGCGCCCGGTGGTGAGTCCGGCGCCACGAACGGCATCCCCGAATAAACGCCGACCTCTCCCTCCATCGGAAGTACGGCCGGGTGGCAGAAGCGTGCTCTTCTGCCACCCTTTTTTATTCCGGCAGATAGGGCCGCAGCCAGGCGGCAAGGGCCCGGGCCGCCAGGAGATGCCCTTCCGGCGTCCAGTGGGTGTCGTTCATGTACAGACAGCGGGGATCGGACTGAAAGACGGGCAAGAGGTCGAGGGTGGGAAGTCCCAAAGCGGCGAAGCGTTCCTGCAGCAGCGCCTGCGGCATGGTGAAATCGTAGCGTTCGCGCTCGGCCGCCGGGATCAAACGCGCCTGCAGCGCCGGGTTGAGCTGATTTTCGTCGGGCAACAGCACAATCAGGAGCGGAATGCCGTCGGCAGCCGTCAGTCGGCGGATGCGCTCGATTTGGGCGACACTGTTGGCCACCAGAGCCTCCCGTTCGGCATTGCGGCGGAGATGATTGCTCAGCCGTTCCCGCTGGACGGCCAGGTACTCGTCGCTGAAGGCATCACAGCGCGGGCGGGTGAAGACCAGGGCATGCGGTGTGGCCCGCTGCCAAAGCCGCCGCGCCAGATGTGAGTGTTCCAACAGAAAAACCCGCACCGGCGTCAGCGGATGGGTGGCCGCCTGTCGACTCACCCGTCGGCCCAAAACGGCCGTGGGCAATTCGTCCACGCTGTCGAGTTGGTTGTAGGCATCGTTGCCGACGAAGAAGCCCACCAACACCAGATCGGGCTTAAAGCGGCGACCGTAGTACTCGTAGTACTGGGCATATTGGAACGGCTCCCAACCGCCCACGGCCGTATTGACGACCTCATAGCGTCGGCTCCGGGCTTCGGCATTGAGCAATCGTTCGAGAACCTGGGGATAGGCCTCCTCTTGGCGGACGTTGGCACCGACGGTGAACGAATCGCCCAACACCAGGATGCGGAAGACACCGGGCGGTTTTTCCAAGCTGACCTCATCATCGCGATGCCCATAACGGTTGGCCACGGCGGGAATGCCGTTTTGAAAGTAGCCGATGCCGTAGGGCTTCAACCGAAAGCCGGTGTAGGGATCCGGCTCATAGTACATGTTGCGCTCGATGGCGAACGGGGTGGGCCAGAACCAGGCCAGCAGTCCTTCCAGGAGCAATAGGGTCAAACAACCCGAAAGGAGCGGGACCAAAAGGCGAAAGGCAAACGGGGGGCGTGATGGAAACATAGGCAGGCGGATACCGGCATTCTACTCGGATAAAGCCCGGCCGAGAAGCTCCCGGCAGGTCTCATCACGGCGGCAGAGGCAGACGGGGCGACCGATGGTATAATGCCCGCCATGGCGTTTCACCTGCCACCCCGTTCTGCACCGAGCCGGTGTGCGGCGCCCTTGGGCCTTGCCGGGGTGCGGAATGGCGTTTGAACGTACGGAGGACGGCGTTATGGCGCTTGACCTTGTGATTACCAACGGTACCATCGTCACCGCCTGGCACACGTTTCAGGCCGATATCGGCATCGAGGGCGAACGGATTGCCGTCATCGGCACCAACCTGACCGGGAACCACGTCCTCGACGCTACCGGCAAACTGGTCATTCCCGGCGGGGTGGACATCCACGTCCATCTGGAAATGGCCCTGGCTCCCGACATTGTCTCGTCCGATACCTTTTACACAGGCACGCGGGCAGCGGCGCTGGGCGGCACCACCACCATCATCGATTTCGTCGAGGCCAAACCGGACGAATCCCTCCTGGCCGCTCTGGCCAGGCGGCGGGCGGTGGCCGATCCGCAGGTGGTCATCGACTACGGCCTCCATATGACCATCGGTCCCTGGGATATCGCCAAACTGGCCGAGGTCCCGGCCGTGGTTGCTGCCGGCTGTAGCAGCTTCAAGCTCTACATGGCCTATGGCCTGCGGTTGGACGACGGCCAGCTCTTGCAGGCCCTGGAGGCCGTGCGCGACGGCGGTGGTCGGCCCGTCATCCACTGCGAGAACTGGGACATCATCGGCACGCTGGTCCGTCGCCATCTGGCGGCCGGACGGACCGAACCCCGCTGGCATCCGCGCAGCCGCCCGGAGCCGTTCGAAGGCGAAGCGGCCGCCCGCGCCATCACCATCGCCGAATACGTGGGCGTGCCCTTGCACATCTTCCATGTCTCTTGTGGAGCCGTGGTCGAACGCATTCGGGCGGCCCGCGCCCGCGGCCTGCCCGTAACGGGCGAAACCTGTCCCCAGTACCTGTTCTTGAGCGATGCCGCCTACGAAGCCCCCGGCCTGGAGGGCCTTCTGCCCATCTGCGCGCCGCCCCTGCGACCCGCCGTCGAACAACAGGCCCTGTGGCAGGCGCTGGCCGCCGGTGACCTTCAGCTTGTGGCGACCGACCATTGTCCCTTCGATCGGACCACCAAGGCCCGCGGCCTTGGTGACTTCAGCCGCACCCCCGGCGGTGTTCCCTCCATCGAGATGCGTCTGGCAGCCGTGTATCAGGGCGTCGTGCACAAACGCTTCGCGGCCAATCGCTGGGTGGAACTGTGTTGCACGGCACCGGCCCGCTTGATGGGCCTGGACCGAAAGGGCGATATCGCCGTCGGCATGGATGCCGATCTGGTCCTCTTCGACCCCGAACGTCGCGTCACGCTGACAACGGACTTTTTGCACGAAAACGTCGATTGGACCCCTTACACAGGTTTGGAACTCAACGGCTGGCCGGAGACGGTCCTGAGCCGCGGCCAGATCATCGTCTATAACGGCGAATTCCAGGGCCAGCCCGGCCATGGCCGCTTCGTGCACCGTCGGCCCAGACAGGCTTGATCCCGACCTGGACGGGCGCGGTTGGATTCCGACACGCTCATCCTGAGACCTTGACACGAATCCCAGGAGCGTATCGAGCTTGCTCGGACATCTTCCTTCCCGTGCCTCCTTGTTCCCCCACCACACCGCCGGCCGCAAGTCTCCCTCCCGCTCTGCGGCCGGTTTGCTCCTTCTGCTCCTCCTCCTCACGTCCTGTGGGCGCAGGCCTGCCCCCCCGGTCTGGGAACCGCTAGGCCAAGACCTGCCGGCCGCACAGCCGGTCCTGGCCCTTGCCGTTGCGGCTACCGATCCCGCTCTTTGGCTGGCGGCCACAAACGAACCGCCACGGTTGTATCGCAGCCTTGACGGGGGCGTGAGCTGGGAACGCATGGAAGGAGGATGGGAGGATCGTCAGGTCTATACCCTGTTGGCCGTGCCGGGTGAGGCGGGGGTCTTTCTGGCCGGCACCTCGGATGGTCTCTGGCGCAGCGAGGACGCCGGTCGCACCTGGGCGGCCATCCCCGATCTGCCGATGCCGGCCGTTTTGCCGTCCGGATGGTTCTGGCCGGGTCGTCAGGTCTATAGCCTGGTTTAGATCGGAAGAGGCGTCCTCTACCTGGGCGGTGCCGGCGCCCGACCCTGGCGGAGTAGCGACGAGGGGCGTACCTGGCAGCCCCTGGCGCCGCTGCCGGCCGGCACGGCCATCCTGGCCCTGGCCATCACGGCCGAGGGTCGCCTCCTGGCCGGAAGCGATGGCGCCGGTCTGTTCCGCAGCGAGGACGGCGGTCAGAGCTGGCACCGGGTGGAGACGATCCCCGCCACCTATGTGGCCGGCCTGTGGGCCGATCCGAACGTGGAGCTGTTTAGCTGGCGTCATATCGAACCCACCCGCGAGGAATGGCACTGGCAGCACGCCGATGAGGTCGTGGCCGGCGCCGCCCATCACGGGCTCGATCTGATCGTGCGGCTGGACCAGCATCCGGCCTGGGCGGCCTCGGCGCCGTTGACGGTGAACGCGCCGCCCGCCGATCTGGAGGACTATGCCCGTTTTGTGGCCCAGGTTGCCCGGCGTTATCGGGGTCGTGTGCGCGGCTATATCATCTGGAATGAACCGAACCTGGCCCTGGAATGGGGCGGTCGCCCGCCTGACCCGGTTGGCTATACCGAGCTGCTCTGCCGGGCCTATCGGGCGGTCAAGGAGGCCGATCCGGCCGCCCTCGTTGTCAGCGCCGGCCTGGCCTCGACAAACCATAACGATGCCCAGGCCATGGACGACCGTCTTTATCTGGAGGCCATGCTGCGGGCCGGGGCCGGGGCCTGTTTCGACGTGCTCGGCGCCCATCCCTACGGTTTTGCCTATCCACCCGATACCCCGCGCGCGGCCTACGATGGTCTCAACATGGCCCGGATCGAGGACCTGCGCGAGCGGATGGTGACCTATGGGCTGGCCCACAAACCCATCTGGGCGACGGAGATGGGATGGACCGTGGCGGGTGAGGGCGAGCACGCCTGGCACACGGTGACGCCCGCCCAACAGGCCGCATACCTGGTCGGGGCGTGGCAGCGGGCGCAACGGGAATGGCCCTGGCTGGAGTTGCTGACGGTCTGGAATTTGCCGGCCATCCAGGACCAAGCGGGAGAAACGGTCATCACCCGCCAACCGACGGCCTTTCTGGGTTACAGTCTGATTGAAGCCACGGGCGCACCACGGCCGGCCCTGATGGCTTTGCAGAACCTGGCCCTGAGCCGGCGTCCGCTGCGCATGCCGGCCTGGCCGCGATGGCCTCTGCTACGCCGCTGCGAGGGCAAACGCTACCCGGTTCTGGCCCCGGATACGATCATCCATCTGGGGGATAGCGAATTCGGCCGGCCGTGGCGGCCGCTTTTCGGCGCCCGCAATCCCAGTACCCTCTGGCGAGGGGTGTTCTATCTGCCCGCCGCAGACCTGACCTGTCCCGGCGACTGGTATCTGACGTTGCGCCTGATGCAGGCCAACGTGCCCGCCAACCAAGTCTGGCTGAACGGCCGCAGCCTGGCACCGTCTCTGCCCGGCGAGGACTTCAGCGGCAGTTGGGTGAGCGTGACGCTGAGGGTGCCGGGGGCCTGGTTGCGATCCGGCGCCAACGAGATAGCCCTGACCGTGGGCCGCACGTTGCCGGTGCTGCAGGACACGCCCTTCACCTGGGATGACCTGCAGATCAAGGAGGTGGTGCTGTGGCGCTAGAGGACTCGGCCGTTGACGGCGGACAGGATGGTCCTACAAAGGCTCGAAGCGGGCCTGAAAGAAGCGCAGATACCTGGGTTCGTAGACCATTCTGAGGCCACGGGCCTGTTCGCGGGCATCGTACACGGCCTTGACCGCTTCCGCCACCACATCCATATGGGCCTGGGTGTAGACCCGCCGGGGGATGGTCAGCCGGGTCAGCTCCAGCTTGGGATAGTAGTGGTCGCCCGTCTGGGGATTACGGCCGGCACTGACAATGCCGCGTTCCATGGCGCGAATCCCCGAATCCAGATACAAGGCGGCCGCTAACGTTTGGGCCGGGAAAGCGGTTTGCGGCAGATGGGGATAGAAACGGGCTGCATCCAGAAAAACCGCATGACCGCCCACCGGTTGGACGATGGGGATGCCCCAATCGGTCAACAGCTCGCCCAGGTAGCGTACCTGGCCGATGCGGGCGCGCACGTAATCGTCCTGCATCGATTCGACGATACCAATGGCCATGGCCTCCATGTCGCGACCGGCCAAACCGCCGTAGGTGTGCAGACCCTCGTACACGACGACGAGATTGCGCAGTTCCTCGAACAACGCTTGATCGTTGACAGCCAGCCAGCCGCCGATATTGACCAGATTGTCCTTTTTGCCGCTCACCCAGGCGCCGTCGGTGTAACGGCAAAACGCTTTGACGATGGCGGCAATGGACTTGTCGGCATAGCCCGGCTCCCGTTCCTGGATGAAGAACGCGTTCTCGACCAGCCGCGTGGCATCGAGAAAAAGCCGGATGCCGTAGCGATCGCACAACGCCCGCACCGCCTGCACGTTGGCCATGCTGACGGGTTGACCACCGGCCATGTTCACCGTAGCGGCCAGGCTGACATAGGCGATTTTCTCGGCCCCCTCGCGACGGATAAGCGTCTCCAGCTTATCCAGATCCACATTCCCCTTGAACGGATGCAAGTTGGTAGGGTCGTGGGCTTCGTCGATGATGACATCCACGAAAATGCCTCCGGCCAGTTCTTGGTGCAGGCGGGTGGTGGTGAAGTACATGTTGCCCGGCACGAACTGACCGGGTTTGATGGCCGCCCGGCTGATCAGGTGTTCGGCCCCACGGCCTTGATGGGTGGGCACGATGTACTTGTAGCCGTAATAGGTCTGGATGGCTTCTTCCAGATGATAGAAATTGCGGCTGCCGGCATAGGCTTCATCGCCCAACATCAGTCCGGCCCATTGCCGATCGCTCATGGCATTGGTGCCGCTATCGGTCAGGAGATCGATATACACATCCTCGGAACGGAGGAGGAAGGTGTTGTAGCCGGCGGCGGCCAGGGCTTCTTGCCGTTCCTCGCGGCCGATCATCCGCAGGGGTTCAACCATTTTGATCTTCCAGGGTTCGGCCCACGAGCGACGGCCGAACTGTTGTCCCATGGTCTGAGGGAAAGGTGGCTTCATAAGGTCCTCCTAAAGCATCAGGCGAACAGGCGAGCACCGGCTACGGCCGTGAAGCTGTCACCCCGGGGAATGGTCCGTCTTCGGCGCAGGATAACGGGCAGGAGGCCGTATGTCAATGCGGCGGGAGGGAAGAGGGATGTCGGTCGTGTTGGCGTCACAACCCTCCGGTAGCACCTACAGGCATCCGCGGCCCTTATCTGCTGTGCCTGGCAATCACCCGCTCCAGGGCGTCCAGCCCGCGCGCCAGCACGTCCATCTCCGGCCCGAAGCTGATGCGACAGTAGTTGCCGTAGCGGGCGTTGGCCCGGCGTTGATCGGGATTCACATCGAAAAACACGCCCGGCACCGTAATCACCTTTTCCTTAAGCCCTTCCTGGAAAAAGCTCAGGCCGTCGTTGAGGGGAGCCGGCAGAGCCGAGAGATTGGCCCATACGTAGAACGTGCCCTGCGGCTCGGCCTCGACCGTAATCCCCATGGTCCGCAGCCGCGCCAGCGTGTAGTCGCGCTTTTGCCGAAAGCAGCGTTGAATGGCTTGGGTTTCCTGGAGCACGATATCCGGTTCCAGCAAATGGAGCACCTCGACCTGAAAAGGATGGTTGGGACCGCCATCCAAGAAGGAGCCGGCGCTGCCGATGGCATGAATGACTTCCTTCGGTCCCAAGGTCCAGCCGATCCGCCAGCCGGGATAACGCCAATTCTTGGTCAAACCGTCGATGATGATCACGGGGTCCTTGTCTACATCCTCAACATAGGCAGCAGCCGAGACCATCTTGGGAGGCTCGCTGTTGGGCAAACCGGTGTAAATGTAATGGGAATAAAATTCATCGAGGATGAGGGCACATTGATACTCCCTTGCCATCTGCACCCATCGTCGTAGGCGGTCGTTTTCCACCACCTGCCCCGTGGGATTGCACGGGTTGCTGGCGAGGATGGCCCGCAAACCCCGGCCCTGGATCTCCCTTTTCAGCGAGGCCAGCGAAACCTGGTAACCCTCATCCGGGTCGAGGAGGATAGGAATGGGGATAAAGGCCCTGAACACGGCCAAAAGTTCCTCATAGGCCGTGTAATCGGGCAGGAAATGCCCCATATTGATATTCCCCAGGGCGGCCGCCACCCGTGTTAGTGCCACCCGTCCTCCCCCGGCGATGCTGACATGCTCCCAGGTGTATTGCGAGCTTTTGCCCTGGCGGAACAGCGTGTTGTACAGATCGGCCACCTTTTGACGCAGGGCTTTCTGACCGGTAATCGGGCTGTACTCCTGATAGCGCGGGTCGATGTGCAGTCGTTCAACGCGAGGCGGTGCGCCGGGCAAAGGACCGGTTTCGGGCATACCTTGGCCCAGGTTGGCCCATGTGGGATCATCGGGCGTGTAGCCTGCCAATTCGGCCCGATGCATCACGTAAACGACGCCGGTACGAGGGACACGGCGAAAACCGGGAATGGTATTGGGCTCCATGGACGATAGCATGACAAGGCAAAGATAAGGGTTGCTTCTCTCTCGCCATGCGGATAGGGGGCGATGCGAAGAAGCGACAACAAGGAATGGCGGGCTACAATCGCCCGCCATTGCTCCCTATTATCGGCATCGGCGTCGCCCTTGTCCAGATGACTGCGGCATTGTGTCGCCTTTGTCCGTTCTCACCCGGTCTTGCGCGTCCCTAAAGGAGCCCTTGTCACTTTTTGACGCTGCCCGGATGTGGTAAGATTCTCATGCAGCCGTGCCGTCGCCTCTCTCCAAGTCCTCCATGCTTTCTGACAAAACCACCCTCGAACGCGTTTCACCCACTGCTCTGGTCGAATCTAACCTGGAGTGGCTCCTGGGCGACGATCTGGCACTGGTCCGACAGCGCCTGCAACAGGCCCTGGGCACGGGTTATCCTTTGCTCGATACGACCCTGGCCGCCCATCTGCCCGAGCATCTCCCGCGGGCCATTATCGTCTTGGGCACAACCCGATTGGGACACAGCGAAGTCGGCAAGCGCGTGGCCCTGGCTGCCGCCATCGAGTTGTTGCATCTGGCGGTAACCCTGCACGATACGATACCGCGTGATGCCGTTGAAGCCACGGAGCGCAACCGCATGCTTGTGGGCTCAAGCATCCTGATGGGCGACTATGTCTTCAGTCAGGCCTCGCGATTGGCCGCCGAAACCGATCATCCCGCCGTCGTCGCCGCCTTTGCCCAAGCCCTGGCGCAGGTGGCCGAAAGGCGCGTGACCCAGCTTTTGGAGCACCCCGACCTACCCCCGCGCGACGAGCCCATTCTCTTCGTTGCGGCAGCCGAGGCGGCTGCCCTGCTGGTCGGATTGCCTCGCCCCATCCGTTATGCCCTGCGTGAGGCGGCCGCCAGCTTTGGCGAAGTGCTCACCGATTCCGAGGCAACCCTGCGCGAGGCGCTGATGCGGCTGGATGCGCTTTTGGCCGATCGACCTCTGGCCAAACCCCTGGTCAACTGGCTGCGCTCACAACTCGTCTAGAGCCGGGAAGCCGGCCCTTCGGTCCCTTCGCCAGGATAGCCAGAACGGCGAGGTGTGAACGCGTCGCTTTTTCTCGGGGCAAAGCTGAAAAAACGCTCTTCATTTTTGCCTTATACCGGCATGGTATGGCATAATTCAACTTCTGTCACGAGGGACATAGCCGTCGTCCCTCGTTCTTTCTGTCAGCCGTCTTCCGCCAAAGACCGGAACTGGCGACTGACAAACCCATAGAAAGGAGAGACAACATCCCATGACCGATTACGAAATCGTGGCCCTATTGCATCCTCGCCTGGATGAAACGGGCGTCGAACAACTGAATGCCTGGGTGCAGAAACGCATTACCGACCTCAATGGCGAAGTTCTGGAAGTGAAGTCGTGGGGTCGGCGACCCCTGGCCTATCCGGTGCGAAAACAGGAAGAGGCCACCTACGTCCAATACGATTTCCGGCTGGACGGCAAACGGCTGGCCGAACTGACACGCTCGCTGCGCCTTCACGAGGACATTTTGCGCCATCTGGCCGTGCGCAAATCCGATCACTAACCCTTGCCGCTGCCGAGTGGCAGGCGGCGCTGATCGCCATCGTTGTTTTCGGGAGCAAGGAGAGGATTATGTCAAAAGGTTTGAACAAAGTCATGGTGATCGGCAATTTGGGCCGAGACCCGGAGCTCAAGTACACCCAAAACGGTAAGCCGATGACCACCTTCAGCGTGGCTACAAGCCGCACCTGGGTGACATCGGACGGCGAACGTCGCGAGGCCACCGAGTGGTTCAATGTCGTGACCTGGGGCAGCCTGGCCGAAATCTGCGCTCAGTACCTGCGTAAAACCTCACGCGTGTACGTCGAGGGACACCTGCAAACGCGTAGCTGGGAAGATCCCGACGGTACCAAACACTATCGCACCGAACTCGTGGCCAGTGAGATGCTCATCCTCGACTCACGGCATCCGGGAGCGCCTTCGCGCGAGGACGATCGCGATTACTACAGCCACAACGAACCCGACCTGCCCTTCTAGCACAGCGGCACGCCGACCGAACGAGTGTGGCCATTTGCTTTTCCTAACCATGAACAGGGAGGGTTATCCGTGTCTATTGACAGTGACTTGTTTGATGATGGCCTGGGTGAAGAACCGCTATCCACGCCGGCCGGCCGAGGCGAACAGGCGCGACGCCGCCTGGTCACCGGCGAGCGCGCCATGCGCCCGCGCGTATGCTCCTTCTGCGCCGAGAAGAAAACCTTTATTGACTACAAAAAGCCCGAAATGTTGATCCCCTACATCTCGTCGCACGGCAAAATCCATAGCCGTCGCCGCACGGGCACCTGTGCCAAGCATCAACGCCATCTCGCCCGGGCCATCAAGCGGGCACGTTTCCTGGCCCTCCTGCCCTATACTGCCATGCAGAAAGGCGCCGAGTGGCTCGAACGCGAATGATCGCGGTGGCCTGAACACGTTGCCACGGGGCATAGGCATCATCCTGTGCCCCATTTTTATGAGGCTCTCTTTTCGGCGGCGATACGCATTATGGCCAAACCACCCCAAGTGACGGAAAAAACCTCGCCCGCCCCACCCCGACGACATCGGCAGGTACGCCAACGCGAAGCCAAAACGCAGCGCCTGGTGCTCTTCCTTGTCGGCGTCGGCGTCGGATTGGCCGTGCTGTTTGTGGCCGTGGGGCTGATCAACGAATACGTGCTCAAGCCGCGACGACCGATTGCCCTCGTCAACGGCCGTCCCATCTCCGTGGCTGCTTTCCAGCGCCGACTCCGTTTCCAACAGGACATCATAAGCAGCCAGATCACCCAATACATCGACTTTGGACGGCAGTTTGCCGGCGCCGATGGCAGCAATCCCTTCGCCGATACCATCCGGCAACTGGCCAACGAACTGGCCGCCCCGGAAACCTTTTCGTTAAGTGTGCTCGATAACCTGATCGAAGAGGAACTCATCGAGCAACTGGCAGCTCAATACAACCTCGTCGTGACCGAAGACGAGGTACAACTGGCCATCGAACAAGAGTTCGGCTACGAACGCAACCCGGCGCCTACGCCCACCCCCGACCCGACCATCACGAACACGGTGCCGATGCCGACGCCAATGACGGCCGAGGCCTTCCAACAGCGCTATAACGAGGTTATCGACGGTTTCAAAACGCGCAACAGCCTCACCGAGGCCGAGTTCCGCCGCCTGTACCGGGTGCGCTTGCTCCGGGAAAAACTGCAAGAAGTCGCTCCCCTGGACGTGGCGACCACCGAAGAACAAATCCACGCCCGGCATATCCTCATCCGCTTCCCCGAAGTCGGCGAGGACAAAACCCAAGAGCAGGCCGAAGCCGAAGCGCTGGCCCGCATCCAGGAGATTCGCCGCCGTCTGGAGGCAGGCGAGTCCTTCGAGGATGTGGCGAAAGCGGTTTCCGAGGATCCCGGTAGCAAAGAGAACGGCGGCGACCTGGGCTGGTTCGGCCGCGGTCGCATGGTGAGCGAGTTCGAAGAAGTGGCCTTTGCACTGGAACCGGGTCAACTCAGCGAGCCGGTCAAAACCGTCTTCGGTTATCATCTCATCGAGGTGCTGGAGAAAGATCCGGCCCGGCCGGTGGACGAGGCTACCCTGGCCCAGCGTCGTCAACAGGCCTTTGCCGATTGGTTGCAGGCCCAGCAGAACGCCGCCCAAATCGAACGGCGCTGGCGCTCAGACCTGGTGCCGGCATTGCCGACCGATTTGCGCCAATTCCTGGCCGGTGTGAATACCGCCCTGGCCGCACCGGTGCCGACACCCACACCGACACCCTAACCCCCGTGGCCCGAATTGGACTCCGGGTCTCCAAGCGTAGAGAAGCCCAACGCTCCGGTCCGGTTGGGCATGGGCGATGACAAGCCCCGGCCGACCTCCTCCAGAAGCGGCCGCTTCTGGGGGAGGTCGGAACGGTTCGGGCTATGCCGTGTGGCACTCAAACCGTCAACCCGATCGGTGGCACCGCCGTAGTCGAGCTCACGTGTCTTGACAGGCTTTTCGTTTCGCCTATAATGTCATAACATTATAACATTTGTTGAGATCGCTCTCCGTAACCATGCCCGTGCGCGTTGCCGCCCTCCAGTTTGCCGTTGGCGACGACCTCGATGCCAACCTCGCCACCTGCCTGCGCCTGATCGATCGGGCAGCCACCGTGCAACCCCATCTCATGGTGCTGCCCGAGTTCGTCAATCACCTGGCCTGGTATCAAGATGCCGACCACTGCCGCCGGGTCGCCGTTACCTTGGATGGGCCTTTTGTACGGGCCGTGGCCGAGCGCGCCTGTCGTCATCGCTGCTATATCAAAATCAACGTCACCCTGCGCCGAGAGCACGACGGGGTCACCGGCACCAACATCCTCTTGGATCCGCAGGGTCATATTGCGGCGGTGAACGACAAGCAGGTCCTGATGGGCAACGAGAACAACTTCCTGCAGCCTGCCGGCGCAGTGGCCCCCGTGGTGGCAACGCCGATCGGTCGTCTGGGCATGTATGCCTGCATGGATGGGGTCATTCCGGAGGTCACCCGTTCCTTGGCCGTGCGCGGTGCGCAGATCCTCCTCAACAGCCTGAACTCGTTCGCCCTGGATGAGGCGGCGCTGCACATCCCCGTGCGTGCCGCCGAGAACCGGGTCTTCGTGGTGGCGGCCAACAAAGTGGGCGCGCTGGTCCCGGAAGCGCTGCGTCCGGCCGTAGCAGCACGGCTGCAGATTGACCCAACCTGGCTGGAGGGTGCGGGCGAGAGCCAGATCGTGGCTCCCGACGGCGCCGTATTGGCCAGGGCGCCTCGCCAGGGGGAGGCGGTCATCTGGGCCGACATCGACCCTGCCCAGGCCGATGACAAACGCCGTCCCGACGGCGCCGATCTCATGGCCGGTCGCCGGCCCGCCCTCTACGGCGCCATAGCGCAGCCCCCGGCCCCTGCGAGATTTCCGGTGGGCGCGCGCCGGGCGCAGGTCGCCGTGTATCAGCCGGTCCATGGCGGGCCGCAGGCCGTGGCGGAAGTGCTGGCGGCCGTTCCCCAGGCCGAGCGGGCCGGTGCGCAGCTCCTGGCGCTGCCGGAACTGTTCCACCTGGAGACGATGGCCAAGATCGACCCGGACGAAGCCGAACAAGCTTCGCGGGCTCTTCTGAACGCCGTCCGGGCGGTGCTTGCGGGCTCTTGTCTGGTGGCTTTGTCGTTGGTGGAGGCAGGCCAACACGTGGGCGTTTTGGTGGCGCGCGAGGGCGTGCTATTGCGCCAGCCCCAACTCCACGCCATCGGTCGCCATGCCTGGGCACGCCCCGGCGATGACGTGGCCGTGGCCGACGTGGGCTGGGCGCGGGTGGCCCTGGTGGTGGGCAATGACACCCTTTTTCCGGAGGTCTTTCGGCTGGCTGCGCTCCAGGGAGCCGAGGTCGCGGTTGCGCTCACCACGGTGCTGGAGCCGTGGGAGAACACCCTGGGTTTCGCCGAGCGTGCGGCCGAAAACCGTGTCAATCTGATAGCGGCCAGCCCGCACGGGGGTGGCATTTACGCCATCACCGAAGACTTTACCTTGTGGACACCGTGGCCCCATCGCCCCTTCGACGGCCGTATCAGCACCCCGGAGATCACCCCTGCCGCCGACGGCGGTCTGACCTTAGCTACGGTCTATCCGGCCGCCGCCCACAACAAGCTGGTCTCTTACCGCACCGACTTGCTGGCGGGCCGTCCCTGGCGACTGGCCGGTCCGCTGGTGGCCTGAACGGTGACGGTTCGTTTTGTCGTGAATGCCCCTAAGGAGCGCTTATGAGCGGCGATACCGTACAGCATCTGGCCGATGTGTTGGATGCCCATGCGCCTCGGGATAACCGGGCCGTGTTCGAATACCTGTTGGACGTGCGCGAGCGCGCCTGGCAGATCGTGCAGTCCGGTTTGAGTCTGCGCGAGGACCTGGCCTGCCGGGATCTGCACACGATCCGCGCGCTGGACGGCAGCGTGGTAGGCGCCATTCGCACTTACACCGGCGCCAACAGTCCGGTAGACTGGATCGTGCGTTCCTGGATCGGCCGTCCTGAAACCGGGTTTACCAACATCCATCTGACCTGCTGGCTAAGCGATGCCGTAGAGGTCCCCCATCTGGGTCTGGCTCTGGGCACGGCGCCGGATGTGTTCTGTTATGTCGACTTCCTGCCCCGCTACGATCCGCCCGCCAGCTTCGAGCATCTGAACCGCTATCACGAACCACTGAATGAGACCTGGGTCAACCTGCGTCGCCATCCGGCCTATAGGACCTTCAATCCGGTGCATCTTTACACCCGCAGCACCCTTTCACCCATCGCCGTGTGCGGCCTCCTTCCCTTTGAGGACTTCCGCGCCGTGGTCGAGCCGGTTATGCTCCAGTATGTGACGAAGTGGGTGGAGCTGGTGCAAGGGGCCGAGCCGACGCCGCCGGAACGCCGGCCGGCGCTTCGGGCGCGCGACGAGTTGGTGCGCCGCACCATCGTCGAGAAGGATCCGGCCAACATCCTGGCCGATCGCATGGTCGGCGTGCCCCTGCGCGAGCGGTTGGTGCGCATCCTGTATGCAGGGGAACGGGAGGAGCATGTCTGAGCGGTTACCCATCCTGGTGATCGGCGCCGGCCCGGTGGGACTCTCGCTGGCCCTGGACCTGGCCCGCCGTGGGCTGCCGGTCGAGGTCTTCGAGGCCGACACCGAGCTGAACACGCAGATCCGCGCCAGCACCTTCCATCCGCGCACCCTGGAATTGTTCGCCGAATGGGGAGTCGTCGACGCGTTGCTGGCGCGCGGCTATCGGGTAGACCGGCTGCAGTACTGGGAGCGAGAGCCGCGGCGGCTGATCGCCGAGTTTGATTACCAACTCATCGCCGGCGATACCCCTTTTCCCTTCCGCCTGCAATGTCCGCAGCACATCGCCACGCGCGTGCTCAAGCCTGCCGTCGAAGCCGCCGGTGGCCGCGTCCATATGGGCCATCGTCTGGTGGATTTCGTGGACCACGGCGATTGTGTCACCGCCTACCTGGAGACGGCCCAGGGTCCGGTGACGCATGTGGGTGCCTATCTGTGCGGTGCCGACGGCGCCCACAGCACCGTGCGCAAGCGGCTGGGTATCGGTTTCCGGGGCAAGACCTACGAGGATCGCTTTCTGCTCATCGGCACCGACCTGGATACGGCCGAACTGATGCCGGGTGCGGGGCCGGTGTGCTATGTCTTCGATCCCCACGAGTGGGTCATCATCCTCAATTTGCCCGACATCGTGCGGGTGGTCTTCCGCCTGCGACCGGACGAAGACGATGAGCTGGCGCTGGTAGAAGCCAACCTGCGCCGTCGCCTCCAGAACTTCTTCGGCCCTACGCCTCCTTATCGCATCAAAACGACCCAGCTCTATCGCGTGCATCAGCGGGTGGCCGATCGCTTCCGCGTGGGTCGCGTGGTGCTGTTGGGCGATGCGGCGCACAACAACAACCCCTCCGGTGGTATGGGGATGAACAGCGGCATTCACGATGCCGCCAACCTGGCTGCGAAGCTGGCGCGCATCGACGCCGGTGAACCGGAAAGCCTGCTGGATGACTACGCCCGTGAGCGCCGCGCGTACGCCGTGCAGTCGGTGCAGCTCTACACCGACCGGCAGTATCAAGACATGGTCATGGCCGAAGACGAGGCCCGGCAACGGCGCAATGCCCGGCTGGCCGCCATTGCCGCCGATCCGGTGCAGGCGCGCGCGTATTTGCTGCGGGCCTCCATGCTGGAAGATCGCATCGGAGGGAAGCCATGAAGACCTACGGCCACTTCATCGCCGGCACCGAGGTACCCGGCGCCGTGCTATTTGAGGACCGCAATCCCGACACCGACACGGTTTATGCGCTGGCAGCCCGTGGCGATGCGGCGATAGCTGCGCAGGCAGTGGCCGCGGCGCAGGAGGGTTTTCAGAGCTGGGCTGCTCTGGCGCCGGCCGCGCGCGAGCGGGTCCTGTTGACAACGGCCGACCTGGTCGAAGCCGAGGCCGAACGGCTGGTCGATATCCTCATCGACGAAAGCGGTTCGACCATTACCAAGGCCAGGGCCGAGGTCGCCTACAGCGCCAGCCTGCTGCGGGCGGCTGCGGGTGAAGCGCGGCGTCTGTACGGCGATACCTTTCCCAACGATCGGCCCCATCGCCTTTCTCTGGTCATCCGCCAGCCGCTGGGTGTGGTCGTGGCCATCAGTCCCTTCAATGCGCCCCTCTCGTTGCTCGTGAAGATGGTGGCCTTCGCGCTGGCGGCAGGCAATGCCGTCATCGCCAAGCCGTCGGAAGAGACGCCGGCCATTGCCGTGGAGCTGGCCCATCTGTTCCATCGGGCCGGCATGCCCGCCGGTGCATTCAACGTGGTCACCGGCTATGGTTCCGAGGTGGGGGCGGCGTTGGTGGAAGCGCCGGCCGTGCAGGGCATCGCCTTTACCGGATCGACGGCGACCGGAATCGCCGTGGCCCAGGCGGCGATGCGCAACATGAAACGTCTGCAGCTGGAGCTGGGGGGCAAGAATCCCCTGCTGGTGTTGCGCGACGTCGATATTGTCGAAGCGGCGGCCACGGCTGCGGTGGGCGCCTTTTTCCACAGCGGTCAGATCTGCATGGCCAGCGCCCGCATCATCGTCGAGCAGCCCATGGCGCGACCCTTCGCCGAAGCGTTGGCTTGCGTGGCGGAGTCTCTCCATCTGGGCGACCTGCGCGATCCGCGCACGGCCTATGGCCCCGTCATCAACGCCCGCAGCCTGGCCAAGATCGAACGCCATGTGGCCGAAGCGGTAGCCGCCGGCGCCGAGCTGCTGACCGGCGGTGAGGTGCATCACGGCCGCGTCTATCGTCCCACCGTGCTGTGGGAGCCACCGCGAACCTGCTCGGCCTGGTGCGAGGAGACTTTCGGGCCGGTGACCGCCGTGGTAGCCGCCGCCGACCTGGAAGAGGCCATTGCCATCGCCAACGCCAGCGCCTACGGCCTGAGCGCCGGCATCCTGACCAACGACCTGCAGCGGGGATTGCGGGCGGCGCGGGCCTTGCGCTGCGGCGCCGTGCATTTGGGCATGCACTCGTTTCAATCCGATGCCCTGGCGCCGGTGGGCGGCCTGGGGATGTCGGGTATCGGCCGTAGCGGAGGCAAGTACTCGGTGGAGCATTTCACCGAGCTGAAGTGGATTTCCATCGAGCTGGGACAGACACCGCAACCGTTTTAGGCCGTCAAGGCCGGTCCGATAGAATGACACGAATTCTATCCCCGGGTTTGCAACTTTTATTGCAGACGCGGATCGAGCGTTTCCGATATCTTCGGTGGTAAGAACGATTACGCTTAGCTCCTCCTTCGCCTCCCTGTTTCTCCTTGGATGGGGGGCAGGAGCCGCGTAGTCCCCGCTCTATCTCCGGAAATGCGAGGGGTCATGCTCGTCCGTCCTCTCCTGGCGCTGACCACCTTTGCCATGCTGGGCATTCTGCTTGGGACGGGAGGGTATACGTTCTACTACGCACGCGGAGCCTCTTACCTCTCCGATGATCCCAACGCCTGCGCCAATTGCCACGTGATGCGCGAGCATCTTGCCAGTTGGCAGAAATCCAGCCATCGCGCGGTGGCCACGTGCAACACCTGTCATACGCCTCACAATCTGCTCGGCAAGTATGCCACCAAGCTGGAGAACGGCTATCGCCACTCGGCGGCGTTCACCCTGCAGAACTGGCATGAACCCATCCGCATGCGTGGCGCCAGCACCCGCATTGTCCTGCAAAATTGCCGGGATTGTCACCGGCAAATGGTAAGTCAGTTGCCCGACCATCTCAGCGAACCCGAGTCAGCCGTGACCTGCATTAGCTGTCATCGGGATGCCGGTCACGCCGCCGAATAACACCCCTTGCGCCTGTGCCCGGAGTTGGCCTTATGAAGAAATTTTCTCTCAACGATATTCCGCTTGGCGTTTACCTTCTTGCCACGGCTATTATCGCTTTGCTGACGGCAGGTGTGCTGTTGCTGATGCAAAATATCGCCGAGCGCCAGCGCGAGGCAAGGCAGGATGCCTTTCGCGTGGTGCAACTGAGTGAGGACGTGGTGGATCCGGCCCAATGGGGCCTCAACTATCCCATGCAATACGACGCCTATCTGCGCACGGTCGACATCGAGCGCACCCGTTATGGGGGCAGCGAGGCCGTGCAAAAGCTGGATAAGGACAACCGTTGGCGGACGATCTGGGCCGGCATGCCCTTCAGTGTGGATTTTCGCGAAGACCGCGGTCATGCCTACATGCTGATCGACCAACGCGAGACCGAACGGGTCAAGCAATTCAAGCAACCCGGCGCCTGCCTGCACTGCCATGCCTCGGTGCTGCCGGCGTATTATCAAAAAGGTGTCGAGGCGGGTGTACCCCGGAAAAACGCGAGGAGGCCATCTATAAAGGCTTTGAGCTCATCAATCCCATGCCCTATGCCGAGGCCACGCAACTCGTCGATAGTCCTATCATTGGTAACGACTGCCATAACCCGGAAAATATGGCCATCCGCGTGACTCGACCGGCCTTTATCGATGGTATCCGTGCCCTGGCGCGCTCCGATTACCCGGTACCCCACCTGCCCAGCATTGAACGCTGGCGCGCCGGTGACCGCAAGACAGAGTACGACCCGAATACCATGGCCTCTCGCCAGGAGATGCGGTCTCTGGTGTGTGCTCAGTGCCACGTGGAGTACTACTTCGCCGGCCAGGAGAAAAAGGTGACCTATCCCTGGCACAAGGGGCTGACCATTGAAGCCATCTACGAGTACTACCAGGGAATCGGCTTTAAGGACTGGACCCACCAGCTCACCGAGACGCCCAGCCTGAAAGCCCAACACCCGGAGTTTGAGATGTGGAGCCAGGGTGTGCATGCCGCCAACGGTGTGGCCTGTGCCGACTGTCACATGCCGTATCAGCGGGTGGGCGCCGTGAAGATCAGCGATCACCATGTGCGTAGCCCCATGCTCAACATCAACAATGCCTGCCAGACCTGCCATGATCAAAGCGAGGCCGCCCTTCTGGAACGGGTGAATACCATCCAGGACAAGACGTTCGCGCAAATGGACCGCGCCACGGCGGCATTGGTAGCGCTTATCGCCGATATCGAGGCGGCCAGGGCCAACGGTGCGCCTGCCGCAAACCTCGCCCAAGCCCAGGCCTTTCAACGCCAGGCCAGTTTCTGGGTCGATTACGTCAACGCCGAAAATTCGATGGGCTTCCATGCGCCCCAGGAGGCCATGCGCATCTTGGGCGAAGCCATCGACTACGCCCGTCAAGGCCAGCTTGCAATTGCGGCCTGGGTCCAACCCAAGACGGAAGCCAGAGCGCGCTAAGGCGCCAAAGCTGGGCCCGAACCCGACGGAAGGGCGATGCCGAAACGGCACCGCCCTTCTGCCTTTGTACGGCAGAAAGCACCAATTTGATCCATGTGGGTAGTAGGCAATGGGTGCATAGGCGGTTTAGATCGGTCTCAGGTCAACTTACCGATTTCAAGCCTATCCCTCTCTTTCCGTTGTCTTTCTTTACAGGAGGATGCACCCATGCGTACCCACCGGAACCGTCTGGTATGGCGTCTGCTGCTCCCGCTCGTCCTTGTGGCGGTGGCATCGTTCGCCGTAGTCGGCACGGCGGCAGCCCAGGATAGCACACCACCCGACAACGAAGCCTTGGCCGCTTCTATCAATATCATCTGGGTGCTGGTGGCCGGTTTTCTCGTCTTTTTCATGCAGGCCGGCTTTGCCATGGTCGAAGGCGGCTTTTGTCGGGCCAAAAACGTCGGCAACCTGATGCTGAAGAACTTGCTGGATTTTGCCGTCGGCTCGCTGCTTTTTTTCGCCATCGGCTATGCCATTATGTTCGGCACCGATCGGGCCGGACTGTTCGGGACCGACGGCTGGTTTCTGAGCAACCTTGGCTTTGATGATGGCTTCGGCTGGGCTTTCTTCATGTATCAGCTTGTCTTCACGGCTACGGCGGCCACCATCGTCTCCGGGGCCGTGGCCGAGCGGTTGAAAGTTTCGTCTTATCTCATCTACACCGTGTTCATCAGCGGTCTGATCTACCCCCTTGTCGGCCATTGGATTTGGGGTGGCGGCTGGTTGGCCCAGATGGGCATGATCGATTTCGCCGGTTCCACCGTGGTACACAGCGTGGGCGGTTGGGCCGCTCTGGCCGGTGCCCTGGTGCTGGGACCGCGGATCGGCAAATTCAACAAAGACGGTTCCAGCAACGTCATCCCCGGTCATAGCCTGACCCTGGCGGCCCTGGGCGTCTTCATTCTCTGGTTCGGCTGGTTCGGGTTCAATCCCGGCAGCACCCTGAGCGGCCTGAACGGCAGCATCGGTTACATCGCCTTTACGACGAACCTCTCGGCCGCGGCGGCAGCCGTTTCGGCGTTGATCATCCAGTGGGCACGTGGAGGACGGCCTTCGGTCGAAATGGCCCTCAACGGCGCCCTGGCCGGTCTGGTGGCCATTACCGCCGGTTGCGCCGTGGTCACACCGTTTGCTGCTCTGCTCATAGGCCTCCTGGCCGGCGGGGTGGTGATCCTCTGCCTGTGGTTGATCGAGCGCGTGCTGCGGGTGGACGATCCGGTAGGTGCCGTGGCCGTTCATGCCGGTTGCGGGATTTTCGGCACCCTCATGGTGGGGCTGTTTGCCCATCCCGAAGTCATGGCCTTTACCCAGGTCACCTGGGGCCAACCGGGCCTATTCTACGGCGGCGGCTTCGGCCAATTGGCCGTGCAGGCCCTGGGCGTTCTTGCCGTAGCCGTGTGGGCTTTTGGCAGCAGTTTTGTTCTCTTCTGGCTTATGAACAAGGTGTACGGCATTCGCGTCTCGGCCAAGGAAGAGCTGGAAGGGCTGGATATCTCCGAGCACGGCACCATCGGCTATCCCGAATTCGGCCCGGTGGTCGTGGCCCAGCGCGGAGAGCGGGTCATGCCCGGCACGCCGGCCTGAGTTGAGACCCGTGTTATAAGCCACACCGGTTTTATTGGGAGGCATGCCATGCGTCTGACCCTTTTCCATAACAGCCCTGCCGAGCGGGCAACGATTCCCTTCATGCTCTCGGTCTCTCTGGACAGGGAGGTCATCCCACCCGACACCTACTTCCATGTGCCCGTCCATTACGACGGCCGCCTCGGTAACGACTCTCCGTACAACGTCGAAATCTGCGGCTTTCGTGTGGAGGCGCCTACGCCCACCGATCTCTTCGAGCCGGTGGAAACGCTGCTGATGGGACTCATCAATATGGCCCGTCTGCCGACCTATGTCTTCGCGGCCGGCGATTCGCAACAGCTCTACCCGGTCTATACCATCGAGGATGAGGTCATGGCCACGACGCCGGGGGGACCGGTTTTTCGCCATGTGGAGCTGGCCAAAGTACGTCACTATCTCAGCGATTATCTCCATACGGTGGAGCAGTTGGGACGGGTGAACAAGAGCGAGCGCCTGCACGTGCGCGGGGTGGACATGAATACCCTGGGACTCATTCGGCCGGTGTTCTATCTGAAGAAACGGGTGCCCGGCGAAAACGAGTTTTGGGCCCCGGTCTTTCCGAGTTCCGACGGCGGCAGCATTTACACCTTCGCCGCCAGCCGGCGCCGCGAGGTGCCCGTCAACGGCGGCACGGAGGTCCTGGCCTTGCAAGCCGTGGTGGCCCAGGCCTTGATCGCCGACCGACGCCTGAACGATCCCTTTGACCTAAGACCCGACCGGCTCTTCCCCGAAGGCTGGGAACGCCTGCAACGGCATCTGAGTCCCCAACCCTACCGGCTGATCTACCCGGCCGCCGACGGCCGTAAGATGCTGACGATGACGGTCTACCGCCACGGCAAGAAGTATCTGGCCGCCGAACATCGCCAGCACGAGGACCGCTACAATCTGTTTCTGGGCGAGGATCCCTTCGATCTGCAACGCCGGGTGGCCCGCGATTTGGCCCGTCGCAGGGTGGTAGCGGAGGCCGATGTCAGGCTGGTCGAATAGGCCGACGGCCCTCCGGCGATGTGAGTCCCGGCGTCGTGGGGCGCTACCGGCGGAAGTGAGGACCGGGCGTAGTGGGTTCAGGCGCCGTATGGCCCTGTCTGGCGCAGCTGGCGCCACGCGCGGCAACCGTTGCGGCCGGCGGCCCCCAGGCCGCCGGCCGCAACCCAGGTTGCGCGAACGGCCAGACTTCGAACGCGGCGCCGAACGCCGTCAGCACCCCCGACGCGTGGCGTCGCCGTTGGAACCCGGCACCCCGCGCGCCGACACCCATCAAGCCCTGGCGCCGTTCGCCGCCGACGCTGCCACGCCACGCCAACTCAGGCCTGACATTGCGCAAAAGCCCTCGTTTGCGCTACCTTTATCGGCATGCTCGATCGTTCGCACACGGCGCTGTTGGCGGCATGGTGTTTCGCCGGGTTCCTGGTTTTGGCCCTGGGCACCTATTCCGAAGGCCTGACGCGTGGACCGCTGACCTGGTGGCCGCTGATCACCCTGCCTTGGGATGCTCAGATCGGTGTCCTGGCCCTGCTCCCGGTCGGCTGGTTGGGCCTGTGGTTTATCTCCCGATACCGTTCCGGACGGCCATGGTCGTGGGGCCCGCAGGCGTTGACCCTGCCTTTGGTCGCGCTCACGGTCTGGACGGTGGCCGATGCGGCGCTGCTGCGTCTGCCGGGCCCGACCGAGATCGGTTGGGATCGGGATATGGTCAAAGCCCTGCTCGCTTTTGCCATCCTCTGGCCGGTTTACCTGTACATCGTCAACGAGCGACCCCATTTGCACGGGTCGCTGATGTCGATCCTGGTTCTGCATAGCGTTGTTGCCCTCGGTCAGGTCTGGAAACAGGCCGATCTGGGCCTGTCCTTCCTGGGCGAGGAGGAATTGGACCCCCAGCAGCGGGGGATCATCGTCCTGAGCATAGCCGGCCAACGCTGGCTGCGGGCTTATGGTCTGACCAGCAGCCCGAATGCCCTGGGGGCCTGTCTGACCACGGTAGGTTTGCTCTTGCTGCCGGCGGCTGCGCGGGCGCGTGGACGTCGGGCCTGGGCTTATGCCCTTGTGCTCAGCCTGGGGCTTTTGGGGATTCTGGCCTCGTTTTCGCGCTCGGCCTGGTTAGCCCTCGGTCTGGGGCTGGGCGCCTGGCTTTTGGCTCTGGCAAAGGACCGAGCGGGGACACCGGACTCGCGCCCAGGGATGGCGACGGTGGTCTGGCTCTTGCCGGTGCTGGCCGGAGCTGTGTTTCTGCTGGCGAACGGCGCTGCCTTGAGCAGTCGCTTCATCCAACTGGAGACGCCGCTGGAGGCCCGTTCCCTGAGCGACCGCCGCCGCGAAGCGGCCCTGAGCCTGGCCGTGATCGCCGAGCGACCGTTGCTGGGGGTAGGCGCCGGCCGTCTTACTTCCACCCTCAAAGCACGAGCACCCAAAAGCTATGTTGTACACAACGTACCGTTGTTGGTAACGGCCGAAACGGGTTTGCCGGGCGGTCTCCTGTGGCTATGGTGGTTGGGCGCCGGCTTCGTGTGGGCATGGCAAAACGCCCGCCGGGGATCGGGGCGGGCGTTGGCGCTGTGGCTGAGTCTGATTGTACCGGGTTTGTTCGGGCCCTGGTGGCCGACGATCAGTTGGCGGGTAGGCGTCTTGCTGGCCTTGGTGTGGGGAACGATGGCGCAGACGCCTCCTCGCGCGGTTCAGACATCGAAATAGAGGGTGAATTCGTAGGGATGGGGCCGCATGCGCACCGGGTCCACCTCCACCTGGCGTTTGTAGGCGATATAGGCTTCGATCAGGTCGGAGGTAAAAACATCCCCACGCAGCAGGAATTCATGATCGGCTTCGAGGGCGTCGAGGACTTCGGCCAGGGAGCCGGGCACCTGCTTGATCAGCTTGAGCTCCTCCGGAGGCAGCTCATAGAGGTCCTTGTCCATGGGTTCGCCGGGGTCGATCCGGTTTTGAATTCCGTCGAGACCGGCCATGAGCAGGGCAGCAAAGCAGAGATAGGGGTTGCTGGAGGGATCGGGCGCACGGAATTCGATGCGTTTGGCCTTGGGGCTTTTGGAATAGACCGGGATACGACAGATGGCCGAGCGGTTGCGCTGCGAATAGGCCAGATTGACCGGTGCCTCGAAGCCGGGCACAAGACGGCGATAGGAGTTCGTCGTGGGCGCTGCCAGGGCCAGCAGGGCCGGAGCATGTTTCAGCAGCCCACCGATGTAATACTTGGCCGTGTCCGAAAGCCCGGCATAACCGGCCGCATCGTAGAACACGTTGGTACCGTCCTTCCACAGGCTCTGATGGACGTGCATACCGCTGCCGTTGTCACCGAAAAGGGGCTTCGGCATGAACGTGACGGTCAGGCCGTTCTTGCGGGCGACGTTCTTGATGATGTACTTGTACTTCATCAGCTTATCGGCCATATTGACCAGACTGTCGAAACGCATGTCGATCTCGGCCTGGCCGGCCGTAGCCACCTCGTGATGATGAACCTCGACCTCAACCCCGGCGGCCTCCAGGGCCAACACCATCTTGCTGCGGACATCCTGGAACTGGTCGGCCGGTGGTACGGGGAAGTAGCCGCGCTTGGGCGGGATCTGAGCACCGAGATTGGGCCCTTTATCGTTGGCCGAATTCCACCAGCCTTCGACGCTGTCCACCCGGTAGAAGGCCGAGTTGGTATCGGCGCCGTAGCGCACGTCGTTGAAGATGAAGAATTCGGCTTCGGGCCCCCAGTAGCTGATATCGGCCAGGCCGGTCTGCCGGAGATAGGCTTCGGCCTTGCGGGCGACATAGCGTGGGTCGCGCGAATAGGGCTGCATCGTCACCGGATCGACCACATCGCAGATCAAGACCAGGGTGGGCACCTCGAAAATGGGGTCAATGAAAGCCGTGGCCGGATCGGGCATCAGCAGCATGTCCGATTCATGGATTTCCTGAAACCCGCGGATGGAGGAGCCGTCGAAACCCACCCCCTCAGCAAAGGTCTCTTCGGTCAACTCACGGGCCGGCACACTGAAATGCTGCCAGGTACCGGGCAGGTCGACGAAACGAAAATCCACCATCTGGACTTGGCGGGCCATGGCCACCACATCGGCAGGGCTTTTGGACATAAGGCAATCTCCTTGGTCAAAAGGATGGCTCTCAACCACGCGCTCGGGTCGAGATTCGGAAAAACAGGG
Source organism: Caldilineales bacterium (assembly GCA_037443945.1). Taxonomy (GTDB): domain Bacteria; phylum Chloroflexota; class Anaerolineae; order J102; family J102; genus SSF26. The sequence goes on from JBBINH010000019.1 coordinate 38,847, forward strand.
CACCGTTTGGCAAGCAGGAACGTGATTCAGTATAGGCGGCGGTCGTCGATGCCGATATTACCCAAATGGGTCATCTTTCTGCCCGACCCTTTCCCCGACCCGTTCCCACTCCCTACCGGGTTCACAGAAACCTGTCACCCGCTACCGCCCATGGCGTCCAACAGACGTCGGTTGATCGCCTGCACGGCCACGGTATGGGCGGTGAGATCGGCCAACAAACGGTCAACATCGGCGCCATAGCCCAGGCGTCGGGCCAAAAAGGCCAATTCCTCGCTCCCGGTCGGCGGTACGGTCAGGTCCTTAGCATGCCCGCGCACGATGCGAAGGGCATTGATCAGATTGCGCAGGAAATTGTAGGCGGCAAAGAGCCGCTCATAATCGTCCGTCGCCAGGATGCCGACCGTTTGCAGCGCCTTCATGGCCTGACGGGTATTGGGCACGCGCAGTTCGGGATACGCATGACCGTAGGTGATCTGCAAGGCTTGCACCAGGTACTCGACATCCACCAACCCGCCGGGACTGAATTTGGCGTTGAAGGTGCCGGGAGTGACCAGATGGCGAAGCTGACGTTCGCGCATGGCCCGCATGGCCACGACATCGAAGGGCTTGCCGGTGTAGAGGAACGCATCGCGCAGGGTCATGATCCGGCGGCCCAGTTCGGCATCGCCGGCAATCGGGCGCAACTTGACCAACGCCTGCCGCTCATAGGCCCAGGCAGGACCATCGGGCGCAAAGTAACGACGGAAGGCCTCTAACGACACGGCCAGGCTCCCGGCTTTGCCGTAGGGCCGCAGTTGCAAATCCACATGGAAGATACCCTCGCGCTTGGCGCGCAGGGTGCGCAAAAACGCCGCCACCAGCTTTTCGTAAAATTCGGCCGTCGTGATCCGCTCCGGGCCGGTCGTGTAGCCGTCACCGGCATAGACAAACATTAGCTCGATGTCGGAAGCAAAACCCAGTTCCGCACCGCCGGCCTTGCCCAAAGCCAGGACGCTGACCGGACTGGGGCTGCCGTCGGCCAGCCGGGGCAGGCCGTACTGGACCACCAAACCGATTTCGCAGAGACGGTAGGCGGCATCCACCACCACTTCCATCAGCGCCGTCAGTTCCCCGGAAAACTGGCCGAACTGTTTCGTATGGCCGAGGATATGGCGCATGTCAATGCGGAACATCTCCCGGTCCTTGAAAGCATTCAGCACCTGCACCCGCGTCTCCGGATCGGGCGCCAGAGCCAGTTGGGCCTGCAAATCCGCCGCCAGCTCCTCGCGCGAGCGAGGCCGTTCCAGACCGGCCACGTTGCTGACCACCGGGAAGAGATTCGCGTATTGCATGCGCAGAAAATCGTTCCACAAGAAGTCGCTGACTCCCAACAGCCGGGCCAGGGCTTCGAGGACCTCGGGGCGTTCCAGCGAGACCAGTTCATCGGGCCAATCGGGACGCCGAAAGAGCTGGGCCAGGAATTCGCGGAACTGGATAAGGGCCAGTTCGGGGTTGGGCGATTGCGGCAACAGATGGGTAAAGTGTTTGACCAGAGCAATCGCCGCGCGCAACTCTCGCTGTCGTTGGGGCGAGGTGATGGGGCGGCCATCCGTGTCCGTCACGTAGAGGATATCGTGCACCCGATTGCCCGTCGAATTGACCTCGACCCGGGCGATATACACCCCGTTCAGGGCCAGAGCATTCGTCAGCTCGAAGAGAAAACCGGGCGTATCGATGCCGCTGATCATGAGCAGGGAGTAGCGCTCCGAGCTCTCGTTGTCAATGCGGATGTCCACCGGCAAGGGCCGAGGAGCAATCCCCTCACGCTCGGCCAGAACGGCGGCCACGCGCCGCGCCAGCCATCCCTGCACCTCGTCATGGCGACGGAAGTGCAGTTTGCGCACCAGATCGGCCAGTTCGGAGGCATAGCGCTGCCAGAACCCGCGGCCACCGTCGGCGCTCAACTCGGCTGCCGCCGTGGGGGTCACGGGGCGTACCGTGAACACATCCACGATCTTCTGACGGCGGTCGCTTACAGCCCGGACCGACCGTCGTCCAACGCCCCGCGCCGACAGACCGGTGTCCACGGCCGGTTCGTAGGTGAAGACATGACCGCTGAGGATATCGAGGCCGTAGACGAAAAGCAGGCCGCAGATGAGGGAAAGCTCGCCCAGATAGTCGTAGCCGACGATGGTCACCTGCCAGCGATCGTCATCCAGAGGCATGGCCTCGACTTTCACCGGCTCGGCCTCGCTCAGACCGGCAGCCAGTTCGGCATGATGCCGGATTTCCGCCGGGTTGAACACCGTGGCATAGGCCGCATCCATGCGCTCCAGATGGCGTTCCAATTGGCTGGGCGGCGAAGCAGACGACATGACGGTCGGACGATCGGCAGAGGTAGTGGACATGGCATCGTCTCCCAGAAAGGACTCATAAACCCGGCGTATCGCGGCGCAGTGTTGCTCATAGCGGGTCAAAAAGGATACGGCGGCCTGCTCGCCACCAAAACCCAGGCGGCGGGCCAGGGCTTCGAGTTCGGCCGGGGCCGTCGGAAGGGTGGAAGTTTGGCGATAGTGCAGGAGCTGGAGGTAATGTTCGACCGCGCGCAGAAACACATAGCCCGTCCCCAGGACACGATGGTCGGCAGCCGAAAGGAGGCCGGCGGCGAAGAGACGGGACAAGGCATCCAGGGTGCGTCCGCTGCGGATGCCCGGCTCGCGGCCGCCGTGGACGAGTTGTAGGTACTGGACGACGAATTCGGCATCCCGGATCGAGCCGACCCCCAGCTTCACCTCTCCCCATTGGCGACCCTGTTGCCGCAGATAAGCCTCGGTGCGCTGTTTCATGGCGGCGATATCGCGGCGGGCCATCGCCGGATCGACGGCGAAGATGAACGGCTGCGCCCGTTCCAGAAACGCTTCGCCCAGGGCGATATCGCCGGCAATCGGACGGGCTTTGAGCAAAGCCTGTTTTTCCCACAACCGGGCATGACGCCGCAAGTACTCAAGATAGGCATCGAGGGTGGTGACCAAGGCGCCATCGCGACCCCAGGGGCGCAGGCGCATATCCACCCGATACAAAAAACCCGCTGCCGTGGGCCGCGAGAGCACATCGATGAGCAGACGGGCCAGGTGGAGAAAAGGCGGATGGTCGCGTTGCGCCAGAAAAACCAGATCGATATCGGAGCTGTAGTTGATTTCGCCGCCTCCCAATTTGCCCAGGGCCAGGACAACAAAACCGGCCGGTCCCTCGTCTTCCGGCGGTGCGCTCAGACCCAGCCGCCGCGCGGCCAGGATCAGCGCCGCGCGCACCAGGCCGTCGGCCAGTCGCGAGAGCTGGGCCGTAACGGCGGCAAGGTCCAGAAGGGCCAAAAGGTCGGCAGCGCCGATGCGAAGGAGTTGCCAATGCTGGTAACGACGCAAGGCATCACGGGCCGTCTCCAGATTGGCGCCATCGGCGGCGGCCAGGGCTTCGGCCTGGAAAGCCGTGACCTGCTCGCGGCGGGCCAGTCCGTTTTCATCGTGGCGTTCCAGCAACCGCAGGGCATCTTCGGGCTGGCGCAAAAGCACCTCGCTGAGAAACTGACTTCCGGCAAAAAGCGTGGTCAGCATCTCCAGCGCCCGCGGATGGGCGGCCAGATACTCGCACAAGGCCACCGGGTCGGGCACCGTCTGCACCAGGCGCTCAAAGCAAATGGCCACATGCTCGGGCCAGGCGGCCTCGCTCAGAGCCGTGGTGAGATAGGGCAAACAGACGGCCAGGATCCGACGGAGGGCGCCGTTTTGGTGATCGAGCAGACGCTGCAACCGCTGAAGACCGCGTTCGCAGGCGGACTGTCGTTCGCCCGTTGTTTCAAGATGGGACAAAGACGGCAAAGAGGGGCTGGACACAGGCGTACCGGTCATGCTCGGCGAGGTTCGACTTCCATTATCGACGCTTCCGGGCCTTTTGTCTACCGAGGTGGACTCGGGTTCTCTCTTGGGTTGGTGAGATTTTGGAACGTTCCAACGTTCGAACGTTGAAACGTTGGAACGTTATACCCGCTGCCCCTCTCGCACCAACCCACTTGGCAACCGAGTCCCGAGATGAACCTGGGCCGGGGTCGAATCGCATCGCCGGACTCGAACGGCCGCGGAATGACCCAAATGGATCACACCGACCCGTCCAACGGCGCGCTATAATGGACAAGGAGTCCGACTTGTGCCGTTCCCGATGCTCATGACCTTTTCGGTTTCGTCCGCATCCCCCCCAACCGCTGCCGATGCCACGTTGCTGCGCATGCTGGCCGAGTTGAATCGCGCGGCGACGGCGATCAATCGCGCCGGCTCGGATCCCGATACGCCTGTCGCCACCATCATGCGGTTGATCGCCGAAGGGGTTGTCGCCCTGATGGACGTGGCGGGTGTTCCGACCACCGCCGTCATCTACATCCTCGATGCGGCCGCCTCGTCTACGGCCACGTTCGTACCGACCTCGCGGGTCGCTGCCGGTGTGGGCGCCATCCAGAGCGGCGCCGATGTCCCGCGACCGCAGGGGCTGGGTCATCGCGCTCTGGAGCGTCGTCGGCGGGTGCTATCCTATGAAGAAGCCGACCTCGCCTTGCACGAGGCCATGGCCGCTGCCGGCGCCCGCGTGGGAGCCTGCTATCCCCTCATTGTGGCCGACCAGCCTGTGGCGGCGTTGTATGTGTATCTACACGAAGAGCGCCCCTTCAGCCCGGCGGAGCTGCTCTTGCTGGATAACTTCGTCAACCTGGCGGCCATGGCCCTGCACCGCAAGCAACAGCTCGACCGCGTACACCGCCATCTGGAACGCAAAGAAGAAGAGCTGGCCCGCTTGCGCCGGGCCGATCTCCTCATCTCCTCGCGGGTGGGGCTGCAGGAAACCCTGGAAAGCATTTTGCAGATGGCTCTGGAGGTGACCGGCGCCCAATACGGCATCCTGCGGGTGGTGGACAGCACCGGTAAACAACTCGTCACCCGGGCCATTGCCGGGGCCGATTTGGGCCGACCGGCCACGGAAGCCCTGCCCATCAACACCACCAGCATCACCGGTTGGGTGGCCAAATACCGGCAGCCGCTGTGCATCGCCGATGTCCGGGCCGACCCCTGGGCGCGCATCTACTATCCGCTTGACCACGAGCGGGAAATGCGTTCCGAGCTGGCCGTGCCGCTTATCGGCGCCAGCGGCCGGCTGGAGGGGGTGATCAACCTGGAAAGTCCCCGGCCGGCCGCCTTCAGCGCCGACGACAGTTTGCTGCTGCAATCGCTGGCCACCCAGGCCGTTATTGCCATCCAGGAGGTGCGGCTTCTCGATGCCCTGCAGGAAATCGCCGAGGGTCTGCTCACCCGGCCCCCGCAACAGGTCTTCGATCGGGTGGTCGAACTGGCCTGCGCCCTGCTCAACGTCCCGGTGGCGGCCCTGTGGATCCGAGAGGAGAATGAGCTGATCCTGCAGAGCGCCACGCGCGGTCATCGCCGCGGGGAGCGTGTGTCCCTGCACGGCAGTCTGACGGGACAGGCCGTGGTGCAAGGAACCATCGTCGTCTCCGAAGACGTGCGCGAGGATCCCCGATTCCAGTGGCCTGAGCTGGCGCGCAGCCAGGGCTGGACTCAGGCCATCGTCGTCCCCCTGCCCGCCGGTCGTGCAGACGGGGTGGTCGAGGCCGAAGGCATGCCGCTGGGCGCGCTGAGCGTGTACAACGTCGTCAACGCCACCACCCGACTGGCTGCCTCGGATTGGGATCGCAAGGTGCTCACCTTTCTGGCCCATTACGCCGCCCTGGCCGTGCGCAGTGCCGCCCATCAAGAGGCGCTGCGCCTGGCCCACGAACAACGGGCGGCCGCCGAGACCTTTGCCGCCGTAGGCGATATCGCCGCCAATCTCCTCCATCGGCTCAACAACAAAATCGGCATTATCCCGGTGCGCGTGGAGGGCATCCAGGACAAGTGCCAAGCCACCCTGGCCGCCGACCCCTATCTGGCTGCCAATCTGGCCGAGATCGGCCGCAGCGCCGCCGAGGCCATAGAGGCGCTGAGCGATAGCCTGTTCTATCTGCGGCCGATTCGCCCGGCGCCGGTAGACATCGCCAGCGCCGTCGCCCAGGCCCTGAGTACGGTACGACCGCCGGAAGGGGTGACGGTGACGGTGAGCGGTCTGGCCGACCTGCCGGCGGTGATCGCCGGTCAGCAACGGCTGAGCCTGGTCTTTGTCAACCTCCTAGAAAATGCCATCACGGCCATGGAAGGTCAGGGCACCATCCGCATCCAGGGCCGCTTGCGTGGCCGTTGGGTTGAGATTGCCGTCAGCGACACCGGACCGGGCATTCCGCCGGCCCTTCACGACAAAATCTTCGAATTCGATTACTCCGGCGCCAACCGCAGCCGTTCCGGCGCCGGCAAATTGGGTTTTGGTCTGTGGTGGGTGAAAACCCTGATGGCTCGGTTCGGCGGCACCATCACCGTGGAAAGCGACGGCTGCCACGGGACGACGTTCATCCTGCGCCTGCCGCCGGCACCGGCGGCATGAGTCGGTCAGGACCGATGGAGAGGCCTTCCGGCAGAGGATCTCTTTTGCCGTCCGGAGGGCAAAACGGGTATAATAGGGGCAGTTGCCTGCGTGCCGACCGGGATCGCCCGTCCCAAGGCCTGCGTCGACCTGTACCGACGTCCGGCCTCACGGATTCGGAGAGGCTGATGTGCCTTCAGCGCCCGGTGGCGGACGGTCGGAGTCGGTCAGTAGCGGTTATCGTATCATCCATGACGTGGTGGGCACGACGGGCATGGACACACGCCCTGACGATGCGTGTGCATCCGTTGCCTCCGTATCAATCCGTGTCCCCTCGTTTCTCGTCGTGGCTTCTCCTGACGCTTCATCTTGCCCTCCCTTACGATTACGCCCATGTCACGCCTCCCCATCCTCATGCTTCTGATTGGCCTGACGCTCCTGCTCACGGCAGCGACCCCCGATGTCACCTGGTGGCGTCCGACGCCCGGCACGAGCTGGCAAATCCAGCTCCAGGGCAGAATCAACACCTCGTATGCCGTCCAGATGTACGACATCGACCTTTTCGATGCTCCCAAGGCGGTTATTCGTGCTTTGCGAAACCGCGGTATCAAGGTCGTGTGTTATTTCAATGCCGGCGCCTTCGAAGACTGGCGCCCCGACGCAGCGGCCTTTCCGCCGGAGGTGCTGGGCAATCCGTTGGAAGGTTGGCCCGGCGAACGCTGGCTCAATATCCGACGGCTCGACGTGTTGGCGCCCATTATGCGGGCGCGACTCGATCGGGCCCGCCGTAAAGGCTGTGACGGCGTCGATCCCGATAACGTTGACGGCTACACCCACAACACCGGCTTCCCCCTCACCGCCGCCGACCAGCTTCGTTACAACCGCTGGCTGGCCCAAGAAGCCCATGCGCGCGGTCTGGCCATCGGCCTGAAGAACGATTTGAACCAGATCCCGCAGCTCGTGGCCGACTTCGATTTCGCCATCAACGAACAATGCTTCCAGTATCGGGAATGCGACCTGCTCATGCCGTTTATCCAGGCGAATAAACCCGTTTTCGGCATCGAATACCAGGGCAACCGGGCGGCCATCTGCGCCGATGCCAACCGCCGCAACTTCGATACGCTGATCAAACGCCTCAATCTCAAGGCCTGGCGCATTGCCTGCCGCTAAGCCGAACGACGGCCGCGCGCCTCAGTCGTGGCCAACCGGTCTGCGGAAAATGCGGTGACGCGTATCAAACGTGACACCAAGAGCGGCCATTTCCCGTTGCATCTTGCTGTTGCCCTCGTCGACCTGAACGACAATGGCATGCTTGTAGCGACTGCCCTTGATGGTGCGGGCCAGCTCCACGAACAGGATGGCATCCACGCCACGCCCACGATAGGCAGGCAAAATGCCGGCGCCGTTGATGTTGACCCACACGGTGCGACCGAACTCCCGCCACAAATGGAACCAACCCCAAGGCCACAACCGTCCGCCGGTGCGCTGAATGGCGGCAGAAATGTCGGGATAGCAAAGCAGAAAACCGATCAGCTGCTCATCCTTCCAGACCAGCTGCACCAACTCCGGCCGAATGACGGCCAGCAGGCGCTCGGCGATGACGTGCGCCTCGGCAGGCGTAATGGGGACATATTCCCAGTTTTCGGTAAAGGCCTCGTTATACGCGGCCACAACCAGGGGCACAAGCCGCCGCAGCGCCCGCTTGCTCCGGTAGCGTTCGCTGCGGAAGCCGTAGCGTTGTTTGGCCCTCTCGGCAATGCGCACCACCCGCTCCGGTAGGGGATGATCGGCCGAAAGATAGCCGGACAGAAAGTCGGTTTCGCGCGCAAAGCCCAGTTGCCGGATAAAATCATGATAAAAGGGCGGGTTGTACGGGATGCCGAGAGCCGGCCGCCTTTCAAAGCCCTCGACAAGCAAGCCCATACCGTCGGCCGTCAGAAAGCCTTTGGGACCCACCAGGGTGTCGAGCTGTTGCCGACGACACCAGGCCAAAGCCGCCTCGAACAGCGCTGCCGCCACGGCGAAGTCCTCTATCGTCTCGAAATGGGTGAAAAAGGCCCGCCGCGCCCCGGTGCGGGCGTTGTAGAGCCGATTCTCGAGCACGGCCAGACGCCCTACAACCTGACCGTCCTGTTCGGCCAGGAAAAACACGGCCTCGGAATGCTGGAAAAAGGGATTCCGGCGCCGATCGAGCTGCATCCGCGCCTCGGCCACCATCGGCGGCACCCACAGCGGATCGTGGGCATACAGGCGATAGGGCAGCTCGATCCAGGCACGGATATCCTGACGATGGTCGGTATCGAGCGCGCGAACGGTGACCATGGTCGTGTGACGAGTCGGTTACAACGAGAACGATGAGCCGGCGCCTAAAAAAGCCGCCACCGGGCGGCGCCGAACCTACGTCGCCTCCAGGTGCAAGGCGATGCGTCTCAGGCGATGGTAAAAGCGCTCCAGGTCCAGTGCGGCCACCACTTCGCTCGCCCGCGCCGAACCCTGGGGACCGGCGGCCAGGGTCATGCACAGCCGGTCTTCGCCGAGCACGACCAGATCGAGCAGGAGCGGTCGCAGGTCGTAGGTGCGGTTGGGGTCTTTGGGATGCGGCCGGGGCAGCGAAGCTGCCTTCTGCAGCGCCTGGACCCGTTCGGCCAGAGAAGGCGGGGGGATACCCTCCGGCCAATGGGCCTCGTACACGGCGGCCCGTAGCACATTCTGCAGCGGCGGCAGATCGAGTGGGACGATTTGCATCTCGTGCAATCGAAAACCCGCCGGCAGATTTCGGCGAATGGCCTCGATCCACACCGCCGGATCCACCGGCTCCGTCAGCCACACATCCATCAGCTCATCCAGACCCTCAACCCCGACCGGCAAAGCCGAAGCGAACTGCATCTTGGGTTGCGGGTTGAAACCATGCGAATAGGCCAACGGCAAGCCGGCGCGACGAAACACGCGTTCCCAAAAGCGTGCCTCATCGAGATGGCCGATAAAGCGGGCATCGCCGATTTTGGCATAGTGCAGCCGCAGACGCTGCGCCGGGGGCGGGGGCGATGTCATGCCGGCGTCGGGGTCTCGAGGGCAGACCGAGCGGCGGCCTGATGCGCCGCCACCAACTCGCGCCGCTGCGGCACCCGCTCGGCAAACTGGCCGACCCTATCGGGACTCATGTCCGGGTTGAAATAGAGCGGCACCGGCACCGGCGACACCGGCTGCCGCGCCGTATGGCGACCAAAGCCGGGGCAACCCCAACCCCCGCCGTCGCCCTGAAGCTGCTGGGCCTGACGCCGTTGCTCCTTGAATTGCGTGATAATGCCGCAGGAGAAACAGTGGTCTCGGCAATCGTCGATAACCGCTCCTTGCAGGGCATGGCGATACTCGGCCGCCAGGAAGTCCTTGCGCACGCCCACGCTGAGATGGTCCCAGGGCAGCACTTCGTCCAGGCTGCGCTCACGACGGGCGTACCAGTCCATGTCCAGGCCGGCCTCAGCAAAGGCTTGTTGCCAGGCCGACCAGTTGAACTGATCGCCCCAGGCATCGAACCGCGCACCCAAGCGCCAGGCCCGCGCAATGACCTCCGCCAGGCGGCGATCGCCGCGGCTCAGAGCCGCTTCCAGCAGCGATTCGCGCGGATCGGTCAGCGAAAGCTCCAGACCGTGAGCACGCAGACGACGGCGCAAATGGTCCTGATGCTGCCGGATAACGGCTTCTTCCTCCATCGGCGCCCACTGGAAGGGAGTCTGCGCCTTGGGCACCAGGGTCGAAACGCCAACCCGCACCTTGGCCTTATGACCGATGTACTTGCGGCCGATATGCAGGACCTCATGCGCCAGCCGGGCAATGGCCTCGACATCCTCCAAAGTCTGGGTGGGATGACCGATCATGAAGTACATCTTGATGGTCGTCCAGCCACGGCGGTAGACCTCATGCGCCGTTTGCAGCATCAACTCGGTGGCAATCGGCTTATTGATGACATCGCGCAGACGATCGGTGGCCGCTTCGGGGGCAAAGGTGAAGCCGGAACGACGCCGCCCCTTTTCCAGCTTCTCCATCAAGTCGACACTGAAGGACTCAATACGGAGCGAAGGCAGGCTGATGGAGAGCTTTTTATCGCCGTATCGGGCCACAACCCGGTCCACCAGCGGACCAATAGCGCTGTAATCGGACGAGGAAAGGGAAAGGAACGAGATCTCCTCGAAGCCCGTGGCCGCCACCATCCGGTCCACGGCCGCCAGAATTTCCTCCAAGGGCCGCTCGCGCACGGGCCGGAAGATCATCCCGGCCTGACAGAAACGGCAGCCCCGCGTACACCCACGTTGGATCTCGATGGCAGCACGATTGTGGACGATGTCCGTATAGGGGACGATGAAGTCGGTAACCGGCGGCGGCAACACCGTGACGATGCGCTTGACCACCGTAGCCGGAGCCACATCGGCGAATTCGGGCCGGGGTCGTGTGGCGATCAGGGTACCGTCGGCATGGTACGTGGCCTCGTAGAAGGAAGGGATGTACACGCCCTGAATGCGCGCCAGCCGCTGCAACAGCTCAATACGCCCTCCGGGCCGTCCCTCGTCCCGCCATTGCGCATGGCAGGTGATGATCTCGCCGATGGCCTCTTCGCCCTCACCCAGGAAGCAGGCATCGAGGAAAGGCCACATGGGTTCGGGGTTGATCATGGCCGAACCACCCGCCAACACCAGCGGGTCTTCAGGACGACGCTCGGCCGTGTACAGCGGGATACCGGCCAGGTCGAGCAGGGTGAGGACGTTGGTGTAGAGCTGCTCATAGGGCAGACTGATGCCCAGGATATCGAATGCGGCGACGGGATGGTGGCTTTCGAGGCTGAAAAGAGGCATGCCTTCGCGGCGCATGAGCGCCTCCATATCCACCCAGGGCACATAGACCCGCTCGGCCAGAGCATCGGATCGCTTGTTGATGATGTCGTAGAGGATGGCCAGGCCCAGATTGCTCATCCCCAGGTCGTAGATGTCGGGGAAGGCCAGGGCAACCCGGCTCCGGGCCGTTGCCCAGGGTTTGACGATGCTATTCCATTCGCCGCCGATATAACGGGCGGGTTGCCGCACCTGGGGCAGGATCCGTTCCAGGGTAGCGCTGATGCGTTCAGGGGTCCAGATGGTCATGGTCGCTTCACCTCAGGTCTCGTCTTCCCGGTCGTGCCGGGGCAGGATTCAAACCTGCAAAGGCCTATCATAGCACAAAGAGCCGGGCAAGCAGTAAGCGTAAGCCGAAGCCGTAGCGGCTCCCGGCCGGCATTGACGAACCGGAACCGGTGTGCTACCCTTGGGCTCATCCGTCCCGGTGACGGCATCCCTTCGACCGTGCCGACAGCTTTCCGATGAGTACCTCTCTGTATCTCATGGCCTGGAACGAACTCCTGGCCCGCATCTTCGACGGTTTTCGCCTGGAGCGCGATGTCTCGCCGGAGTGGTTGGTCAATCCCGGCACCCGGCGGCGGCTCAAACTCGACCTGTACTATCCTGAGATCGGTCTGGCCGTGCGTTTCATCGGCCTCCAGGTCAAAGGTGCCGGCCGCAAAAGCGAGTGGGAAGAGCGCGAAGAAGCCGCTCGCGACGAAGTGCGCAAGGCGCTCTGTCAGCAGCACGGGATTGAACTGATTCTGCTTGATCCCGTGGCCCCTTTTCCCTCCGAATCGCTGAAAACCATCCTCATGACCCTGGCCGCCATCTCCCGCCGCTTGGCCCAGGGCAAACGCGTGGCCGGTAAGGCTGCGCTGATGGAGCGACTGGCAGCCGCGCGCAACCGCACGGAGGCCCTCCGCCATCGCATCCAGCGCCTGGAGGATCTGCCTCCCTACGCCGAATCCTGGCGCGATCGCGAGATGACGGCCGTAGCCCCCCTGCCCCGGCCTTCTGCCGCTGCGACCGCAGCCGTTATGGCCGCCCAACCCCTGCAGGTCGGACAAGAGGTGGATCACATCCGTTACGGTCGCGGTACCCTCAGCGCTGTGGAAGCCAAAGCCGACGATGTCTATCTGACCATCCGTTTCCGGACAGGCGAGGAACGCCGTTTTGCGGCGTCGCTCGTGGCCGACAAATTGCACGTGCCTGCCGATTAGGAAGACGGGTGTTTGTGGTCATCGGCAGGTTGCTTTTGGGTCTGATAGAACAGGGTAAGCGCCACCAGCAGCACCACCAGGGCGATGACCTGGGTTAGGCGAAAGCCATCGCCGATGGTGGCCGGACGATCGCGAAAGGCGTCTACCAACAAACGCACACCGGCATAGCCGGCCACGGCAGCCAGGGCGACCTGGCCTGCGGCCAGCCTCGGCAGCCAGGTCCAAAGCAGACTCAACACGGCCACGGTCCCCAGCCACTCGTAATACTGCACGGGATGACGATACACATCCCATTGCACAATCGCCCAGGGCAGCATCGTCGGCATTCCCAAAGCTCGACCGTTGAGGCCGTCGGCCAGGGCCAGAACCGCCAGCGTGAGCAGGGCGCCCAGGCTCAAGGCATCTGCAAACAACAGCGGCGGCAAACGATGACGTCGGACATAGCCGACCAGGACAAGGGCAGCGGCCACAACGGCGACGACCGGCTCAAAAGCCAGGAGATTCGGCGTGAAGACACTGAGAGGATCCTCACGATAGGCGGCGCTAAAACGCAGTACATGCCCTAACCGTCCTGCCACCAGCCCGGTCACCACGGCATAGAAACCGGCATTGTAGAGATGATCGGGATGCACCCCCCGACGGGCGGCGGTCTTCGCCGCCAGCCACAGCCCCAGATAAAAGCCCAGGATCAGCAACACCGGATAGGTGGGCAACGCCAGCGGCCCCAGGCGCAAGGTGGTGATCATGGTCGGTTCAGGGGAAAATGGAACGCAGGCGCTGGCGCAACACGGCCGTGTTCATCTGGCCGATGACCTGCTCACGGATGATGCCCTCCCGGTCGATAAAAAAGGTGGTGGGCAAGGCCTCCACACGATAGCGGCGACCGATCCCCATATCCCTATCCAGCAGAAGGGGGAACGTGATGCCCAGGCGGTCGGCATAGGCGCGCACGGTCGCCTCGTCCTCACCTTGATTGACGCCCAACACCAGCAAACCGGTATCACCGTAACGGCGATAGGCCTGTTCCAGTTCGGGCATTTCGGCCTCGCACGGCGCACACCATGTCGCCCAGAAATTGAGCACCACGGGGCGACCACGCAGATCGGCCAGACTCAGCGTGCCGCCGCCGACCTGGGCCAACGTGAAAGCGGGTGCAGAATGCCCTCGCAGCGGCTGCGCCACCACCGGCAACGGCGTCACCGGCACACGGCTCCACCAGATCCAACCACCGCCCAAGAGGAGCAAACTCAAGGTTGCCACAACGAAAGTGCGCGTCGACATGGCCGGACAACCGCTTGTCAGGCATCCTCCTCCAATACGGTCACGGCTTCGGACGTTGTCGTATGCATCAGCTCCTGCTCAAAGGTGGCGATGAGGCCATACAGGACCTCATTAAGAAGGGTATCGATGCTTCGACGAAGCTGGGCGTCCTCTTGCAGAGAGACCTCCGTCGCCGTTTCCGAATTGACCAATGCCCGCAGCAAATTCTCGCGAAAAAACTGAAAGGCCCGCACCGTCTGCAGCAAGGAGATACCGTACCGCAGCGAGCTTTCGGCGTACTCCTGGCCGAGCTCTCGGGCTTTGGCCAGCAATTCGGCCTGCTGGTCGGGGTGGGTTATCAATTGCAGGGCAAAAGCAAAAAGCCGGCGTCCCAATGCCCGCTGGCGCTCACGACCGGCTTCATCAAAAGCCTGATACCAACTTGTCTCGTCGGTGGGCAGGCGCCGCAGCTCCTGCCGCGTTTGCACCAGCACGTCCTCCAGCCGGGCGATCGTATCGAGCAGGCCCTGGGTTCCGGGTTGACTGCTACCGGCGCGCAACAGAAAGGCGCGCAGGTCTGCGCTGCGAAAACGGCGATGACCGCCAGGGGTGCGGAATGAAGGCACCTGGCCGGCATCGGCCCACTCGCGCAACGTGGCCGGATGTACGCCTAACAAGCGGGCAGCTTCGGTTAGGGTCAACCACTGCGATGCGGCAGTCATCGGTACCGGGATCGAGGAAGGGGATCGAACCTCAGTTTAACATCGGTGGTACGTGGTGTCAATGCGCATCCCGGCCGCTGCGGACGCGACCTACCCATCGTCGGTCTTCATCTCTTGGTCCCTCCTGTGGTAGGATAGGGGCCTACCCGAACCCGGCAAAGGGGGTTTGGCCTCCGTCAGGGTTGTTTCGCAGGCGAACTGCTACCCCAAGAGGGATTCGCGCTTTATGAGCACATCATCCATTCGACTGATCCACTTTGCCGACCTGCATATCGGCATGGAGCGCTACGGCCGCATGGACCCCACCACCGGGCTCAACAGCCGGGTCATGGATTTTTTGCGGCGGTTGTCCGATCTGATCGACTTCGCCATCGCCCGCCAGGTGGATCTGGTCATTTTTGCCGGCGATGCCTACAAAACGCGCGATCCGAATTCGACCTATCGTCGCGAGTTCTCCTGGCGCATCAAGCAACTGGCCGACCACGGCATTCCGGTGGTGATGGTGCCGGGCAACCATGACCTGCCGGTCGTGGCGGCTCGCGCCTCGGCCATCGAAATTTTCGCCACCCTGGCCGTGCCCAATGTCTACGTTCTCGAACGCGAGGAGGTGATCACCCTCACCACCCGCCGCGGCCAGACGGTCCAGATTGCCAGCGCGCCCTACCCCTATATCTCCGAATGGCTCAGCCAGGCGGCCTACCGCGCCGGGAGTGTGGAGGCTACCGATCGTCTGATCACCGAGACCATGACGGACAACATTCGCGCCATGGCTGCGCAAGTCCGTCGTCGACCCGATGTCCCTGCCCTCTTGGTCGGCCATTTCTCGGTGGACGGCGCCGAGTTGGGCTCGGAACGCGGGATCATGATCGGCCGCGATGTCACCGTGCCCCGTTCGGTCCTGGCCGATCCGAGCTGGGACTACGTGGCTTTGGGGCACATCCACAAGCACCAGGACCTCAACCCCGGCGCCCATCCGCCGGTGGTCTATGCCGGCAGCATGGAACGGATCGATTTCGGCGAGGAGCGGGAACCGAAGGGATGGGTGCTAGCCGAAGTGCGTCGTGGGCATACCACCTATGAATTCGTGCCCCATTTTGAACGGCCGGCCCGTCGTTTTGTCACCATCGACTGCGATTGTCGCGCGGCGCAGGACCCCACGGCGGCCGTCCTGCAGGCCATCGCCCAACGCCAGGTGACCGACGCCATCGTGCGCCTGCGCCTGCGCCTGCGCCAGGAACAGGATGCCCTGCTCAAGGAAAGTGCCATCCGGGCCGCGTTGGCTACGGCCTTTGATGTAGCCGGCATCACGAAGGACATCGAATGGGGGGCGCGCAGCCGCCTAGGCGGTGTGGATGTCGAAACCCTGACCCCGTTAGAGCTCCTGCGGCGCTATTTCCAGAACCTTGAGGTCACGGCGACCGAGGCCGAGCGGCTGCTGGCCGAGGCCGAGACCATTATCCGCGAGGTCGAGGACGATTCGGCCGCTTGACTGTGCCTATGCTGGCCCACATCACGGCCATCACGGGAATCGGCAGCCGTTATTGGGAGCCTTTTCGGGTGACATCGCCCGGCGGTATTCCCTTTGCCGGCTATGTCTGCCGCCAGGAAAGCGACAAGCTGGGCATGCTGGCCGTGACCGAGGTGGCCGGTCAGGAACGGCTGGAATTCATCGCCGGCATGCCCAAAATCCCCTATCCCTATCGCCGCGAGCCGGAAGGGCCGCCACAGCTCGTTATCCCGGTGCCACCCGCTACCATCGACGCGCGGTTTACCCTCAAGCTGGACGGCACCGCCATCCTCTTCTACGCGCTCAAGGATGGCGAGGGCCGGGTTTTGGAGGTCATCCCACGCACCCGACTGCAACCCGTCCTGACGGCCAGTCGCTGGGGCGACTGGTGGGCCCTTCTGCATGCCGTCTTGCCCGACCGTTCCCCCGTCGAACAGGCCGTGCAGACCGAGGACGTTGTCCTCATTTTCGAGTTGTGGGGCGGGCGCAATCCCCATCTCGTCCACTATGACACACCGCTGGCCCTGACCCTGCATACGGCCATGCGCCAGGATAAGCCGATCGGCTTCTTACGGTTACAGGCCCTGGCCGCACGCTATGGTTTTGAGCTGGTGCCGACCCTGGAAGTGGTCGAACCCCATCCGGACAGCCTGGCCCAGGCCTATCGGCGCTGGCAGGAGCGCATGGAGGCGGCCAACCGGGAAGCTGCCGCCCGCAGCGGTCCCGGCACATTTGTCCAGGAAGGCGCCGTGCTCATCTTATCCACAGCCGAGACGGCCGTCTATTACAAATGCAAGCCGCCCTCCATCGAGGAGATCCACTGGACGACGACGCCGAATTTGAATAAACCGGTGATTATCCAGACCCTTCACAAGCTGCGCGAAAACGGCTATGACTTCAGCAAGGGTGGACCCGAAGACGTGGCCATGGCGCTGGCCGCCGACTTCGATCCCGGCCAGATCACGGCGGCGGCCGATCTGATCGCCCGTACCTGGGCGGAATTCGTGGCCGAACTGGAACGCCGTGAGCACCTGCGCCGCCTGGTCGAGGCCTCCGGTCTCGATGTGCACGACCTGCCCAACCTCATGCGTCATCTCGCCGCCTACTACCCTCGCCGCGAGATGGGCTGGGTTTACGCGACGGTCAGGCAGCTCTACGGTCTCTGAAGCGGGACGAAGGAAGGTCCGCCCCTACCACGGCAACAAGGCAAAAGGCCGTAAGACGGCGAGGAGGCATCCACCAAAGGGAGGTCTGGGCGGGGGTGGTGGCGGCGGCTCGGGCGGAGGAGGCTC
>JBBINH010000020.1:0-52351 GCA_037443945.1 Caldilineales bacterium
ACTGCGTGCGATACATCGCTCACCTCCATCTTGATGTTAGTGCAGATGTGGAATGATGTCAAGATGTAATGGCGTGGTTCTTCTGGGTAATTACGGGCATCGTCAGCGCGGGACGCCGACGTATCCTTTGTCTCACGCTTCTATCACTCGTTGAATGCCCGCCACAATCCGTTCCATCTCCTCGGCACCCAACTGGCCGATCTTGCGCACCAGTCTGTTGGTTGAAATCGAGCGGACCTGAAAGCAGTCGGCTGCGGAAGGCTTGGCCAATCCGGTGGCCGGCGCGGGCTCAATGCGCACCATCCAGGGCGCCACACCGTAGCGCTCTTTCCAGTCCGTGATGGGCACGATCACCCGCAGGGGCAAGATGCCCACCAGGTCGCTGGAAACGATGACCGCCGGCCGGGTCTTGCGGATTTCCACCCCAATGGTGGGATCCAGGTTGACCAGCCAGATCTCGCTGCGCTTCATACTGCCTCCTGGACCTCTTCACCGTCCAGTGCGGTGAAGGCGGTCAAATCAGGGTCGCTGCGGTAATCGGCCAGCAACGTCTGCGCCGCCAGCTCCATCTGACGGCGGCGACGCTCGCGGAGGGCCAGGTCAAGCAGTTCACGCACCGTCTCGGAGAGCGATTTGCCCTCCTCGCGAGCGATGTGGGCCAGCAACTCGTGCTGTTGTTTTTCTAGAATGATTTGCGCGCGGTACATGCTCATAGCACACCTCCTGACGCTCATTATAGGTACACATCATAAGTGTGTCAAGATAGTGTGTCATTTTCGTCTACTGGCCAATGTGTGCCGGCCGGTGGTGCTGTGGGCGCGGATCGCGCACGCCGGTCAGGCCGTTGAGTAAAGGCGAGACGACAAGATGGGGCCGGGGTGGGTGCAGGCAACGGCGCAGGGTGCAGGAAGAGAGGGGCACAGGGACAGGAAGGGGAGCGAAGAACGGCTTGACCATCACTACGCCACCATTTTGCGAAACTCCCATCTGCAGCGCGGCGATGAACGCCTCGGCCGTCAGCGCGCTGCCCGCCAGGTCGAAGGGCGCCACGTCGTGGGGGATGAGGAAGTACCGCCCCATGCGCTCCTCCTGCCAGCCGTGGCCGGAGTAGAAGACCACCGTCGTGGCGTCGGGGTCGGCGGCGGCTCGCGCCGCCAGCCAGGCCAAGCCGTCGAGGATGGCCTGCCGCGTGGCCCCCTCGTCGTGCAGCAGGCGGACCTGGTCGGCAGGGTAGCCGCACAGGCCGGGGTCGGTCAGCACCGCGCGCAGCGCTTGCATGTCCCGCACGGTGACGGGCAGCGACCAGGGGGCATAGGCGCAGCGGCCCACGCCGATCAGGAGGGCGTAGCCGTGGGCGAAGCGGTCGGGCATGGCAGCCTCCTTTCCCAGGGAGCTGATTTTCAATCAGTGCAAGCGGTGGACAGCCGAGTAGGTGATGACAAAAGAACTCGGGATTCCGAGTTTTTATCGTTTCTCATCTTTGTCCCGTACTTTCCACGGGCATCTTCCTTCATGCTGCCATGATGCCACTGACCACGAATCCATGCAAACAAACTCATCTAATCCCTAATCCCTGATGCTAGCAGCGCCCCGAAGCCTGGGGCGCCTTTTGTGCGGGACGGTTGCTATGTTTTCTGTAGTAAAAACCGCAGGTGAAGCGGCCGGCACCTGCCCCGTCCCGGCCATGACCCGGCTGCTCGGCTTGTGCTGGACCATGCAGAGCATCCGCCCCCTGCGCCGGTCGCGGCGGTATTGCGAGCCGCAGAACCCGGTGGGCGAGGTGAACGGAGCAAAACATGCCCGACTTTCGACTGCACCCCAAGACCTCTTCCGCTGCAGTGATGTTGACGGTCAACGACCTGCTGCGACCGCTAGACTTCTACCAGAAGCTCCTGGGCCTGTGCCTGCACCGCCGCGAGAGCGGCAGGAAGGCACTCAGCCGCAGCAGCGCGCCGCTCACCTCCTGGCTGCAGGGAGAAACCACCCCGCCGGCATCATACACCTACACCACGTAGTAGTCCGTTTTCCCTCGCTCCACCGGCAGATCGTGGAAGACGGTCCCCGTGGCCTCTCCGACCAGCGCGTAGGGATTGCCCGGCTGTGCAGCCTGCAGGACGCGATAGCCCGCTACGCCCGGCATATCCGGCGGCAGCCACTGCACCGCCAGCGACGCCTCGTACAGCGTGCTCTCCTGCACACCCACCGCCTGGACTGCGGGCAGCGCGCCCAGATCGGCCACGCTGCGGTTGTTCTGGGGGTGGCATCCTCACCTATCGGGATCACCGGTGTTGCGCCCCAGGTTGCGCAGCGTGGCGGTGACCGTCGCCGTGCTGCCGACGGCAGGGTGGGCCTGCGCCGGCGCCGGGTCCAGGGCGGGATCGGCCTCGGATCCCAGGGTCACGATGTCTGGCGTCGTGTCGTTCGCCCGGGCGGCCAGGTTGGCCCACCCGAAGCGTGCATCGCTCTGCACGGCTAGGCAGGCTAAGTCCTCGTCGGCGGACGCGCCGACCGGCAGCACCGGTGCCGACCCGATCTTGGCGACCACGGCCTGGCCGTTCGCCGGGTTGAGGGCGATGGCGGCCTGCCAGTTCTGGCGCGGCTCGTTGGTCAGCAGCAGCGGCGCGCTGAACGCGGCGCTGCTCCCGTCGCGGCGGGCCAGCGCGACCTGCCCCAGCCAGGTGTTGTCGTCCGGTATGCCGAAGCGGCGGAATGCCAGCAGCGTCTCGCCGGCCGCCGAGCTGGTCAGCCGGGGTCGTTCTGCGTACAGGGCCGCGTTGAAGACCGAACCGTCGGCGAAGCTGTATTGCGCCGCCTCCTGACTCGATATAGTCTCGGGAGGAGTCGGCTTTTTGACATGGGAATGGGTTTCTGGCTAAAATGAAAGGGTATTTTTTGGAATATCGTTTCACGATACGAAACAAGGAGTTGGGATTATGCGTCGTCGCGATCGTCGCATGGCCGCCGCTGCCGCCGTTGACATGACCACCCTTGAGTTGCCGCACATCCAACCGCGGCTTAGCATGCTGAGTCAGGAGGATTGTCGGCGCCTTCACGAGGCCTCCTGCCGCATTCTGGAACGAACCGGGGTCAAGGTCTATCACGAGGGGGGACTGCAACTGCTTCGTCAGGCCGGAGCCCAGGTTGAAGGAGACTTGGTGCGGATTCCGGCCGAACTGGTCGATTGGGCCCTCGCCAATGCCCCGCGACAGTTCGCCCTGTATCGGCGAGGGAGCGATCAGGTGGCTTGCCAGCTCGATGGCGAGCACGTCTACTTTGGGCCGGGTTCCGATACCCTGCGCTATCTGGACCCGCGCAGCGGCGAGCGCCGCGAGTTCACCACGGCCGACATCGCCGATTGCATCCGGGTCTGCGACTATTTGCCCGAAATCGACTTTGTGATGTCGGTGGGCATTCCGCGGGATGTGCCGACCAAATACTACTTCCGCTACCAATACGCCGTTCTGCTACGCCACACGGTCAAACCGGCTGTGGTGGTCTGCAACGACCTGGCCGATATCGAGGCCATCACCGCCATGCATGCCGCTGCCGCCGGGGGACTCGAACAGCTTTCGCGCTATCCGACCATGCTGCTCTATTCGGAACCGACGACGCCGCTTTCCCATGCCTACGAGGCCGTGGATAAGCTGCTTTTCGTCGCCCGACACCGGATCCCCGTCACCCATTCGCCGGCGCCGATGATCGGGGGGACGGCGCCGATAACGCTGGCGGGCGCCGTGGCCCTCGGCAATGCCGAAATGCTCAGCGGGCTGGTCATGCATCAGTTGCAGAATCCGGGTGCGCCGTTCCTGTACGGGCATGGCGTTCATCATCTCGATATGAAGGAGATGATCAGCGTCTACGGCGCGCCGGAGTTCCAGTTGGCCCGCGTGATGGCCGCCGAGATGGCGCGGTTTTATCGTCTGCCCTGTTGGGGCTATGCCGCCCATTCCGATAGTGCCGTTTTGGACGAGCAGGCCGCCATCGATGCCCAGTTCTCCATCCAGACGGCCTTGCTGGCGAAGACGAACCTCAACCACGATGTGGGCTATCTCGAGGCCGGGTTGGCCAATTCGCCTGAGTACATGGTCCTGGCCAACGAGCTGATCGCCATGAATCGGGTGTTCGTGCGCGGCGTGCGCATTGATGACGAGGCCCTGGCCCTGGATGTCATCGATGCCGTGGGGCCGGGTGGCCAGTTCCTCAGCCATGAGCATACCATGCGCCACTGGCGGGAGCTGTGGGTGCCGGAATTGTTCGACCGCCAACGGCTCGAACCCTGGCTGGCCAAGGGCGGCAAGGACATGCGCACGCGCGTACGCGAGAAAACCCTGGCCATCCTGGATTCCCATCAGCCGGAACCTCTACCGGCAGCCGTCGAAGCCGAAATCGAGTACATCCTGCAGCGGAGGGACTGATGGAACAGGTTGTCATCGGCATGTGCGGCGTCTGCCCGGCCGGATGCGGCGCCCATGTGCATCTGGTGGATGGCCGCATCAGCAGACTGACGCCGATCCAGGGACATCCCTACAGCGTGCTTTGCACCCGGGGGCAGCGGGCGCCGGAAATCGTCTATGCCCCCGAGCGGCTGCTCTATCCCCAACGGCGAATCGGGGCCCGCGGGGAAGGGCGTTTTGAGCGCATCACCTGGGATGAGGCCTATGAGCTCATGGTTGCCGAGCTGCGCCGGATCGCCGACGCCTGGGGACCGGAGGCCGTAGGCATCTACACCGGCCGCGGGAATTTTGAATACGGCCTCAACGAGATGTTTGCGCCGGCAGGCACGGCCGAATCCTCGGCCAATGCCGTCTTCTTCCCTTTTGGATCGCCCAACACGAGCGGGGTCGGCGCCCTCTGCTATGTGTCCTACGGCATGATCGCCCCACGCGCCTGCTTTGGGGCTTACATGCTCGATATGGAAGAGGATCTGGACCGGGCCGAACTTATTCTCGTCTGGGGGGAAAATCCCGCCACCGATTCGCCGCCCATCAACCTGGTGCGGCTCAAACATGCCCAACAGCGCGGGGCACGCGTGGTTGTGATCGACCATCGCCGCTCGGAGACGGCGCAGGCGCTGCGCTGCGAGTGGGTGGGCATTCGTCCCGGCACGGATGGAGCGCTGGCACTGGGTATGATCCACGTGCTGCTGGCGGAACAGCGGTATGACCATGCTTTTGTGGCCGAATGGACCCATGGCTTTGCGGATCTGCAGGAGTACGTGCGCGCTTTCACACCGGAACGGGTGGAGGCGATCACCTGGGTGCCGGCGGATAAAGTGCGCGAATTGGCGCGCGCCATGGCAGCCGCCCGCGGCTGCGCCATCCTGACCTATACCGGGCTGGAGTACTCAAACAGCGGCGTACAGGCCATCCGCGCCGTTTTTACCCTCCAGGCCCTGGCCGGTCATCTGGATCGCCCCGGCGGTAAGCTCTTCAAGATGCGAGATCGGTTGCGACTCAATCGTCTGCTCACCGAACCGCCACCGGGGCCGAAACCCATCGGTGCCGAGGAGTATCCGCTTTACTACGAGGTGCGCCGCGAAGCCCACGCGGCCCTTTTCCCCCGGGCCATCCTGGAGGGCAAACCCTATCCTCTGCGCGGGCTGATCGTCAGCGGCGCTTCCCTGATCACGGCCTGGCCGAATCCCGACCTGTGGCGTCGCGCCCTGGCCGCCCTCGACCTGCTGGTCGTCATCAATCGCTTCCCCACGGCCGATGCCGCCTATGCCGACATCCTGCTCCCGGCGGCAACCCAATTCGAAATCACCTCCTATGTCATCCACAACGGGCATGTCCAGCTCCGTCGGCGTGTGATCGAGCCGTTGGGAGAGGCCCGCAACGACTATCTCATCTTCGCCGAGCTGGCTGCCCGACTGGGTTACGGCGACCGCTGGCCCCAAAACGAATGGGCCATGGTGGAATACGCCCTCGCCGGCACCGGGGTGGCGTTGTCCGACCTGTTGGCCCATCCCGAAGGCATCACCTATCCCCAACCGCCGCCGCGCTATGAGAAGTACCGCACGGGCGAACTGCGGGCCGACGGTCAACCCGGATTCGAAACCCCGACGGGCAAGTTCGAGATCACCTCGGAATGGTTCCGGCGGCACGGCATCGAGCCGTTGCCCGTCTATACCGAGCCCAAGGAGGGACCGCTCAGCCGCCCTGACCTGGCTGCGGCTTTTCCCCTGGTCTTCAATTCCGGCGCCCGCACGAATTTCGATTTCCGTTCCCAACATCACCACATCCCCGGTCTGCTGCGTCACCTCCCGCGGCCCTTGGTGCACATCCATCCGACCGATGCCGCCGCGCGCGGCATTGTCGACGGCGAGGAGGTGCTCGTCGTGACCCCGCGGGGGTCGGTCCCCTTCTTTGCCCATGTTACCGAGAACATCCTCCCCGGTGTGGTCGAAGTCCAGATGGGCGGTGGCGGACCGCTGGGACCGTCGGCATGGCAGCGGGCGAATGTCAATTGCCTGACCGATCCCGAAAATGCCGATCCCATCTCCGGATTCCCGGTCTATAAAGCGCTCTTGTGCGACGTGCGCAAGTGCCAACACGTTGGCGCCAACGAGGGGCTTCGCTGAGTCGTACCCACCATGTCCCCTACCCGCCGCACCACCGGTTCCATTCAGGTCATCGATCGGGCCGTCGCCATCCTGAAGTGCTTTTCGGAGCAGACGCCGGAGCTGAGCGTTTCCGAGCTCAGCCGACGCCTGAGCCTGCCCAAAAGCACGGTCTCGCGCATCCTGGCCAGCCTGGAGCAAAACGACCTGGTAAGCCAAAACCCGGAAACCGGTAAGTATCGACCGGGCCTGGGTTTGATCGGGTTGGCCGGTGTGGCCCTGGGGCGCTTGGGCATCCGTGGAGCCGCCCAATCGTATCTACCGGCCCTGGTTGCGTTATGTCAAGAAACCGTCAACGTCGTCGTGCGCGATGGGGCCGAATGTGTCAACATCGAGCGCGAGGCCAGCCCCAAAGCCGTCCAGTATGTGGGCTGGATTGGCCGACGCATGCCCTTGCACTGTACGGCAGCCGGCAAAGTGCTGTTAGCCGCCCTGACGCCGGCCGAGCGGGCTCTGATTTTGCCCAGACCGCTACCCCGTTTCACGGCCGACACCATCACCGATCCCGAACATCTGGAGGTTACGCTCGCCCGCGTGGCGGCCCAGGGTTACGCCGTCGATGCAGGGGAATTCGAGGAGGGCTTCAGCGCCATGGCCGCCCCCATTCGCGACCACCGCGGCGAGGTGGTCGCCGCCCTGGCCATCTCGGGACCGAGCTTCCGTCTCAACGCCGAGGCGATGGCCTCGTTACGTGAACCGCTCCTGACCACAGCCGCCCGCATCTCGGCCGACCTGGGCTATGTCCCCGTCGACAACACCGAGTCCGAGTCCCTCGGAAAAACACCGCTCCCCTTATCCGCACAGGAGTAGTCCGTCTCACACTGCGGGAGGTCACACCATGCAGGTGCACGTCCTGGCATCGGCGCAGGTCCTGCCCCATCGTCCCTTCACCCATCCACGGCATAGCGCCGAGGATGCTCGGGTGTTGCGTTACCTGGCCCACGCGTTGTACGAAACGATCGGCTGGCCTGAATCCTATCGGGGCCGGTCGGTGCCCGTCGTCCACTTTTATGGCGAACCGGATGGACGCTATCACCGCCAGGTGCTCCTCCGCCCTGAATCCCTCCGGGAACAGCGACCGCTGGCCATCGTGGGCTTTTTCGGCCAGCGCCGGCCCGAGGCCGATAGCCATCCTATCGATCAGATGGATGAGGCGATGTTGCCGGAGCTTCCTGCGCAAGAGGGGTTACTGGCTTATTGCACGTTGGCCCTGGCGGCCGCCGATATCCGCGAGCATCCCGTGGACTTCGGCAATCTGGTCGTCTTTGCCGGGCCCGAAGCGAAGGCACAATGGCGGGCCAGCGAACGCCATTGCTACGCCGCAACCTATCTGGCGCCCGGCTACTACGCCTCGGTGCGGATTTACAA
This sequence comes from Caldilineales bacterium, assembly GCA_037443945.1. Classification (GTDB taxonomy): domain Bacteria; phylum Chloroflexota; class Anaerolineae; order J102; family J102; genus SSF26. The sequence goes on from JBBINH010000020.1 coordinate 7,988, forward strand.
CGGCGCGCTGCCGCGTGGTCTGGCCGATCCCGATAGCCTGGAGCTTGAGGTAGTCAAGTACTTCGACTACGGCGAGGCACCGCCCTGGCGCGGCCTGCGTCCTTTGCCGCCGTCTGAATCAGCGCACCGTTAGCGCCGCCATCACCATGCACCTGAACTTTACCTCTTGCCTTGCGCCCGATACCCATCCCTTCTGGGGCCGGCTCACCTCGTATCTCAGCGCTCGCCTCGGCCTTCCCATCCGGTTCATCGCCGAGGAACTTCCCTGGCCAGAACGACTGCGGCGCCTGCAGGCCGGAAACATCGACATGGGCTGGGTGTGCGGTTCCTACTATGTGCGCTGGCAACGCGAAGCCGAGACGCAGGTGGCGCTGCTGGCAGCGCCGGTCATGGCCGCCGCACGCTATGCCGATCGGCCCATCTACTTTTCGGAGGTGGTGGTGAGCACCTCCAGCCCTTTCCAAAGCTTTGCCGACCTGCGCGGGGTGCGTTGGGCGATCAACGAACCCGGTTCCCATTCGGGCTACGGCATGGTGGCAGCCCATCTGGCGGCAATGGGCGAGGACTGGGGGTACTTCGGCAGCGTCGTGGTTTCCGGGGCTCATCACAACTCGCTGGCGCTGATCTTGGCGGGAGAAGTCGACGCTGCTGCGATCGACAGCATCGTGCTGGAGACGGCGCTGCGGGCCGATCCCACGCTGAGCGAGCGCCTGCGCGTGGTAGCCGTCCTGGGCCCCAGCCCTATCCCGCCTCTTGTGGTGCACCAACGGCTGCCGATGGCCCTGCGCCGGCAGGTGCGCGCCCTGTTGTTGACTATGCACTGCGATCCCGTCGGTAGCGAAGTGCTGGCCGACGGTCATGTAGCCCGTTTTGCCGCCGTCACCGATGAGGACTACGAACCCCTGCGGCGCTGCTGGTTTTGAAGAGGTGCGGGCATGACCCCTGTCGAGCGGGTTCTGCACTTTGTGACCACCACAGCATGGACCGATTTACCACCGGCCGTGCAGCATCAGGCCCGGCGCTGTCTGCTGGACGGGATGGCCGCCCTTATCGCCGGCACGCAGACCCCTGTGGCCCGCCTGATGGCCGACCTGGCAGCGACACAATGGGCCGGCAACGAGGCCACCCTCCTGGCCGACGGTCGTCGCGCCTCGCCGACGGGGGCCACACTGGCCAACGGCTTTGCCGCCAACGCCCTTGACATCGATGACGGCTATCGGCCGATCAAGGGGCATCCCGGCGTATGTGTGTTGCCGGCTCTGCTCGCTGCCGCCGAGGTGCGAGCCGTCTCGGGAGCCGAGTTTCTGACTGCCCTCGTCATCGGCTACGAGGTGGCCATTCGCGCCGGTCTGATTCGCCATGCCACGGCCACGACCTACCACGCATCGGGCAGTTGGGGTGCGATCGCCGCCGCGGCCGTCGGCAAGCTGTTCGGCCTCGATCCCGCTACCCTCTGCGAGGCGATGGGCACCGCCGAGTACCACGCGCCTATAGCCCCGATGATGAAAGGGATTGCCCGGCCCTCGATGGGCAAAGACGGCACCGGCTGGGGCGCCATGGTCGGCATGGCCGCCGTGCTGATGGCCCAGAAGGGCTTCACCGGCGTCAGGCCGTTGTTCGATGAGACGCCTAATCCGGAGTGGATAAGCAGTCTGGGCCGGCGCTACGAGATCGAACGGCTCTACTTCAAGCGCTATGCCTGTTGCCGTTGGACGCAGCCCGTCATCGCTGCCTCTCTGGCCCTGGCGCAGGAGCACCGCCTGCAGCCCGACCACATCGCCCGCATCCATGTGCGCAGTTTTGCGGCTGCCGCCCGGCTCAGCCGTGGTCATCCCCAAAACACAGAAGAAGCGCAGTACAACCTGGCTTTTCCGGTGGCGGCAGCGCTCGGCGACGGTGAACTCGGTCCGCAGCAGGTGTTGCCCCCGCGGCTTTACGACCCGCAACTCCTGGCCCTGGCCGATCGGCTGACGGTGGAGGTGCACGACGAATACGAGGCAGCCTTCCCGGCCAAAGCCTATGCCGATGTCACCATCACAACCCTTGACGGTCGCACTTTTTCCTCCGGTCGTTACGAGGCGCCTTGGGAACCGCCCGCCGTCCCCACCGACGCAGAGTTGGAGGCCAAATTCCGGTGCCTGGTGGTGCCGATATTGGGCGAAGGACGGACGGACGAGCTGGCGAAGTTGATCTGGGCATACGACCATACGCCGCTTGCCGCCATGTTGCCGGCCGCGGTCGTGCCCGGGCATGAACAGACCACCGGCCCAAGCGCCGCCAACGTGGGGTGCATCGGCAGCCGGGGGCTTTGAGCACCCTCCGGCCCCATATAGGGAAAACGGCCGGTGCAGCCCTACAGGACCCGGGTTGGGGGAAGAAAAACCCCGGGGCGCGTGGCGCCGGGTGTGGCGCCACGCGCAGAGAGGGTAGAGCGGGTTGGACGAGGGGGAACCCGTAAAAAGGCTTATTCCGTCGGCGCACGCGGGGCCAGCTCCAGGCTTTTGAAAGCTTCGACCTGGCTGCGGATGGCCCGCTCGGTGGGCAGACGCTCAATGCTCGAAGCGCCGAAAAAGCCGACGATACCGGGCATGCGCTTCAGGGCAATGCCCACATTCTCCGGCTCGTCGAAGGGCCCACCGTGGCAGATGACCATCAGGTCCGGGCGCAGAGCCCAGGCCGCTTCGGCCATGGCCATCACCCGATCGATGGCCTCGTCCAGGCTATAGGCCTTGGCCGCGCCGATGCTCCCGGCCGTGGTCAGGCCCACATGGCAGACGAGCAGGTCGCAGCCGGCCTGAGTCATGGCCCGCGCTTCGTCGGGGGTGAACACATACGGCGCCGTGAACAGGTTCATCTCATGGGCAAGGGCGATCATGGCGACCTCTTTGTCATAGCCCATGCCCGTGGCCTCGATATTGACCCGAAAATCGCCGTCAAACAGCCCAACGGTGGGGAAGTTCTGCACGCCGGAGAAGCCCAACCGTTTCAACTCCTTGAGGAAAACCGGCATCTGACGGAAGGGATCGGTCCCACAGACGCCGGCCAAAACGGGAGTGTTCTGGACAATAGGCAGGACCTCGGCAGCCATCTCCACCACGATGCCGTTGGCATCGCCGTAAGGCAATAACCCCGCCAGCGAGCCACGTCCGGCCATGCGATAGCGGCCCGAATTGTAGATGATGATCAGATCGGCGCCGCCGGCTTCGGCGAACTTGGCCGAGATGCCGGTGCCGGCTCCACAACCGACGATGGGCTTGCCGGCCTCGACCTGGGCCTGCAAGCGTCTCAGGATTTCTTTGCGCTTGATGCGTGGCATACCAACCTCCTTTACGGACGAGACAGCATGGCGAGAAGCACTTCCACCGCCTTTTCGGCAAAAGCGGGGTCGTTGATGTTGTTATCCATCTCGATGACGGGAATACCGGGCTTGAGATGGGCTTTGATGGCCTCGTAACAGGCTGCGTCCGCTTCGGGATCCCAGAAGGGACCGCCGGGACTATCGAGCTGAGAGACCCCTTTGAGGGGGATCAGAATGGCCACAGGACCGGTTGAGGCGTTCGCCGCCGCGGCGATCCGCTCACCGATACGCCGGTTCTCTTCGACGTTCGTGCGCATCAGCGTCACGTTCGGATTCCATTCGTACAGAAGGCGCTGGCGATAGCGCTCCGGCACCGTGTCGCGGGCCCAGAAATTGGCCATGTCCACACATCCGGGCACGAGCACGGTCGGGATGCCGCGGCGTGCTGCCGCCATCAACCGATCGGGCCCGGCGCTGAGCACGCCCCCGCAAACCTCATCGGCCAGCTCGGTCGTCGTGATGTCGAGATTGGCGGTGATGTAGCCGGCTTCGATCAGCGATTCCATGGTCTTGCCACCGGTGCCGGTAGCGTGGAAGACGAGGACCTCATACCCGCGGGCCTCCAGCAAGGCCTTGGCATGATTGACACAGGGGGTCGTATTGCCGAACATGCTGGCGGTGATGAGCGGTTTGTCTTCGGTGACGGCCGGGGCTTCCATCCGCACCATACCGGCTATGGCGCCGGCGGCATTCGTGTAAATCTGGCGGCTGAAGCGGTTGATGCCGGCCACATCCACCACCGAGGGCATCATGGTGATATCCTTGGTGCCGACATAGGGGGCGATATCACCGGCAGCGACGGTCGAAACCATCAACTTGGGGACTCCCGTCGGTAAGGCGCGCATGGCGGCGGTGGCAATGGCCGTGCCGCCGCTACCGGCCATACCCAGGATTCCCCCCAGGCGACCGGCCTCGTACAGTTCGGTGACCACGCGGGTCAGACCGGCAGCCATCGTCCGCATGGCCAGCGTCTTATCCGCCTGACGGCGCAGGTCGGCCAGACTGCTCCCACCGGCGCGGGCGACTTCCTCGCTGCCGATATCCGGTGTCACCGGTGGATCGCCCAGGACCCCGAAATCAACCAGGATGGTTTCCAGGCCTTGCGCCTGCAAGAGCTCGCGCACAAACTGAAATTCGGCGCCTTTTGTATCCAGCGCTCCGACAAGGACAACAGGTTTGGGCATAGGACACCTCCGCAACAGAAGGGACAGATCGGCCGATCACGGTGTAGCCACGACCACCACGGTGCCGTCGTCGCTGCCGCTGACCAGACCGGCCGAGGCCCAGCCCAAGGCCAGGACCCCGGCCGTATGGTGGCGGTACAGGACGGGTGCCGGCGTTTCGCCCGAAGCGTCTCCGGCAAGGGACCAGATACGCACCACGCCGTCCAGGGCTCCTGTCGCCAGCCACCGACCGTCGGGGCTGAACGCCAGGGCCCGCACGACCTGCTGATGACCGGCCAGGGTGAAACGACGACGCCCTTGCGCGACATCCCAGACGATGACAAAAGGCTCGGCCGCGGCCGAGGCCAGCCAGCGGCCATCAGGCGACCAGGCCAGGGCGGTAATCCAGGTCAGATGCCCGCGCAGGGTGCGAACGGGGTGGGGAGCCGACTCACGACGCATGTCCCACAGCACGATGTCGCCGGCGGTTGTGCCAACGGCCAGCGTGTCGCCGTCGGGCGACCAGGCCAATCCCCATACACCCTCATCGGTTCCCGTCAGACGGGTAAGCTCCCGTCCTTGAGCAGCATCCCAGACGATGACGCGATTATCAAGCGAACCGGAAGAGGCCAGGCGGCGACCATCGGGGGCCCAGGCCACGGCCCAAACGGCGTCGTCATGGCCGCGCAGGTGGTGTAGACTCTGCCCACGCTGCGGGTCCCAAAGGATCACCGTCGCATCCCAACTCCCCGAGGCCAGACGACGCCCGTCCGGTGACCAGGCCAGGCTGTTGACCTGGCGGGTATGAGCCTGCAGGCGCCGTTGCAAACGGCCGTCGGCCGACCACAGCCACACCTCCGGGCCGCCGGCCGTGGCCAGCCGGCGGCCGTCAGGCGCCCAGGCTACGGCGGCTGCCCGCCAGCCACGCGGGCTGAAGCCGATGATGGTATTCATCGGCGTGGCGAACGGGGGTTGCCACACGGCCACGCGACCATCGGTAGCCGCCGTGGCCCAGAGACTGCCGTCGGCATTGCGAGCACCGGCGATCGTCTGCGCGGCCAGGTCCGGCGCCAAAGCCGAGACCGGCACCACAGGCAGCCATTCGGTACCGCCGGGCGGACTTGCCACGGGATGACCATCGTCCGCTGCCAGCACCACCACCGTCTCATCCTCCAGGACGGCTGCCACCCAGGCGCCGTCGCGGCTGAAAAGCACCTGGGCGACGGTGGCCGTCGTCGGCACGGCCCAGCGTTCCTCGCCCGTGTCGGTCTTGTAAAGGAACAGCCCCACCTGGCTGCCTACGGCCAGCCGGTCACCCGTCGGCGAAAGGGCGAGGGCGCGCGGCGTGCCCTTGCCCAGACGGATGCGGGCCGTGGCCGGCGCCGGTCCTCGCCACGGGTCCGGACGGGAGACGGGAGCGGCCCGCAGCGCCGGTAAAGCCTGAGCGATCAACAACAGGCCGGTCACAAGCAACAAGAAGACGATAACCTGCTCGAAACGGCGTTGCGGTAACCGCAAACCCAGCCAACGGCCGACCCATACCCCTGTTGGCACCAAGACCACAGCAGGCAACGCCACCTGCGCCAACAGGCGGGCATCGAAAAGGCCGGCCTGCCAGTAGAAAGGCACCTTCAGCCAGTTCAGGATGGCGAAGAAAACCGCCGAGGTGGCGATGAACGCCCGCGGGCCGATCTCCTGCAACAGCAGGTAGATGCTGACGGGCGGCCCACCGTTATGGGCCAGGGTCGAGGAGAAGCCGGCCACGCCACCGGCCAGATAGCCATGCCAGGCCGCCGACCGATAGGGCAAACGTTGCTGGATGCGGCTCTCGCCCAGTTTGTAGGCGGCAAAGATGAGGGTGATCAGCCCCAGGGTCAGTTTGAGCACATGGGGCGAAACCCAGCTGAGGAAAAGCGTGCCCACCATCACGCCGACCAGGGAGCCGGGCAGCAACAAGACCAACAGGCGGCGTTCCCAATGCCCCCAGTGCAGGGCAACGGCAAACGCATCCGCCAACATGAGCACCGGCAACAGCAAGCCGATCACCTGATGGGCCGGCATCACCAGGGCCATGAGCGGCGTGGCCAGCGCGCCCAGGGTGCCGCCCAGACCACCCTTGGACAGGCCGATCATCCAGGCGGTGAGGGCAAAAACGGTCAGGAACGTCAGGGAAGCCGTGTCGAGGTTCAAGGCGAAACCGGAGGGGATGCTTCGTGGCGGTCTCCGACCGCGAGGATCTCATCGTAGTCGGGCAATAAGGTCTCGGCGTGGCGGATGGCCGGGATGGTATAGGCAACCAGCGGTACGGCCAGGCATAACAGGCTGCACAAGACGATGAGCAAGCCCATGCCGGCGCCCGGTCCGCTCCCCACCCATGGCTCCGCCAGCACACGCAGAGGACTGCGGCCACGGAGCGCCGGCTCGAAGAGGAAATCGGCCAGCGTCCCGGCCAGAACCGGGGACACGGGATTCGTGAGCCAGGCAATAAGCCGACGGGCCGAGAACACACGCCCCTGCAGATCGGGCGGTACCTTGGCCTGCCACAGGGCCTGATTCGAGGTGTTGACCAACGGACCGGCCACGGCGCCGACAAAAGCGGCCGGCAACCAGACCGTCAGCCCCCGACCCAAGCCGATGCCTATCCCACCGAGCGCGCTCACCACCCAGCCCAGCAGCACACCATGGACGCGACGCCGAAACCCGCCCCAAAGGCTCATGGCAATCCCACCGACAACGGCACCGATGGCAGCGGTGGATTGCACCAAACCGAAAACCACGCTGTTGTTGCCGGTACGGGCCAGGACCATGGGCGGCAGCAGGGTGTAGGCCATGCCGAAAAAGAGATTGCCGAAGAAAAAGACCATCTGCAGGCCCAGCAGGCTGGGACGCCGGAAGATGTAGCGGAAGCCGTAGGCGGCCTCGTGCCACAGGTTCCCGCTGGCCTCGACATCGACCCCGCTGCGGGGCGGCTGCGGGACCACGACGAAAAGCAAGGCGCCGATGGCGAGCAAAAAGGTCAGGAAATCGAAGAAGAGGATCCCGACCAGACCGATGAGAGGCAACAAAGCGCCGGCCATCACAGGGGCAACCACGGCCGGACCCGCCTCCAGCAGCGACATGAGGCCGTTGGCACGACCGTAATGGGCCTTGGGCACCATCGTGGTGATGGCGGCCGAATACGCCGGCCACTGGAAGGTGTTGCCCAGACCGTTCAAAACCGCAGCGACATACAGGTGCCAGAATTCAAGACGCCCCAGGAGCAGCAGGGCGAACACGCCACCGGTGGCGATGACGGCCGTCAGATCGCTGACCATCATCATCAGCTTGCGGTTGTAGCGATCGATCATCACCCCGGCGAGGGGTGAAAGCAAGAGAAACGGGGTGATAAAAGCCACCTGCATCAGCCCTAGAGCCGTCGCGCTCCCGACCTGTTCGTACATCCAAATGGTCAGGCTGAAATGGCTCATGCTGCTGGCCAACATCGAAATCATCTGGCCAAGCCAGACGACGATGAAGGCCGTCATGCCGGTGGGGCGACGAAGGGGCCGATCCGAAGAGGCTATCAACGCCAATAAGGAGAAACGACGAGACAGGGGCCGGCGGATTCGACGGCGGGGATTACACCAGATAAGGAATGGTCGAAGGGCCTTCGGGCAAAACGGCCACGCGCGCGGCAGGTCCGTAGCGGGCCCGGAGTTGGGCTACGGTCTGGGGGATATGGCGACAGGGGATGAGCCACGCGCGCTCGATCTGGGCGTCGCTAAGACCGTCGCTGTACACATGCACCTCGGCTTTGCGCTGAATTTGGGCCTGAATCTGGACCTGCCATTGATCGGGGGCGCCGAAACCGGGTTGGGCCATTCTATCCAGGAAGGCCTGCGGAGAACCGGCCTGGGCTAACAACGTGGCGTACTGGCCGTGGTCGGGCAAACCGTCCTCACAGGCTGCCGCCAGGATGATGGCGCCGCCCTCGCGCACGATTTGGGCGGCGGCGCTCATGCCTTTCACCGCCTGGTACAGGTTTTGATCGAGGGGATAACCGCTGTTGGTGGTGATGACGATGTCGTAAGGCTGCTTCACCGCCACCATCGCCTGGTTGCGCACGAATTCACAACCCGCCGCATGAGCCTGCACCATATCGCCGGCAAAGACCCTTGTGATGCGGTGTTCATCGTTCAAGGTAACGTTGAGCAAAAAGGTCGGCCGGGTGCGCAGGGCCACTTCGGCCATTTCTTCCCAGATGGGGTTGCCTACGGTCACACCCCAGGTGGCCTTGGGATGGGCGATCATCTCACGGCCGTGGTTGGTGAGCACGCTCTCAAAACCGGCCAGAGAGGGCAAGATCGCCTTGGGACCACCGCTAAATCCGGCGAAAAAGTGGGGTTCGATAAGACCGGTCAGGATCTTGACATCGGCTTCCATGTAGATGCGATTGACGCGCACCGGATGACCGAAGCGCGTTGCGCCCAGGGAGACGAGGTTGGCATCATCGTAGGGGTCGTGCTGACAACAGCGGTAGTTCTCGACGATAGCGTCGCCTAACATGGCCCGTAGCTCGGCCTCGGTCTGGCGACGATGGGTACCCAGACCGTTGAGTAGGATGATGTGGCGACGGTGCACCCCGGCGGATTCCAGTTCGGCCAGCAGGATGGGCAGGATGCGGTTGTTGGGCGTGGCGCGGGTGATGTCGGTGTGGACGATGACGACCGTATCGCCGGGGTGGACCAACTCGGCCAGGGGTGGCGTGCCCAACGGCCGACGCAGGGCCTGGCGCAGGGCCTCGGCTTCGTCGGCCAGTGCAGGCACATAGGCCGGGCGGAGGATGTCGACAGGCTCGGGCAGCGCTACGGTCAGGCCATGGCGGCCGTAAGCAAGGCGGACAAGCATAGGGCATCGGCAATCGCAACGCGCCGTTTCTCCTGCCTCCTCCCCTGGAGAAGGGTTGAGCGAGACGGTAGGATGCTCAAGATTCAAACCACGGTTTGCCGCGAGCGTCGGTGAGGACGATCTCGCGCAAGGCCTTTACCCCTTTCTCCAGTCCTTCGCGCAACGACATGAGGCTGTCTTCGTGCTCCATGCTGAGGACGTAGTCATAACCCACCAGCCGCAGATCGCTGACCAGATCGCGCCAGAAATCGAGGCTGTGCCCGTAGCCTACCGTGCGGAAGATCCAGGAGCGATGCAGCTCGTCGGCATAGGGTTTGGTATCGAGCACGCCGTTCACAGGGGTGTTGATGGGATCGATGCGCGTGTCCTTGGCATGGACATGGAAGATGGCAGGGCCGAGGGTGCGAACGGCGGCGAGGGGATCGATATTTTGCCAGAAAAGATGGCTGGGGTCGAAATTGGCGCCGATTTCCGGGCCGACGGCGTCGCGCAAGCGCAGCAAGGTCTCCGGGTTGTAGACGACAAAGCCGGGATGCATCTCGAGGGCGATCATGTCCACCCCGTGGTCGCGGCAGAAGGCCACTTCCTCCTGCCAGTAGGGGATCACCTTCTCGTTCCATTGCCATTCCAGAATGCGGAGAAAATCAGGTGGCCAGGGACAGGTGACCCAGTTGGGGTAGCGGGCGTCGTCGCTGTCGCCGGGACAGCCGGAGAAGGTGATCACACGGCGCACCCCGATCTGTCCGGCCAGGCGCACCGTGTCGCGGAACTCGCGACGATGGCGTTTGCGGATGGCAGGGTTTGGATGCAGCGGATTGCCGTGGCAGGAGAGGGCGCTGATCTCCAGCCCCCGATCATCCACCTGCTGTTTCCAGGTTCGCAACCGGGCCGGATCGGCCAACAGCTCGGCGGCGGGGCAATAGACCTGGCCCAATTCGGCCACATACCCGCCCGAGCCGATTTCCACCGCCTCGGCCCCTACCTCGACGATCCAGTCCAGAGCCTGCTCGAAGGAGAGAAGGTTCTGGAAAACGAAGCTGAACACACCGACTTTCATTTTGGCTCTTGTGAGGGCTATGCGGCGAGCAGGCTCTTAGAACACACGATCGATGAACTCGCGGTTATGCACCTCGACCGGGACCTTCATGAGTTCGAGGATACCACGGGCCACGTGTTCGGAGAGCCGGCGGAAGGCCTCCTCGCCCTTGGCCTTGGTGGCCCGCAGGGGGTTACCGATAACCCCGCTTTCGATAAACTCGTGATGGTCCATGGGGAAGGTAAAGTACTTGTAACCCTCGAACTCGACATCGGGCATGCCATCCCGCTTCTCAAAGGACTTGGGCAGATACTCGGGGATGTGGGCCTTGGTGAAGGCAGCCCGCTCCATGCGCACATAGCGCTCGTTCCAGGCCAGGTCCTGCGAGGTTTCCAGTTCGGACGAGTGCCAGCCGGGGGTTTCCTCCGGCGGGTTCTCCATCAAACCGGCCAGGATGCCCACATAGTTCTCCATATAGGGCTTGACGAAGCTGATGAGGGCGCCCGTCTCATAGCGGAGCTTGCGCAGGATGGGGTCCACGACCTTGACGTTGGAGCCATGCCCGTTGATGAAGATGATGCGGTTGAAGCCGTGGTGGATGAGGCTGCGGCCCACGTCGTAGAGCAGGTTGAGCAGGGTCGTGCTGCGGACGGTGATGGTGCCGCGGCCGGCGCCGGGTGCGTACATGTGCTGTGGCGAATAGCCCATCCAGATGGGTGGTGTGTGCAACACGGCGATCATCTCGGCCACGCGCCTGGTGATCTCCACGGCCGTGATCGTATCGGTGTAAATGGGCAGATGCGGACCATGCTGCTCAAAGCTGGCCATGGGCACCAGGATGGTATCCTTGACCTTCAGATACTCTTGCACATCCACATAGGTCAGATTGCCCAGGTCCCAGGAAAGGAACTTGGCGCGGAATTCCTCATCCCCTGTCGTCAGGTGAGGAAGGCCTTTATAATCACGGACGTTTTCGGCAATCATAAGGTTTGCTCTCCGGGAGACGGTTGTTTGGCTAAGCGGTCCATCAAGGCGATGAACAGGTCGGCCACTTCGACCCCAAAGGCGGGGTCGTTGACATGGCGGGCAAAGGTGAGAACGGGAATATCGGGTCGAATTTCGCGGCGGACGACCTCCAGGAAAGCTGCGTCGGCTTCCGGATCCCAGAACACGCCGCCGGGATGATTGGGGATGGACAGGCCTTGCGTGGGCACGGCGACGATCACCGGGCCACGGGCCAGGTTGAGCCGCTCGGCGAAGATGTGGCCCAAGGCCACCATCTCGTCCTTTGTGGCCCGCACGAGGGTGTATTCGGGGTTGTGATCGTATACCGGTCGGCCTTGCAAGGCCGGGGGAATGCTGCCGGCATGGAAGACACAAAAGTCAATGCAACCGGGCACAACCACCTGCGGCAGTCCGACCAGCCCGACCCGCTTCAGGCGATCGGGACCGCCGTCGTGAATGCCGCCGGTCATGGGGTCGTAAATTTCGTTTGTGGTGTAATCGATGACGCCGACGAAATAGCCGGCCTCGGCCAATTCCTCCATGGCCGGACCGCCGACGCCGTTGGAATGGAAAATCACGGCCTCATAGCCGGCCTGGGCCAGGCGCTCCTTCAGGGCCATGACGGCTTTTGTCGTATTGCCGAGCATGGTCACGGCCACGTAGCGGTCGCCGGGCTGCGGCGGCGGCAACACGTGGCCGTGCTCGACCAGCCCCTTGAGGGCGGCGGCCACGTTGTCGAACACGGTCGTGGCAATGGGATTGAGGCCCAGGATATCCACCACCGAATGGACCACCATGATGTCGCTGGTGCCGACGAGGGGATCGAAGTAGTGCTTGCCGGAGGCAATCGGTGAAACCAGCACCTTGGGCACCCCCAGAGGAAGCTGCATCATCGTCGCGGCGGCCATCACGGCGCCTTCGGCCCCGCCCATGCCCACCACCCCGGCCACGAGTCCTTCGGCATAGCGGCGGCGGATAAGGGTTTTCAACGCCTCGCGCATGCCGGCCACGGCCTTGCCGCGGCTACCGGCCTGGCGCAGGTGCTCGATGGTAAAACCGCCATAGGTCGCCGCTGCGGCCCGACCGATATCGCGGCCCGGTCGCAGCTCAATCCCCACCGGTTCGCCCAGGATGCCGGCATCCACCACCGTCGTGGGAACGCCGAGCGTCTCCAGCCGATCGCGCAGATAGGCGATCTCGGCGCCTTTGGTGTCCAGAGTACCGATGATGTGAACGGTAGCCGTCATATGCTCCCTCCCGTCGGCCGGTCGGCCGCGGGCGACACGCTGGGCACCTTGCCGCCCGCGGCGGATCTCCGGAGTGGGGTCATTTGATCAGAGGCAACAACGTCTCGGCGCAAATGCGCACCTGATCGGAATAGAACTCCTCGGTGAGGAAGCTGGAGCCGTGATCGATGATGAACTTCTTTTGTTCCTCGCTAATATCCAGCTTGCTCAGGTCGGTCTCGACCATATTGGGATAGGGGTTGGCCGGCGTGCGGTCGACCGGGGCCACAAACTCAACCGTCAGGGCGCCGTCGTAGCCGATGATCTTGAGGGTGCCGATGAGTTTGACCCAATCCCAATGGCCCAGTCCACAGGCAAAGCGGTTCGTATCGGCCACGTGAAAATCGTAGAGCCGCTTGCCCACCTTGAGGATGGCCGCATAGGGATCGGCTTCTTCGATGTTGAGGTGGAACGCATCCAAACAGACACCGCATTCGGGGCTGGTGGCTTCGGCCAGGGCCAGGGCCTGGGCTGCCCGGCTGACGAAGTACGTCTCGAAGCGGTTGATGGGTTCGACGGCAATGCGGACGCCCTCGCGTTTCGACCAGGCATCGATCTCGCGCATGGCCTCGACGGCATTGGCCCATTCGACTTCGGGTGTGGCATCGGGCACCACCTTGCCCACGGTACCGGGGACGATGGTGACCAGCTCGCCGTCCAGCTCCTTCACCATGGTGATGCAGTCTTTGACGTACTGGACCGTATGTTCGCGCACGGCCTGATCGGGTGACGGCAGGTGCAAACCGGCGAACATGAGGGTCACGGCACCCCAGCAGCGGATGCCGTACTTGTCGAGGATGGCCTTGACCTCTTTCGTGTTGTACTTATAGGGTTCGCCGCCGATTTCGATGCTCTCATAGCCATACTTGGCCAGACGGGCTACGGTCACCTCAAGCGGTTCGGCGCGCATCCAGTTGTGCATGGACAGATGCATGGGGATCCTCCTTGGAGTATGGGAAACGGATAGAACACGGTAAACGCGGGAGCATGAGCTATGCCGGAACGACCATGCGGTCGGCCAGCACTTCGAACAGATTGCGGACCTCCAGGTCACAACGCGGGGCCAGAGGTGCCAGCATGGCCAGGTCGCCGGCGGCTTCGGTGATCAGCAGGCGTGCGCCGGTGCGCTGGGCATCCTCGAGTCGCGCCAGGGTCAACATGGCGGCCAGGTCGGGTTGGGTGAACTGCAAGGCCGTTGCCCCGGTGGGATGGGTGCGTTCGCGGCGCCAGAACAGCTCGCGCGGCGGCTCGGAAAACACGGCCGCCAGCAACCGTCGTGGAGCCTCCCAACGACCGTCTACCCGCACCGTATGGGTCGGGTCCAGATAGGCATAGGGCAGGTCCGAAGCGGCCCGGCGAAAACTCAGCTCGCCGGCAGCCAGACTCCGTTCCAGAAGAGTGACCACCTCCTCGACCTCAAGACGGCGCGGGCGGGGGATACCCAACCGCTCTTCGTGCAGGCGATGAAAGGCGAAATAGTCGCCCGGCGACAACACCAAAAGCCGACGGGCGCCGACGGCGACCAATTCCTCCAGAGTTGCCTGAGCCAGGCTACGGGCCAGATCGGGAAAACCAAGCGAACTGGCCAGATAGCCGTTGTTACGTCCGCGGCCGACCAGGGCCGGCCGTATGTCAAGGGCAGCCAAAAGTCGCAAGACCGCATCCAGCGCCGTTGGCCAACGATAGGCCACTTCGTCGCCGACGAAGAGGGCCACCGGTCCTTCGCCGGTCGGCGGCTCCGGGGTCCGTTCGACATACGGATTGCCAAAGGCCGCCAACCGTTCGGCCACGGCCAGGACGGCGGCCGGTGCCAACCCGGCCGCCACGACCTCGGCACGGGTTTCGGCAATGGCCTCGGGCAAGGGCTGGTCGGTGACACAATGGCTGCGACAGGTACCGCAGTCGGCGCACTGATAAAGCGCCGTAATCGTGGCCTCATTCCAGTGCAGCAGCCCCCGACGCACCGAGGCAATCATCAGCCCCCAGCCGTGTGGAGTCAGCGTCTCTAGCCGGGTGACATGCCCGACGGGGCAGACATGCCGACACATCAGGCAATAACGGCAATTGTCGGTTGTAGCGGTGACGGTGTCGGTCGGCATGGGTTGGGCAGGGGTATCAGCAAGACGAAAACGAAACCAACTAAAAGCCCACCTTCCCCGGATTCATAATGCCGTTGGGGTCAATGGTCTTTTTCAGCCGCACCAAGAAAGGCCAGGCATCCCCGTACTGCCGTCGCATGTAGCGCGCCAGCTTGAGCCCGACGCCGTGATGCTCGTTGATCATGCCACCGTTGGCAAGCACGGCTTCCATGGCCGCATTCCAGACACGGTTGTGCAACCGTAGCGCCTCGCGCGCATCATGAGGCGGCTCCTCGATGATGAAACGCGAGTACACCATCACGCCCCAATGGAACCAGTGGGAAAAATGGGCAATGAATTTGATATTCCAGTCGCGAAAGCCTTCCTCGACTGCCCGTTTCTCGGCCCAATAGAGCTGTTCGATCTTATCATAGGTGGCGACGCTCTCGGTGGTGCCGTACATCCAGGGCAATTTGAGGCTAAGGGGCGGGTAGTAGAAATCGTAGCGATGATGCCACCACCGTTCGCCCGGTTCCCGGCCCACATCGGTGGCTCCCAGCTCCAGGCAGATGGCGATGGCCTTTTGTTCTTCAAGCGCAGCGATATCCGGGTCACCGTCAAAGCCCATGACCATGTAGGCGCCCTCGAAGTCGAAGCCGAGCACGCGCTTCACCTGGCTGCGGGTGGATTCGGGGTCATAGAGGCGGATGACAAAGGGATGAAGGCGCCGGGTCATGATACGGCGACCGGCTTCAATGGCATCGCTCAGGTTGTCAAAGAGGAAGGCGCGCAGAAGACGGGCGGCAGGCAGGTATTCCACCCGCATCGTCGCCTCGGTGATAATGCCGAAGGTCCCTTCGGCGCCCAGGAAAAGCCGCGGCCAATCGGGACCGGAGGCATGCTGGGGCACCGGCGGTGTGCGGATGATCTCGCCTGTCGGTAGCACGATCTGCATGCTCAGGACCATATCCTCGGCCTTGCCGTACTTCGTGCTCACCGTCCCCGTGCCGCGCGGGGCCAGATAGCCGCCCAGGGTAGCGCAGTTCGAGGAGGCGGCATAGTGGGGCAACGTGAGACCCCGCTCGTTAAGCGCCCATTCCAACTGTTGACCGATGATCCCGGCCTGGGCCGTGACCGTCAGCGACTTCTTGTCGATGGCAATGATTTTGTCCAACCGCTTGAGGTCGATGAGGATACCCCCGTAGATGGGCACGGCTCCGCCCTGGGTGCCCGAACCGCCTCCCCAGGGCACAACCGGGATGCGGTACTTATTGGCCACCTCCATGATGGCGGCGATTTCCTCTGCCGAGCCGGGATGGACGATATAGTCGGGCATCGGGAGACGCTCACCGCGATCCAGCCACATCTGCGGCATCCATGACCAATCGGTGGAATAGACCAGCCGCGAGGGTTCATCGGTGCGGATATAGTCCGGCCCGACGATCTCCTCCAGCTCGGAACGGATCATCTCGAAGAGAAAGGGGTTGTGGTCCATGATGACGTGAGGAGAAGGAAAACGCGCCGGGCAAGATCAAGCGCAGGTCTGTTGCGCCAGGGGGACGTGCTCAGGGGATGAGGATCCTCTCCTCGGTGACCAGACGGATGCGGTTTGCGCAGTGGGCGGCCGCGTCGGCGCCGGCAGCCTGCCCTTCAGGCGAGGCCAAAGCCGCCTGATAGGCGGCCATATCGGCAAAACAGAACTCCGAAACGGCATCAAAAGGCAGATCGGGTTGGTCTTCGCAGACCACGTTCATGCGATAGTGCATGATGCCGGGGATGCGTTTGCCCAACTCGGGATGTTCGTAGAAAGCCCAGTGGCGAAACGCCTCCAGGGACATCCCTTCTTTGCGTTTCAACAGCGAAAAAATCTTGACCATAAGGCTCACCTCGTGTTTACAGGCCGGCTTCGGCGCGAGCGTGATCCAAAGCGCGCAGGACTTTTTCCGGCGTGGCCGGAATTTCCGTCAGGCGTACCCCGGTGGCATCGGCAATGGCATTGATGATGGCTGGGATGGGCGAATTGGCCGTCATTTCGCCGATACCCTTAACCCCAAAGGGACCGTTCACCGAGGGATATTCGAGAACCACGCTTTCGATCACGGGCAACTCGGCCGGGCCGGGGAGGACGTACTCGGCAAAATTGCCGGGACTGTGGTCGGGCCGGGGATAGTAGGGGGCCGTGGTTTCGTAGAGGGCATGGGCCATCCCCATGAAGGAACCGCCCGTGATCTGGCCTTTCACCAGAGCCGGGTTTACCTGGCGGCCGATCTCGTAGGCGCTCTTCAGGCTCAGCACGGTTACCTCACCCGTCTCGGTATCCACTTCGACCTCGGCCACGGTACAAGCATGGGCTTCGGTCGAGTCGGGATCCATGGCACCGGTATCGGGATCCACGGTGCTCTTCGGTTTGATGTACATCCCGCGGCCGGAGATGCTGCGGCCGTACTTGAAATGGGCCGCCAACGCCACATCGACGATGCTGATGGCATGTTCGGGCGAACCTTTGACCCGGATAAAGCCTTTGCCGTCGGGCTCGAGGTCCTCGGGTGCGCATTCGAGTTCCTCGGCGGCCACCTCCAGCATCACCTTGCGCGCCTCCTGGGCCGCCTGAATGACGGCATTGCCCACCCGATGGGTAGCTCGGCTGGCAAAGGTCCCCATGCAGTGGGGCCCCGTATCGGTGTCGGCCGTGTCGATCATGACGTTCTCGAAAGGCACACCGAGCGCTTCGGCGCCGATCTGGGCAATAACCGTCTTCAACCCCTGGCCCAGGTCGGTGCTGGAGAGCGAGATGACGAAATTACCCGTCGTCGTGGCGTGGATGAGAGCCTGGCTGGGATCGCCGCCCAGGTTCATCCCCGTAGGATAGTTGACCGCAGCGATGCCCACCCCTCGCACCTTGCCTCGCAACCGCTCGGCCGGCGGCCGTGGGGCCGGTCGGTGGCGCTGAACCGGTGCTTCCGGCGGTTGTTCCCACGAATTCATCGCCAGCAGATGGTCGGGCAGCCGGTGGCCGCTGAGTTCGGCCGCCGCTTTCATCACCTCGATCAGGGTGGCATCTTCCACCCGCTTGCGATAGGGCCGGATATCGCCGTTGCGATAGGCGTTGCGGAAGCGGATCGCCCACGGATCCATCCCCACGACCTCAGCAATGCGGTCCATCTGGGCTTCGATGGCAAAGGAGGCCGGGGTCACGCCGAACCCGCGCATGGCGCTGGAAGGCTGACGGTTGGTATACACACAATAGGCGTCGATGGCGACATTGGGGATGGAATACGGCCCGGTGAGATTGGCCGCGTGTTTGGTGACGGCATAGGGCGAGTGGCGATTGTAAGCGCCGGCATCGTGATAGCTCACAACCTGCCGGGCAATGATGCGGCCATCCTTGGTGACGCCATCCTTGAAGTACATCCGCCAGGCTGCCCGTGTGGAGGAAACCCGCATTTCCTCCTCACGGGTATAGCGATACTTGACCGGCCGTCCCGTTTTCATGGCCCCCAGGATGGCGATGGGTTCGACGATGACATCCACCTTGCCCCCGAACCCGCCGCCGACGGTGCCACCGACAAAATGAAGCTTTTGGAACGGCATCTGTAGGATGAGGGCGCTGTTATCGAGGGTGAAAAACAGGGCCTGGGTATTCGTCAACACGGTAAAGCGGCCATCGGGTTCGGGCCGCACCACGCAGCCTGTCGTCTCCGTCGGCGCGTGTTCGATGGGCGAAGTCTGATAGCAGGCTTCGACAATGTAATCGGCCTGGGCGAAAGCAGCTTCGACATCGCCGAAGCGGATTTTGCGGCAGGGATTGCTCTGCCCGTACTCGTAATCGTAGATGAAATAGTTGGTGCCCCAGGGTTTGAGAATGGGCGCACCCGGCTTGAGGGCCTCTTCGACATCGAAAACGGCAGGCAGTTCCTCCAGGTCCAGCCGCACCCGCGCCGCCGCCTCCATCGCCGCCTCTTCGGTCTCGGCCAGGATGGCGACGATCGGCTCGCCTTTCCACAACACGCGGTCCTGAGCCAGGACGAACTCCTCATCCGGTCCGACGCCGATAAGGCAGAGGATGGTGTAGAGATTTTTGGGCACATCGCGCCAGGTCAGCGCGCGCACAAAGCCCGGCACCTTTGCGGCCTCGGTCAGGTCAACGGCTTTGATCAAGCCGTGATGAATGGGGCTGCGCACCATTTTCAGGTGCAGCATGTCGCGGAAGTGGATGTCGTCGACGTATTGGGTCTTACCGGTGACGTGTCCCAGCCCGTCGCGGCGGGGCACCGACTGTCCAACGACCTTGTAAGCAGGGCTTGTCATGGGCGACCTCCGTTCAAACGATGAGCGGCGTCTTCCACGGCCCGGATGATCGGTTCATACCCGGTGCAACGGCAGTACTGGCCCGACAACGCCTCGATAATGGCGGCGCGATCGGGATGAGGGTTGCGATCGAGAAGCGCTTTGGCAATCATGATCATGCCGGGCGTACAATACCCGCATTGGGTGGCGAAGTTTTCGAAAAAGGCCTGTTGCAAGGGGTGCAACCCTTCCGCCGGGGTCAGGCCTTCCAGCGTGGTCACCTCCTGGTCGGCCACATCCTCGACAGGCAACAGACACGACACCATCGGCTCGCCGTTGACCAGTACGGTGCAACTGCCGCAACCGCCCTGTTTGCAGCCGGCTTTGGTAGCCGTATAGCCCAGCACCTCGCGCAGGACGGTTTGCAGCGTCATCAGCGGCCTGACCATGACTTCGGTCGGGCGGCCGTTCAGGACAAAGCGGACAATGGTAGCAGCCATGTCATCCCTCCGCAAGGAAAGCCGTCAGAACACGACCGAGCTGGACCTTGACCATACGCCGCCGGTACCAATCGCTGGCAATGGCATCGGTAAACGGTTCGCATTCGGCGGCAGCCAACTCGGCGACGGCGGCTATCGTCGCCGTATCGAGAGGCTGCCCCGTCAGCGCAGCCTCGGCCTGGCGGGCGCGCAGGGGATGTGGTCCGACGGCGCCCAGGGCGATCCGAGCTTCCTGCACCCGGCGATCGGCCATGATCAGGTGCACGGCGATGGTGACAATGGCCGGCGTATTGGCCTGTTTGCGGCCGAACTTGCGAAACGCCGTCCGTCCGCCCGGTTTGGGCACACGGATTTCCGCCACCAGCTCATCGGCCGCCACAACGGTCTGCATGAAGCCGGTCCAAAAGGCGCTGAGGGGTACGATCCGTTCACCGCCAACGCGAACGAGCTTGACCTCGGCATCCAAGGCCAACAGCGCCACGGCGAGATCACCGGCCGGCGGCGGCACAAACAAATTGCCGCCTACCGTGCCCATGTTGCGGATACTCCAGGTGGCCGTGTGCCGCGCCGCCTCCCGGAGCATCGGGATGACATCCGGCTCCAGCAGCCGCGTCAGAGGCGTGGTGGCGCCGATGATGAGGGCGCCCTCCTCGTGACGCACGTAGTTCAGCCCGACCCGGCGCAACCCCATGACCTTTTGGGGAGTGGAAATGCCCTCGTTGATGAGGGGCATGACCACGGTACCACCGGCCATCACCAACAACGATGGGCCATGTTCGGCCAGAAGCGCAGTGGCTTCGGCCAGCGAGCGGGGAAGATAGTAACTTTGAACCGTCATGAGCCCTCCTACAACCCGACTCAATCATCGAGCAGGGCAAAAAAACGGGCCGGGGACCCTTCGGCTCCGGTAATTTTGATAAAAGGAGCAAAGAAACGAAAACGTCGCCCATCTGCCGGCAGCTTTGAGAAGTTGGTTAATTGCTGCATCAGGATGGCTCCGTTCTCGAGGATAATTTTGTGGATGATGAAATCATCCGAGGTAAAATCGGGAAGACGAGCGCAATACTCGCTAAAACAATCAAAACCGATGGCTTTCACCCCACGATCGATCAACCACTGCGCAGCCTCCGGTGTGCAATAGGGCGATTCCAGGTAGTAGGTCGGGAAGTTCCCCCACTGCTTTTCCGTCCAATCCGTGCGGACCAGGACGATGTCTCCCGGCCGCAGAGGCGGGGCATGGCGTTCCAGATCGGTCACGGTGATGGGATGGTTCGCCTCGGCAAAGGACAGATCGATGACGAGAGCCTCGCCGCAGACCCGATCGAGGACCACATCGGCTGCGGTTTCACCATCGGCCCGGACATGCCGACCGAAATCGACATGGGAGCCGGTGTGCAGGAGCATTTCGATCTTGCTGGCCTGCCAGAAACCGGGACCGCGATGGTAACGGGTCAGCCGGAGCTGAGTGCTGACCGACGGCGGGCTGAGAGTCCCCTCACCGATGGGAACCGAGAGATCGACGATACGAGCCATAGGCACACCGCAAGAGCAACGGACCGTAACGGTCTAGCCCCACAGGGCGCTGAGGATGAGCCAATCCAACTCCTCGTAATCGCGGGCCGCCCGCAGTTCGTCGATGCGTGCTCGGTCCAGAGAACGCACGACCTCGACCAGCCGCAGGAAAGTAGCCAGACTGTTGCGCAGGTGTTTGGTGGCCAGCTCGGCCGGTTGGGTGCGAATGGCCTTTACATCCAGGCCGACGATGCCCTTCTCCCAGTAACGGTTTTCATCGAGGACGCGGACCTGATTGAAGGCACGACGCAGGTCAATAGAACCGAAGGACCGATCCTGGTCGAACTTGAGGCCGTTCTGGTCGTTGAGATGGACACTCCAAAGCCTGTCAAAAGCCAGGGCAAAGGCCATCTCATCCGCCGGATCGAGACCGGCCAGGATGGCATGAGCCGATTCCACCAACGTTCCCACCCGAGCAGGATCGTCGGAGCGGAAGACAAGCGTCAGCGCATGGCCGATGGTGGGGATGTAGGCGATGTCCATCGGCTCGTTGGGCTTGGGTTCGATGGCGATGCGCAGTTCGGGGTCATAGGCCAACAGGGCATTGATGGCCTCCAGCAGGCGATGGGTGGCCACGACGGCGTCCTTGGCCTCGCGCAGATAGGTCCCTTCCCGTGCCAGCCAGAGCACCATCAGGTTGGTGCCCAGCTCACGGCCGATATCGGCGCATTTCTTGGCCCGTTCCAGAGCATAGGCCCGTGCCCCGGCCTCGTTAGCGGTAAACGCGCCGTCAACGGTCAGGGGATGCTCCCACAGCCGCGGGGCCACGAATTCGGCCACCAGACCGTGATCGGCCAGCAGCTTGCGCATGGCCCGAGCCTCGGCGGCGATCTGCGCCGGTGTTTTGGCGTCGAGATCGGGCACGGCATCGTCATCGTGGAACTGCATGGCATCGAAGCCCAGCGCCTTCAGCGTCTCCAGCTTACGGGCAAAGGGCACGGTCGGCCGCACCGGCGGCCCAAAGGGATCGGCGCCTTCGTGGATGTTCCAAGGCCCGAAGGAAAAACGATAACCGTACTTGTTCATCGGCAAAACCTCGTTGGGCGGCGACGGTATGAGGAGGATGATGACCGCAGGCTTTCAAACCACCCCGGCGATGGCCCGAAATTCGGCCGCAAGCGCCGGATACAAAGCCCGATAGCGAGGATACCAGGAACCGTAGGCGGCGACGGCCGCAGGGGAGGGCAGGGTCTGGCCGGTTACGCGAATGGTGGCGGCGCAGGCTTCGTCGACCGAGGCATACACCCCCGCACCCACGGCGGCCAACAGGGCCGCGCCGTAGGCCGCTCCTTCGGTCGTGTTCACCGTCACCAGTTCGACGCCGAGCACATCGGCCATGATCTGTCGCCAGAGGGCGCTGCGGGCCCCGCCACCGGAAATCCGCACCTGGCGGATGGCGCCCAGACCGGCTTCCTGAATGAGGGTGAAGCTGTCCTTGATGCCGAATGCAACCCCCTCCAACACCGCGCGCGTCAAGTGCCCACGGGTATGGCGGATGGTCAGGCCCACCCACGCCCCGCGCGCCAGCGGATCGGGATAAGGCGTGCGCTCGCCGGTCAGGTAGGGCAGAAAGAGCAGCCCCTCGCTGCCCGGCGTTATGGCCTCGGCTTCGGCAATGAGGGTATCAAAGCCGACATCAGGGGCCAGGGTATCGCGATACCACTGCAGGCTGCCGGCGGCGCTGAGCATAACGCCCATGAAGTGCCAGCGACCGGGCACGGCATGGCAAAAGGCATGCAAACGCCCCTCCGGCTCGATCAAGGCGGTCGGCGTGGTGGCAAACACCACGCCCGAAGTTCCCAGGGTAAGGGCGATGAGGCCCGGTTCGACCGCGCCTACACCTACTGCCTGCGCGGCCTGGTCGCCTCCGCCGGCCACTACCGGTGTCCCTTCGACCAAACCGGTAACCGCGGCCGCCTCACGGCTCACGCGGCCGGTGATCTCCGGGCCTTCAAAGGTGGGGGGCAGCCAAGTCGCCGGGATCTCCAGCGCCGCCAGAACCTCAGGCGACCAATCGCGGGCCTTGAGATCGAACAGCAGGGTGCCGGCCCCGTCCGCCTTGTCGCAACCGTAGGCGCCGGTCAGACGATAGCGAATATAATCCTTGGGCAGGAGGGCCTGGCGGGCCCTGGCATAGACCTCCGGCTCGTTTTGTTGCACCCACAGGATTTTGGGGGCGGTAAAACCGGTGAGGGCATCGTTACCGGTGATTTCGATCAACCGCTTTGGCCCCAGACGACGGCGGATCTCATCGCACTGGGGGCCGGTGCGTTGATCGTTCCAGAGGATGGCCGGCCGCAGGACCTCACCATGGGCGTCGAGCAGGGTCAAGCCATGCATTTGACCGGTCAGGCCGATGGCGGCGATGGCAGCAGGCGCTACCCCGCTCTCGGCCAGAACCCGGCGAATGCTGGTGACAACCCCATCCCACCACTCGTGGGGGTCCTGCTCCGACCAAAGCGGTTTGGGTGTGGAAAGGGTCAAGGGCGTGGTGGCGCTGCCCAGGACACGACCATCGGCAGCGACCAGCAGCGCCTTGGCGCCGGTCGTCGAGATGTCAATGCCGAGAAGCACAGTCATGGGAAATCCCCTTTAGCGGAACCGGTGCCATTGCCGACGTACTAACGGACACCCAGCAACACTTCCATGGTGAGCTGATCGAGGCGTTCGTACATCAAGCCCCGACGGCCCAGAGCCTGCCGGTCGAAGACATGGGCCTTGAGCGCAGCGGCTTTGGCCGCCGTATAGACGCCCTGGAAGGGAGCCATGCTGCCGTCGTCGTGGTTGATCTCCTGCAGCAGGGCCTGGATCTCGGGGTCGGCATTCCAACGGGCTGCCTTTTCCTTCAGGATGAGATACGTGCGCATGCAGCCGCGGGCGAAGTCCTTGACCCCTTCGTAGTCCTCGGTGCGATAGGCATGGGCATCGAAATGACGGCTGCCCTGATAACCCACATCCTCCAGGAATTTGACCAGGAAGAAAGCGGCCTTGGGATGGGCGGAACCAAACCGATAATCCTGGTCGTAGCGGCCGAAGAGCTGGTCGTTGAGGTCGATGTGGAAGAGCTTGCCCGCCTCCCAGGCCTGGGCCACGTTGTGCAGGAAGTTGAGGCCGGCCATGTGTTCGTGGGCCACTTCGGGATTGACCCCCACCATCTCCGGATGGTCGAGCGTGGCGATGAAGGCGAGCATGTGGCCGGTGGTGGCGGTGTAGATATCCCCACGCGGTTCATTGGGTTTGGCCTCAAGGGCAAACTTGAGGTCATAGCCCTGGTCGATGACGTACTCGCACAGGAAGTTGAGGGCCTCGCGCATGCGCTTGATGGCCGTCACGGGGTCTTTGGCCGCGTCGGTTTCCACGCCCTCACGACCGCCCCAGAAGACATAGACCTTGGCGCCTAGTTCGACCCCCAGGTCAATGGCGTGCATGGTCTTGTGCAGTGCATAGGCTCGTACCTTGGGGTCGTTGGCCGTGAAGGCGCCGTCCTTGAAGGCGGGGTCGCCGAACAAATTGGTTGTCGCCATGGGCACGACAAGGCCGGTATCGGCCAGAGCCTGCTTGAACTCCCGCACAATACGGTCGCGTTCGGCCGGAGTGGCGTCAATGGGTATTAGGTCGTTGTCGTGGAAATTGACCCCGTAGGCGCCGACTTCGGCCAGGAGATGGACGATTTCCACCGGCGAGAGCGGCTCGCGCACGGGATGCCCAAAGGGATCACGACCGATGTTACCGACCGTCCACAGACCGAAGGTGAACTTATGTTCGGGACGAGGAGTGTAATCGGACATGGCGTTTATCCTTCTTCAAGCGGTGTGCTCGGACCCGACACGGTCGTTGCGGGCCGGCACGATATGACTCCAGAGGATGTAGAACAGGAGCGAGACAAGAAGCAGGACAAAGCCGTAGGTATACAACGCCAGCGCCCAGGGCTGGAACATGCCCAAAATGCCCAAGACGATGCCGGCGATGATGACCCGCATGACCGCGTTGTACAATCGCGGGTCGATCACATGGCTGAACGTCCGGGCACAGACGACGATAAGGGTGATATACAGCAAGAGGATGCCGACGAAGATGAGGATGAAGGGAATGGCCGCCAGAAGGACGTTGTCGGCGCGTTGTTGCGGCGTCGTCAGGATCGGCACCAGCCGGGTCGCGATCAGACCCAAAACGATCAGCAACAAGGCGATCGAGGGCAGGAGGCGAGGTATGCGTAGGCGTCTCATAGGGTGAGAAGAAGGGGAGAGGCCCGACGGTTTTCACCATCGGGCCTACCGGATCCGATCAGTACTTGACATCCACGTGGCGTCGCGAGGCGGCCGACTCGAGGATGGCACCGCAGACCACGTCGGCGCGATAGCCGTCCTCGAAGGTGGCGCCATGCGGGCCGACGGGCTTGTCGTTGACGATGCAATCGAGCAGGTGGGCGATTTCGTGGATGAAGGTGTGTTCCCAGCCGATGATATGGCCGTGAGGCCACCAGTAGTTGATCCAGGGATGGTAACCCTCGGTGACGATGACGTTGTGGAAGCCCTGGGTTTCCTTGGGCTCTTCGCCCACCCAGAACACCTCCAACTCGTTCAGCCGTTCGAGATTGAAGCGGATGCTGCCCTTCTCGCCGTTGATCTCGAAGCAGTTGTAGTTCTTGCGGCCGCCGGCAAAACGGGTGGCCTCCAGGGTGCCGATGGCGCCGTTCTCGAACTCGATGGCGGCGACAAAGGCATCGTCGACATCCACCTTGCCCATGCCGCTGCCGTCGGGCAGCGGACGCTCGTCGATGAAGGTGCGGGTGAAGGCGGCCACACTCTTGATCCCGCCCACGAGATAGTGGGCCAGGTCGATGATATGCGCGCCGAGGTCACCCAAGGCGCCGCTGCCGGCCACCTGTTTGTCGAGCCGCCAGATTTTGGGCGTGCCGTAATGGGGCATGATCCACTCCTGGAGATACACGGCCCGGAAGTGGTAGATGCGGCCCAAGGCGCCCGACTCGATCAGGTAGCGGATCTGACGAACGGCCGGCACAAAGCGGTAGTTGAAGGCCACCATGTGCTTGACCCCGGCCTTGCGCACGGCCTCGAGCATCCGATAGGATTCTTCGGGATTGCGCGCCAGGGGCTTTTCGCAGAGGATGTGTTTGCCGGCCTCGGCGGCCGCGATGGATGGCTCGGCGTGGGTATCATTGGGACCGCCGTTATCGAAGAGTTGGACATCGGGATCGGCGATGAGATCGCGCCAATTGGTGTAGTACTTCTCGTAGCCGAAACGGGCGGCGGCCGTCGCCGTGGCCTCTTTATTGCGACCGGCAATGGCTACCAACCGCGGGATGGCCGGAGGCGGATAAATCATGTAAGGCAGGGTCTTGAAGGCATTGCTGTGGGCCTTACCCATAAAGGCATAGCCCAACATGCCGACGCCGATGACGGGGGCGCCGGTCCCAGCCGCTTGAGCGGCCATGGTGGTAAATCCGGTAGCTTCGCTCATGGTGACGACTCCTTGCACACGATAAGCCGGGAGACCAATCCGGGTAAGCGGCCGACCGCGGCAAGGGCCGGCCGCTTACCCGGCGCCAGGGCTATTTCTCGGCGGCGAACGCCGCATCAAAGGCCATAGCCGAAGGCTTGAAATCCAGCCGCTTGACAAAAGCGCAGGCTTCGGCTGCGCCGTGCTCACGGTCCATCTTGCCATCTTCCCACTCGACCGACAGCGGCCCCCAATAGCCGATGTCGTTCAGCGCACGGATGATCGCCTCGAAATCGACGGAACCGCGGCCCAGCGAACGGAAATCCCAGGCCCGGCGATGATCACCGAAGGGAAGATGCCCGCCGAAAATGCCCGCCTCGGTGGGATGCGAGGCCCGATAGGCATCCTTCATGTGCACGTGGAAGATGCGGTCGGCAAACTTGCGGATGAAGCCGACGTAGTCCACGTTCTGATAGACGAAATGGCTAGGATCGTAGTTGAAGCCAAAGGCCGGATGGCGGTTGACCGCGTTGAGGGCGTTTTCGGCGCTGGCGATGTCGAAGGCGATCTCGGTGGGGTGCACCTCCAGCCCGAACTTGACCCCGACCTCCTGGAACACATCGAGGATGGGTATCCACATCTCGGCAAAGAAGACCAGGCCCTTCTCCAGAAAGTCGGGGGGATTGGGCGGGAAGGAATAGACCATGTGCCAGATGGGGGAACCGGTAAAACCGGGCACCACCTTCACACCGAAGCGGGCTGCGGCACGGGCCGTGTTCTTCATCTCCTCGGCCGCCCGCGCGCGCACCCCGTCCTCCTTGCCGTCGCCCCAGATGCGTGCCGGCAAGATGCTCTTGTGACGCTCGTCGATGCGGTCGCACACGGCCTGGCCCACCAGGTGATTGCTGATGGCAAAGCACTTGAGACCGTACTTGTTGAGGATATCCCAGCGGGATTGGACATAACCATCCTGTTCCAGCGCCTTATCCACCTCGAAATGATCGCCCCAGCAGGCGATTTCCACACCGTCATAACCGAAGCTTTTGGCTTTCTGGCAAAAGACCTCAAAAGGCAGATCGGCCCATTGGCCGCTAAACAGAGTGACCGGTCTCGCCATGGCATAACCTCCTGGAAAAAGGGAAATGGGTGATGCTCCAATCGGCAAGCGCTTGGCGCCTACCGATGATCGAACAAACGACGCAAAAACGTCAGACCCTCACGCGCCAGATCGTCTTGGGTGGGTGCCAACGCCCGCCAGATGGCGGCCGCGCGGGCGATGCTTTTGACCTTGGCCGTGAAGGACTCGATGACGATGGGCCCGTCATAACCGATGGCCTGTAGGGCTGCAGCCACATCATCCCAAGGCACATGGCCCGAACCCGGAGCCCCGCGATCGTTCTCGCAGGCATGGAAATGCTTGAGCCGGGGCCCCACCGTGCGGATGGCCTCGCCCAGGGATTTCTCCTCGATGTTCATGTGGAAGGTATCCAGCATGACCTGGCAGTGGGGGCTGTTGACCTGATCGACCACCTCAACGGCCTGCGTTGCCAGGTTGATGAAGCTGGTCTCGAAGCGATTGAGAGGCTCGATGCACAGAACCACGCCGTATTGCTGAGCATGCTCGGCCAGGCGACTCAGGTTTTCCACCAAAAGCGCCGTATCCCGCGCGCGCTCGGCCTCGGTCATCTGCCAGGTGCGGCCTACGGCCGAGTAGATGGGTCCCACAAGATGGGTGGCACCGAGAGCAGCCGTGGCCTCGATGGCTCCCCGGATGTAGGCCATGCCGTTGGCGCGGATGGCCGGATCGGGATGGATCAGATCGCGATCGGGGCCCATCGCGGCACAACAGCTCACCCCCAGCCCATGCTCCTTGATAATGGCCGCTCCCCGCCGAAAGTCCAGGTCATTCAGACTTTCCAGCGGCACCTCGATCCAATCGAAACCCATCTGGGCCACATGAGGGGCCAGGGTTTCCAGTTCTGCCGTGGTCAGCGGCGATGTCCAGACCCAGGCATTGACGCCGAAACGCATAGACGCTCTCCTTCGAGTGCAAAGACGGGGAAACCGATGGGCGCAACCTGCCCGGATTACACCCGCCTGCCTTCGGTATCGAAGAAGTGCAGGCGTTCGGTGAGGATGTGAAAGCGCACGACATCGTTACGCTTGAGATCGGTCATGCCGGGCAGGATGCTGAGCAAGGTTTGTTGACCGGTGTGGATGTGGACGATGGTCTCGATACCGAGAGGTTCGGTGAGGGCGACGGTACCGGCGAAAGGACCGTCCGCGGCCAGCCGAATATCCTCCGGGCGGATACCGACTTGCACTTGCACCGGCAGGTTGCGGTCGCGTGGCATCGGCAAATGCAACTCGCTATGGCTCACGTAGTAGGTGCTGTTCTCGCGAACGGCGGGCAACAGATTGATACGGGGAGTGCCGACGAGAGTGGCCACGAATGTGGTCGCCGGCCGGTCGTAGATATCGGCCGGAGTGCCGATCTGGATAATGCGACCGTGATCGAGCACGGCAATGCGATCGGCCAGAGTCAACGCCTCGATCTGGTCATGCGTGACGAACAGAACCGTATTGCCCTGGGTCTTTTGCATGTGTTGGAGCTCGGCGCGCAGGGCCTCCCGCAACTTGGCGTCCAGGTTGGAAAGGGGCTCATCCATCAGGAAAATGCGGGGCTGGCGCACGATGGCACGACCGATGGCAACCCGCTGCATTTCGCCGCCCGAAAGCCGCGCCGTTTTGCGATTGAGTAAATGGCCGATGCGCAGCACCTCGGCTGCATGCTCCACCCGACGCCGGATCTCGACTTCGGGCAGGCGTCGTTTGGGCGAGCGCAGGGGAAAGGCCAGGTTTTCGAACACGGTCATCGTCGGATACAGCGAATACTGTTGAAAGACAAAGGCCACATCCCGATCGGCCGGCGTCAGATGGTCCACCACTTCGCCGTCGAACAGCACATGCCCTTCGTCTTGCTTGAGCAGGGCGGCGATGATGCGCAGCGTCGTCGTTTTACCGGCGCCGGTCGGGCCCAACAAGACGAAAAACTCGCGATCCTGCACCGTAAACGAGACATCGCGCAGGGCCGTCACCGTCGGAAAGTGCTTGGTGATATGCTGAAGCTCAACCGTGCTCATCGCCCTACCTCCCGGGCCAGATCCGATACCGACATCACCGTCGCCCCTTCGCTCAGGCGCGGGATGGCCTTTTCGGTCTTGGGATCGAAAAGCCGCACCATATCCATATTGAGGTGGAAACGCACAGGGCTGCCGATGGCATAAGGCGCCAGGCGATCGGCGCGAATATGGACGATGGTGTTACCGGCGCCGTTACCAAGGCTGACATGGAGCAACTTATAGGCACCGTGCATGTCTACGGCGTAGACCTCACCCTGCACAAGGCCGCCGTCGCTGCTCAGCATGGCCGCTTCCGGTCGAAAACCAACGATAACCTCGGCGCTCCCCAGAGCCTGCAGACCGGGACGATAGGCCGGCGGGATGGGAATGACATTCTCGGTCCCGGGCAAGCGGATGCGATCCCCCTCCAGGCGACCATCGACCAGATTCATGCCGGGGCTGCCGATAAAACGGGCGACAAACAGATTGGTCGGATCGTAATAGACCTGGGCAGGCGTGCCTATCTGTTGCACTTCGGCCGCCGACATGACGACGATGCGGTCGCTCATCGCCATGGCCTCGACCTGATCGTGGGTCACGTAAACCGTCGTGGCGTGTTGGTGGATATGGAGTTGCTTGATCTCGGCCCGCATGCTCTCGCGCAGTTCGGCGTCGAGAGCGCCCAGCGGCTCATCCATGAGAAAGGCGGCCGGTCGTCGCACCAGGGCCCGCGCCAGCGCCACCCGTTGTTGATCGCCGCCGCTCAGGCGGCCAGGCCGTTGGCGCAACAGGTGGCCGATCCGCAGGATCTCGACCACTTCGGCCACCCGTTTGTGGATGTTCTCTTTCTTTTCCCCTTCGGCTTGCAAAGGGAAGGCGATGTTCTCCCATACCGAAAGATGGGGATACAGGGCGTAGAACTGAAAAACAAAGGCGATATCACGCTTGCTGGGATGTTCCCAGGTCACGTTACGACCGTTGAGCCAGATGCTCCCCTCGGTCACGGCCTCCAGGCCGGAAATCATGCGCAGGGTTGTGGTTTTGCCACACCCGGACGGGCCCAGCAAACAGAGGAACTCGCCGTCTTGAACGGTCAGATCCATGGGCTTCACGGCCCAATTCTGGCCGAACCGTTTGGCGACCTGCTTGAGTTCAATCGTGGCCATGGGTTGGGAAGGGATGGGAAAACGAAAACCGGAAGAGCGGCAAAAGCATGCACGGGTTCACTGCCGGATGGCGCCGAACGTGACTCCGCGCAGCAGGTAATTGCGAAGGGCAAAGGCAACAATGACAACCGGAATGAGAAAGCCCAGGCTACCGGCGGCAATGGCCGACCATTCGATGCCCCCGCGGCCCAACATGGTGGCGATGCTGGGCGGTGCCGTGCGGGCTTTATCGCTGGTCAGCATCAGGGCAAAGGCATACTCATTCCAGGCAAAGATGAGGCAAAAGACAGTGGTGGCCGCAATGCCGGTCATAGCCTGAGGCAAGACGACTTTGAAAAAGGCCTGCATGCGCGTGTAGCCGTCCACCAATGCTGCGTCTTCGTACTCCCGCGGGATCTCATCGATGAAGCCTTTCAACAACCATACCGACAACGACAGGTTGAAGACCGTGTAGAGCAAAATCATGCCCAAATGCGTATCGTGCAGGGCAAGCTGACGGTACATAAGGAACAAGGGGATGGTGACGACAACGGCCGGCAACATGCGCGTGCTCAGGATGAAAAAGAGCAGATCATCCTTCCCCTTGACCTCAAAACGGCTGAAGGCATAAGCGGCAAACAACCCCAACACCACCGAGAAAACGGTGGAAATCCCGGCGATGATCAGCGAATTGATCAGCCGTCGTACGTAATCGCTGGGCCCGGTGATTTCCTGGCCGCTGGCCAGAGCCAGACGCTCGAAGAGATTCAGCTCGCCGACCTGGGCCTCGGCCCGCAACTGCTCAATGCGGGCCGTGGAGGCCACGGCGCGCTCGGTGAGGAGGAAGACAAACCCCTCCAACGTAGGGGAAAAGATAACCTTAGGCGGTACCGATACCACCTCGGCGCGGGTCTTGAAGGCCGTTATGCCCATGACGAAGATGGGAATCAACCCGATGAAGGCGAAAACGAGGACGAGGAGCGCCCGCACTTTGCCCAACCAGCGGGCGCGAGGGCTGACTTTGTCCACACGGGTCGATTCGGTTATGGGACGGGCAGGCCCTTTCTCGTAAAACGAAGCGGTCATGGCGACTCCCTCAGGCGTTTTCTCCGCGCATCCGGTTGAGATAACGGATGTACAGATTGCTGACGGCAATGATGATAACCAGGATGATATAGGCCAGAGCGCTGGCGCGGCCCGTGCGCCATTGACCCTGAAACGCCTGGCGATAGAGGTTGACGGCAATCAGTTCGGTCTGATCGCCGGGGCCGCCGCCGGTCATCCCCATCACCAGGTCAAAGGCCTTGAAAGCCTCGATGGTGCGAAAGAGGACGGCAATGAGCAGCAATGGCGCCACCTGGGGCAGGGTGATGCGCCAAAATTGGAACCATGAACTGGCCCGGTCAATGGCCGCAGCCTCGTAGAGATAATCGGGAATGGCCTTGAGTCCCGATAACGCCAGCAGCATCACGAAGGGCGACCACATCCAGATATCCACCAAAGCCACGGCCCACAAGGCCAGATTCGGCACCGGCCGGCCGGCAAACCGTCCCGCCAACATATCCGGTCCGAAGCGCGGGTCGCTGAAGCCCAACAGATAATTGAAATAGCCAAAGGTGGGGTTATACATAAGCTTCCAAAACAAGCCCACCACCACCGGCGAAATCATCATCGGCACCAGAATAAGCGTGGTGATGACACCACTGCCGCGAAACTTCTCCCGCACCAGTAAGGCCAACCCAAAGCCCAGAATAAGCTGCATGCCCACAGTAACCAGGGCATAACGACCGGTCGTGGCAAAATACTTCCACGCCTGGCGATCGGTCAAAATATCGACAAAATTGCCAAAACCAACCCATGTAGGCGGTCTGTTGGCAATGGCCGAATAATCGGTAAAGGCCAGATAAAGGCTATAGAAGAGCGGAAAAACGTTCCAGGCGATCAACAGGATGAGGGTGGGCCAGATGAACAGATTAACAATGGCGCGATCGCTGAGCTCACGCCGTGGTTTTGCCCCCGAAGAGGCGGCGATTGGAGACCTTACCGGCAGGGTGGTCATGGGCGCAACCCCTTGCTCCGAAACGAATCCGAAACGAAGTGATATCGGCGCATTGCTCGCCGCCCGCCGACAACCACACCGAACCGGGGGGCGGCGCAGCCATCTCCGCCGGCAACGAAGACGGCGATGATGGGATGACGGAGATGGCTGCGCAATGGCCCCGGCAGTGGTAAGGAAGAGAGCTTACTTAATGTAACCGGCCGCGCGCAGGATCTTGTCGTGCTCGGTGGCGATGGTATCCATCGTCTCCTTGGCCGTACCGACACCCTCGACGATGAACTTGCTCAGCTCGCGCTGGGTAACCTCCAGCAGCTGACCGTACTCAGGAATGTTCCAGAAGTCCTTGACGAACGTCATCGTCTCGGCAAAGGCCGGGTTGAACGGAGTGGCATTCAGGAAAGCTTCGGTCTGCAGGACCTTGGCATTGCAGGTATAGCCACCCAGCTCGGCCCATTTGGCCTGGATATCGTCACGACCGAACCACTTGATAAAGTCCATCGCCGCCTGCTTGCGCTCGGGGCTGATGTAGGAAATGATGCTCATGCCCTGGCCGCCCAGCGCCGCATGTTGCTTGCCCGTCGGCCCGGCCGGATTGGAGAAGAATCCGATCTTGTCGTAGTAGTTCGGATTCGTACCGGGATTGACCAAGGCTGGGAAGAAGGCGAAGTAGTTCATGCTCATGGCGACCTGACCGCTGATCATGGCATCGTTGGTCTCGGTGAAGAAGGCATTGCTCCCGCCGGGCCACTGGCAGCAGTCATAGAGGTCGCGATAGAATTGCACCGCCTCAATGGCTTCGGGCGAGTTGACCACGCCGAGGACGTTGTTATTGGCATCCTTCCAATCGGCGCCCCAGCTGAACATGGTGTTCTCAACACCCATGGTGATGGCATCGTAGTCCTTCTGGGTGTAAATGGCAACGCCGTACAGACCCTTTTCCGGCCGGGTGAAGAACTTGGCGATGTCCATCAACTGGGCGTAGGTCTTGGGCGGGGCCAGATCATAGCCATACTGGGCTTTGAATGCCTCTTTCTCGGCCGGATCCTCGAAGAGATCCTTGCGATAGGCCCAACCATCGGCATCACCCTCGGTCGGATAAGCCCAGTAACGACCGGAACCGGTGGGATACTCACCGTAGTAGGTTAGGGTAGCCGGCGTCACCGAATCCTTCAACCCGGTGCTGACAAGGAAATCGGTCAGGTCGACGTAATGGCCCTGGGTGGTCATCTGTCCCAGCCACTGGCTGTCACCCACGACCATATCCCAGGTCGTTCCTTTGGCCGCCATCTCGGTGGCAAAGAGGTTGTAGAATGACCCCCACGGCTCCTGGACAACGGTGACCTTGATGCCGGTCTCCTGTTCGTATAGGTTGCCGATCTGTTGCAGATAATCGGCCGGATCACTGTGCCCACAGGATCTTCAGCTCCTTGACTGCCGAGGCCGCCGGTTGCTGGGGTTGTGCCGGTGCTTGGGGTTGTGCCGGTGCTTGCGGTGCCGGAGTAGGCGTGGCCTGGGCGCAGGCCGCCAGCAAGGCAACGGCTACCACAAGCAGAGCGAACACAGAGAAACGACGAAACATGGTTGCACTCCTCCTTAGGAATGGTGACGTGGACGGAAACACAAGACGGCAGCGAAACGATGGGAACAAAGAGGAAATCGGGTCGACGACGTGCCTCACCTCCTTTGCATCGCCAGGGATGCTAGCGAACAACGGCGAACTCGGCATCAGGTCGAGGGATGAAAACGACGGAACGTACTTTCCCACAGGTTCTTAATGTGGACACGCATGGCCTGCTCGGCACCGGAAGCGTCGCGCTCGGCCATCCGCTCGACGATCACCCGGTGTTCGTAGGTACACGCCGCCAGACGTTCCGGCGACGAACGCGTGTCCAGGGGGATGTAGGACACACGATTGCGCATTTGAATGGCCAGCTCACCCAGCAGCTGATTGGGACAGCGGGCACTGAGCAATTCGTGATAGCGCGTATCGGCCTTGGACCAGGCCTGACGATCCCCTCGGCGCACCGCCTCGTCCATTTCGTCCAAAATCTGCCAAAGTTGCTCGAAATCGGCCTGACCGAGCATCGGCGTTACCAAGCGCACCAATTCGGGCTCCAGAATGGCGCGTACCTGAATGATGTTGAGCGTATCCTGCATGGAAGGCGCCGCCACCGTCACGGCCCGCCCCGGAATCACCTGAACCAACCCCTCTTGCGCCAACATCTGCAATGCCTCGCGCACAGGCGTGCGGCTGATGCCCAACAGCTTCGAGAGCCGCGGCTCCGAAAGCGGCTCCCCCGGCTGCAACATGCCATGACGAATGGCGTCTTTGATGCGCTCATAGGCTACCTCGCGCAGGAGCTGCGAGTTACCCAACGGGGTTGTCTCGGCTTGGGTGGCGAGGTAGGACTCCAGGGTATCCATCAGCCAAAGTGGATGGTGAGCGCATGCAGGAATCATACAGGCTGTATACAACCGATATATGGAGGGTATTATACTGACACGGTTGCCGCTGTCAAATTCTGGTTGCGACCGCAAGGGAAGTTGAACACACCACGGCGGGCCGCGCTATCGCCCTGGCGGAAACGGGAGCCATGACACCGTTTCGGGACCTTCAGACCCCGAACATCCGGGCGCAAAGAGTAATGGTTATGGTATGCTTCCGTAAAAAGTACCAAACCATCGGGGCCTTTCGAGGTCGCATTGCCCGCCCAAAGCGGCATCGATCGGCTTTCCTGCCGAGAAGGGGAACGCTCCCCGCCGCTTTGGCGTCAATCCCAAGCGAAGCGGCACCGTTTTTGGCCGATCGTCCCTTTGGATCCGATAATCGGGAAAGACGGATTTCGATCGCCTTTTGCACAGATGACCGTCTTCATCCGCCCCCCATCACGGTCGTTTGGCGACCAAAGGAGCTCACCCGGACATGTCTCTTTTCGCTCTGCTACGCCTGCACGGTCTGCAAACGGCCTGGCGCCTGCTCGCCGCCTCAGCGCTTGTCCTGCTGGCCGCCTGTCATCTCCCCTCTGTCGTGCCAACCACCCCGGCGCCGACACCGACTGCCACCCCTGGACCAGACGCCGCCATCATCACCCTCTACGTTGCCGCCGAGACGATTCCCTGCCCCGATGCCCCGGCGCAATCCTGCCTCCAGGTCCGCGAAAGCCCCGCCACAGCTTATCAACCCCTACCGGCCACGGCCATTGCCGGATTTGCCTTCGAGCCCGGCTACGAATACGAACTGGAGGTTGAGAAAAGCGTGACCACCGCAACGACGGCCCCCACCTACAGGTTGATCGGCGTAGTGGCCAAGATTTCACCGGGCACGTCTGCATCCGGCGGCACCACGACCCCTTTGGAAGGGGTTCTCTGGCAGTTAGAAGCCCTGGCCGGAACCGACGGCCGGCTCCAACCGGCTTTAGACCAGGTCAAGGTCACCGCCACGTTTAGCAACGGCATCCTCGGCGGGCATGCCGGTTGCAATACCTACTCGGCGGCTTACCGCTTGGAGGGCAACGGCCTGACCGTCAGCTCGATCCTAAGCACGATGATGGCCTGCGCCGATGAACGGCTGAACGAGCAGGAGCAACTCTATCTGGAGGCATGGCGCGACGTTGCCGGCTATACCCTTGGCGACGGCCGGCTCGCCCTGCGTAACGCCGCCGGGGCCGAGATCCTCGTTTTCGTCGCCGTGCCACCCGCCGCTCTGATCGGGACCACCTGGGTCTTGAACTACTATCACAACGGCGAGGAAGCCTTGGTTTCGTCGTTGGCCGCTACCCAGATCACCCTGACCTTCGGCGCCGACGGCCGCCTGAGCGGTTCGGCCGGCTGTAACACCTACGAAGCCACCTATCAGGTACAGGGCACCAACCTGACCATTGCGGCGCTGACCACCACGGACAAGGCATGCGCCGAACCGGCCGGCATCATGGAGCAGGAAACCGCCTATCTCCAGGCCCTGACCCGCGCGGCCGTTTATACTATTATCGGCGATGAACTCACCCTGTTCGATATCGAAGGGACGCGTGTGGCCGGGTTCAACGCCGGTGAGACGGCCGGGATAACGCCGGGCGCGGTTACGACGCCGGGCGCAGCCGAGCCGGATGCAACAGCCACGCCCGGCGCCGTCGCACCAGGTGCGAGCGCCACCCCGGTACCGAGTCCGGAGCCGACGCTAACCGATGTGGTATGGCAATGGACGAAGCTGGTCGATGGCGACGGCACCGAGTTGACGGTCCCAACCCCTGCGCGTTACACCCTCACGTTTGCGGGCGACGGCAGCCTGAGCATTGTGGCCGATTGCAATACGGGCGGGGGCAGCTACCGCCGCCAGGGCACAAACCTGACCATCGGCCCCCTTGCCACAACACTGATCGCCTGTCCACCCGATTCGCTTGACAGCCGCTTCACCCTCGCACTCCAACAGGTAACGGCCTATACCCTGACCGATGGCGAGCTTATCCTGCGCCTGCAGGACGGCAGTCGGATGCACTTCACCCCGGCTAGCGTTGCCGTCAGCCCCAGCCCAACGCCGCGTCTAGCGGGAACAACCTGGCGTTGGACGGCCCTGACCACACCCGATGGCGTGACGAGCAACGTGAACCGACCGCTGCGCTATACCGTTTTGTTCTCGGACACGGGCCAACTGCAACTGCGGCTGGATTGCAACCGGGGCAGCGGCACCTATCGGGTCGAGGGTAACGCCCTGAGCATCACGGCCACGGCCACTACCCGTCGGGCCTGCGGCGCCGGTTCGGCCTGGCAGGCCTTTCTGGAGGCGCTCAACCAGGCCCAGGCCTACGAGCAGGCCGACGATAGCCTCATCATCCACTTGAGCGATGGTCGCGCCCTGACCCTGGCGCCGTTGCGCTGAACTTACCCTGCGGACGGACCGACGGCGTTCTCGCCCGCTACCGTCGGTCAGCCGCTTGCGACCACCGAAAACACAGCCCTGGGATCCTTCACGTCGGCGCCACCACCTTGCCGGCGATCAGGGTCATCTGCACATCCCAGGTGGGCGACCACAGCACGAGGTCGGCACGCCGGCCAACGGCGATGCGGCCGTGTTCGTGACCTAGCTGCAACAGGTCGGCCGGCGTCGTTGTCAGTGTCGCCAGCGCGGCCTCCGGGCCGCAACCCGTCATGGCCATCAGGTTGCGCAGGGCCGCATCGGCCGCGAGGATGCTGCCGGCGAGGGTGCCGTCGGCCAGGCGGCAACTTTGTTCATCCACCCATACGTCGCCGTTGCCTAGCCGATAGCATCCCGGCGGCATGCCCAGGGCGGCGACGGCATCGCTCACCAGATTGAGCCGCCGACCCAGCAGCTGCCAGGCCAGCTTCACCACGGCGGGATGGCTGTGGATGCCGTCGGCGATCAACCCCACCACCGGCCGCTCATCGCTCAACAGCGCGCCGGGCAGACCCGGCTCGCGATGGCCCAAGGCCGACATGGCATTGAAGAGATGGGTGCCGTAGCGAATGCCGGCATCCAGGCCGGCCTGGGCTTCGGCAAAAGTGGCTGCCGAGTGGCCGGCCGCCACAACCACCCCGCGTGCGACCAGCGCCGCCACCAGGTCCAAAGCGCCCGGCAGCTCCGGCGCCAGCGTCACCAGACGCACCCCATGGGCCGGCGACCAGTCTGCGATCTCGGCCGGATGCGGCCGCCGCAGGTAAGCCGGAGGATGGGCGCCCCTTTTCTGCGGATTGAGATAAGGCCCTTCCAGATGCAAACCCAAGACCGCAGCCCCGGCGAAACCGGCAGGCGGCCCTTGCATAACGACTGCCTGCGCCGCGGCGATGCGTTCAAGCGGGCAGGTGATGATGGTCGGCAGAAAGGCGGTAATGCCGTAGCGGGGCAGGCGGGTCGCCACCTCCCAAATGCCGGTGGGATCGGCCGTGAGATCGTAACCGAAAGCCCCGTTGACCTGCAGGTCGATCAGACCGGGTGTAACGATGAGTCCGGTGGCATCGAAAACGGTTGCCTCCGGGGGACAGGTCAACTCGGCAGTTGGCCCCAGGGCGGCAATCCGCTCGCCGCTGATGACGATGGCGGTATCGTCCAGCCGCCGGTCAGGAGTCCATACGGTGGCATGGGTGATACAGAGTGCCATAGGTCCTTCCGACGTATCCAGGCTCGGATGGAACAAAGTCCCAAAAAACCAACGCCCAGGAGTTGCTTCCTGGGCGTTGACTGTGGCGAGGCGATGGCTTCAGTCGGTGTACCCGCCGACGTGAGGATGTCCGTGTTCGCGTTCTTCAGGAGTGGCCGGACGGACATCCAGCACTTCAACCTGGAAATGCAAGGTCTCACCGGCAAGGGGATGGTTGAAATCGAGAAGAACGCCCTCATCGCTGATCTGGGCGACGTAGGCCTCGTAGATTTCGTCCATCTCGTCGTCGTGGATCTCGAGGGCCATGCCCGGTTCGAGTTCGAGGTCGGGTGGGAACTCGTTCAGGGGGACCAGTTCCCAGGCGTCCTCGTCCAGCTCACCATAGGCCTCGTGCGGCGCCAGGGTGATGCTCTTGCGCTGGCCGGCCTTGAGACCGTAGAGGGCCTCTTCCAGACCGGGCAGGATGGCACCCTCGCCGTGTAGATACGTGATCGTCTCCGGACCTGTGGCACCGCCCACGATTTCGCCATCGTCAAGGCGCATCGTGTAGCGGAAGGTTACGATCATGCCGTCGCTAATAGACAAAGCGGAATCGTTCATGATGACTGCTCAGATACGAGTGACATTGACGGCAGCAAGCCCTTTCTTGCCTTGCTCGACCGTAAATTCGACGCGCTGACCCTCTTTGAGGGTCTTGAAACCGCTGCCTTCGATGGCCGAGAAGTGGACGAAAACGTCTTCCCCGGTCTCGCGAGCGATAAAGCCGTAGCCCTTGGCATCGCTGAACCACTTGACGATGCCGCGCTCACGCTTGGTGTTTGGGGTAGTCATGGATACATCTCCTACAAAAACAAATGGGGTTAGGTTGATACGACGTTGGACGCTCAACCGTCCTTCAACGAAAAAGCACCGCCCGACGTTCAAGCCTGGCGGTGCTCTGATGGGTACTCCGGAACAGCATTGAAAACGTCCAACAGCGTCATTATACACACATGCGGGAGAATAGCAAAACTCAGGTCCATGGCAAAAGATGCCCCCTTCTCATCCTGCCGCCTGCACCCTCTTTCGGTCCTTCTGCTCCCTTCGCATCGCCATTTGCCCGCGCTCCCAAGCTGGGCTATCATAGCCTTGCAATGTCGGGCCAGACCCGGGTTCTTCCCGGCCTTTCCCGCTTGCTGCTCTTGTCGTTTGCAATCGCATACCAACCCATACAAGGAGACCCGGTATGGTCCGCCGTGGATGGCTGCATCTCTTCCTTGTTCTGGCCGTTAGCACGGTCGCAATGTCAGTCCTCGGACACAAACGGGGACATGCTCAGGCGAGTCTGCTTCCTCTGAGCCCTTATGAGCAGGATTTCGACACGCTCGTCGCCAGCGGTACCGGCACCACGGCCAACCTCCCCACCAGTTGGACCTTCCTCGAAAGCGGGAGCAACGCCAATACCACCTACACCCCCGGCACCGGCAGCAGCAACACCGGGGATACCTACAGCTTCGGCGCCAGCGGCAGCAGCGACCGCGCCTTCGGTGAGCTCTCGTCGGAGAGTCTGGTCAGCATCTTGGGTGTCCAATTCCAGAACCAGACCGGCGGTACCATCGGCCATCTTATCATCCAGTACTCCTGCGAGCAGTGGCGTCGCGGGACCGGCACAGACGATGTCCTCAACTTTCAGTACAGCACCGATGCCACTTCCCTGAACACCGGCACCTGGACCGATGTCGATGCCCTTGATTGCTTGCCGACCGATACCGGCGGTAGCCAAGGAGCCCGCGACGGTAACACCAACCGCACCCTTCGGAGCGCCACCCTTAGCGGCCTTTCCATCCCGCCCAACGGCACAATCTGGCTGCGTTGGGCCGGTGTTGATGCCTCCGGATTTGATGACGGGCTCGCCGTGGACGATTTTCAACTCAACAAACAAACGCCGAACGCCGTCCACCTGACACAGCTGACGGCAACGGCATCATCCCGTCTCTCGCTATGGGAACCGCTGGGATTGAGTGGTCTCGCCTTGCTGGTAGGTTATGGCTGCCGTCGGTTGAGTCGTAAGACAAAGGCGATCAGAAACCGTGAAAGCGTCCCTTCTATATCCCCTCGGTAAGCGATTTTGACCGTTGCCGAACCATCTGGTATAAAAACACCCGCCGATGCCGATTTCATCACAATCATCCAGGAGCCATCGTATGAAGGAACCCATTCCATCGCCTTTCCCTCCGGATAAAACCCGGCCTATCGGCAAGTACGAAACGCCACGCATCACAAGCAAACAACCCCTCAAACAATTCACCGGGTCGCCACTCATGGGAGGGCCGCTCTCGCCGGAAGACCTGTTAGGACTGCCGCCGAGCCAGGATGGAGGGTGAACAGGTCAGGAGCGCCTGGCTCTCGCGGGCGGCTTTCGGAACACCTCCGGATTGCTTACACCCATCCCGGAGATGACCATGGTTCTCCAAGCCCGGTCGGAGAGGGAAGTATGTTTTTTGCCTCGATCGGGTCAACGGCTGCGTTTCCCTAAAAGAGGTCGTTTTTGGCGATGGGGGGTTGAGACGCGACAGGCTTTGCCTGAGGGAATTCGTCTATTTTCCTCGTTCAGCTCACATTTTCACTAAAATGCAAGGATCAAGATACGTATTTTTGTGTTTAATATTTCTTTTGATAAAAATCGTGGGATTGATTGATGAGAATAAAGCTCAAACAGAAGTAATAACTTTGGGTACAGATCGTTATTTGTTTATAGATGATATACTTATTGATTGGACACGTTCTTTCGGTGTGGGTGCTGTGGTTAATCCACCGTTCATTGCCGATCGCGTGATCGTACCCGACATGCCTTGGGAAAATATGGGTTATCACTATTATAGCCAAGTTATGCCATATGGACGAGTTTATGAAGGACAAGTGTATAATTATATTCTTTATTATCGTCGCTTGAGTGCTGTTTATAACGAAGAAGACGAGGAAAGCGGAGACGGATTGTATTGTGTAGCATTATCTAATGATGGAATTTACTGGATAAAGCCAATATTTACTAATTCTGTTGTTTTTGCCGGACAATCAACAAATTGCCTAGAAGATGGAAACGAATTTATTTCGTTTGTTCTTTTTGATCCCAACGGGAACGAGCAAAATCGCTATAAAGCCATAGGCCATCTATATAACGGTGCGTTTGGTGTGGTAGGGGTCTCGGCCGACGGCCTGGTTTTCCAACCCGTATCCAAACGGTTAGGACCGATTCATGAGGACGGCTATGTCTACCATCTGGACGCGCAGAATCCGGGCTGGTGGGAGGCCGAGAATCAGCGTTATGTCTTTCTGGTGCGAGGCCGTCGCGCCGATTTCGACGGGATGCAATGGTCCAATGCCACCCGGACCGTCCATTACGGCGCCATAGCGACAAGCGATCTCCTGGCCGCGAATGCGTTCCTGCTTGACAGGAGCGATAATCCGAATCCCTACCGGCATTGGATCCAAGGCCCCAACGGTTCGGGGCCGATGTATACGCTGACCACGGAATTGCCCCGGGTTATGGAAGCCGGTGAAAATGACTGGAGGACCTGGCAAGGAGGCGAACCCTATACGGTGGATATCTACCATACCGCGGCCATGCCTTATCCCTGGGCGCCGCATACCTATCTTGCCTTCCCGACCCTGTACTATCATTACACAGCTAACACGCAACCTCCTGCGCTCACCCAGAATGACGGCGAATTTGCCGTAGAGTTGGCCACCAGTCGCGATGGTTATCACTGGCGCCGTTATCCTCAGGCCGACAGCTTTCCGGCTTATGTATCCCGTGGTCCTGTTGATGGCCTCAATTTGCTCATGGTCAGCATGGGACACGGTATGATCCGAGAAGGCGACGAAATCTATCAATATGCCATCGGACTCCCGCGTACG
Organism: Caldilineales bacterium; assembly: GCA_037443945.1. Lineage (GTDB taxonomy): Bacteria > Chloroflexota > Anaerolineae > J102 > J102 > SSF26. The sequence continues at coordinate 50,953 of JBBINH010000020.1, forward strand.
CATGGTTTGGGCGCTTATTTCGACGGTCAATACCAGAGCATTTATAGCTCACCGGAAACACTCGCCCGCTGGCAGGCAAGCGACAAAGGTGGCATCTATCGTTTACGCCAGCGACTCGATGGCTTTGTCGCTCTGGCTACCTGTGGCGGCGTCGGCGAGATGATCACCAAGCCGTTTACGTTTGCCGGCGATGAACTCACCCTCAATTTCATGACCGCTGCCGACGGCTATGTGGAAGTGAGCCTGCTCGATATAGACGGTCAGACATGGCCCGGCTTTGAGTCCGTGCGTTTGCAAGGGAATGCGGTCGATGCTGTCGTGCCGTGGCCGGAACCGGCCACGCTGGCCGACCTTGCCGGGCAACCCGTGCGTTTGCGGCTGCGTCTTTTCGAGGCCAACGTCTTTGCCCTGGCGTTCCGCCATGCCGGTATTTCTGCGCAGACCACAACCTCCGGGCCGAATAGCCAACCGGCCATCCCCCAACACATCCTGAGGGCCGAGTGCGCTTCCTTCCCCGCCACCTATCGCACGCCTACACCAACACCCACACCCACAGCCACACCGGTTTGGATCCGTCAGGAATTCGTCTGTCGCCCCGATCCGAGCCCCGAAACCACCTCCACGGATGGCTATGTCGACCGTGTGGCGACGGCCGAATCCTTTGCCGACCCCAAAACGGGAGTGGTACCCACGCGAACAGTACGCTCCCTTCGGGTCGGATTGCCTGGCTGGCCAGTGGCGCCGACACCGATACATTCACTCGTCTCCGACGCGGCGTCATCACCTGTGACACGCGCGCCATCCCCGCCACGGCCACCATTCTCCAAGCTGAGCTTGCCCTCTACGGCACGGCCAAAAGCAACAACCTGGGCCGCAGCGACCTCGTCGTCGTACCGCTCAATCTGACCGACCCGCGCAGCCTCCAACGGACCGCTTTCAGGCTTTTCGATACCACCGAGCTCGGCAGCATCTCGTACGCAGCTTTCGCCCTTGACGCCTACAACCTCATCGGCCTTGCCCCGGCGGCCGTCACCCCCGGCGGTATGACCCAGCTCGGCCTGCGTCTGCGTTGGGACGTTGAAGGCACCTTTACCGGCACGTGGCAACCCACAACGCATACGAGCTATGCCATCGCCTTCGCCGAAGCAGGCGACCGAGGCCCCTATCTACGCGTTGTCTACGGCCTGGTCACCGCCACGCCCACACCCACCGCTACTCCTACACCAACCCCGATTGCCTCCTCGACCCCCACACCCACGCCGATGCCCACACCCACGCCGACACCCACGCCCACGGCAACCGCTACCGATACACCCGCCGCTACACCGACACCCAGCCCTCCGTGATATACGTAAACGGGTTGAGCGCCGTCAGCAGCTCAATAACGGGAACACCGCGC
>JBBINH010000021.1:0-50216 GCA_037443945.1 Caldilineales bacterium
GCCTGCAACAGGCGACAGTCGGAGGCGGCGCAGCCGATGGAAGTGCCGCCGGTATCGCCGGGGTCGTAGAGCACGCTGAGGGTGCGGCCGGCCACCTGGGCCGTTGTCAGCACACTCAGGTAGCGGGTACAGATAGCGCGCCATTGCCATGAAGGCCGGCGCCGCCGTCGTCACGGCCGTGCTGACTGCAGGGGAATCTCCGATTTATCGGTAAACCCGCCGTAATGGCTGCGTTTCCTGGCCCTCGCCGCGCCGCTCACGGCACCGGCGCAGTCAGATAGGCATACCGCGCGGCCGGGTCGTCGTCGGTCATCTTGCCGGCGTTCTGCCACGGCATAGCCTCCGGGAAGGGATGACCGTCGGGCTTGACGCCGCTGCGCATCATCTCGGCGAACTCTCCAGCGTCAGTTCGCTGACCAGCGGGCGCGGGTTGGGCACGGCCGGACCGAGCGAGGAGGCCTCCACGCCGGTCATGTCCCGCCCGTGGCAGCCGCGGGCAGCCGCCGTAGGTGGCGACGTACTTGCCGTATGCATCGGCGCCGACCGCGCTGTGACAGCCGATGCAACTCATGTTGACCAGATAGCTGCCGCGCGCGATTTGCTCGGGCATGCCTCAACCTTGAGGTCTGACGCAAGCGGCGCGCCCACAGCCGTTTGGCGCGCACGGCCTTCCACGTCAGCCGGCCCGCGCCCACGGTGAGCACCAGCACAACGAGCCAGATGACTCGGTTCTATCTTTTGTTGGTGAGAACGTTTGAACGTTATGCCTGCCTGCCCCTCTTGCGCCAACACACTCCGGAACCGAGTCTTCAAACTTGACGCGCCAACCGTTCTGGTACACAATACAAACCGACCGGTCGGTTTAGTTTTTTGCCCGCATTCCGCTCTGCATCGAAGCCATCGTGACCCACCAACATCGCGGGGACGAGACCCGCGACCGCATCCTGGCGGCTGCCGCCGAATGCTTCACACGCGCCGGTTACGACGCTACCGGCGTGGCCGAGATCTGCGTCCGCGCCGGCGTCAGCAAAGGCGCGTTTTACCATCACTTCCCCAGCAAGCAGGCGGTCTTCCTGGCCCTGGTAGAGCAGTGGCTGCGAGGGGTAGACGCGCCGTTACATGCGGCGCGCAGTGCGCAGGAGACCGCGCGCGATCGGTTGATCGGCCTGGCGCAGATGGTGGAACCGGTCTTTGCCCTGGCCCAAGGCCAGATCCCGATGTTCCTGGAGTTCTGGCGCCAGGCGGCCAAGGACCCGGAGGTGTGGCAGGCCACCATCGAACCGTACCGCCGCTTTCGGGCCGCGTTCGCCGAGCTGGTGCGGGAGGGGATCGCCGACGGCTCGCTGCGGGCCGTGGATCCGGAGGTCGCTGCCCTGGCGATCGTGTCGCTGGGGGTGGGGTTGGTGGTGCAGGCCGCGCTCGACCCGGCCGGCGATGACTGGGGCCGGGCGGCCGACGCGGCGCTCCGGCTGCTGATGGAAGGGATGGCCGCAAGAGACGGCTGATGCTTGCCGTGGCGCCCTGTACTTAGCGAAGACCGAAATGCGAAATGGATTTTGCGCTACAACCCGAGGTTCATATGAACGTTTACGCACAGGCGCATTCGGCAATATCGGCATCAGCACGCAGGAGGAGCTGCTCCGGCAGGGTCATGCGGTGCGCTGCTTCGACCTGCGTCCGCCAACGAGCGCATGGCCCGGCGCTATGCAGGTCGCATCGAGGTGGTCTGGGGCGATCGGCGCGCCCCGGCCGCCGCGGTCGGTCGGTTGATTGACCGGCTGGGCCCGGCGTTGTTGCGCCGCGAGGCCGCAGCGCATTGAACCCTGCCGATGTTTGACTTGCAGCGGCACGCCGCCGCTTTCAATACGCTTCTGAGAGGGTTATGATATGACCAAATCTGCTCCCCCCATGTTGTCCGGCCTGCCCCTGGTCGGCAACGTGTTGGAATTCAACAAGGATCGCGCCGCACTGATCTGGCGCGGCTATCGGACGTACGGCCCGGTCTTCGGGTTCAGGCTGGGCCCCCAACCCGTGGCGGCGCTGATCGGTCCCGATCTGCACCAGATCTTCTTCACCGAGACCGACAACAAGCTCTCCATGGACAAGCCCTATCGCAGCCTGGCCGCCGCTCTGGGCCATGTGGCGTTTCTGGCCTCCAAGGAGACCTATCAGCAACAGCGGCCCGTGCTCTACGCGCCGTTCACCGGCCCCAAGATGGCCCAGTACGTGCGCATCATGCAGGACGTCGTGCAACGCTGGCTGGATGGCTTGGGCCAGTCCGGCAAGTTGGAGCTGACGGCGGCGATCGGCAAGCTGGTGCAAAACGTGGCGGGCTACGCCTTGATGGGCGAGGATTTTCAGCGCCGGGCCGGCCGCGAGTTCTGGGAACAATACGCCGTGCTGGGCAAGAGCATCGATCTGGCGACGCCGCCCGACTGGCCGTTGCCCAAGCATATCCGCCGCGACCGGGCCAAGGCCAGGATGGCGCGCATCCTGGCGCCCATCATCGCCGAGCGGCGCCAGAATCCCGAGAAGTATAACGACTTCTTGCAGGACTTCGTCAACGGCCGGCTGAAGGACGGCCGGCCCATGGACGACGAGACCATCAGCAGCCTGATCCGTGCGCTGATGTTCGCCGGGCATGAGACGACCACCGGCCAGGCCGCCTGGACGATTATCGAACTGCTGCGCCACCCTGAGGCCAAGCAGCAGGTGGACGCCGAGATCGCGCACTACTTGCCCCCGGGCACGCGCATCGAAGGGGGCATCTTGCGCCAGATGCAATACCTGGCCTGGTCTGTGCGGGAGGTGGAGCGGCTGCATCCATCGGCCGATCTGCTGATGCGCTACGTGGAGGAGGACCTGGACGTCGGCGATTACGTGGTGCCCAAGGGCTGGCTGGTCATGGTGATGGCCGGGGTAGCGCATCGCCTGCCGACCGTGTTCCGCGACCCGGAGCGGTTCGACCCTTCCCGCTACGCGCCGGATCGGGCCGAGGATGCCCAGCATCGCTTTGCGCTCATCGGCTTCGGCGGCGGGATCCACCGCTGCGCCGGGGTCAACTTTGCCAACAACGAGATGATGGTGATCACGGCGTTGCTTTTCCAGCAGTTCGAGTTGGAGCTGGTGGACCGGGATCCCAGGCCTGTCTACGGCCTGGGCGCGGCGCGGCCGTCCCCCACGCGCGTGCGTTACCGGCGGAAGTAAGCCCTCTGGCTTGCGGCGGCGCGCCGGCAAGGTATACGGCCGCCGGCGTCCGCACTGTGCTCCCCTCGCACCGCCGCTTCCAGTTGGCGATCGTCTACCGCATTGTCGCGGTCTTCATCGCAGCACAAGATGGCCCTGAAGTAGAACTATGGAACACCCCCCTTCTTGGCACAACGTGCCCATTGAAACCATCTACTCGCGACTGGCATCGAGCCCTGCCGGACTTACCGAGGCGGAAGCGTCTCGGCGCCTGGCGGAATTCGGGCCCAATGAACTGGAAGCCACCCGCCGTATCTCGCCGTGGGCGCTGCTGTTGGCCCAGTTCAAAAACGTCCTCCTCATCATCCTCCTGGTGGCCACGGCGCTTTCGGCCTTTCTCGGTCATGGCGTGGAGGCGATTGCCATTTCCGTGATCGTCCTCTTTTCCGTCGTTCTGGGATTTATTCAAGAGTACCGGGCCGAACGGGCTCTGGAGGCTCTGCGTGAGCTGGCCGCGCCGGTGGCGACCGTGTTGCGCGATGGAGAGGAGATCCGCCTTCCGGCCCGGGACTTGGTCCCCGGCGACATCGTCATCTTGCAGGTTGGCGATAAGGTGCCCGCCGATCTGCGATTGATCGAAGCGGTGAACTTGCAGATCGCCGAGGCCGTTCTTACCGGTGAGTCCGTTCCGGTCGAAAAACACAGCGCACCGTTGCCGGAAGCGGAGCTACCTTTGGGAAATCGCAACAACATGGCCTATGCCGGCACCGTCGTAACCTACGGACGAGGCCGCGGGATTGTGGTGGCCACGGGGATGAAGACCGAATTCGGCAAGATCGCCGAGATGTTGCAGACGGTCGAAACCGAGCGGACGCCGTTGCAGGAAAATCTCGACCGGATGGGGCATGTCCTGGTGCGGGCTGCGCTTGTGGTCGTGGCCCTTATCGTTGTCCTCGGGCTCCTGCGGGGACAGGCCTTTATCGACATGTTCATCTTCGGCATTGCGCTGGCGGTCGCCGTGGTGCCGGAAGCCCTACCGGCCGTGGTCACGATCTCCCTGGCGATCGGCGTACAGAGGATGGTTCGCCGTAACGCCTTGATCCGCCGTCTTCCGGCCGTTGAGACCCTGGGGTGTACCAACGTCATCTGCACCGACAAGACGGGCACGCTGACCCGCGGTGAGATGGTCGTCCGTCAGGTCTACGTGGCGGGCCGGACGCTGAACGTCACGGGTGAGGGCTACGAACCGCGGGGTCAGTTCCTGCAGAACGGCAGGCCGGTTGAGCCGTCTTCTTCCCTGCATTTGGTGTTGCAAGCCGCCGCTCTCGCTTCGGACGCCACGATCGCCCGGCGGAACGGCGCCTGGGAGGTCAAAGGCGACCCCACCGAGGGAGCCCTGGTGACAGCCGCCGCCAAGGCCGGCCTGCTCAAAGGAGACCTGGAGGCGCAATACCCTCGCGTGCATGAGATCCCCTTCACCTCGGAAACGAAGCGCATGACCACGGTCCACGATGGTCCCGACGGTCCGGTCGCCTATACCAAAGGAGCTCCGGAGGTCATCCTGGAGGCATGCACCCAGGTGGTGAGTCCGGACGGAGCGGTTCCTCTGGATGCTGCGGGCCGCCGGCAGATCTTGGCGATTGCGCAGCAGATGGCCGGTCAGGCTTTGCGCGTTCTGGCCGTCGCCTACAAACCGGGAGTGACCCTCCAGGATGCGGAGGAGGGGATGACCTTCCTGGGGCTGATCGGCATGATCGACCCATCCCGCCCGGAAGCCAAAGAGGCGGTGGAGGAATGCAAGCAGGCTGGGATCGAGGTCGTCATGATCACCGGCGATCATGCCATCACGGCGCAGGCCATCGCCCGCGAGTTGGGCCTGCTCAACGGCGGAAAAACCGTCAGTGGGACGGATCTAGACGCCATGAGCGATGATGAGTTAGAACGCCAGGTGCAGGACATTGCTGTGTATGCGCGCGTCGCCCCGGCCCACAAGCTGCGCGTGGTGACCGCCTGGCAAAAGAAGGGGTATGTCGTGGCCATGACAGGCGACGGCGTCAACGATGCGCCGGCGCTGAAAAAAGCCGACATCGGGGTCGCCATGGGCATCACCGGCACGGAGGTGACCAAAGAAGCCGGGGAGATGACGTTGCTGGACGACAACTTCGCCTCCATCGTGGCGGCGGTGGAGGAAGGCCGGATCATCTTCAATAACATCAAGAAGTATCTGATGTATCTGCTCTCCTCCAACGCGGGCGAAATCCTGCTCATGGGTATGGCCACCTTGCTGGGTCTGCCTCTGCCGTTGACGGCGGTGCAGATCCTGTACGTCAACCTGGCCACGGACGGCCTGCCGGCCCTGGCTCTTTCTGTCGACCCACCCGATGCCGATCTGATGCGGCGCAAGCCGCGCAACCCGCGGCGGGGCATCTTCACCCGACCTGTCAACACCCTCATCCTTGCCGGCGGTATCTGGTCGGCGATGGTGAACCTGTCCATCTTCACCTGGGCTTTGAACGCCGGGTTGGCAGCCGCCGAGGCCATGACCATGACTTTTGTCTGTTTAGTGCTGATCGAGTTCTTCAAAGCCTATAGCTTCCGTTCCTATCGCCATTCCGCGTTTTACCGACCGTTTGCCAACAAGTGGTTGAACCTGGCCGTCCTCTGGGAAGGGTTCTTGTTGCTCCTGATCGTCTATCTCCCCTTCCTGCAGGAGCCGTTCAGCACGTTTAGCCTGCCGTTGCGCGATTGGCTTATCTTGGTCTTGGCCGCCTCTTCTATCGTGCCGGTGCTGGAGCTGGTCAAGCTGCTGATACGCCGCGGTTGGTTTGGCGAGTTGGACTAAAGGCCGTTGAAACGGTGACCACTGCCATAATCAGTTCCACGGGTAAGGCGGACGTTTCCGCGTGGCTTGCCTGGTGATCGGTTCGGCGGCCGTGACCAACGTGCGGCGGATTCACCGTTACCTACAGGCTCAGTTAAGGGGTGGACAAGCAACGAAATGGCCGGAATCGAACGGAAATCACCGATAACGGATCGGAGAAGGGAGCTTTTTTCGTTTGTCTCTGCTCCGGCACAGGCGTTGCGGGCTTTGGGGCGGCACCGACGCCCGGTTCTCGGTTGCTAAGGTTCAAGTTATTGCAGTTGTGGGGTTGCACCCATTTTGAACATGAGCCTCGCTTTTTAATCTTGGATTAAGTGACGGAGATCATATAGCCCTGATACTCATCCTTCTATAATTTGAGGTGCCTGCCTGAGTTCAAGCTGAGACCGAATGCGTGGGAACGGAGTGCGCCCTCGCTTCGGTTGCAACCAGGTCCGCCCTCCATCAACGTATCACCGCTCTTTTCATGGTAGAAGGAGGAATGTGAGCCGATGAAAACACGCTACCTCGTACCCGTTTTCCTTTTGGCGGTTGCCATAGGGCTGTGGGCAACCGGCGGTCAGGCGGTAGCCTCCACCATCCCTCCCCTGCTTCGCTGCGAAGCGCAGGGGCCCGTAGGTCCTCTTGATGCCTACACGCTGTATATGCCGCGTCAGGTTTCGGTATGCGGCAATCCGGTGGTACGAGCCGTTCCGTTCCAGGATGCCTGGGCATTTTCCCCGCACAACGACATTATGTCGCCGGCGTTCCGCCGCTGGGATGCGGATGGCTCGATTCCGGTGGCCTGCGCCAAGTGCCACAGCTCCATCGGTTATCAGGACTTCCTCGGTGCCGATGGCAGCACCCCGGGCGTTGTCGATCGGGCCTCGCCGTTGGGCACCACGGTGGACTGTGTGGCCTGCCATAATCACGTCACCCTGACCAAAACGAGCGTGACCTTCCCTTCGGGCATCACCATTGCCGACCTGGGCGATGAGTCGCGCTGCATGGAGTGCCATCAGGGACGCCAGTCGGGGGCCGCAGGTTGAGGCTTATCTGGCCGGTCGGAATCTGGCCCATGAGGATCAGGTGGATGCGGGAATAACCTTCCAGAACATTCACTACTACGCAGCGGCAGCGACGCAATACGGCACCCTGGTCAAGGGCGGCTATGAGTACCCCGGCAAGAGCTACGATGCGCGTTATGCGCATGTCGAGAGCTACAACACCTGCTATAGCTGCCATAACATGCACAGCCTGGAGATCGACTTCGCCCAATGCGCGACCTGCCATCCCGGTGTGACGAGCGGCGACGATGTGGCCCGCATTCGTATGCTCGGCTCGCGCGTGGATTACGACGGTGACGGCAACACGACCGAAGGGATCGGGGAGGAGATCAACGGTCTGCAAACGTTGCTCTATACCGCCATCCGCCGCTATGCCGAACAGGTCAGCGGGCGGCCTATCGTTTATGACCCCAACACCCATCCCTATTTCTTCGTCGACACGAACAACAACGGCCAGGTCGATCCGGGCGAGAACACGTCGGCCAACCGCTACAATGCCTTCACGGCCCGGTTGTTGAAGGCTGCCTATAACTACCAGGTCTCGAAGAAGGATCCGGGGACCTTCGCTCATGGCGGCAAGTACATCATCCAACTGTTGCACGACTCCATCGCCGACCTGAATACCCGGATCACACCGCCGGTGGATATGACCAATGCCCGCCGGGACGATCCGGGCCACTTTGCCGGTTCCAAGGAAGCGTTCCGCCATTGGGATGATACCGGTGTCGTGCCCGGTAGCTGCAGCCGCTGCCATACGGCCGAAGGGGTGCCCTTCTTCCTGCGCGAAGGGGTCAACATCTCCGGCAAGCCTTCCAACGGGTTGATGTGCTCGACCTGCCACAGCGATCTGCAGACCTGGGCGCGATACACGGTCAATCAGGTCACCTTCCCCAGCGGCGCCACGGTCTCGCTGGCCGACCGCGACAACAACCTGTGTCTGCTGTGCCCTCAGGGTCGCTCCTCGACGGTGCAGGTCAACGCCGCCACGGCCGGCTTGCCGCCGGATGGGGTGAGTGCCACCCTGCGCTTCCTGAACATCCACTACTTCGCAGCCGGGGCCACGCTGTTCGGCAACGACGTAAAGGGCATCTACCAATACGAAGGCTTGACCTATCGCGGGCGTAACACCCACGTCCCCACCTACGATTCCTGCGTCGAATGCCACAGCACCCATCGGCTGGAGGTCGAATACCAGGAGTGCCGGACCTGCCATCCCAATGTCAACACCCCGGCCGACCTGCGTAACATCCGCTTCCCCACCAGCTTTGCCGACTACGACGGCGACGGTAACACGACAGAAGGCATCTACTACGAAGGCGAGACGATGGCGGCCAAGCTGTACGACGGCCTCAAGCGCTATGCCCAGCAAATGACCGGTCGCTGCCTCGTCTATGATGAGCACGCCTATCCCTACTTCTTCGTAGATACAAACTGCAACGGCGTGAAGGATGCCGACGAAACCACCGGGTTCAATGCCTGGACCCCGCGGTTGCTGCGGGCGGCCTATAACTACCAGTACTGGCAGAAGGATCCCGGCAGCTTCGCCCACAATCCCAAGTACGTCTTGCAGGCTTTGTACGATACCATCTTCGATCTGAGACAGGCGGTGAACATCGACACCTCAGGCATGGTGCGACCGTAGCGGCTTCTCTTCTGCCCCAAAGCACTCCGGCTGGGCATCCTCCGCGAGGGCGCCCGGTTTTATTTGGATCTCGATCCTGGCCGGATGGGCGTAGACCCTCGCTTTACGTATGCTATGCTGCCCTTAGCGGCTCTTGTCCTTCTTGTGGCTACCTTTTCGTCGGTTTCGAAACCCTTTATCCCGGATGAAGCAACCGCAGGCGGAACAAGGAACGGGCAGAGCAGATCGGGATACCGCCACCCGAACCGCGCCCGCCGACCGCTGAGTAACCTGAATCGTTCTCTTGCGTCTTTCTAAGGTGATAAAGGCTTTCCTGTCTGACTTCCCTGAAAAACCCCTTACCAGGAAAGGACGGCCATGGTGATCACAAGCTTGCCCTGTAGACCTTCTCGCCGACAAGTCCCCATGCGGCGAGCAAAGCCGCTAAGACATCTGGTCATCATCCTGAGCATCCTGCTCGGTTTGGTAGGAGGAATACGGCCGGGACGCATGATATGGGCAGCGCCGCTGGCGGCCGTGCCTACCGTGACGCTCGATGGGCCAGGCGGCGTCTTCATCGGGGAAAACTTCAGTTTTACCGTGACATTCGACAACACCTCCCCGACCGACGTGGGCTATGGGCCTTATATCGACCTCATTTTCCCCGTCATCGGCGCCGATGGCGCCGGTGCGGCCGTGGATGATGGCATTGACTTCCTGAGTGCCACGTATCTGGGCCAGCCCGTAACGGCCATCGCGCTGACCTTCCCGGACGATGGCTTCGGTTGTGTGGACCACCCCTACGCCGTGGATACGACGGGCAATCCGGTTGCGGTCTGCGGTACGCCTGGCAACAAACTGGTCGTCTTGCAGCTCCCCTACGGCTCTTTCACGGCGCCACAACCGCCTGCCACCGTAGCGGTCAACGCCACCTTGAGCAATCTGGCCGATCTGGGCACACCCCTGACCATCACCGCACGCGGGGGTTTTCGTTACGGCAACGACCCTCTGGACAATCCTGCCACCGATCCGTCGATCATCGGCGCGCAGACAACCACGGCGGTTACCCCCCAACTGCTCACCATCACCAAGAGTTATAACGGACCCGAAGACGAAACGGCCACCGGCCCCAACTTCCCACGCACGTGGGTTGTGACGGTGGACATCGCCAACGGTCAAACCATCACCGATCTCGATGTCACCGACATTTTGCCGAACAATGTGGCCTATCTGGGCGTAACGGGCATCAATCCGAGCGGTACGATCGTCAGCCAGCCTCCCGTGGGCATGCCCTCGAATCCGCCGGCGAACCAGGTCGTGGTCCGCTTTGCCTCGGTGACCGGCGGGGCCGGCAGCAATGACGCCACGTTCACCGTGCAGTTTTTTGTCCCCCAATTCGATGCCGATAACGCTTTCGTCATCGATCCCACCAGCGGCGATGATGTCATCTCGCTTAACCAGGCTCAAGCCCTGGGGGATTGGACACCCCTCGATTCGCGCGATCCGGGAGGAACGGACAACGCGGCGGCGGGTCCGGCCCAGCATATCCTGACGGATAAATCCATTGCCATCCAAAAAAGCGTGGCCGTTGTCAACGACACAGGCGCACCCGGTGCCAGCCCCGGCGATACCCTTGAATACACCCTCAATGTTCAGATCTCCGACTTTTTCGCCTTCACCACCCTCGTCATCAGCGATACGTTCTCCGACGGCCAGCGCTGGGATACCGGTTTCATCCCCACATTGAGTGTAACCGAACACGGCAACACCAGCAGCGGCACCATGGCAGCCTCCAATTACACCGTCACCCTTGACAGTCCCGGCACAGGCACAACCAACGTTTTATTTGTGGTTTCGCAGGAGCTGATCGATCGAGGGCTTGATGGTCAGGTCCTGGGTGGTTGTGTGCCGGCAGGTGGCACGGGCGGTCCGTCCCCGGATTGCGACCTGTTCAACGGCGGACCGACAACGGCCACCCTGCGTTTTCGCACCGTTATCCAGGAAGACTTCAGCGATACGTACCCTTCCGGCGACCCTTCGGTTGACCAGGGGGATGTCCTCGACAATGCCGTCACCGTGACCGGTGACCTGCTGGCGGTGGCGGATCTGACACCGAACGGCCAGAGCGAAGCCGATGATAGCGGCGCCGGCGTGGTTATCGTCACCGGTCAGCCTAGCAAAACGGTGTATGCCATCAACGGCGCCGTGTGTTCGCCGCAGCCGTGCACGAATGTGTGGATCGCTGCCGCCGACACCCTCACCTATCGCCTGCAATTTGTCATGCCGTCGAGCGATGTCGAAAACCTGCGGCTGCTCGATTATCTGCCCTTGCCGGTCTTTGCGGCGACGGAGGTAACCCCACCTTTCGTGGCTACCGTCAGCGCCACGCCGCCCCCGGCGGGCGCGGCCAAGTTCGGCCCAGACGATACGTTCTACTCCCTCTCCGGCATTGTGCCCACCATCACCACCGATGCCGTCGCCAACAGCATTCGCTTTGATTACGGATCCTACGATAACCCGGACGACTCCCCGCGCACAATCGACATCCTGTTCACCGTTACCGCTTCTGACGACCCCTTTGCCGACGGTCTGTTCTTGACCAATCAGCTGCGCGTGCAACACGGTTCGACGAATGCCGGCGAGCTGATCGTCGATGCCATCCTCCAGATCCGGTTGACCGAACCGAAGCTGGACCTGCGCAAGGGCGTCATTGCCGCCTACAACGAAAACGGCACGCCCCACGGCCAGGCCGTCTTCAGCCCCTCCGGCGTTCTGCCGCCGGGGGTGACGGTGAACGCACCCGGAAGCTGCAGCCGCCTGAACGGGACGGTCCATTCCGGCAACCTGGGCACTACGTTCAACAGCAACCTGAGCGGGATTGATGCCGGCGATCGGGTCACCTATGCCATCGTCATCGAAAACATCGGTAGCGGTGTCAACGGAGCCTATAACATCACGGTCAAGGACACGCTGCCGGCCGGCATTGGGCTGGGGGATGTGAGCAATCTGTGCGTGCAAAACGGGGCCGGTGCGCCGCTTTCGTATACAGGCACGCTGAGCGACTTGTTCGGTGCCACCGGGATCGAACTGGTCGACCCCGCCAATTCCAATCCTCCACCGAGCACTCTGGGCGCCTTGGGTCCCGGTTACGATGCCAACGGCCTCATCACCGACGGGACCAATATCGCCATCATCACCTATGACGTGGTCCTGCCGACGGCGGTGCAACCGAACGCGCTCCTGGACAACACGGCCGATCTCGTCCGCTATACGGGATCCGAAAGCGGGGCCAACTTTGTCACGGCCGGGCCGGCGTTCAACGGCCGTCTGAGCGATACGGCCCGCCTCACCCTGGCTTCGCCGACGATCACGAAAGCCATTACGGGCACGAATCAGGCCCATACGACCGATACCAACGTCGCCGTGGGCGAGATCATCACCTATACGGTGACGATCACCGTGCCCGAAGGCACCAGCGCCGGCGTTACGTTGGCCGATACCCTGGATGTGGGCCTGGCCTACGTGCGTTGCGCCGGGATCACGGCTGCGGCTGCGCTCAGCACGAGTATCGGCACCTTTGCCGACGCCTGTAACGATCCGATCAACCCCACCGTGACGAATAACGGACGCACCATCACGCACACCCTGGGCACGGTGACCAACAACGACACGAACAATGCCACGGCGGAAACGCTCACCGTCGTGTACGAGGTCGTTGTCTTGAACACAACGGCCAATGTGCGCGGGGTGAACCTGAACAATAGCGCCGTATGGTCGTGGTCCCAGGGCACGCGCACGGCAGCCGCTCCAAATGTTACCCTTGTCGAGCCTACCCTGCAGGTGAGCAAGACGGCGACCCCCACGACGGTGGATGCAGGTGACACCATTACCTTTACCCTGACGGTGCAACACACGGCTGCCAGCAATGCCGATGCCTTCGATCTCGTGCTCACCGACGTCATCCCGACCGGCTTGACCTACGTGCCGGCTTCGCTCCAGCATGTCTCCGGGACGGCACCGACCACGATGACCGAAGCCGGCGGCACCGTTACCGTGACCTGGAACACCCTAACCCTCGGCCAGAACAGCACCATTCGCTTCCGGGTTACCGTCGATGCGGGCGTACCCTTGGGCCAATCCTTCCTCAATCAGGCCGATGTGCGCTGGACCGGCCTTCCCGGCGCCGTCACGACACCGCAATCCCCTTATGATCCCGTCTCGACCGAACGAACCGGGAACACGGGCGACCCCGGTGGCAGCGCCAACACATACGCTGCCACCGGGCAGACCACGGTCACCTTCAACGCGCCGCAACTCAGCAAGAGCATCGTCGCCACCTCGGAAGCGCACACCACCCTGGTAGCCGGGACCGAACGGGTGGCCATCGGCGAGATCATCCGGTATCGCCTGGTCGTCGGTCTGCCCGAAGGGAATGTGACCGACCTGCAATGGCGCGATCGGCTACCCTCCGGATTGCGCTTTCTCGATGACGGCACGGCCATGGTGGCCTTCGTCGCCAATCAGGCCGGGATCAGCTCGTCCACCATCACACCGGGATTGCCCGGTTGCACGAACCTGAACATCGTCGGCAACAGCGGCAACGTAACGCCTACCTGTCCGTTGCCCGATACGGCCGTTTCGCGCAGTTCCACCACCGATGATGATAACTACGGCAGCGGCGATGACCCCTACTTCAAACTGGGGGATGTGCTCAATGCCGATAGCGATGCCGATGGCGAATTCATCGTCATCGAGTTCAATGCGCTCGTCGAGAACATCACCGGCAACCAGGCCTTCAACAATGCCACCGGCGCCCCTTCGGCCACGACCCCCAGCAACGACTTTCAATTTCTGACCGGGGGCACGGTCGTAGCCACGTCCGGTAGCATTGGCGTCCGCATCGCCGAGCCGGTCATCCGGAATCTGGCGAAAACGGTCTTGACGGCCCCCGGCGATGCCGGCGACACGGTGGTCTACCGCCTGACCTACGGCAACACGGCCAGCGGAGGCGATGCGGCGGCCGCTTTTGATATCGTCATCACCGATGTCCTCGATAGCAACCTGCTCTTCCAGAGCATTACCGGCAATACCACCGGTGGCGCCTGTGGAGGCACACCTTCGACCTTCAGCGGTAGCGCCCTCGGCCAGACCGTGACGGCCACGGTCACCTGCCTCAACCCCGGAGGAACGGTCACCATTGACATCACCGCCCGGGTGATCGGCACGGCCCTTGCCGGCCTGACCATCCCCAACACGGCCAATCTCACCTACACCAGCCTGCCCGGCTCCGGGACCGTGGGCAATCCGACCGGCTCGAACACGCCCGGTCCGGACGGTTCGGCTACGGGCGAGCGTAACGGCTCCGGTGTGGTCGGCAGCCTCAATGACTATGTCAGCACGAGCAACGTCAACACCACCCTAAACCGACCGACCCTCAGCAAACTGGCGCCGAGTCCGCTCCAGTACACCATCGGCGCCACCATCGTCTATAACCTGCTGGTCACCCTGCCCGAGGGCACCACCCAGAATCTGCGTCTGACCGATGTGTTGCCCACCGGATTGGGCTATGTCAGTCATCAGGTGATCACAACAGCTGCCGGCAGCGGTGGTCTCCTGGCGGCCGATTACAACGGTCTCTTACCTCCACCGACCTGTTCCGGCTGTACCGTCGGCGCCGGCGGCATCCTGACCTTCACCTTTGGCAACGTCCAGACGAACGGCTCCGGTCCCGGCAACGGCACGAGCAACAACCAGTTCTTGCTCCAGGTGGTCGCCCGGGTGCTCAACATCACGGCCAACCAACAGGGGGTCACCCTGCAGAACACGGCCGATCTCATCTACGATGACCCCACGTTGGGCGCCAATCGCACCGTGGCCGGCGGCGCCCAGACGGTCACGGTCATCGAAGCTCAGATCACGACGACGAAGACGGTCACACCGACAACGGGTGTGCAGGCGGGGACGCTGCTGACCTACGCCTTCGTCCTGACGAATACAGGCGCCAGCCCGGCCTACGATGTCACGGTTGTCGATACCCTGGCCCAGGGTGTCAGCTTCACGGCGCTGATCGGCTGTCTATTGCAACCGGGCAACGTCGTCTTGCCCGGCCTGGCCACCCCTGTGGGCAACACGGTCACCTTCGATGGCATCCCCTCCGGCAGTTGGGACATCCCCGTCGGCGGCAGCATCAGCTGCACCTATACGGCCACGGCCCTGGGAACGCTCTTCGTCAACGGCCCCCACACGAACACGGTGGATGCCGATTGGAGCAGCCTGGATGGCGCCTCCGCAGACGAGCGCGTCTATGACGACTCGCCCGGCATCAACGTAGACGGCAGCCAGGATACCGCCTCGGCCACCTTCACGGTGGATGCCCCCACCTTTGCCAAAACCGACGGTGGCATCACCCAGGCGACCATCGGCGATACCATCTTCTACACCCTCACCATTACCAGTCCGCTGGGCGTGATCCGCAATCTGACCGTCCAGGATATCCTGCCCGCAGGTCTGATTTACAACGGCGATCAGGCCGTCAACGGCATTGCGACGACGCCCGCGTTTACGGTCAGCTCGCCCAACGACGGCAGTGCTCCGGTTACCCTGACCTGGAATTTCGGCAATGCCACCGTCATTGCCAGCCCGGCCCAGATCACCTTCAGCGCCACCGTGGCCAACGTCATCGGCAATCAGCGCGGCCAAACCCGCACCAACACGGCCAGTCTCAACCATCACAATGCCCTGGGTGTTCCCCAAACGGCTCTGACCGCCGGCGACTCATTGGTCCTGGTCGAACCCGTTCTAAGCATCACCAAGACGGTTGTGCCGCCCCTGCCCATCGATGCCGGCGACCTGGTGACCTATACCATCGCCATCACCCATGCCGCCACCAGCGGCGCCGGCGCTTTCGATGCGGTCGTCCTCGACCCCATTCCGGCCCATCTGGTCAACCCCATCGTCGTCAACGTAACGGCCGTGGGCATTCCGGCACCTTCGGCCGAGATCAGCAGCGGGGTACTGCGGGTGCCTGCTCTGGCCGATGGTACTTTCGACCTGCCTTTGGGGACCGGCATCACCGTGACCCTTCGGGCCGAGTTGGCCCCAAGCGTGGAGCCGAGTCAGCTCATCGTCAACACGGCGGTCGTCACCTGGAGCAGCCAGAACGGCACCACCTTCCAGGAACGCACATCGGGTAACGGCCTGCTTGACGGCGGCGGTCTGAACGATTACGAGCTTCAGGGCAGCGCGAGCGTTACCAGCGGTGGCTATACCATAGCCAAAACCGTACTGAGCACATCGGCGGCGCACACCACCGGAACCGATGTCACCATCGGCGAAGTGGTAACCTACAGCCTGTTGATCACCTTGCCGGAAGGGACGATGCCCTCGCTCCAGGTCATCGATGTGGTACCGACAGGGATGGCCTATGTGGGCGGCAGCGTGGCCGTGGATACCACCGGCTTTGGCGGCAGTGTCCCCACACCGACGGTCACACCGGCCGGCGATGGCGCCAACGGCCAGGATGTCCAGATCGACTTCGGCACGATCACGGTAACGGCCGATAACAACCCGGCCAACAACAGCTTCGTCATCAGCCTGGCGCTGCGGGTCCTTGATGTCCCCGGCAACAGCGGTCTCCCCGCCAACCAGACCAGCCTGCCCAATGCCGCCACCCTCCAGGTAGGCAGTGGCAGTCTGGTCAGCTCGAACACGGTTATCCTCGACGTGGTGGAGCCGCTGCTGACGGTGGCGAAGACGATAGTCCCATCCCAAGCCGCCGCCAACGAGGTGGTAACCATCACCCTGGTCGTGCAGAATGTCGGCCTGGCCGATGCCTTCGATGTCATCCTCGGCGATGCGCTGCCGACGGGTTTGATCTTCGATGGCGGGTTGACGCATGTTTCCGGGCTGGCACCGACCACCCTGGTAGCGGTGGGGAATAGTATCACGGTCACCTGGACCGTCTTCCCGGATGGAGCCAATAGCACCTTGCGCTTCCAGGCCCGTCTGGCCGCTAACGTCACCGCCGGTCAGGTTATCGTCAACCAGGCCACGGTCCAGGGGACCACCCTGCCGGGCAATGTGCCCGGAGAGCGTCAGGAACCGTCCTCCTTCGGCAGCGACGACGTGACGGTCGTGGCGCCCGAGGTGGCGCTGAGCAAGGATGACGGCCAGACGACCGCCTATGCCGGAGCCTTGCTCATCTACACGCTGCAGGTCAGCAACCTCGGTCAGGCCCTGGCGCCGGGCGTCGTGATCACGGAGACGGTGCCGACGCATACGACCTTCAATGCCGGGGCCAGTACGTCGGGTTGGAGCTGTAGCGACGGTGCGCCGGCAGGTACGCTATGCACCTATACCGTGGGCAATCTGGCTCCGGCGGCGAGTACAACTGTTGATTTTGCCGTCACCGTCCTCGATCCCTTGCCGATCGATGTCACGACCATCACAAATCAGGCTACGGCTGTGGACAACGGCACCCGCGGGGCCGATCCGAACCCGGCCAACAACGGCGATGACGATACGAACACGTTGCTGGTGAGCCGCATCGGCGATCGGGTATGGCACGATACGAACGGCAACGGCATCCAGGACCTCGGCGAAGCGGGACTGGCCAATGTCGAAGTCCGGCTCTATCGCAGCGGCGACACCACACCGCTCTTGACCACGTTGACCGATAGCAGCGGCTTCTACAGCCTTGCCAACCTGGCCCCCGGCACCTATGAGGTCGAATTCGTGGCCCCGGGCGGATATTTCTTCACCTATCAGGACCTGGGTGGCAACGATAGCACCGATAGCGATGCCGGTCCCACCAACGGCCGCACGGCCCCCATCGCCCTGACCGCCGGTGCTACCATCACCACGGTAGATGCCGGGCTGTACGTGCCCGTCAGCATCGGCGATTTCATCTATTACGATGGCAACGGCAACGGTATTCAAGATCCCGGTGAAACGCTCGGGCTGGATAACGTCCTCATCACGGCCACGAACCTGGGCACGGGCCAGGTGTATACGACGAGTAGCGCTGCGGGCAGCTACCTGTTCCCGACGCTTCCGCCCGGGACCTATCAGATTGCGGCTCCGGACACATTCCCCGGCCTGTTGCGCACCTCGCCCTCACCCATCCTGGTGACGCTGCTAAGCGGTGATAGCTATCCCGGCGCCGATTTCGGTTACATTGCGCCGACGGCCGTTGTTCTGACCGGCCTGGTGGCCGAACGCCAGGGCGATGGCATCCACGTGCGCTGGCAGACCTGGAACGAACACGAACTGGAAGGCTTCGTCGTCTGGCGCAGTGAGGCCCCCGACGGTGCCCGTGTGCCCGTCTCGGCGCTCATTCCGGCGCTTAATCAAGCCGAAGGAGCCACCTACGAATGGTCCGACACAGGCGCCGATAGCAACAGAAGCTACTGGTACTGGATCGAAGTGCGACCGGATGGCCAGTTCTTCGGCCCGGTTCCGGCCCTGAGCGAGGCCTGGGGTCGCGTCTTCTTCCCGCGACTCCGTCGCTAGCGACATCGGATCGGCGACCGTAGCCGTTTTCCTGAACCTACAGCTCACCTTTCCGTAACCGTTCCCGCGCTCCAACGTAGGAACGGTTACGTTCTTTCGGGGTCCGATCGCGTCCGACCGTGGGCGCGGTCGTGGCATTCCGGGCAGAGGGCCAGCAGATTCGCAGGGTGATACCGTCCCCCCAGGGCCTCGGGGATGCGATGATGGAGCTGCAGAGGACCGCGGCGGCCGCAATGCTGGCAACGCCCGCAGGCGCGGGCGACTACATAGCGTTGCCAGCGCCGGCGACGTTCGCGTGTATAGCGACGCCGTCCGCGCTGCCAGAGATCGCCGATCGCATCGAGCAAGCGATGCCCGAGCAAGCCCCAACCTACGGCGGCCAGGGGTGTCCATCGTCGTCCCCCCAACCCCAGAAGCAACCCCAAAAGGGGCTGATGCAGGAGCAACGCGGCATTCGGTCCCGCCTCCGGATCGCGGCGAAAGTAACGCCAGGCAGCGGCCGGATCAAGGGTACGGGTGCGCACCGCATGCCAGATGAGATGGTCGAGGTCGGCGATGAGGCTGCCGAGCCAGAGGGCCCAGGGGAAGCGTCCCCGCCGTTGCCGGATGACCAGTCCGGCCAGGGTCGAAAGGACGAGATGATGCCGGGGATGCATGACCGGGCCGTCGGTGCTCACCCGCTGCGATGGCCGGGCACGATGTAAGGCACCCGGCGATAGGCCCGCAACTGCTCGGCCACCTGTTCCCGCAAGAGATGGCCGGAAACATGGAGCAACGTGTCGCCGTAGTCGGGGTCAATGCCCATGCTGGCCAGACAGGGAAAATGGTGATGGAGCAGGCCGGCCTGTTGCTCGGCCTCCTCCACGGAGGCACCGATCAGCCCTGCCGCCACGAAACGGGCGCAACCGCAGACGCTGTCCCGCCGGACCGTGGCCGCGACGATGGTGCGGGTCTCCGGATCCACCGTCAGCTCCAAATCGGGTTGGCCGAACAGGCGGGCAAACTCGGCGATCCAGGGATTGTCGTAGGCGATCCGCTGCCGTCGGCCCAGATGGTAGTGGGTGGGCGTGAGGGAACAGAGGGGTTTGGGCGTGACGCATGCCACACCCATGTCGGCCAGCCAATGGCGCAACTGCCGGGCCAGCCCTCGCGGCAGCCAGTTTTCGTTATCCACGGCCGCAATGACGGCCTGGGCCCCGGTCATGCGGACGATATCGGGCAAAAGCTCGGCCACACCTTTGTGTTCGGCCACGGCCAGCAGCAGATCGGCGGGCGGCAGAGTCGAGGGCAAATAGTCCTCCGGATAATCGATGACCGGCGGCAGCACCCTGGGCGCCCGCCAGGTGTTGACCTGCCACGTCGCCGGGGCATAAGCCCGCACGTTGGCGGCATGACGTTCGCCGTACTCCCCGTTGAGGATGACCAGAATACGCATGGACGGTTAGCGTTGCAGCGAACGGAGATAAGCGACGATGTCGGCCAGGTCCTCATCGGTCAGAGCCGGATTGCCGCCCTTGGGCGGCATCGCCACCCCGGTCGTGTTGAGGGGGTCGTCCACGCTGCGACCGGCCTTGATAAAAGCTACCAGCTCGGCATCGGTGCGGGTGGCGACGAAGTCGCTGGCCACCACACTTTTGCCCAGACCGGGTACGCCCTCTCCGTGAGGGCCATGGCAGGCCGCACAGGTGCTTGCAAACACCTGCCGTCCTTTGGCTGCGTCCCCGCGGCCGTTGCCGAGCGCCGCAGTCGGCGGCATCCCATCGGCAGGGCTACAGGCGGTCAGAACAAGGTGACAGAGTATAAGCAGAAGGATAAAACGAAACCGCATAGGGGTCTATGCTCGCGCCAGCTGATGGTTTAGAAACAACGCTGCTGCAAACAGAACAACGGCCGTACCCTGATGGAGCAAAGCCACCGGCAGGGGTACGCTCCAGATGACAACGCCGATACCGACCAAAATCTGAAAAACAACGATGGCTACCATGAACAGGCTGCCTTGCCGCAGGGTCGCAGCTTCGTTGGCCCGCCGTGCCCGCCACCAAAACACAAGGGCTACGCTCAGCACCACAAAGGCAAACCAGCGGTGGATGAAATGAACCGTCGTCTGCGCTTCGAGCAGATTGAGCCACCAGGGTTGTACAATCGCGAGCAGTCCGGGAGGGACAAGGGTGCCGAACATGAGCGGCCACGTGTTGGAGACATAGCCCGCCTTCAGACCGGCAACGAGGCCGCCGTAAGCGATTTGCAGGACGACTACGACCATCAGCAGACGCGCCAGCAACCGTAGCCCCCGTTGGGCAGGCCGTTGCCGCACCGCCGCAAAACGGGGGGTTAGATCGAGCGCCTTCCACCAGGCCACGACCAGCACCGTCAGCGCCGTCAACAGATGGACGGTCAGCCGATAATGACTGACATGAGGTCGATCGACCAGACCGCTGGCCACCATGAACCAGCCCAAAAAGCCCTGAAAGCCGAACAAAGCCAATAGGGCCACATAAACCCCGGCCTGCCGCCAGGGAATGGTACCCCGGACCAAAAACCAAGCCAGCGGGATGAGGACCACCAATCCCACCAGACGGGCAATGAGGCGATGGGCCCACTCGATCAGGAAAATGCGTCGGTAGTCCTCCAGGGTCATGTTGAAGTTGATCTTCTGGAACTCAGGCGTCTGTTGATATTTGGCGAATTCCGCCTGCCAAGCGGCCTCGCTCAACGGCGGCAGCACGCCCGTGATGACATTCCACTCCACGATCGAAAGGCCGGAGCGGGTGAGACGCACATACCCCCCGATGACCACCATCAGGGCTACGAGGACGCTCAGCAGGTAGAGCCAGGTGCGAACGGCGGGCGAGGTCATCGTAGCTTGCCCGGCCGACGTAGACAGAACCGCAACGCGTGAAGACATAGACGCAACTCCTACTGGACAGATATCGAACGAATCCCAACCGGCAAGCCGGCAACGGATACCTGCTGCCGGCTGGGTCTCGCCATCCATGGTACCAGAGAAAGCCTCCAACCGTCTAAAACGACGCGAGTGGAGAAGGCCAAGGCTGAGTTCCTCCTGTTCTCCCCACCTATCATATCTCACGGTGCAGGGGTAGAGGCGGGCGACGCCAACACGATCAGAAACGGCAAGGCAATGGCCTGAGTTGGGCAGATATCCTCACAAAGGGTGCAATAGGTACACAGTTCGGGAAAGCGCAAATAGGCCTTCTCCTCTTGTTGGTCGAGGGCATGGGTCGGACAGGTCTCGACACAGCGCCGACACCCGATACAGCGTTCCCGATCGATGATGGGCAATGGGTCCATAGCAGTATCTTGGCAAAGGTGGTCAAAACAGGCTGCGACTAAAGTCCCGTGTTCGGGCTAGATTTCGGCTTCGGCGGCCAGGCGTTGGGCATCCAGAATGACGATGCGGTGGCGATCGAAGGCGATGATGCCATCGGCGGCCAGGCTGCGCAAGGTCCGGCCCACAACCTCGCGCACCGTGCCCAGCCGGGCGGCCATATCTTCCTGGGTCAGCAACCGCGGGATGGCATCGGCGTTGTAGGCGCAGGCCTCGGTGAGCAAAAGCCGCGCCAGACGCCCGCGCACACTGCGCATACCCAGGTCCTCGACCAATGTCAGCAGATAGCGCGCCCGGCGAGCTGCGCTCTCGATCAAGGCCCAAGCCAGGCCGGGATGGTGCATGGCGATCTGCTTGAGATCGGAGCGACGAATAAGCCAGACGAGACAGTCGGTCCCGGCCGTGGCCGTGGCCGGGTTCGGTCCACCGTCGAAAGCGGCGATGTCGTTGAAGGTCTCCCCCGTATGAAGGAGATGGAGAACAAGCTCCCGACCGTCACGGGAGAGCCGGCTGATCTTGACTTCCCCGCGATCGACGACATACACCCCCAAACTGGGTTCCTCTTGCACAAAGATGATCTCCCCGGCCGTAAAGGTCAACGGCAAGGCCGCGGCAGCCAATGCCTCCAGAACGGGCTGGGGCTGGTCTTGCAGATACGAAACCCGGCGGAGCAGGTCAACGGCGATGGACATAAGGCAGAAGGAAAGTCTCTGTCTGTTCGGCGCAAAACATGGTATCATTGGCGCCAGTTCGAATTGTACACGCGGCGCCAGGTAACCGACCAGCGCCGGGCATTCTGGATTCCGTGGCTGCTATGGAAGCGATATCCGACCTCTCTATTGCCACCGTTCGTCGTGCGATGGCCCGCCCTCTTCCGGGCGTGCGTGGTCAAATGCGCATGACACCCAGCTATCGCCTGGATCCCGACATGTACCGACGTCACTCGCACGATTGCCGTCGGGGAGCTGTGCTTTTTCTGCTCTATCCCTGGCAAGGCGAACTGCACACCGTGCTGACGGTCCGGCGCCTCGATCTGCCCGATCATCCCGGCCAGGTTGCCTTTCCCGGCGG
This sequence comes from Caldilineales bacterium, assembly GCA_037443945.1. GTDB lineage: Bacteria > Chloroflexota > Anaerolineae > J102 > J102 > SSF26. The sequence goes on from JBBINH010000021.1 coordinate 22,662, forward strand.
CGCTCGCGACGACAACGAGACCGTAGTGCAGACGGCGCTGCGCGAGGCCCACGAGGAAGTCGGCGTCGACCCGACCCGTGTTGAAGTCCTGGGGCGCCTCACCCATATCTACATTCCGCCCAGCCACTTTTGCATCCAGATCGTCGTCGGCTATACCCCCGAACGTCCGCTGTGGCGCCCCAACCCTCGCGAAATCGCTCTCTTGCTGGAACCACCCCTGCGTCACTTCTGCGACCGTGCCCATTGGGGCGAGGAATGGCGTCCGTTCCAGGGTCAAATGCATCGCATTCCCTTTTTCCGCATCGGCGAGCACAAGGTCTGGGGCGCTACGGCCATGACGATTGCCGAGTTTATCACCCTTCTGGAGGACGAACTGGCCCGTCCTTTGGTACAATGAGTTCGCCCATGACTGCGGATCGCATCGCAAGTCCCATCGTCGGGGGTGAGTGCGGTCCTTTTGGGCCTCGTTTGTTCCGGCTTTTCGTCTCCATCTGCAAGACCAACGGTCCGATCCGATGACTACTCTTGCCCCACCTTGGCATCCGGCCCCTCCGGCGCCGCCGCAGCTTAGCCTGGCCGAGTTTCTGGCCCTGCCCGAAGCGCCCCCGCGCTACGAGTTCGAGGAGGGAAACCTCATCCTCATGCCCCAACCCCACAGCCGCCATCAACAGATCCTGACCGTCTTGCTCGTGACCCTATGGTCGTATATCAAGGCCCACGCCATCGGGCAGATCTGGCCGGAGATCGATGTCATCCTGCCGGGCGCCACCCGCGTCTATGTGCCCGATCTGGTCTACCTGCAGGCCGAACACGGCGATCGCCACGATGAAGCCACCGGCCGCATCCACGGCACCCCCGACCTTGTCGTGGAAATCCTCTCCCCTTCCACCCGCCTCCGCGACCGCACGGTCAAACGCGAAGCCTATCAACAAGCCGGTGTGCCCTGGTATTGGTTGGTGGACCAGGATGACCTTACCGTCGAAGAACTCGAACTGACCCCGCGCGGGTATCTCCTGACCCAGGTCGTGCCCCCCGGCCGGTCTTTTCACCCCGCCCTTTTCCCCGAACTCGCCATCGACCTGGCGGCGCTGCTGGAGGGCAAAGCCTGAGCCGATCGATAGAGAGGGTAACTTTGGGCCTCCTGGCGCTACTGCCGCCCCCTCCCCAACCTTACAACGGCTGACGACCGGCAAAGCCGGCGTCGAGTTCATGCCAGTAGCGGAGACGGTCCTCGCCGTAACGCCAACACAAATAGACCACCCGTCCCTCCCGCAGGGCCGGAAAATCCACCAGCCCCATGTCGATGTCTTTCAGTTCGCAACCCAGCTCCTGAATGGTCAGGAGCGCCTTTTCCATTTGTTCGAAGTAGGGTAACAGCTCACCGGCTTTGCGACTGCCGCCGTTGCCGACGGCGGCTTCTAAAACGGGCAAAAGATCGGCACGGGCCGCGCGAATGACATGACGCGCGGCCCGTAACGCATCGATCAGCGCCGTCAGACGGGGCAGTAAGGCATTGGCCTCGGCCACCGTGAACAAACGGCGTTCGGGCATGACCTCAATGGCACGATTCCGGCATGGCTTCGCCGGTATGGCTGCGGGCCGTGCGGAAGGAACTGCCGCATCCGCATGAGCTGATGGCATTGGGATTCTCGATATTGAATCCGCCGCCCATCAGCGTATCGACCCAATCAATGCGGGAGCCGTTGATATAAAACAGACTGATAGGATCGACATAGACCTTCAGACCATGCTGCTCGTAAACCTCGTCATCGGCACGCGGATTGTTGTCGAAGGTCATGCCGTACTTCAGGCCACCACAACCGCCGCCCTGGACGAACACGCGCAAGCCATGGGTTTCGGCCAAGCCTTTTTGCACCAGGATCTCGCGCAGTTTGGCTGCGGCAGCGGGGGTCAAGGTTACGCCGTAGGAGGTTTCGACTTCGGACATTACCAGAGTATCATTGGCCATGGGTGCCACCTCAATAGGAGAGAGAATAAAAGTGCTGTTATTGTATACGCAAAGGATAGCCTAAAAAAGTAACACATTTTCCCGGAAAGACAAAAGCCGCTAACCTCCGATTTGCGACATCAACCGCAAGCGGGGGATAACGCCTTCGGGTAAACCATGCCCCCAAGGCTTTTGCCAGATGGCGGCGATGATGTGCTGTTTCAGCTCGGCTATGCTCATGCCCTGGCGCAAGGGGGTTAGCAGATCGAGTTCGCCATCGCGCAGCAGGCAGAGCCGTAACTTGCCGTCGGCCGTCAGGCGCACGCGGTTGCAACCGGCGCAGAAAGGCTCGCTAATGGTGCTGATAAAGCCGATGGTGCCACGGGCGCCAGGCAGCCGATAGGGACGGGCCGGGTCGCGCTCGTCATGACCGGGGACCTCTTGCAACGGTCCCAGGGCGGCTTCGATGCGGGCGCGCGTTTCTTGCGAGGACACAACGGCCGCCTGGGCGAACTCGGCTTCGCTGCCGAAGGGCATCAGCTCGATGAAGCGGATCTCCCAATCCCGCTCCAGAGAAAGCCGGGCCAGGGGCACGACCTGGTCGTCGTTGAAGCCACGGGTCACCACGGCATTGATTTTGATGGGTCGCAGTCCGGCCGCCTCCGCTGCTTCCAACCCCGCCCATACCGTGTCCAGATCGCCCCACCGGGTGATGCGTCGGAACTGGACCGGATCCAACGTATCGATGGAAATATTGACCCGTTTCAGCCCGGCGCGGGCCAGCGGCTCGGCCAATTGCGGCAGGAGAATGCCGTTGGTCGTCATGGCCAGCATCTTCAAGCCGGGCAAATGGGCGATGAACCGCACGATCTCCACGAGATTCGGCCGCACCGTCGGCTCCCCACCCGTGAGACGAATTTTCTCGATCCCCAATTCCACCATGGCCTGCACGATCTGAAAAAGCTCGGCATCGCTCATCAACTCATGCCGCGGGCGAAAGGTCATCCGCTCGGGCATGCAATACACACAGCGCAGATTACAGACATCCGTCAACGAAACCCGCAGGTAGTTGATATGGCGGCCGAAACGGTCGTACAGCCCCGGCCCGTCAGGGTGTAGACGATCTTGAGGGGGTTCCTGTAATCCCTGCCATGATTCAAGCAAAGGAATTCCGGCCATGGTAACCGTCCATCAAAACAGACTCCGGCAACAAGGGGATGACTTGCACAGAGGTCGCCACAAGTCGGTACGAACAACGCCCGTCCCCGGCCACCATATGCCTGATGCGCTGGGGCTCCAGCCCGGTCAGCTCGCTCACCAGTATCAGATCCATGTGGCACAGCTCGCGATGGTCATCGGCCAGGTCGGCATAGGGACAGTTGCAGGTGTGGATGACAAAATCGTCGTTGACCCGCTCGCATTCGGCCATATAGCCGAGTTCGGTGAGGAGATGGATGGCCATCTCCACCCGTTGTTCGGTCGGGAGTGCGGCGAGTCGGGATCGGAGCGGGGCGGCGGTCTGAGCGGCAAAATCGGCCATGACGGCCAGCAGATCGGCTTCCGAGAGCACCCCCTTCAGGGCGTTCAGCGTCTTATCGGCGAGCTCGCGAAAGCGGTTGGGAAAATGGACATTGGCCTCATCCGTCAGGGCATAGACCTGTTGGGGGCGACCGACACCGCTTTGGCGTTGCGAGCGGACTACCGTCACCAGGCCATCGCCGATGAGGAGATCGAGATGATGTCGCACCGACACCGGCGCCATCTCCAGCTCCTCGGCAAGGGTCTGAATCGTAGCCTGGCCCCGGCGCTTGAGAATCTCGAGGATCGACTTCCGAACCGCATGCATGGCAATTCGGATTCTACCACGGCCGGGAGGCCATGTCAATTTTTATCAATTTCTTCATAGAAATTCGGTTGCACCTGCGCAGCCAAAGGACCGGCCCAGGCTAGCAAGTGTTCGTCTTCGTACCAGCGGCCGATGAGCTGCAACCCCAGGGGCAAACCGTCCAGCACTCCCGCCGGCACGGTCAGCGCCGGCAGGCCGGCGTAGGTCCAGGGCAGGTTCATGATGGGGTTGCCGGTGGTCTCCAGACCGAGCGGCGCCGGCCCCGGAGCAGCCGGGCACAGCCACAGATCAACGCCGTGGGCGGCCATAACCTCCTGGAGATGGTGGCGAAACTCGACGCGACCGTTGCGGATGGCTTCGGCCTCCTCCGCAGGTACGGTCTGTCCTTCGCGGATGAGCGCCGCCGTGCGGGGACGGTAGAGGGCCTCGTAGCGGGCAAAAAGCCGGGCATGCTCCTGGGCAAACTCAAAGGCGATCAACCGCCGATGCCGGGCATTGATGACCTCGATGTCGGCGAGGAGAGGAACCCGCCGGACCTCATAACCGGCTGCTTCTAACCGCGTCACCTGCGCCGTGAACGCCGCCAGGGCAGCCGGCGTGGCCTGGGTCAGATAGGGTCCTTCGGGGATGCCTAACCGAGGGCGCTCCGGTACGGTCACGGGACGCCAATCCCGGCAGAGGACGCCTGCCGCCAGGGCAGCACCGGCCACATCCTGGGTAAACAGGCCGATATGATCCACCGATCGCGCAAAGTAGAGGATGCCGGCGGTGGGAATGCGCTCGTAGCTGGGCTTGAAGCCGACGATGCCACAAAAAGCTGCCGGGCGGATGACGGAACCGATGGTCTGCGTGCCCAGCGCCAGGGGCGTCAGCCCGGCGGCCACGGCGGCGGCCGAACCGCTGCTGGACCCGCCGGGCGTGTGGGCCGGATGGTGGGGGTTGCGGGTCGGGCCGGGCTCGAAGTAGGCAAACTCGGTGGTGACCGTTTTGCCCAGGATAAGGGCACCGGCCCGGCGCAGACAGGCCACCGCTTCCGCTTCCGGCCCGCTCAGCTCCTCCGGCGGCACCTGGGACCCTGCCCGCGTGGAAAAACCCTCCACGTGGATGATGTCCTTGATCCCGACAGGAATGCCGAATAACGGCGGCCGCGAAGCCGGGTCAGGATAGCGGTCGGACAGGTTCTGCGCCTCGGCCAGCAAGCGCCGACGCCGCTCCGGTTCCGGCAGCAGAGCCTGGACATGGGGCTCGACCGTCTCGATGCGATCGCATAGCCGTTCGAGATAGGCTATCGGATCGAGCCTGCCCTCGCGCAAAGCAGCAGCGGTGAGGGCCAGAGGATGGGCATGGAGCAGAGGGGGAACGGTCATCCTACGAAAGCGGTCATGAAGAAGGGAAAAGGCGAAGCCAAGGGGGTTTCAGGGGATGATATCGGCAACCGAATCGACGATGCGGGTGGGTTGATACGGATAGCGCGGCACATCCTCACGACGGGTCACGCCGGTCAGGACCAGGATTGTCTCCATGCCGCTCTCAACGCCACCCTTGATGTCTGTCGCCATGTTGTCACCGACCATAATGGTCTCTTCGGAATGGACATCGAGATAGTTCAAGGCCATGCGCATCATCAGCGGGTTGGGCTTACCCACAAAATAGGCCGACACCCCACTGGCCTTTTCGATAAACGCCGCCATGGCCCCGCAAGCCGGCACCCACAACCCGCCTTCGCCCGGTCCGGTGGTGTCGGGATTGGTGGCGATAAAACGCGCACCGGCCATGATCAGACGGATGGCCTTGGTCAGCGTCTCCAATTGGAAACTCCCCTCGCCCAAGACGACGTAGTCGGGGTTGAGATCGGTGATGACGTAGCCGATGCTATGGATGGCCGTGATGAGCCCGCTTTCGCCTAAAACAAACGCCGTGCCACCGGGACGTTGCGCATGGAGAAAGCGGGCCGTGGCCATGGCCGAGGTGAAAATGCGCTCGGCGGGCACGTCCATACCGATGGTACGCAGACGATGCGACAGATCGGCAGGCGCGTAGGTGGGATTGTTCGTCAGGACCAGATATTCGACCCCGGCTTCCTGCAGACGGGCAATGAACCGGTCGGCGCCGGGGATCATGGTACTGCCTCGCACCAGGACCCCATCAAGGTCGATCAGATAGTGTTTTTTCATCAAGCACTCTCCGTTTTTGCCGCCACCGTTGCCAGCCGCCGAGCCTCCGCAATCCAGGCCTCGTAGTCCAGACGACCACCGGGTGATACACCGCAGATGGCCGCCAGTTGCTCCGGTGTCTGGTGGGCCAGGTCCTCATACGTCAGGATGCCGGCCTCATAGAGCCGTCGGATCAAGGCCTTTCCCAGACCCGGCAACGGCAGGAAATCATCGGCCCGGGTCGCCGACCACAGAAGACCGAGCGTATCCGTCGTCTGGGCCAGGCTCAGAGCACTGTGACGAACGGCATCCGGATCCAGGCGACGGCGCTGCGGTTCGGCCGGTTGCAGGATGGCGAGGAGTTCTGCATCGCTGAGGTGGACAAGTTCCCAAAACGTGCCGATACCGGCGCCGTAAAGGCGGGCAGCGAAGCCACGGCCGATGCCCTGGACGGCTTCGAGGTCTTGAGGCCAGGCCTGGTAGCGCACGGTCACGCCGGCTTCGGGCGAGGCCTGAACCACGCGTGCCTTGAAGGCCATCACATCCCAGCCTGGGCTCGCTTCCGGACTCGCCTGTGCGGTCGGGACAACCGTCGCCGCCACAGCGCCCGGTTCGGCAGGGTGTTGGGCCGGGGCCGTCTCATAGGCGCGCAGCCGGCTGGACAGCTCTTCTACCTGGATTTGCAAGGCGGCCAGCTCGCTCATACGTTGGTTCAGAGTCGCCTCCAGACCCTGGCGATTGAGCCGAGCGGCTTCCAGTTCGGCCTGAAGGGCGGCAAGCTGTGTGTTCAGGGCTTCCAGTTCACGGGTGCGCTGCGCCAGGGTGCTCTCGAGTTCGGTTCGCGCCGCCAGGGCGGCCTCCAGGCGATGGCGCAGGTCGGTGTTTTCGGCCTGGCGGAACTCCAAACCGGCCCGCAACTCGGCGGCCGTTGTCCGCAGTTGTTCCAGTTCGACATCCTGAACCTCTTTCCCGGCCTTGGCGGCTGCGATCTGCGTTTCCATGCGCGCCTGCAGCTCGTGCTGAACCTGGCGCAGATCCCTCAGTTCGTCCTGCAGATCGGTAATCCGCTTGTAGGCCTCGGTCAGACGGGCGTAATAGGCGCTCAGGCTCTCGGCGAGGGACTGGGATTGCCCTTGCGCCAGGCTCAGCGCCTGTTCGGTGGCGCGCAGTTGTTGTGTGCACCCTTCGAGCTGCGAAGCCAGCGCGCGCGTTCGTTGACGGGCCGGTCGACGCCAGATCAACCAGCCCAGGAGCAGACCGATGAGGACACCGCCCAATACCCACAGCAGGGTAGAATAGAGGGAGGCAATCGGGATCGACATAGGAACACCGCCTTGGGGAAAAACGGCTTGAGCGGCATGAACATACCGTCGAAACGAGATAGGACGTGTGGGCTGCGGTCACCCTCAAGCTCTCCCGCCTACGCTACTTCAGATGGCGCCTTCCCGGCGGAGGCGGGCGATGTCATCGGCACAATAGCCCAGCGCCTGCAGGATTTCGTCGGTGTGTTGACCCAACAGCGGCGGCGGCAGACGGTACGAGGGCGGGGTAAGCGAGAGGTGCATAGGATTGCCGAGAGAACGAACAGGACCGATGACCGGATGCTCTAGGGTGACGATCATCCCTCGCGCCTGGACGTGCGGATCGTTGAGGGCCTCATCGATTTCATTGATGGCGCCGCAAGGAATGCCGGCCTCGCGCAGACGGGATAGCCAGAACTCGGCCGGTTGGCTGCGGAAAAGGGGCTCGAGTTCGGCCCGCAGCTCGAAACGATGGGCCAGACGATCGGCATTGGTGCGAAAGCGCGGATCGGTGCCCACCGTCTCCTCGATGCCCAACACACGACAAAAGGCCTCCCAGAGGCGCTCGCTCCCCACGGCCACCAGGAAGGGCTTATCCTGAGCCGGGAACGGTTCGTAAGGCGCAATCTGGGGATGGTAATTGCCCAATTTGCGCGGCCGTTGGCCGGTTGCGAAGTAGTTGCCGGCCAGATTCGTCAGCCAGGTGAGCTGGGAATCGAGCAGAGCCATATCGATGAACTGACCACAACCGGTGCGCTCGCGCACATAAAGCGCCGTCAGGGCGGCCATCACCGTGTAGATCCCGGCGGTGATATCGCTGATGGGCACAGGATAGCGCACGGGCGGGCCATCGGGTTCCCCCGTTAGCGCCATCGTTCCGGCTTCGCCCTGGGCAGCCAGATCGTAGCCACTGCGACCGGCATAAGGCCCGGTCATGCCGTAACCGGTGATCGAGCAGTAAATCAAGCGCGGATTGAGCCGACGCAACCGTTCGTAGTCAATGCCCAGGCTTTGCAACGAAGCCAGACGCGGCTGATTGACCAGGAAGATATCGCTGCGTTCGATCAGCGCATCGAGAATGGCTCGCGCTTCGGGATGTCGGAGATTGAGGGTGAGGCTGCGCTTGTTGCGATTCGTAGAAAGGTAGTAAGCGCTCTCGCCGGCCAAAAAGGGCGGTCCCCACCCCCGCGACATATCCCCGACACCGGGGCGCTCGACTTTGATGACATCGGCGCCCAGATCGCCGAGCATCATGGCCGCATAAGGACCGGCCATGGCTTCGGTCATCTCGATCACGGTGATGCCCGCCAACGCTGCCGATGACATAGTTCGCTCACTCCCGCAGATAGGGTTCACCCAAGGCCTCCGGCCGGGCCGCCCCCCAGCGAGCGCGGAACCAAGCCGTCGACATCAGCAACAACACCAACAGGGTGACGACAAAAGGCACAGTACGCCAGAGATAGCGCGACATGATGCCGGGCAAAACAAGCTGCGGATTGAGGGAGAGCTGCCAGAGCGCACCGAATAAGAGCGAACCGCCCAGCAGAATCCAGGGATTCCACAGGGAGAAGAAAACAAGGGCCAGGGCCACAAAGCCCCAACCCATCAGAAAATTGTAATTCCAAACGGGATTATAGTCGAGCGCATAGACGGCGCCGGCCAGCCCCATCAACATCCCGGCGACGACCACACAGAAATAGCGGGTGCGCGTCACGGAAAGGCCCGAAACCTCGGCCACGCTGGGATTCTCGCCTACCGAGCGAATGCGCAAACCCAGAGCAGTATGGTTGAGGACAAACCAGATAACCAGAGCCAAAAACACGCTCAGATAGAAAAAGGGCGTAATGCCACCCAGGCGAGGAATGCGCTCCAAATTGAGCGGGCCGGTGAACGGGCTGCCGATATAGGTGGTGAGGCCGAAGGCCACCACCCAGATCCCCATCCCACTGACGACCTGGTCACCGCTCAGGGTGATGGTAAAAAAGCCGTGCATCAGGCCCAGGAGGGCGCCGACCAGAAGGCCCACGAGCAACCCGATGACATAGCTACCGGTCACCTTAGCGGCAATAAAGCCCAAAGTGGCGCCGAAGAGCATGACGCCTTCGATGCCCACATTGAGCACCCCGGCCCGCTGGCCGAACAACTCGCCCAAGGCCGCCAGGGTAAAAATGGTCGAAGCATCCAGGCTACGGTTCCAGAATTCCCACATCGGCTCACTCCTTTCTCTGCCAGACGATTTCGTAGCGGTAAAAGAATTGAAAACCCACCAGGATAATCATCAAAACACCCAACAAGGCATAATCCACGCCGAAATTCATGTGGAATTTACCCTGCACGAAACGCCCACCTATGGACAATCCCCCAAAAAGGAATGATACGGGGATCGCTGCCAGTGGATTGCCTAACGAAATAAGCCCGCAAATGATGCCATAAAAGGCCAGATCCCCAAAATAACCGTAATTTTTGGGAATACGATAAACCCCTGGAACGGCCGCAAAATAATGATATCCCGCCAGGCCGGCCAGGGCTCCGCCGATCAGAAACGCGATCATGGCGATGCGAAAAGGGCTTATACCGGCATATTGCGCTGCGGCCGGATTTTTGCCGAAAGCCCGGATCTCATAGCCCAGCCGCGTTTTGTTCAACAAAAAGGAAAGGACTCCGGCCAGGATCAGCGCCACGATAAGGGTGTAGGGCACGCCGGCCACGAGTGGGCCGGTGAAGCTCGTCGGCAGCGGGAAACCCTCTCCCTCGCCACCCCCTCCGGTAAAAGGCCCGCCTTCCTTGATCATGAACGAAACCAGCCAGAAAGCGCTGAAGTTCATGATCATGGTGACCACAATCTCGTTGATGTTGAAGCGACCGCGCAGAAAACCGGCCACAGCGGCATAGGCAGCGCCTCCGGCCATAGCGGCCAATACCAGCAGCGTCGTGACCAGCACCGGATTCATCGTCCGTCCTTGTTTGGCACCCAAAGCCAGGGCCACACCGAAAGCGGCCAGACTTCCCATATAAAGTTGGCCGGTCATACCGATGTTCCACAACCCGGCCCGATAGGGAATGATAAAAGCAAAGGTACACAAAAGCAGAAAGACAAAACGACTGAGGGTCAGCGGCAAACCGAAGGTATTGAAAAAGGCGTAGCGCGCGATTTCGGCGTAGGCACGCCAGGGGCTGACATCGGCCAGGATGAAAAGGACACTGAACAGCACGAGCGCCATCAGGATGGCCAGGGACGAAATGCGGGCAGCCTGCCGCCCACCGAGATGGGCCCGACGGGCCAGTTTCAGCTCATACACGCCAAGGGTCATGCCGGCCTCCCCTTCGGCCGCACGCCGGCCATCATGGCGCCGATATGCCCACGTTCCAATTCCAGTGCCGGTACCAGCCCCATGAATTCGCCTTCGTAGATGGGTGCCACCACGTCGCTCAGAGCTAAGACTTCATCCAGGTCCTCGGAAATCAGGAGGATGGCCGCACCGGACTTTTTGGCCGTTAGCAGTTGGCGTTGCACGAACTCGGTGGCGCCGACATCAAGACCCTGGGTAGGCAGATTGGCAATGATCAGTCGCGGACGCCGGGCCAAAACACGGGCCAGGATAAGCTTTTGCAGGTTGCCGCCGGAGAGGTGCCCGGCCTTGGCTTCGGGACCGGGTGTGACCACCTCGTACTCGGCGATGAGGTCTCGGGTCAGGTTGGCGAGATGGCGATAGTCCACGATCCCGCGACGGACGAAGCGGTCGTCGAAATAGTAGTTCATGGCCACGTTTTCGATCAGGGAAAAATCGGCGATAGAACCCACGGTATTGCGCTCGGCCGGGATGTAGCCGATACCTAGGCGCCAACGTTCCAGAGCGGAAGCATGGGTGATCTCGCGACCGTCGAAGTAGATGCGGCCGCCGACAGGACGGCGCAATCCGGCCAGGGCCTCGGCCAGTTCGTGTTGGCCGTTGCCCGAGACCCCGGCGATGCCGAAGATCTCCCCTTCGTGCACGGTGAACGACACCCCGCGCAGAGCCAGGAAGCCCCGGTTGCTAAAGGCCGAGAGGTTCTCGACCTGCAACACCGGCCGGCCCCGGGCCACGATCGGCCGCTCCAAGTTGAATTCGATATCCCGACCGACCATCTCGCGGGCGAGTTGATGCTCGGTCACCCCGGCCGTCTGCAGGCAGGCCGTTACCTTGCCGCGACGCAAGACGGTCACCCGATGACTGCGGGCCAGGACATGCGGCAATTTGTGGGTGATAAAGGGGATGATGGCCAGCTCGTCCTCGGCCATCGTTGCCACCGAGGTGAGCAAGCTCTCGGCTTCCGGCGGTGCCAGGGCCGATGTCGGCTCATCGAGGATGAGAATACGGGCGCCCCGATAGAGGGCTTTCAAAATCTCCACGACCTGTTTCTCGCCCTCGGAGAGCTGTCCGACCATCGCATCGAGGTCGATATTGAAGCCATAGCGTTGGGCAAGGGCCTCCACTTCCCGACGCACCCGTTTGCGGTTGAGGATCCGACCGGCATGAGGATGGCCGAGGATAATGTTTTCCAGAGCCGTATGGGCATTGACCAGTTTGCGGTTTTGATGGACCATGCCGATGCCCATACGGATGGCATCCTGGGGGGAATGGAAACGGACCCGCTTGCCACGGATGTAAATTTCGCCCTCGTCCGGCTGGATCATGCCGTAGAGAATTTTCATCAATGTCGTTTTGCCGGCGCCGTTCTCGCCCAAAATGGCATGAATCTCACCGGCACGCATTTCAAAATCGATTTTGTCGTTGGCCACAACGCCGGGAAAACGCTTGGTAATACCCCGCAACTCTAGAATAACCTCACCACGCCGAATGCCGCTGAGTAAATCGCTCATCGTCACCTCGTGCGTTGAATGTCCACCGATCGGACGGAAGCAAAGCTCGTCGGCAGCGATGTGCCGGCAAGAAGCGCTCGCCTCCCAAGGAATGGGGTGGCGCCGGCCCTCGGCGCCACCCTTAGCAAGTCGTCCTTACTCCAGGATGATGAGACCTTCGAGGTCGAAGTTGAACTTGGAGAGCAGCCACTCATCCGTCGGTTTCTCACCGGCCGGTTTGACCATGGTTCCCTTCGCCGGGATGGGCAGGCCTTCCAGCGCCAGACCCGTGCCGTTGCTGACAAAGGCATGCTCGGTGAAGGGATCCCACTCGCCTTTCATCATCTGTTCGCGGCGCTGTTTGACCCGATCGAGGATACTCTGCGGGATCTCCGGCAGGGCTTTGGGGCTGATGGCATCAATGCCGACCTTGCCGGCATTCATGATGTCCACCGTCGCTTCCTCGGTGCCATCGGCCAGGGTCATCGTGGATTCCAGACCCAGGTAGAGGACGGAGGGCGGATTCTGTTCGCCGGCCATCTTGGCCTGGATCAGGCGGTCATAGAGGACCTCCCAGCGGGTATCGAAGGAGACGGCCACGGTGTCGGTGGTGGACCAGCCGTATTCGCCGACGATGTCCATGTCCTTGCCGACAAACCAGATGCCTTTCTCGGTGGCCACATCGAGGGGCGAGCCGGAGTCGGTCTGTTGCGTGATCACATCCACCTTGTACTGGTCAACCAGGGTGGCGGCAATGTCGCGCTCTTCCGGCGGGAGATACCAGTCACCGGCGTACTTGACATAGACCTTAATGTCCTTGTTGAGTAACTTGGCGGCGTCCTGGACACCCAGATAGAAACCGGCGGTGCGGCGGATGACCTGGATGTTGGGGAAGGCAGAGACGATGCCGATGTTGCCCGTCTTGGTCAGCGCGCCGGCGATGAGACCCTCCAGATACAGGGCCTGGTATTGCCGCGGGAAGACCCGCAGGAAGTTGCGCTTGGTGCTCAAATCGCTGGCGATAATGGAGACGAAGTACACATCGGGATACTTATCGGCGATGTCCTTCAGGGGCATGCCCATGAACTCGGCATTGCCGACCACGATATCGGCCCCCTCTTTGATCATCTCCTCGGCGTAGGGTACCGACAGGTCAGGACCGACTTCCTCGCGGAAGATGTACTTGACGTTGGGGTACTTGGCCGCCAAGCGCTTGCCGGCCCGATCGTGAGCGCCGGACCAAGTGGTACCCTGGATGACACTGAAATGCTCAATGGCTAGGGTGATTTCCTCGGCTGCCGGTTGCGCCGGTGCGGCCGGGGCTGTGGTCGGCGTCGGGGTGGGTGCCGGTTGCTGGCAGGCAGCCAGCGCCAGACTCACCAAAGCCAAGAGCAACGCAAGAAGGATGATCTTGGTGCGCATGGTCTTCTTCTCCTTGTGTTGGGTGTGGAGTTACGGAAAGAAATGAGGAACGACTCGGCCAAACCCGCTGCAGCCCTGCCCGCCGAAAGCGATCACGGTCTGCAAACAGGTGGACGGTGCTGCCAAATAAAAGGAGGGACAACGCTCGCAGACGGATTGTCCGGAGGGGATGAGGGCAAACAGGGTCGCCGGGCCACAAGCGATCCGGTCATCTTCGGCCGGTTGCTATCATCCGGAGGGGATAAGCCAGGACAAGGGACCTTTTTCCATCGCCAGCCAATAACCAAGGGTTGCGACGGGATTATAGTCAGGAACCGAGCCTTGTCAACGTTGTCACGTCCGCTACAACCGGATCAGGAGCGTGCCCGGGCCTCTTGCATCAGCTCGAAGAGCCGATTCGGACTGAGGGGGATCTCCAAAATCTCCAGGTTGTACTCGGACAAGGCGTCTTCGATGGCCTGGGCAAAGAGCGGACCGACGGGGATGGCGCCGGCTTCACCGGCTCCTTTAGTACCCAGGGGATTCAGAGGCGAAGGTGTCTCCAGATGAGCCACCGCAATCGACGGTACCTCCATAGCCGTGGGGATCAGGTAATCCATGAACGAGGCCGTCAGCAACTGGCCATTCTGATCGTAAATGACTTTTTCGTAGAAGGCGTTGCCGATACCCTGGGCTACGCCGCCGCGGATTTGGCCGTCGAGGATGAGCGGATTGATGACCTTACCGCAATCGTGGACGACAACGTACTTGTGGATGGTCACCATGGCCGTTTCCGGATCCACCTCCAAGATGATGGCGTGGACACCGCTGGCCGTGGCCCCGCGTTCCGGGCCGAAATAGGCCGTGGCCTCAAGACCGGGTTCGGTTCCGGGCTTGACGGCCCCGCGCAGCGGGTTAGCCTTGGCGGCCAGAGTACCCAGGTCGATGGCCGCTTCGGGCACACCCTTCACCCGCACCTTGCCGTCGACCAGTTCCAGGTCCTCTTCGGCCACTTCCAGCTCGTCGCTGGCCATTTTCAGGATCTTCTTGCGCACGGCCGCGGCGGCGGCGTGGATGGCATTGCCGGCCACCACCGACCCGCGGCTGGCAAAGGTCCCCGTGCCCCAGTGGAACTCGGCCGTATCCCCGGTGACCAGGCGGATCTGGCGCACATCCACCCCCAGTTGTTCGGCGACGAGTTGGGCATAGGAGGTGAAATGGCCCTGGCCCTGGGTGCCGACGCCGGTGGCGACGTTGACCTTGCCGGTGGTCTCCACCTGGACGCGGGCGCCTTCATAAGGGCCGATACCTGTACCCTCGGCGTAGGTCACAACACCGATGCCCACATGCCGGCCTTGCGCCCGGAGTCGGGGTTGTTCCTCCTTGACGAATTGCTCATAGCCGATCAGCTCCAGGGCCTTGTCGAGGAGCGGTTCGTAGTTGCCGCTGTCGTATACCAGAGGGGCGAAATCCTGGTAGATGATCTCGTTGTTGTAGGGGAAGCGATCGGGCGGGATGAAATTGAGACGGCGGATGGCCGTGCGATCGATTCCCAGCTCTTTGGCGGCAATATCCAGCATGCGTTCCATCACAAAGACGCCGTGCTGGCGTCCGGCACCCCGGTAGGGCGTGACGTACATCTTGTTCGTGAAGACGGCCTTGAACTCCGACTCGTAGTTGGGCACGTCGTACAATCCCAACAGCGTGCATTGGCTGTTGAGGGGCACGGTCAGGCCATAGGGGTCATAGGCGCCGCTGTCGTGCAGGAAGAAATCCTTGAATCCGAGGATGCGGCCTTCTTTGGTCAGGGCTATTTCGGCCCAGTGGATCTGATCCCGCTCGTGGGTGGTGGCCATAAAGTTCTCGCGACGGTCTTCGATCCACTTGACCGGCCGCCCCAATTGCATGGCCGCCCAGGGGATGAGCATTTCCTCCGGATACATCATCATGATTTTGGGGCCAAAACCGCCGCCGATGAAGGGCGCAATGACCCGCACCTGCGATTCCGAGAGGCCCAGACGGGCGGCGAGGCCGTTGCGGATGGGTACGGGCGCCTGCGTCGTATCCCAAACGGTCAGCTGGCGCATCTTGGCATCCCACTGGGCCACAACCCCGCGGTTCTCCAGGGCCGCCGCCACACCGTGGTCGTAATACAGCCGACGGCTGATGACATGGTCGGCCTGTGCGCGCGCGGCCTCATAATTCCCCTTGCGCTGGATGATATGGGCCGCCAGGTTCTGGTCCAGGTCTTCGTGGATGAGGGGAGCATCGGGTGCGAGGGCCTTCTCCAGATCGACCACGGCCGGCAACGGCTCGTACTCCACGAGGATGTCTTCAACGGCATCTTCGGCCACATAGCGGCTTTCGGCCACCACCATGGCGATCGGCTCGCCCACATGTCGCACCTTGTCCCGCGCCAGGGGAACCTGGGTGCGTGTGTTGAAAACGGCGCCCTTCACCGGCGGCGGCGAGACGAGCAAGGGGCCTGGCTTCCAATACGCGCCCAGGTCGGCGGCGGTATACACAGCCACCACCCCCGGCCGTTGTCGCGCCGCCGTCACATCGATCCGGCGGATGCGGGCATGCGCATAGTCGCTGCGCTTGAAGGCAACATGCAGCATCCCCGGCAAGTGGACATCGTCGGTGAACAAGGCCTGGCCGGTGAGCAAAACCGGGTCCTCGTTGCGGATGATAGGCTGACCGAAATAGCGCGTGGTCATGCTCCACCTCCTTGGGACGGGGCATGATGGCCGGTAAGAGCAAGGTGAGCGGCCGGCCGACCGGACAGCTTCGCCGCGGCCAGCTTGACGGCGGCGACGATGTTCTCGTACCCGGTACAACGACAGAGGTTGCCGGAGATGGCCAAACGAATCTGCTCCTCGGTCGGATCGGGATGGCTCTGTACAAAGGGCAGCAGGGTCATCAAAAAGCCCGGGGTACAGAACCCGCACTGCAAACCATGAGCCTCGTGAAAGGCCTGCTGCAGGGGATGAAGATGGTTCGGGTCGGAGGATAACCCCTCCACCGTCATGAGCTCATGACCATGAGCCTGAACGGCAAACAAAAGACACGAACGCACGGGCGCGCCATCAAAAAGGATGGTACAGGCACCACAAACGCCGTGCTCGCAACCGACATGGGTGCCCGTCAACTCCAGCTCATGGCGCAGAAAATCGCTGAGCAGCAGGCGCGGTTCGACCGTGCGTTCGTACACGCGGCCGTTAACGGTCACGCGAATGGGCAGGGATGTCGTCATGGTCAACCTCCGGCGGCGCGAGCGAAAGCAGTCGTGAGGACACGGCGGCCTAATACGGCCACGAGATGGCGACGATAGGCGGCGCTGGCATGGATGTCGCTTTGGGGATCCACATCGGCCGTGGCAGCCACCTGGGCGGCTTCGGCGATGAGCGCAGGCTCAGGTCGCTGCCCCTGCAGAAGGGCACAGGCCCGGTGGGCAAAGACAGGACCCTCTCCCACCCCGAAAAAGCTCAACCGCGCCTGCTGACAACGACCATCGGCGGCCAGCACCACCCAGGCTGCAACGCCGACGAGGGCGTAATCGCCATGACGACGGGCCACTTCGGTCACGGCAAAACCGCTGCGCGGAGGAACAGGCGGGAACTGTACCTCGGTCAGGATTTCATCGGGTTCCAGACTGGTGGTGAAGATGCCCACGAACAGGTCGTCGGCGGCAATGGTGCGGACACCCCGGCGGCTTTGTGCCTGGACACGGCCGCCCAGGGTCAGCAACACGGCCGGCAGTTCGGAGGCAGGGTCGGCATGGGCCAGAGACCCCCCGATGGTGCCGCGATTGCGAATCGGGGGATGGGCCACAAGGGGCATGGCCTCGTGTAAAAGCGGCGCCGCCTCGGCGACAAGGCGGCTGTGCTCAACCTGGGCCTGGCGGGTCATAGCGCCGATGCGCAATCCGCCGTCGGCATCGGTGCGGATATAGGCCAGTTCGGCCACGGGGTTGAGATCGATCAGCACGGCCGGCTGGGCCAGACGAAAGTTCATGGTGGGGATGAGGCTTTGGCCGCCGGCCAACAGCTTGGCCTCATAGCCGTGATCGGCCAATAAGCCGGTGGCCTCCTCCAGGGTATGGGGCGCGTAATAGGCAAAAGGAGCTGGTTTCATGGCGGGACCGGCTTGAAAAAAGCAGACAAGACGAGGGCGAACCCAAAAGGCCGGAAGCCTGCGCCGTCCGTTCCGCAAACGCGCAGGCCCGGCCCTCGCGCAGGCGCGCTCACGCCTCCGTAAACGCCACGGCCCGGCAGAAGGCGGCTTCACCGCCCTTGAACAGCCAGGGGAAACAACCCAGGATCAGGCGACGGTTATGCAGGGCAGGATTCCCGATCTCGCCTCCCAGGTTCTCGACGTGGATGCAGTCGTGGGGGAAAAGGGCATTGTGGGTGAGTTGATAGGCCGAATCCGGAAACAGCTCGGCCAGCTTATCCTCGCCGAATTTGGCCGCACATTTGGCCCGCACCTTGGCCCAATGCTCCAATCCGCCCCGGCCGAGAAAGCGACCGATGGGCAAATTCATGGGATGGTCGGTCGAAATCATATCCACGCCCCAGAGATGAATCTTCTTGCTCAACAGCCAATCGCAGATGCTGTAATGGGGGCCGGGATGGCGGTGGATGTACTTCTCTTCGTCGGGCGTTTCGCCAAACTGGGAGTAGCGATGCCAGCCGGTATGGATGAAGAGGATATCCCCTTCGCGCACTTCGACCCGCGCCTCGATATCCTCCGGCCGGAAGATATCGAGCTCATCCAGCATGTCGCTCAGGTCCACGATGACACCGGGACCGTAAAGCCATTCCAGAGGGATCTGGTCGATCGTTTTGCCGGAGGTCACGAAATGACGAGGCGCATCGAGATGGGTGCCCATGTGGTTGGAGGTCTGGATGTACTGGGCATTCACACCGTGTTCGGCCTTGCGTTTGATGTATTTGACCTCAAAAGGCGGGTAGAACGGCCAAAATGAACAATCTTGATTAAGAGGCTGGGATAAATCGTGAATTTTCATGGGTTTCATGGATTCCTCCACAAGGAAGAGGAGAACAAATTGTCCAATTTGTGCAGATTGCTGTCAAAATCCGTACTTTTCGGCAAAAGCGACCAACGCCTCTTCAAAGATACTCAGCGGCGGGCGCACCAGGCCGGCCCCGATCTGGCCAACACCGGCCTGTTTGTGAGCGATGCCGGTGTTGATGCGGGGGGTGATCCCCGTCTCGACCACCTTGCGGATGTCAATGCCGGTTGGAGTTCCCCGGAAATCGAGCGCGGGGATGGTAAAGTAGCGATGCTCGGTAAAGGTGATCTCGTACATTTCCAGGGTGGTGTTGATGGCATCCTTGGGTGTGCCGCTGACAAAAGTCACGATGGCCGGAGCCGTTGCCATGGCAAAACCGCCGATGCCGGCCGTTTCGGTGATGGTGCTGTCGCCGATATCGGGATTGGCATCCTCGGCGGAAAAGCCGGGGAAGTACAACCCCCGTGGGATCTGCGAGGGCCCTGTAAACCAGCGATCGCCCAGGCCGCTGACGCGAATGCCGAAATCGGTGCCGTTGCGGGCCATGGTCGTGACGATGGTGCTGCCCTCGATGCCGTGAGCGGCATCGGCCATGGCCTTGCAAGCCGCCATAACCGGGTTGAGCACGCTGAGGGCATTGCCGCCGATGGCTTTGAGGACATCGGCAGCAACCGCAGCATTGGGCGCAGCCTTGGCGATATAGGGAGCCAACGCTTTCAAAAAGAGGATGGAACCGGCTTTGTTGCGATTGTGCCCTTCATCACCCATGTGGAGGGCCTCGCCCAGCAGGGCCCGGATGTCAATGCCGCCGCTGGCCTCGATGGCATCGCGCAGCACCGGCGCCATCACGTCGTGCATCCAGCGCAGCCGTGTTTGCACGCTTTCGTCGTAGGCGCCGTAACGCAGGACCTTGCCGTAGCCTTCGTTCAGGTTGGAATAGGCCCGATTGCCGTGGGTCTTGTTCTCGACGATATAGACCTGCATGGAGGGCGAAGTCACACCGGCCATCGGACCTACGGCCTGATGATGATGGCAGGGTTCCAGCCGGATCTGCCCGGAAGTGACCAGGTGTTCGGCCTCGGCCGCATCACGGGCCTTGCCTTCGAAGAGAAGGGCACCGATGATGGCGCCCTTGAGCGGCCCGGAGGCCCGTTCCCAGGTGATGGGTGGGCCGGCATGCAAGAGAAGATCTTCGCGCATGCCGGGAATGACATCAAGCGCCCGTCCCAGGCCGACCAGCACCGGACGGGCTTCGATCATACGATCGGTTGCTTCACGATTGGCCTGTTCGATGTTCATGCCTGTAAACCTCGTGGCAAGGAAAACGTCGGAATCGCAACGGTCCTCTGAATGCCCATAGGGCTGTTTTTCATGGGTTACGCATTTTGGCGAGGATGCTAGCCAGTCGTTCATTGCCACCGGCGGCCGGTCGCCAATCCACGTGGACGACAGCGGCGCCCTGGGCTGTCAGGCTGGCAGCAAACGTCTCCAATCCCACATTGAGTGCGGCCAGGGGCTGTGTCAGGGCCGTCAAGGTCACCGGGGGCAGGCCGGAAACACCGGTGCGGCCGCGCACCAGCCCGGCGGCATAGGTCACGGCTTCTTGATGGCCGGTGAAAACGTTGGCTCCGGCTGCGCGCAGTTGTTCGCTCTGGCGGCGGACATCCTGCGGATCGTCGGCGGTGCCGATGACGGTGACCACGACCTCCAGATGACGGCCCTGGCGACGGGCCATGGCGATGGCCTCGGCGATGGCCGGAGCGAATTCGGAGGCCGGGTCGGGGTGGGCACCATAGCCCAGGACCACATCGAGTAGGATAACGGCGACCTCCGGATCGGCGGCCTCCTGACGCAGGCGCCGGATACGCAGGTCGTTATCCAGCATGGGATGCAGGCGGCCCACGGTGAACACATCCTCACCCAGATCCACGATGGTGTGCTCCTGGCTCTGCATGGGATTGGCCAGGGCCCAGGCTTTATCCAGCGGCGTGTTCGTATACACACCCGGCAGCTCATTTTGCAAGAGGAGCAAGGCTTCGTAGGCCAGGGTACCGCCGGAATAAAGGCCGCGCAGATAGCGCTGCGAGGGAGCGAAAGGCGGGGCCGGCGTCGCCGGAGAGGGTACCGTCGCCGTGGCTGCCAGCTCCACGGCCAGGGCGGCGGTTTCGTCCAGGGTGCGGGTAAAGTGAAGGTTCTCGCGACGCACGGTCTCGGCCGTATAGCCGATGAAATCGATGACGACCGGCTTGCCCGTAGCCTGTGCCGCCTGGAGGACGCGTGTAGCAATGCGCGGAGCCGGGGGTTTGGAGATGAGCACGATCACGCGCGTCTCCGGGTCACGGGCAAGCAGATCCAGGCCCTGCAAGGCCGTGATCGCCCCCACCTGCTCGGACAGGTCACGGCCGCCCGTGCCCAGGGCGTGGGTGATGCCGCTGCCGAGCTGATGGATACGGCTGGTGACCGTCTGCAAGCCGGTGCCGGCTGCCGCTACCACGCCGATAGGACCCCGCCGCACCCGATTGGCAAAGCCCAGACCGACGCCGTTGACAATGGCCGTACCGCAATCGGGCCCCATGACCAGGAGCCCCTTCGCCGCTGCCGTGGTCTTGAGATTGACCTCTTCGGCCACAGGCACGTTGTCGCTGTACAGAAAGACATGTTTGTTCAGGTCCAGAGCCTGCCGCGCCACGCCGGCGGCATATTGGCCCGGCACCGAAACGAGAACCCATTGCGCTTCCGGCAACATCGTCGTCGCCGTGGCCAACGATTTGGGGCGGTAATCCTGCTCGCCATCGGAGCGACGGCGCCGCAACAGCCCATCCACCTGGGCTAATGCCGCCTGCGCCTGCGCCTCATCCGTGGCCTTGACCACGATGCACAGGTCGTCGGCAGCGGCGGCTTCCACCTCCGCCGTCAGTAGGCCGTTTTGGGCCAGGAGGTCTTTATTCGCCGCCGTCCCCATCACCACCCCGGCATCCACCACGCCCGGCAATGTCGCCAGCGCGCGTTGCAACTGCATGAGCACGACGGAGTCGTAATAAGCGCTGCGACGGACTTCGGCTTTGAGAGCTATCATAGCATCGGAGCGATTTGAAGAGTGGTTTGCAGAAATATCGGGAAGATCTTAGAGCTTAGCACAGGACCGAACGGATGACCAACTCGCGGTGGGGTCGAGAAACACGTTGCCACCCGGCCGGCGAGCCGCTAACGCCTGCTCAGGACCCGAAGCGTCTAGCGGCAAAGGCTTTCTCGTGTCTTGCCGTTGCGCACGGCCACGATCTCGGCCATGATGGCGAGGGCGATCTCCTCGGCCCGACGGCCGCCGAGATCGAGACCGATGGGGTTGTGGATGCGGGCCAATTGCTCCTCGGTAGCCCCCAACTCCCGCAGCCGAACGGCCCGTTTGGCCATGGTCTTACGCGAACCGAGGGCGCCGATGTAACGGGCAGGGCTGTTGACGGCGACCCACAGGGCCGGTACATCCAGCTTATCGTCATGGCTGAGGACGGCCACATAGCAACCGGCATCGAGGTCTAATGTGGGCAGAATGTCGTCGGGCCAACCGACCAGCAACCGATCGGCCTGGGCGAAGCGTTCCGGGGTGGCGAAAAGCGGCCGGGCATCCACGACGGTAGTATGGAAACCCACAATGCGGGCAAAGGCGACCAGAGGAATGGCCAGATGGACGGCCCCGATCACAATCAGCCGTGGGGGTGGGTTGAAGACTTCGATGAAGACATCGCTGACTTCCTCGCCCACGGCAAAATGCCGGCGTTCGGCTTCGCCTCGCCCGAACAGGGCCAGGGCGGCTTCGCGCACCGCTGCCGTCAGGGCCGGCGTGAGCAAAGCGCCCTCACTGCGGCCATCCGGCCAGACGACAAGCTTATCACCCAGACCCGCCCCGGCCACCACCGTAGCAACGGCGACGGGCTTGTTGGTCATAAGCGCCTGTTCTAGATGGGCAAACCAGGTGCTCATGCGATCCGTTCGACAAAGACCTCGATCTCGCCGCCACAGGCCAGTCCCACGCCTTGGGCCCACTCATCGGCAATGCCGTAGCGGAGTAACCGCGGGCGGCCATCGGCCAGGACGGCCAAGGCTTCTTGCAGGACGGCGCTTTCCACACAACCGCCGCTCACCGAACCGGCCATATCGCCGGCGGCGGAAACGGCCATTTTGGCCCCCAAGGGCCGTGGCGAGGAGCCGTAGGCTTTGACCACCGTGGCCAAGGCCACAGCCTTCCCCTGTTGTCGCCAACGTTGGATCTCAGAGAGCAAGTCGTGCATGGCGTTTGGTCGGTGAGAAGGAGACGAAAGGATTTGACCCGGCCAGCAGCGCGGCCAGAGCCTCCAGATCGGCCAGATTGGCCGCCGGCAGGAAGACATCGACGGCCGGCAGAGCCGCCAGCATGCCCCGGGTCAGAGGTTCGTAGGAGGGCGAGCCTGACAGAGGGTTGAGCCAGATGAGCCGATACGTACTGCGGTGCAACCGCGCCATCTCCTGCCGGATGAGTTCGGGATCGCCGCGGTCCCAGCCATCGCTGATGACCAACACGATGGCGCCGCGTCCGAGCACGCGGCGGGCCCATTCGTAGTTGAAGGTCTTCAGAGCCCGGCCGATCTGGGTGCCGCCCCCCATATCGCGCGCGGCGGCGGCAATGGCCGCCAAAGCCTGATCGGGCGAACGGTGGCGTAAATAAGGCGTGATGCGGGTAAGCCGGGTGCTGAAGACAAAGGCCTCGGTGGAGCTCCCCCGGCGGCCAAGCGCATAGATAAACTGGAGCAATACGCGACTGTAGCGCGCCATCGAACCGCTGACATCACACAGCACCACGAGGGGACGAGGCCTGAGGCGACGCCGACGCCAGGCCAGCCTGAGGGGTTCGCCGCCGAAGCGCAGGCTGCGGCGTAGGGTCCGTCGCCAATCGAGATAGGCCCCGCGCAGCGCCGGCTTTTGCCGCCGTGAACGACGTTGCGGGAGCTCCCACGGCGTGGTGTGTAAGAGGCGCTCGATGACCTCGAGCTCCTCAGGGGTCAGGTCGGCAAAACGTTTGGTGCGCAAAACCTCAACGGCGCTATAGGCGCGGAGAAGCTCGGTTTCGTCCTCGGCGTCGACGACCGTCGTCGCCGCCGCCGTCATTCCCGGCAGACGGCGTTCCCGGCGGCGCTCGTTTTGGCGCTCGGTTGTCGTCGAAACCGGACCGATCCTGCCCGGACGCTGCTGCCAGAAGAAGTCAAAAAGGAAATCGAACAAAGCCAGATGCTCATGGCGATGGACGAAGATGGCCCGGCCGGCCGCGCGCACGTCCTCACGGCAACCCAGATCGAGATGCTCGCATGCCGCGACGAAGTCGGCGATGTCGGCCGCCTGGACAGGCAACCCGGCCGCCCGTAGGATGCGGCCAAAGAGAACGAGGTTGGTCAGGAGATGACCGTGCTCCGACACGACGAAAAGGGCTTTTACCACGCCGGCCAACGAAGCCATCGCCGCCAGGGCGCGGAACCGGCCCTGGGCGCGGCGGCCTGGCGTTCATCGGCCACGGCTTGCAGGATTCGCCATAGCTCGGCGCTTTCCTGCGCCGAGAGCGCCGGTCCCAACGGCACCTGAGGATAAGCCACATAAGGCCGCACATGGACAAAGGTCGGCGCCAGCTCGCGCAGATAGGCGGCCGTGGCACGGGCATGGGCCGGTGTCTGGCCGGGCAGTCCGACCATGACAAAAACACGGGTTTGGATGCCGTAGCGCCGGGCTGCCGCCACGATGCGACGGGTATAGGACAGATAGGAAGCGGCTTCGGCCGGGGTGGCAATCCGTCCCAGACGGGTCAAGAGGTCCGGGTCGGTTGTCTCCAGGCCGATCTTGATGGTCGTACACCCGGCTCGCGCCATCTGCCTGAGCAGAACTTCGTCGAAATGCTCGGGCCGCGATTCGCACTCCCAGGGGGTGTGAAAACGGGCTGCGGCCAGGGCGCGGGCGATGGCCATGGCCCGCGTCCGATCGACAGCAAAGACGAGATCGCGCACGAGAAGGCGCCGCGGGCGAAACGTATCCTGCAACCACACCATCTCGGCCACGACATCGGGCACCGGCCGCGGCCGATAGGACCGCCCCTGAACGGCGACGTAGGCGCAAAAGGTGCAGCCGTCATCGCAGCCGCGCGCCGTGGTCAGGGTGAGAAAACCGTACTGCTGCCAGGGTACGGCTTCCCAGGCCGGTTGCGGCAGGACGGCAGGGTCGCGCAGCCATCCGGCCTGGTTATGCTGATCGGGTAAGAGGTCACGGGCATGCACCAGGCCGGTTGGGCTCGGAGCGGCCCGCAACAAGGCCGGCAAGGCCAGTTCGGGGTCACCCACCAGGACGTGGGTGGCGCCGGCCGCCAGTAGGGTCTGACCGTCGAAGCGGATACCGGCCCCAAAGGCAACGATGGGAGTGTGAGGCCGTCGTTGGCGCAGCGCCGTGAGAAAAGCGCTATCCGCGGCCAGAGTCGCCCGGCTACACTGGATAGCAATGCTATCGACATCCATCGCGGCCACAGCATTCAGGGTGGCCGTGGTCGTGCGGCGCTCACCCACGGCATCCAACACGGCCACATCGGTCAGGCCTTGCCGGCGGCAAACGGCGACGATGGTAGCCAGGGTTTGGGGTGGGTAGGCAAAAGCAGCCGCCACGGCGCCAAAGCCGGCCGTGCCCTCGCGATTGGCCATGCCATCGGCCGGGGAGGGAGGGTTGAGCAGCAGCACGCGCATGGGCTCAGTATAGCACATCCGCCTTCGTAGAAGCGGTGATCCGCAACGATTTTGGGGTATCGGGATCCGAGCCGCCGATCGGCGCAGGTTGCCCGGCAGCCCGCAGACCTGGGGCGGGCGATTGCGGTCGGCACGCAGGCAATTAGCCACGGCGTCCGGCGCGGCGGATTCTGGCGCGCGTGGCGTCATCTTGCCCTGTTGGCCGTTCGCGCCGGCCACGCGGGGCGATTCCACCCATTCCCAATGCCGCGCCCCGCCCGGTCCCACCCCGCACCGCGCCGCCGCCCCATCGCAGCGCCGAACACCGTCCCTCCCAACCTCAGACGATGTTGGCGTTTTATCACTTTCGCTCATTCTTAATTGACATCGTGGCCCTTTTCCGATACGATACCTCTGTCATCCGTATCATCTACTGATCGATTTTCATAAGAAATTCTCATCTTTATTCTATTGAGGTAAAAATGACACAAACGACAAATTCTTATCATCATCAGCAAGCCGATGATGTCTTGCGCATTCGTGAAATCATCTTCGGCCCACAGATGCGCGAATATGAACAGCGCTTTGGCCGTCATGAAGATCGGATGCAAGACCTGCAAAACCAGATCGATACTCTCAGCGCGCAAACGGAAGCGCAGTTCCGGCAGCAGCACGCCGAGACCCAACGCCAATTCGACGAGCTGCGCGCCGAAATGCAACGCCGTTTTGAAGCATTAGAAGCTCAACTGCTGGCCCACATCGAACGCCTGAGCCACGAAAAGACCACTCGTTTCGAGCTGGGGGACATGCTGATCGAACTCGGTCAGCGTCTCAAGCGCAATGGGAGCTAAAGCGGCATGACCAGCCCACGTTCGGCAGAACTGGAGACCCTGCGCGCCATCCTGCTCGACCAGGACCGTCGGCGGCTGGAGGCGCTGCAACGGGAACTGGAGACCCTGCGCAACCGTGTGGAGAGCGCCGAGGAGGTCATCGCACTCATTGCGCCGTTGCTGACCGAGGCCCTCGCCGCGCGCGCCCGCGCTCAGCCCGAAGCCTTTGCCGAAGCCATTCGTCCCGCCGTGGCTCTGGCTTTGCAAAAACAGGTGGCCGAAGAGCGTGAGTCCATCATCGCGGCCCTCACCCCCATCATCGGTCGCACCATCCGTCGTGCCCTGGCCGAAGCCCTGCAGGCCCTGGCCCGTCAGGTGGATGCCCGCATGCAAAGCGCCTTGGCTTTGACGACGATTTGGCGTCGTTGAGATCGGAAGAGCCGGCGGCTGGAGCCCTCTGCGGTCAGTCTGCGCGACTATTTGCCCTGGCAGCCGGAACTGGTTTTCCTCATCCAGAACGATTCCGGGCTGGTCATAGCCCAGT
Organism: Caldilineales bacterium; assembly: GCA_037443945.1. GTDB lineage: Bacteria > Chloroflexota > Anaerolineae > J102 > J102 > SSF26. The sequence continues at coordinate 49,288 of JBBINH010000021.1, forward strand.
ATAGCCGTGGCTCTGTACCATCCGATCTCGATTTGATTGCGGCCCTGTTGACCGCCATCCGCTCCTTTGCCCGCGAGAGCTTCGGCAAGCACGTAGAGGACGGTCATCTCCATGAAATCCAATACGGCGAGCGTCTCGTCTTGTTGGAGGAAGGAAATCGGGCCTATCTAGCTTTAGTGGGTCAGGGCATTCCACCGGCCGATACCCATCAGCGCATGCGCGAGAGCTTGGCCCGCCTGACCCTTGATCACGGGGATTTTCTGGCCCGCTATCGCGGGGATGCGGATACAGGAGACCTGTTTAGGTCTTATCTCGAACCTTTGCTGGAGGTCGAAGGGCCACCACCGGCACCGCGTTCACCCGTGTTGGGAATGGCCGTCCTAGCCGGGTTTGTCCTCCTGCTGATAGGGAGTTGCGGCTGGTTTGGCTATCGCCTTAGCCCACGCGTCCTGGCCCATCTTGCCCCTACGGCCGTGGTCTATGTGGCTTTACCCTCCGCCACACCTACGCCCACCCTCACCGCCTCGCCCACGGCCACCCCATCTCCAACGGCCACACCGACGCCGACCGCCACCTCGACATTCACCCCTACGGCCACACCGACCCCCACCCCCACTGCGACGCCGACCCGCACACCCACACCGACGCCAACACCCATGCTGGGGCTGATGCTCGGTCATGTCTACCTGCAAACAACGCCCGATCCGGCTGCGCCCTTGAGCCCTCAGGTCATGTTACAGGGAACGACCGTGCGGATTGTAGAACGTCGCGATCCCTGGGTGCTTGTGGCTTATCCGGCTGCGGGTGAACCGGAACGGCAAGGGTGGATCCCGCTGCGTTGGGTGCAGATTCAGCGCTGACCAGACGATCGCCTCTCCAATCCGCTCCGTACAGCGCCTTTTTAGATCCTATCTCACCTTACGCAGTTT
>JBBINH010000022.1:0-50115 GCA_037443945.1 Caldilineales bacterium
GGGGGCGGGGGGCCGCGGGCCGCACCCGCGCGACGCGAGGCGATCGCCATCGTATCCGTGGCCAAACTCCGCCCGAACCCCTCCCGCCGAACGTCGGCCCCCATTCCCGCCCCCCACCCCGCCGGAACCCCTCGCCCCGAACGCCGAACGCGACGGCACTCCTCACCCCCCCTGCACCGGAGTTGCGGCGCCAAAATCGACCGGATAGAATGAACTCCACACGACCATTCTGTTCAGGCTTGTCACTACCTACACGGCTGCCCGCCTTTGTGCGCCGATGCAAAACGAGCGCATTGTGCCGGGTGTCGGCTTGCGCCGATGCACTCGGTCGGCGCAGGCCGACCGGAGGCCAAAGGCCTCCGGCGGGCGACTTCGGTCGGTACGTAAGCAGTTACTCAGGCTTCCCCTAACCGCAAATAGACCCATGCCTCGCCCCAGTAGCATAGCCCTTCCGCCCCCCCCTGTTGACCTGAACGATCATTCGCTTTATGTCAACCGCGAGCTCAGCTGGTTGCAGTTCAACCGTCGCGTGCTGGAAGAAGCACTCGACGAGAGCCACCCTTTGCTCGAGCGGGTCAAATTCCTGGCCATTTTCAGCAACAACCTCGACGAATTTTTCATGATCCGCGTCTCCGGGCTGCGCGAACAACTGGTGGGTACCCGTTTCGAGACCCCGCCCGATGGGATGAGTCCGGCCGAACAACTCGCCGCCATTCGTCGCGAACTGGAGCCCATGCTGGCGCAGCACATGGACTGCTGGAAAAAGGACTTGTTGCCCAAACTGCGGCACCACGGCATCCATGTCCTGCACTATCGCGAGCTGAAGGGCAAACAACGGGAGTTATTGCGCCGCCATTTCGCCAAGGAGATCTTCCCGGCGCTGACCCCCTTGGCTTTTGACCCCGGCCATCCTTTCCCCCACATCTCCAACCTGAGCTTGAATCTAGCCGTTGTCGTCAACGATCCGGTCAAAGGTGAACGCTTCGCCCGTCTGAAGGTGCCGGCCAATGTTTGTCCCCGCTTGATCCGCATCCCCAGCGAAGACCGCGCCGAGAGCATGGCCGACCTCGGACTGGAGGAGGTCAAGGCCAACAATTTCGTCTGGGCCGAGGAGGTCGTAGCGGCCAATCTCGACATGCTGTTCCCCGGTCTGGAGATCAAAGCCGCCTATCCTTTCCGTGTGACCCGTGATGCCGATATCGAAATCGAGGAAGACGAGGCCTCGGACCTGCTCGATGCCATTGCCACGGGGGTAGGCTTGCGTTATTTCGGCAAGGCCGTGCGTCTGGAAGTCGATGCGGCCATGCCCGAACGAATCCGCACGATGCTGGCCCAGAACCTGGAGTTGCAGCCCTATCAGATCTATACCGTGGATGGGCCCCTGGGCATGGCCGATCTCATGGAACTGATGAATGTGGACCGGCCCGATTTGAAAGATCCGCCCTTCGTGCCCTCCATCCCCCAGCCGCTGACCACAGGCGAGGATATTTTCTCGGTCATCCGCCGTCGCAACATCCTGCTCTATCACCCCTACGATAGTTTTGTCCCTGTGGTAGACCTGGTACGCGCGGCGGCCCGTGACCCCAATGTCCTGGCCATCAAGCAAACCCTCTATCGGGTGGGGAAAAACGCCCCTGTCGTGGAGGCGCTCATGGAAGCGCGTGAGAACGGCAAGCAAGTGGCCGTTCTGGTCGAGCTCAAAGCCCGTTTCGACGAGGAAAACAACATCGTCTGGGCCAAGGCGCTGGAGCGTGCGGGGGTTCACGTTGTCTACGGCCTGGTCGGCCTCAAGACCCATGCCAAGCTGCTCCTCATTGTGCGTCGCGAACCGAACGGCATCATACGCTACGTGCACATGAGCACCGGCAACTACAACGCCGTTACCGCTCGCGTTTACACGGATATCGGCTATTTCACCTGCGATCCCGACATCGGCGCCGACATCTCCGACCTGTTCAACGCCCTGACCGGCTATTCGCTGAAGAAGGACTACCGCAAACTGCTGGTGGCGCCGAACACGATGCGCCAGGAGATCCTCAAACGCATCTACCGGGAGATCGAACAACACCGCAAGCACGGCAACGGCTATCTCATCTTCAAGATGAACCAACTGGTGGACAAGCCGTGTATTCAGGCCCTTTACGAAGCCTCGCAAGCGGGCGTGAAGGTGGATTTGCAGGTGCGCGGCATTTGCTGTTTGCGTCCCGGTATCCCCGGCATCAGCGACAACATCACCGTCACCTCCATTGTCGGTCGTTTTCTCGAGCACGCCCGTATCTACTACTTCCGTAACGGTGGTGCCGATGAATTTTTCGTCGGCAGCGCCGACCTCATGCCGCGCAACCTGGACCGGCGCGTTGAGCAACTCTTCCCGATCGAAGACCCCCAATACAAAGAGGCCCTCTGGCAAATCTTGACCATCCACCTGTGCGACAACGTGAAGGCGCGACGCATGTTACCGGATGGCACCTATGAACGCGTGCAACCCCAACCCGGTGAAGAGATCATCGATTCGCAGCAGTGGCTGATCGAACACCGCGGCTTTTGGAATCGGGGCGAATAGGGACCTAATCCCGCATTCTGCCCCGCACAGGTGTCCGGATAGCCTTTTGCCCTCTTGTCGCCGCAAGGTGCGGATAGGTTATCCTACTCGCCAATATCCTCATTCCATAAATCGGGATGAGCGGCAATAAATGCCTCCATCAACTGAATGCAGGTGGGATCATCGAGAATAACCAATTCAACCCCACGGCTGCGCAGATAATCCTCTGGGCCCCGGAACGTGCGATTTTCGCCGATCACGATTTTGGGGATTTTATAAAGCAGCGCCGTGCCGCTGCACATATCGCAAGGCGATAAGGTGGAATAGAGCACGGCCCGACGGTAATCGCTCGCCTTGAGACGGCCGGCATTCTCGATGCAATCCATCTCCGCATGGAGAATGGCGCTGCCTTTCTGCACGCGACGGTTGTGACCACGGCCGACAATCCGACCGTCAATCACAAGAACGGAACCGATTGGAATGCCGCCTTCGGCCAAACCCAGGCGGGCCTCTTCGATGGCTGCTTGCATGAACTCATCCATAACAACTGCCTCCGTAAATCAGAAGGAAAGACCAAAAACGGCTTTTTTCCGACCCCTATTCCCGGCGGTAGGGTTTGAGATAGGCGCCGGGATACGGCGCCTGACGGCCGGCAATGGCCAGGGCCAAAATGGTAAGCAGATAAGGCAAAGCCAACAACAACTCGTAGGGCAGACGGAAGCCTTGCGTTTGCAGACGCAATTGCAGGGCAAAAACCCCTCCGAACAAAAGCGCGCCCCACATCGCCCGCAGAGGATCCCACCGGGCGAAGATGACCAGGGCAATGCATACCCAGCCCCGCCCGGCAATGATGCCCGGCGAAAAAGCCCCAAGCTGGGCCAGAGATAAAAAGGCGCCGCCGATCGCCATCAGGACACCACCGATGGCCACGGCGATATAACGAACCCGAAACACGTTGATCCCGGCAGCATCCGCCGCTTCCGGGTTCTCGCCCACCGCCCGCAACTGCAGGCCGAAATGGGTCCGATACAACACCCAGGTCGCCAGAGGCACAAGCACGAGAAAAGCGCTGTAAGTTAGAAAATACTGATTGAAAATGGCAGATAATAAGGGAATTTTAGAAAAAAGATTGATTTGAGGAAAAGGATCAATACGCGGCAAAACTTCTCTTTCCCCAAAGACAAGACGAAAGCCAAAAAGAGATAGGCCCGTACAAAGGAGGGTGATCCCCAGGCCGGCCACATGCTGATTGAGGCCCAAGGTGACGGTCAGAAAAGCCATCAGCAGGGCCATCAACAAACCGGCCAGCATGGCTGCGGCCAATCCTCCCCACAGATAAGTCGCCCAACCGGCAGCCTCGGCCCGTGCGGCCGCAGCAAAACCCACAAAAGCCCCCAGAAACATGATGCCCTCGATACCGAGGTTGAGTACACCGCTACGCTCGCTATAGACCTCGCCAATGGTGGCATACAGGAGCGGCGTTGCCACCCGCAGGGTCGCAGCCAACAAACCGACGAGAAAGGTCCAAAAAGGCGCTTCGCTCATGACGATGGCTTTCGTTCCCAACGAAGACGATAGTGCTGCAGGAGCAAGACGGCCAGGGTCACAAGCAAAAGGGTAGCCTGGATGACTTCACCCAAGTAAACGGGAACGCCCAAGGCCCGACTGACGGTCTGACTACCGGTGTCGATCAGGCCGATGAACAGAGCGGCGATAGCCGCGCCCCAAGCATTAAGGCCGCCCAAGGTGGCGACAACAATGCCCGTGTAGCCATGTCCACCGGAGATGGCCTCGATCAGATGATAGTGGATCCCGGCGACTTCGATCATCCCGGCCAACCCGGCCAACCCGCCGCTGGCCAAGGCGGTGAGCAAAAGCATGCGCTCGACCCGGATCCCGGCAAAACGCGCCGCCTGGGGTTCCAAACCGACGGCGCGCAACCGCAAACCAAACGCCGTGCGCCCGAGGACAAAACCGAGCACGACAATGACCACCACCGCCACAAGAAAACCCAGGTGAAGCCGGCTGCGTGGCACCAGCTTGGGCAGGATGGCCGTAGCCGCAATCTCCGGGGATTGGGGCCATTGCGAAATCGGATCCCGCCAGGGGCCGTTGAGCAAGGCACTCACCGCCAGCAGGGCCACGGAGTTGAGGAGTAGGGTTGTCACGACCTCATCAATGGCCAGTTTGATTTTCAGCAGGGCCGGCACCAACACCCAAGCCATACCCGCGGCAAAACCACCGACGATCATAACGGGAATGGCGATAGAGGACGGTACCCCTTCCATCTGCAGGCCGATGGCCGTAGCCGCCGTGGCGCCGGCCAGGAATTGGCCTTCGGCGCCGATGTTCCAAAAACCGCCGGCAAAAGCTAAGGTGACGGCGGCGCCCGTAAGCAGGAGCGGCGTGGCCTTCACCAGGACCTCCAGGGCGCTTACCCGACTTGAAAGCGGCTCGATCAAAAAGTGGTAATAGGCTTGCAGCGGATTGGCCCCCACCAAAACCACCAACGTGCTCGTAAGGGCAAAGGTGATGACCACGGCCAACAGAGGTAACAGCGGCCGCATCCACATCGGGGCCGGTCGTCGTTCCAAGCGAAGGCTCATAGCGCGCAGGAAAGGAGGAACGTCATCCACGCACCCCTGCCATAAGCAGGCCCAACTCCTCCGGCGTGGCCTCCTCGGCGGGCATGGTGCGGATGATCTGACCTTCGTAGATCACGGCGATACGATCGGACAATTCCAGGATTTCGTCGAGATCTTCGGAGATCAAAAGAATGGCTGCGCCTTTCTGGCGTTGTTCCACCAGCTTGCTGCGCACGTATTCGGTGGCGGCCACATCCAACCCGCGGGTTGGCTGGGAGACAACCAACACACGCGGATTGCGCTCCAACACGCGCGCCAGGATAACCTTTTGCATGTTACCGCCGGAAAGGGTGCGAATGCGGTCATCAGGTCGGGCCTTAATTTGATAAGCGTCGATCAAGGCCTGGGCATGTTGACGCAAACGTTGTCGATCCAGCAAGCCAAAACGGGTGAACGCGTCCAAATGCTCCAGGACCATATTGTGGGCCACCGTCATCTCCCCGACCACGCTTTCGTGGCGGTCTTCGGGAATGCGCCCCACCCCGGCCTTCATGATCCGCTCCGGACCGGCATTCGTAACGTCCTGGCCGTATACCAGGATCCGGCCGGCCGTACAGGGACGAACCCCTTCCAGCACCTGGGCCAGTTCTGTCTGACCATTGCCGGCCACACCCGCCACCCCCACGATCTCACCGGCATACACCTCCAGGGAAAGGCCTTTCAGGGCCGGAACGCCCTTGTTGTCGTTAGCCGCCACGGCTTCCAATTGCAAGGCCAGCCGTGGTCGGACCATGGTGGGCGGTTTGTACACCCCGAAAGTCGTCCGCCCCACCATCATGCGCGCCAACTCGGCCGGGCCGACCTCGGTCGTGGCTACCGTACCGACGACCTCTCCGGCCCGCATCACCGTCACCCGATGGGTGATCTGCATGATTTCGCGCAGTTTGTGGCTGATGAAAACCACGGCCAGGCCTTCCTCGCAGAGGCGGCGCAAAGTGGCGAAGAGTTGATTCACCTCCTGGGGGACCAACACGGCCGTTGGCTCATCCAGGATAAGCACCCGGGCCCGACGATAGAGGGCTTTGAGGATTTCAACCCGTTGCCGCTGGCCTACGGAAAGGTCCTTCACCAGGGCCCGAGGGTCGATGGTAAGGCCAAAACGCGCAGCCGCAGCTTCAACCTGGCGCTGCGCCCGCTCCAGGTCAAAGCGCACCCCCCGCTCGTAGCCCAAAACGACGTTTTCGGTCACACTCAGCGGTGGCACCAGGGCAAAATGCTGGGTGACCATGCCGATGCCAAGGGCTATGGCATCTCGTGGGGAGTGGATGGATACAGGACGGCCGTCTACGAAAATGGTACCGGCGTCGGCCCGATAGAGGCCGTACAGAATGCGCATGAGGGTGCTTTTGCCGGCGCCGTTTTCGCCCAAAAGGGCGTGGATTTCGCCCTGGCGCAGATCGAAATCCACGCCCCGATTCGCCACCACCGGGCCGAAGCGCTTCCAGATCCCGCGCATGCGCACAACGGTTGGGATCGCGGTCGTCATCGGCGCATCCCGACCCCAATTCAGCGGCTTAGCTTGGCCGAAGCGGGCGGCTGGGCTTCGTTGATATCCACCCGGAAAAGGCCACTTTTGATCTCCTCTTCCTTCGCTTTGACCTTATCGATCAATTCCTGAGGGATGCCGCCCTTGACCTTCGTATTGATAGGTGCCAGACTGGCGCCCCCCTTGGCCACCATACTGAAGTCCTTCAGGTCCTGCGCCGTGTAGGTCCCTCCGCGCACCTGGGCAAGGATGTAATTGACGGTCGGCTCCATATGCCAGACGGGACCGCTCACAACATAATCGGGCGCCAAAGCGGTTTGATCGCTCATATTGCCGAAGACGTAGAGACCATGTTCGGCCGCAGCCTCGATAACCCCGAAGCGCTCGGCAAAGAGCACATCGGCGCCCGCTTCGATTTGGGCCAGGGCTGCTTCTTTGGCCGCCGCCGGGTCAAACCAACTGTTGATAAAGGTCGTTTTCACCTCTACGTCCGGATTGACCGACCAGGCCCCGGCCGCAAAAGCATTGACGATGCGATTCACCTCGGGCACAGGGTACCCCCCGACCACACCGATAATGTTCGTCTTCGTCAAACCGCCGGCCAACATCCCGCTCAGGTAAGCCGGTTCGTGGATCCAGTTGTCGAAAACCGAAAAGTTGGGATCGGCCGGACCACCGCCCGACCCGAAGACAAAGGCAATGTGAGGATAGTCCTTGGCCACGCGCCGAACGGCCTCCTCATTGCCGAACGCATCCCCAAAGATGATATGGGGCTTGGTTTTCTCGGCCACCTCGCGTAATACCCGCTCCATATCCCCGGCATAACCGATATCATCCGTATACGTGTACTCGATCTGACCGGCATCTTTGGCCTTGTTGAGCGCGCTATGGATCACACCATCCCAGGGCTCTTCAATGGCCGTCGCAAAAGCGCCGAAAACGATCAACTTGTCCGATGCCCCTGCCTGGGGTGCCGACGCCGGTGTGGCCGGAGCAGCACAGGCGGCCAGGATAAGGATGAGCCACATCGTGGTGAGGACAAACACAAAGCGAGTCATAGAGCCTCCTTGGCAGCGGGAGCGGAAACGATTGACAAGTGATGTTCAAGCATAAGACAATAAGCCAACAAATAGCAAATCGCTTCGCGACTTCTGTTGATCGGAACGTGAGCCGGAAAGGCTCCGGACAACGGTTCCTCGCAACGCCGGATTCGCAATAAGCTTTGCCCATGGCAACCGTTTACGCTCTCATATCTCGTCAGGAGGAACCACCATGACCGTTGTCGTCACCGTCCCGGAAGGGAGCGTTTTGGCCGCCGATAGCCGCCCGATCTACACCAACTCGCGCAGGGATGTGCGGGTCAACTCCGACGCCGCTTGCAAACTGTTCCAGGTCGGCCCTCACGTGATGGCCGCCACCTGGGGATGGGCCTTTCTAGGTGGTCGCAGCATCCACAGCCATATCAAAGAGTTCAATGTGGGTTTGCAAGGTCAAAAACTCACGGTCGAGGAAACAACCCGACGGCTAGGCCAGCATCTGCATTAGCGCCATCAGGCCGGTGTTGAGCAAGGTCTAACCAAACCGGTGGCCGAGAACACCTATGCCGTAGCCCTCATGGTGGGAGGCTACGACCCCGGCAGCTACTGCGGTCGCACGTACGAGCTCTACATCCCCCAAAGGCGGGTACTACCAACGCCAATCCACCGACAACAAGCCGGGCATGAGTTGGCGGGGCACTTCGGTGGTCATCAGCCGCTTGATCCGCGGTTACGACCACCGGCTGCTGGAGCTGGATGGTGTGACTCCGGAACTACGCCAGGCCTTGGATGCGGCCCCGCTGGAGTTCAACATTGACTACTGGAGTATGACCCTGCAAGATGCCGTGGACCTCGCGGTCCTGCTCGTGCAGACTACCGTACAGATGTTCCGCTTCAACGACGGCCTCCAGATGGCCCCCGGCGGCTCGGTTACCTGTGGTGGTCCGCTCGATGTGGCCGTAGCCGAACCGAACGAACCGATCCGGTGGGTGCAGAACAAGACCCCGGTCGCCCAACCCCTCCTGCGTTATGGCCCCTACGGCGAAACATGAGCCGGGAGACCCTCCTTTGTCTTGCGCACCTTTTGGCGACCTTTTGTGTTTTCTCTCTTGCAACGTAGTCACCTACGTGCCGGCTAAAGCCGCCCGCCAGAGGGCTTCGGCCTCCGGTCGGCCTGCGCCGACCGCTGCGCGGCCTTTGCCTATCCCGATGCGTGATGTCCAAGGTTCTATGAATCCTGCTCGTGTTGTTGTTACCGGTTTCGGCGCCGTTGCCTCGGTCGGCCATGATATCGAGACCATCTGGGCCAACGTCGTGGCCGGCCGTGCCAATGTCAAACCCATCACCCGCTTCGATGTCTCGCAACGGCGCACCCGCTTCGCTGCCCAGATCGAAAACCTCGATTTCAGGGCTTATGTGGACGAAAAAACCTTTCGCCGCCTGGGCACCTATGTGGGTTATGCCCTGGTGGCCGCGGCCCAGGCCTGGAAGCATGCCGGTCTCGATGCCAATGCCGTTGATCCGACCCGTGCCGGCGTCATCCTCGGCTCGGCCGTGGGCGGCATGAATGCGCTTTTGAACCAATACGATGTTCTGCTCCAGGATGGCGGCCGTCGTCTCAGCCCTTTTACCGTCCCGGCCATGCTCATCGACACGGCTCCAGGCCAGGTGGCCATCGAATACGGGCTGCGTGGGCCGAATCTGGGTGTGGTCGGCGCCTGTGCTTCGGGCAACTACGGCCTGGGCGAAGCCTTTCATGCCATCCGTCGCGGCGACGCCGATCTGATGCTCGCCGGTGGGGTGGAAGATGCCCTCCATCCGTTCCTCCTGGCCGCCTTTGAGCGTGTCGGCGCTCTTTCCACCCGCAACGACGACCCGCAGCGGGCCTCGCGACCGTTCGACTGCGACCGCGACGGTTTTGTCATCGCCGAAGGCGCGGCCGTACTGGTGCTGGAACGTCTGGAACACGCCCGGGCACGCGGGGCGACCATCTACGGCGAGATCCTGGGCTATAGCGCCACGGCCGATGCCTACCATCTCACGGCGCCCCATGAAGAGGGATTGGGCGCCATCGAAGCCATGCAAAAGGCCTTGCACCAGGCCGGGCTTGAGCCGAGGGATATCGACTACATCAACGCCCACGGCACCAGCACACCCCTCAACGATGCGGCCGAAACGCTGGCGATCAAGCGGGTCTTCGGCGAACATGCCTACAGCATCCCGGTCAGTTCGACCAAGTCGGTTACAGGTCATCTCCTGGGGGCGGCCGGGGCCATCGAGGCCATCTTCTGTCTGTTGGCCATGCGCGATGGGATGGTCCCGCCGACCATCAACTACGAAACCCCTGACCCTGCCTGCGATCTCGACTACGTTCCCAATCAAGCCCGCCCGGCTCGGATACGCTATGCCGCCAGCAATTCCTTTGGCTTTGGCGGCCACAACAGCTGTTTGATTTTGGGAGCACCCGATGGACATTAGGCGAAACGGTTACCCCTCTTCCGTTTCCGGCATCGGCGGTCGGCGCTATGCGCACATCACCGGTTGGGGCATGGCCGTGCCGGATCGCGTGGTCACCAATCATGAATTGGCCCAGATCGTCGATACCAACGATGAGTGGATTCGCACCCGTACCGGCATCCACCAGCGTTACATCGCCGTGGATCCACGGGAGACCACGGCCACCTTGGGCACGCGGGCGGCCCGAGCGGCTTTGGAAGTCGCCGACTTTCCCCCTGCGCGCCTCGACCTCATCCTGTGTTCCACCAGTTCACCCGAGCACATCTTCCCGTCCACGGCCTCGATCATCCAAGATGCCCTGGGCGCCGTTCGGGCCGGCGCCTGCGACCTGAGCGCAGCCTGTTCCGGCTTTGTCTATGCCCTCAGCCTGGCCAGCAGCCTGATCGTCTCTGGGCAGGTGGATAGTGTGCTCGTGGTCGGCGCCGAGGTGCTCTCCCGTTTTGTGGATTGGTCGGATCGCACGACCTGCGTCCTCTTCGGCGATGGGGCCGGGGCTTTGCTGTTGCAGGCCAGCCCTGTGCCCGGCGGTGTGTTGTCCTCGGTGTTAGGCAGCGACGGTTCGGGAAGCGATCTGCTCATCTTACCGGCAGGCGGCAGCCGTTGTCCGGCGACCCTGCAGACGGTGGCTTCCGGTCAGCATTTCATCAAGATGGAGGGACGGGCCGTTTTTCGCTTTGCCACGCACATCATGGCCGAAGCCACACGCCAGGTTCTGCAAAAAGCCGGTCTCGATGTTACCGACGTGAATCTGGTGATCCCCCATCAGGCCAACGAGCGGATCATCCGCTCCTCGATGAAACAGCTCGGCCTGCCCGACGACAAGGTCTTCATCAACATCGACAAATACGGAAATACCTCGACGGCCTCGATCCCTATCGCCGTCTGTGAGGCCGTGGCCACCGGCCGCCTGCGTCCCAACGACAACGTTGTGATGGTGGGATTCGGCGCCGGCTTGACGTGGGCGGCTACAGCCGTGCGCTGGGCCGTACCGACCGGACCGGAACCTGCCCGTCGGCATGGCGGTCGGCGCACGGCCGGCTATAGCCTGGCCCGGGTCCGTTCGCAGTTATTGCGCCTGAGTCGCAAGGTGGAGGGTACCCTGACGGGCGAACAGGACGAAGGCCTGGGCAAAGTCGTAGCCGATCGGTTGCAGGAGTGGCGGCGTTCGCGCGAGTAACCGACGCCGCACAGCGCTTGTGGGCACTTTGGTCGCTTTGACGAACGCAGGTCCCTGCGGTACGATCAAAGTGCTGTGAACAATACGACGACTGCCGCTTCTTCTCCTCAAAGTGAGCTGGAACCTGCCCGATTTGCCGTCACGGTGGACCTGGTGTTGTTCACCTTCACCGAGGGGGCGTTGCGTGTCCTGTTAATCCAGCGCAGGCATCCGCCTTTTGCCGATTGTTGGGCTTTACCCGGCGGTTTTGTGGGCAGGGACGAACCGCTCGAAGAAGCGGCGGCGCGCGAGCTGGCCGAGGAAACGAACGTCGAGGGCGTGTATCTGGAGCAGCTTTATACCTTCGGTGATCCCAAGCGCGATCCACGGGGTCGGGTCATCACCGTCGCCTACTTTGCCATCGTGGTCCCCGATGTGATGAAACAGACCCAGGCCGGCCCGGAAACCCGCAACGTGGGCTGGTTCCCGGTCTATGACCTGCCCCCGTTGGCCTTTGACCACGAACGCATCATCCGCTATGCCCTGCAACGACTGCGCTATAAGCTGGAATACACGGCTCTGGGCTTCTTGTTGCTGCCCGAGGAGTTCACCCTCAGCGAGCTGCAAAAGGTGTACGAGGTCGTCCTCCAGGAAACCCTGGATAAGCGCAACTTCCGGCGTAAAATCCTGGCCCAGGGCATCCTCGAATACACCGGCAAGCTGCGCTACGGCGACCATCGCCCGGCCCGGCTCTACCGTTTTGCCGCCGCTGCCATCGAGCTGGAAAAAGCCCGACGCCGGTTTCCGTAAATTGTCCCGCCCCCAAAGGAGCCCCGATCGTGTACCAACGCCTTTTGATCCCCCTTGACGGCTCCGAGCTGGCCGAGCAGGCTCTGGCCCAGGTGGACCATGTCGCTGCCGTCGACGCCCGTATCACCCTGTTGCAGGTCGTCCACCCCCCTCTACCGGTGATTGCGGCCGAGATGGCCGTGCCGTTACCGACCGTCAGCAGTGAGGAACTGCGCCAGGAGGCCGAGGCCTATCTGCAGACGATAGCCGCCCGCCTGCGCGAACGCGTGCGCGACGTCCATACGGCCGTAGTCGAAGGCGATGCCGTAGCCGAGACCATCGTCCATTACGCGCGCGAGCACGGTTACGACCTCATCCTGATGTCCACCCACGGCCGCGGTGGTCTGAGTCGGCTGGTCTTCGGCAGCGTGGCCGAGGCCGTTGTGCGTCATGCCCCTTGTCCGGTGCTGGTGGTGAGACCGCAGGTCAAGGGAGAGTCCTGAATGGACCCGGTACGTTTGCTCTTCGGTGTGGCCCTGATCCTGATCGGCCTGGAAATCCTCTCGCGGCGCATCCAGCCCTATACCGAAAACGATGCCACGCGCTCGTTCCCTCAGCCCGACCGACGGGCCACGCGTATCGTCATCCTGGGAGATTCTATCGCCTATGGTTATGGGTTGGATGAGGCGCAGGCCTGGCCGGCTCTACTGGCGCGACGCCTGGTCGTGACCTATCCCCACCACCCCTGGCAGGTCATCAATGCCGGGGTGCCCGGCGACACCGTGGCCGATGCTTATATGCGCTTCCCGGCCCATGTCGCCGTTTATCAACCCCATATCCTCGTCATTGCCCTAGGGCTGAACGACTGCTACCGCACCGACAACGAACGGGCCCGGCGTCGTCTGGCCCTGTTTCGGCGTCATGAACTGACCTGGTGGGGCAAAAGCTTTCTCCTCCGCCGCCTGCTCGGTCGGCTTTTGCCGCCGGCTCCTATCCCCCGGCGGGACGATGAAACCGCCATCCCCCCGGACGATTTCGGCCGTGGGCTCGCCTGGCTGGTGAAGCAAGGGCGTCGTCTGGGCGCCCGCCCGGTGTTGCTGACGATGACGCCTCTGGACCCGACCGTTTTCCCACCCGGCAGTGCCGAAGTGGAAACGTGGTCGGCCTATAACACCATCATCCGTGACACGGCCCGTCATCTCGAGGTGCCTTTTATCGAGGTCGGCCATCGATTTCCGATTGCGCATCCCTGGCAGAGCGATGGTGTTCATCTGACGCCTGAAGCCCAGGCTTTGCTGGCCGAGCGCGTCTGGCAGGGATTGCACCGTCCGCCGCTGGCATCCGTATTGCCTCTGCAAGACATCAGCTCGAATGCCGAAATGGCCCCCAGCCTGGAGTGAGATCGACGATCCCGATGTGTTGGCCGCGATGGCACGAGTGCCGCGCCATCGCTTTGTGCCGCCCGAATATCAGGACCTGGCCTACGAAGACCATCCCCTGCCCATCGGCTATGGCCAGACCATTTCGCAGCCCTTCGTGGTGGCTCTGATGACGCAGCTTTTGGAGCTGCACCCCGAGGCCAGAGTCCTGGAGGTGGGAACGGGATGCGGCTATCAAACGGCTATCCTGGCGGAGCTGGCCGCCGAGGTTTATACCATCGAAGTCATCCCGGAATTGGCCGAAACGGCGCAGAAGCGTTTGCGCGAATTGGGCTATACGAATATCCACTTCCGGGTGGGCGATGGCTGGCACGGCTGGCCGGAAGCAGCGCCCTTTGACGGCATTCTCGTCACGGCAGCGGCACCGACCTGGCCCCCGGCTCTTATCGCCCAATTGGCCGAGGGTGGCCGTCTCGTCATCCCTATCGGCCCTTCGGGGTGGGAGCAGGACCTTTGGCAGGCGACAAAACTGGAGGGGAATCTACTCAAACATCGGATTGGGCCGGTGCGTTTTGTGCCGCTTGTCTCCACAGCCGTCGGCGCCGGCCGCGACGAAACGAACCGCTTATGAGCCGGATTCTCATCATCGGGTCAACAGGGCAGTTGGGACGCATCCTGGTCACCTGGCCCAGCGGCCATGAGCATGTGGGCCTGACGCGGGCCGATTGCGATATCACCAACGCCGCTGCGGTCATGGCGGCGGTGACCGCGCTCCGGCCCGATATCGTCATCAATGCCGCGGCCTATACCGACGTGGACGGCGCCGAATCCCATCCCGACCGGGCCTATGCCGTGAATGCCCACGCGGTGGGCCATCTGGCGCGGGCCTGTCGCGAGGTGGGCGCGACGCTGGTGCACATTTCCAGCAACGAGGTCTTCGACGGTACGGCTCTCCAGCCTTACGACGAGTGGGATCAGCCCCATGCCCTCGGTGTTTATGCCCGTTCGAAGCTGGCCGGGGAAAAGGCGGCCCGGTTTTATCACGATCGGGTCTTGATCGTGCGGGTAGCCTGGCTCTTCGCGGCCGGAGGCCACAACTTCCCGGCCAAGATTATCGCCGCCGCCGACCGGCACGGCCGTTTACGGGTGGTGGCCGATGAGTTCGGCAATCCGACCTATGCCCCTGACCTGGCCCAGGCGCTGTTCCGTCTGCTGGCCGTGGGGGCGCCGCCGGGCATTTATCATCTCACGAACGAAGGCGTGGCCTCACGCTACGAGTGGGCCTGCGCCGTATTGCGCCACAGCGGTCGGGCTCATATCCCCGTCACGCCCATCGCCCACACCGAATGGCCGCGTCCCAGCCGTCCCCCTCTGCGCGCGGTGTTGGCCAACCGGGCCGCGGCCGCCCTGGGTGTCCGCCTGCGGCCCTGGCAGGAAGCGCTGGCCGCCTGGGCGGCGGCCATGGGCTATCCCCCGCCGCCGAGCTAGGAGTATGCTATCGGCCTCGGTCATCATCGCCAACTGGAACGGCGCCCGGCATCTGCGGGTGTGTCTGGATAGCCTGCGCCGCCAGACCCATCCCGATTTCGAGGTGATCGTCGTGGACAACGGCTCGACGGATGAATCGGTGGTCATGGTGCAGGAGGCATACCCGGAGGTCCGCTTGCTGGTTCTGCCGGAGAACTGCGGTTTTGTCGTGGCCTGTAATCGGGGCGCGGCCATGGCCCGCGGCGAAGTCCTGGTCATGCTCAATAACGACACCGAGGCCGAGCCCGGCTGGCTGGAGGCCCTCTGTCGGGCGTTGGAGGCCCATCCCGAAGCCGGCGCCGCCGCCAGCAAGCTTCTGCTCTTTGACCGTCGCGATACCCTCCATGCGGCCGGGGACATCCTGGGCCCCGGTTTCATGCCGGCCAATCGCGGGGTGTGGGAAGTGGATCGAGGCCAGTACGACCACGAGCGCTGGGTTTTCGGCGCCTGCGGCGGCGCAGCGGCCTATCGCCGTCAGGTGTGGGAGCAGTTGGGCGGCTTCGATGAGCGTTTGTTCATGTATCTGGAGGATGTGGACCTGGCCTGGCGGATGCAGCGGGCCGGCTGGCGCACGCTCTTTGTCCCGGAAGCGCGGGTGTATCACCATCTCAGCGCTACCGGCGGCGGTCGCCTGGCCAGTTATTACGTAGGCCGCAACACCGTCCTCCTTCATCGTCGCTATCTGCGGCCCCACCAGTGGCTACAGGCCCTGCCTGCCCATGCCCGCATCGTCTGGGAAGCCCTGCGCGCCTGGCGGGGTGAAGCCGCACGGGCACGGCTACTGGGCATCTGGCACGGTCTGTTGGGCAAGGAAGGGAGAACGTTCTAAGGCGCTCAGGCAGGGAGGGCGATACCGGCTGCCAGCAAAAGATCGGTCAGACCCAGGGCATCCAGCCGCGCGCGGGTGGGGATGCCCGCGGGCGTCCATCCCATCAGACCATACCAATACTGCCGGGCGGCCTGAAAGGCTTCTTCGTCGATGGCCACCCCGGCCAGAGGACCCTCGGTGAAGGCTTCCATCACCCGACGGGGCAGGCGATCATCGGCGGCCGTAAAGCCTTCGCGCAGGTTGAAAAGCCGGCCGAGGGTTTGGGCCCGCTCACCGACGGCCAACACCTCGCGCGGGCCGTAGGCGTGGCCGGTGACGCCGGTGAGGGCCTGTGCGATGTGGCTGTAGCGGTACGGGTGAAAATGGCAGATCACGGCGCAATCGAGGGCGTGGCGCCAGTTGACCTCGTGATAGAAGAGCTGCATCTTCTGCTCACCCAAGTCGGTCAGGGCCAGGGGGGGAATGGCCTGGACTTCGGCCACGCGGTTCAGGTCCTCGCCGGGTTTGGTGTAGGCCGTATCGTGCATGTTCATCATGTGATCGGCGCCGACCGGGGCCGTGGCGTAGCCCACGCCCAGGGCCTGCTTGAGGCGGGGTTCGTGCATGGGCAGTTCCTGACCTTTGACTTCGACCGTCAGGGCCTCGGCTTCGGGGCCGATCCACTGCGCCAGGCGTTTGCTGCCCAGGGCCATTTTGTCGCCGAAACCACGGCGGAAGGCCGTCATTTCCACGGCGGCGAGCAAGGCCTCGGCATCGCCCCAACGGGGTAGAAAGCCGTCGGTCTGCGCGGCCGTCAATAATCCCTTCTCGACGCATTCCATCACAAAGGCGATGGTCATGCCCAGGCTGATGGTGTCCATGCCCCAACGGGCGCAGCCCTCGTTGGCTTTGGCGACGGCGAGGAGGTCATCCACGCCGCAGGCGCTGCCGAAGCTGGCCAGGGTCTCATATTCGGGACCGCCATAGGCTTTGTCGATGTGCAGACGGCCGATAAAACGGGTTTGCAACTGGGGGTGTGCAAGCGGTCGACCGTCGTAGGCGGTCACCTGCTTACAGTCAATCGGGCACACCTGACAGGTATCCCGGCCGTCGAGAATGGTCTCATGCATCAGTTGGCCGCTGATGGCCTCCCACCGTTCGAAAACAGGCCGGCTAAAGTTGTGGGTGGGCAATGCACCCAGGCGTCCCCAGTTGCGCACGCCCTGCACCGTCCCCATTTTGACGGCCCAGCCGGCCAGAGTGGCGTAGTTCTCTCCCAGCCATTTGGCCACGGCCGTGATTTGGCGGCGGTCGGCCACGGGCAGGCGCAGCGTCCCGCGCACGGCCACAGCCTTCAGGTTTTTGCTGCCCATAACGGCGCCCAGCCCCCCGCGACCGGCCGCACGGTTGACATCGTGGATGACATTGGCAAACAAGACCTGGTTCTCGCCGGCCACGCCACACTGCGCCACGCGCGCCTGGGCGTCATGCACTTCCCGGCGGATGGCCGCCTCGACATCGGCCGTATCGCGGCCCCAGAGATGGTCGGCCGGCCGGATTTCGGCCCGGCCATCGTGAATCCACAAATAGACCGGCGAGGCCGCCCGGCCGTGGATGATCAGGGCGTCGAATCCCGCCCGCTTGAACTCATGACCCCACCAGCCGCCGACTTCCGAGCTGGCAAGGGCTCCTGTGAGCGGGCTTTTGGCGCCGACGCCGTGGCGTCCGCTGCCGGGCAGGTTGGAACCCTGCAACAGGCCGGGCGCAAAGATGAGCAGGTTCTCCGGTCCGAGCGGATCGGCGCCGGCAGGGAGATCGCGCAGAAGCAGATAGGCGACCAGCGCCCGGCCACCGACGAGGTTGAGGTAAACCGAATCCGACGGGGTTTCGAGCCATTGTCGCCCCGAACTCAGATCGATATGGAGAAACTGCCCCCAGGTGCCACCAACGGTCATCATCGTTGCCTCGCTGAAGGAAAAATCCGAAACGTCCCCCCGCCGATCACCGGGAGCAGTTGCAGCACATCCCCGTCCTGGAGTTCGGTTTGCCAGTGGGCCAGGCGGCCGTTGACGAGCATCACCAGGCCCACGCTCGCAGGCAGGTTGAGCTGACTCACGGCTTCGCCGACGGTGCGCGCCTGCGCCAGGACGATTTCGTGGCTTGGCTCAGCGCCGGAACGAAGGGAATCGGCCAGACGGACAAGGACGGACATGGCAACACGAGGAAGGGCTGCAACGGGACGCCTCGATTGTAGCAGAGAGCGAAAAGGGGAGCCAATTCGGGCCTATAGACGTGAGTGCGAACGCTGCGGCGCGGGGCCTTTTTTCGACCGGTCGGCGTCCCGGCCGTCCTTCGTCTTATGCGTCTCGGCCGAAGGACGGCCGCCCTCCCGATCAGGACAGACGTGCTGGCCCATCCTTACTTTCGCCTCCCGCCCCTCTGCCGATTGACAGGGTCGCAAGGGACATGCTACCATGCGTCAGCTTTGCGTGGTGGAGCAGCGACGTGTTCGTGTCTGTTGCAGGTTCAAACTTGTCTAACGCTATCGCGAGCACGGGCCATCCGTGCTCCCCTGTCGGTACAGGAAGGCGATCATGACCCGCTACATTTTCGTTACCGGTGGCGTTGTCAGCGGCTTGGGGAAGGGTGTCACGGCTGCGGCCATGGGTCGGCTGTTGCGCAGCCGCGGCATCGCCGTAACCGTGCAAAAACTCGATCCCTATCTCAACGTCGACCCCGGCACCATGAGTCCCTATCAACACGGCGAAGTCTTCGTCACCGATGACGGCGCCGAGACGGATCTCGACCTGGGCCATTACGAGCGCTTCACCGGTGTCCATGTCACCCGCGCCAGCAATGTCACCAGCGGCCAGATTTATGCCGAGGTCATCGCCCGCGAACGCCGTGGGGATTATCTGGGTGGGACCATCCAGGTGATTCCCCATGTCACCAACGAGATCAAACGGCGCATTGGCCTGGTGGCACGCGAGACCGGGGCCGAGGTGGTCATCGTCGAAGTGGGCGGTACGGTCGGCGATATCGAAGGCGAGCCCTTTTTGGAGGCCATCCGCCAGATGCGCAAGGACGTCGGTCGTGAGCATGTGGTGTATGTTCATCTGACCCTGTTACCCCACCTGGCCGCCACCGGTGAGCTGAAGACGAAACCGACCCAACATAGCGTACGGGTACTGCGCGGGATCGGAATTCAGCCCGATGTCATCTGCTGCCGGGCCGATGTCCCGGTTGATGACGACGTGCGGGAGAAAATTGCCCTGTTCTGCGATGTCGAGCCCAGGGCGGTCATTCCGTTGGTCACGGCACCCACCATTTATGCCGTGCCGCTGACGCTGGAAGAGGCCGGCTTGGGGGATTATCTGGTCGAACGCCTGCGCCTGCCGGCACATCCGCCCGATCTGACGGCATGGCGGGATCTGGTAGCCCGCATCATGGCCCCCAAGCCCGTCGTCCGCATCGGCGTTGTCGGTAAGTACGTCGCCCTCCCCGATGCCTATATCAGCGTGCGCGAGGCGCTCTTCCATGCCGGTATCGGCCTCAATTACACGGTCGAGATCGACTGGATCCATTCCGAAGACCTGGAACGGGGACGGGGCCTGGAGCGGTTGGAGGCCGTGGACGGCATCGTTGTGCCCGGCGGGTTTGGCTATCGTGGGATCGAGGGCAAGATCGTGGCCGCGCGTTTCGCCCGCGAGCATCGTGTGCCCTATCTGGGCCTCTGCCTGGGCATGCAGGTGATGTGCATCGAGTTGGCCCGGCATGTCTTCGACAGCGACGAGCCCAATAGCACCGAATTCAATCCGACCACCCGCTATCCGGTCATTGACCTCATGGCCGAGCAACGTGCCATTGTGGATATGGGCGGCACGATGCGGCTGGGCTTGTATCCCTGCCGGTTGCAACCCGGTACCCGCGCCCATGCAGCCTACCAAACCGATCTGATTCACGAACGGCATCGGCACCGTTGGGAATTCAACAACGCCTACCGTCGGATCCTCGCCGAAGCGGGTTTGTGTTTCAGCGGTCTCAGCCCGGATGGTCAACTCGTCGAGATCGCCGAGCTGGCCGACCACCCCTTCATGTTGGGGACGCAATTCCACCCGGAGTTTAAATCGCGACCCGATCAACCCCATCCGCTTTTCAGCGCCTTCGTGGCGGCCGCCATTGCCTACCGGGAGCAGACCCGAGCGCGGTCAGCGGCTGCCGCCCCCGTTCGGCCGGCCGAGACGGCGTCGGCCTGAGGACTTGCCGGCGGCTGGCCCGGCGTCTCCTCCGATGCCGTTTACAGAAGCTTGGCGACCAGGCCGGGAAATGCGTATAATGGTGCCGGCACATTGCAACGTGGCAACGTTCCGGCATTCCCCATCCCACTCTCGATAGCTTACTTATAAGGACGCTATGGCCGGTCATAGCAAATGGGCAAACATCAAGTACCGCAAGTCGGTTGTTGATGCCAGAAAAGGTAAACTCTTCACCAAACTAGCGCGCGAGCTGCAGGCAGCAGCCCGCCAGGGTGGCCCTGACCCGGAAGCGAACGTGCGCCTGCGCCTGGCCCTCGACAAAGCACGCGCCGCCAATATGCCCAAAGAGAACATCGAGCGCGCGATTGCACGCGGGGCCGGGCTGGAAAAGGGCGAAGAACTCGAAGAGGTGATGTACGAAGCCTACGCGCC
Organism: Caldilineales bacterium; assembly: GCA_037443945.1. Lineage (GTDB taxonomy): Bacteria > Chloroflexota > Anaerolineae > J102 > J102 > SSF26. The sequence continues at coordinate 20,575 of JBBINH010000022.1, forward strand.
TCACGGTGTCGCTCTTTTGCTGGAGGTTCTCACCGATAACCGCAATCGCACCGTTTCCGAAATCCGTCATCTGATCACCCGAGCCGGGGGCAACATGGCCGGCGCCGGGGCCGTGATCTGGCAATTCGACCGCAAAGGTCAGATCCTCATCGAGACCAACGGCGCCGATCCCGATGCCATCTTCCTGACCGCCATCGATGCCGGCGCCGAGGATGTCACCATCAACGAGGACGGCACCATCGAGGTGATCACCGCCCCCGATGCGTTGGAGGAGGTGCGCGACCGGCTTAGCCGTGCCGGATATACCCTTGCCAGTGCCGAGATCACCATGTTGCCGCAAAATGAGATCGAGCTGCCACCCGAAGAGGCCTTGCAGGTGTTCCATCTCCTGGAGCGGCTGGAGGAGCTGGATGATGTGCAAAAGGTGCATTCGAATCTGGCCCTGAGCGATGAGCTATGGCGCCAGTTGGAACCGGCATGAGTCAACCAGCTCCCGTCATCCTCGGCCTTGACCCCGGCATTGCCATTACCGGTTACGGCGTCCTTGTCGAGCGGCAAAACGAGCCTCAAGCCGGCGCTTATGGCGTCATCCTCACCCCGGCGGACGAGCCACTCCCCGCTCGCCTGGTCCGTTTATACGAGGAGTTGTGTGCGCTTATCGAACAACACCGGCCCACCGCCGTAGCCGTCGAGGAACTCTTCTTTGCCCGCAATGCACGAACGGCCCTAACCGTCGGGCATGCGCGCGGGGTCGTCTTGTTGGCCGTAGCCCAAGCCAACCTGCCCCTTTATCCCTACAAGCCGGCCGAAGTCAAGCGGGCCGTTACGGGTTACGGCAACGCCGATAAACGCCAGGTCCAGGAGATGGTCCGTTTGCTTCTGGGTTTGGAAAGCGTGCCGCAGCCTGATGATGCCGCCGATGCTTTGGCGTTGGCCCTCTGCCATTTCCACAGCCAGCGCATGCAGGCCCTGGTCCCGGTAAGGTGATCATTTCTGCCTACGAGGTATCATGCCATGTCTACGCAAGCACCGAAAGCCCGTGTGCTCGTCGTTGAAGATGAGGCCTCGCTCTTGCGGCTGATCGAACTCAGCTTGCTTGCCGAAGGCTACGAGGTCATCAAAGCGGTGGACGGCCGTGAAGCGCTGAAACGCTTCCGGGAAACGCCCAACATCCAGCTCGTGATCCTCGACATCATGCTGCCACAACTGGATGGCTTCAGCGTTTTGCAGGAAATCCGCAAACTTTCCGATGTCCCGGTCATCTTGCTGACGGCGTTGGGTTCGACCGACGACATGGTCAAAGGTTTTACCCTGGGAGCCGACGACTACATCACCAAACCCTTCACCTTTCGCGAGGTTACGGCCCGGATCGAGGCCATTTTGCGGCGGATACGCTGGATGCAGCAGCCGCAGCCGCAGGTCTTTCGCCATGGCGATCTGCAACTGGACCTACAAAACCACGAAGTCGTGGTGCGCGGCAAACCCTGTCATATGACGCCCATCGAATTCAGCCTGCTGCACTATTTCATGTCCCATCCCAACCAGGTGATCAAAAAGGATGACCTGTTCCGCGAGGTATGGGGCTATGAATTCGAGGGCTCGACCAACCTGGTCGAAGTCGGGGTGCGACGCTTGCGAGAGAAAATCGAGGTTGACCCGTCGCAGCCGCAATACATCCGCACCATTCGCGGGGTGGGCTACCGCTATCACTATCAGCCCAACGAGGAACCCCAAACGGCATGATCGCACGCCTGCGTGGTCGGGTCGAAGCTTTAGCCGGCGATCGGTTGGTGCTTGATATCGGTGCCATCAGTCTGGTGGTGCAAGTACCGGTCACCCTTTCGACCCGACTCCAACCCGGCCAGGCCGTTGTCCTCTTTACCCATCTGCACGTACGCGAGCAAGAGATCGCCCTCTTCGGCTTTGCCGACGAAGAGGAATTACAGCTCTTTCAGTTGTTGATCACGGTAGACGGCATCGGCCCCCGCCTGGCCTTGAATATCCTGTCTTCGCTCCCGGCCGATAGCCTGCGCTTTGCCGTGACCCATGATGACCCAGCCCTCTTGACCCGTGTCCCCGGCATCGGCATCAAAACGGCGCGCAAAATTCTCTTTCAACTCAAAGACCGCCTGGCACCGGCCGAGCAGACCATCCTGGCCGTACCGACAGCCGATGATGCTACCGTCATCGAGGCTCTGACGGCTCTGGGCTACAGTGTGGTCGAGGCGCAACGAGCTGTGCAGGCCGTACCCCGCGACATTGTGGGGGTAGAGGAGCGGCTGCGGGCAGCGCTGGCGCAGCTGGCTCCGTAAACCTACCCCGAAACACGCCTGCATGTTGATATACCGCTTATTATGGAAGTCATTCTCACGCACGAGAATGCCGACTTCGACGCGTTGGCCAGTTTATTGGCGGCCAGCAAGCTGTTTCCCGAAGCCATTCCCGTGCTACCACACACCCTGAACCGCAACCTGCGCGACTTTCTCACCCTGTATCGCAGCAGTTTGCCCTTCCGTCGCGCCGACGAGTTGCCGCGGCGGCCGGTCGAGCTGGCCATTTTGGTCGATGCGCAACAGGTGCAGGCCGTGCGCGGCATGACGCACGAGACCCGCGTCCGCATCATCGACCACCATCCCTGTGAACGTCCCTTACCTCCCAACTACCACTACTGGGGCGAACCCGTCGGCGCCACAACCACCCTTCTGCTGGAACAAATCATCAAGCGGGGCATCCCCCTCAAGCCGATCGAGGCTACCCTGCTCTTTCTGGGCATCTACGAAGACACCGGTAGCCTGACGTATATCAATACCACCCCGCGCGACATCCGTTGCGCGGCGTGGCTGCTCGAAAACGGCACCAATCTGGAAGTGGTCAACGACTTCCTCCACCATCCGCTCACCCCGGGGCAATTGCGCTTGCTCAAACAACTCCAGAACAACGCCGAAAGCCACGAGATTGCCGGTCATACCATCGTCATCGCCCGGGCTCAGGTGGAAGAACCCATCGAGGAAATCAGCACCCTGGCCCACAAACTGCGGGATATCTTCGATCCCGATGGTCTCTTCCTGGTGGTGGATTTCGGCGATCGCATCCAGCTCGTGGCCCGTTCGACTACTGATCACATTCACGTCGGCGCTATTGCCGAACAATTCGGTGGCGGCGGTCATGCCCGGGCGGCCGCCGCCCTCATCCGTACCATGAGCGCCGACGAGGCCGTGCAGCGCCTTTTGACCATCCTAAGCACCTCGATTCGACCGCCCGTCACCGTGCGCGAGATCATGTCGTGGGGCGTCAATACCCTCTCGCCCGAGATGACGGTGCAGGAAGCCGTACAACGCATGAACCTGCTGGGCCATGAAGGCTTCCCCGTGGTCGAAGATGGTCGCCTGTTGGGCCTGGTTACCCGTCGCGATCTCGATCGCGCCCAACGCCACCATCTCGACAAAGCTCCTATCCGCCGCATGATGCGGGTGGGCGAACACACGGTACGGCCTGAGGATTCGGTCCAGACCCTGCAAAAACGGATGATGGAGACGGGCTGGGGTCAGATGCCGGTCGTGGATGAACAGGGTCGCATGATCGGTATTGTCACCCGCACGGACTTGCTCAAACTGTGGGCCACCCCGCGTGAAGAACGGACTCCACCTTCGATAGCCGAGGACATGGCCAGGACCCTGCCCGAGGGTCTGTTGACCTTGCTGCGCCAGGTGGGCGCCACCGCTTCCGAGCTGGGATATCCCCTGTACGCCGTCGGCGGCTTCGTGCGCGACCTGCTGTTGGGACACCCCAACCTGGATGTGGACCTGGTGGTCGAAGGCGAAGCGGCCACCCTGGCCCGCCGGCTGGCAGCGACCTACGGCGGTCGGGTGCGCACCCACAGCCGTTTCCGCACGGCCAAATGGATCCGCGACGACGCCGCCTTTGCGGCCGGCCAACCCCTGCCCGATCAGACCCCCGCCAGCCTCGACTTCGCCACGGCCCGCATCGAGTACTACGAGGAACCGACCGCCTTGCCCGTGGTCGAGCGCTCGAACATCAAACTGGACCTCCACCGCCGCGATTTCACCATCAACACCCTGGCCGTGCGTCTGGACGGCCTGCATTGGGGCGAACTCCTCGATTTCTACGGTGGTCGGCGTGACCTGGAGGAAGGCATCATCCGTGTCCTCCATTCGCTCAGTTTTGTCGAGGACCCTACGCGCATCCTACGGGCAACCCGTTTCGAACAGCGCTTTGGCTTCCGCATCGAACCGCGCAGCGCCGAACTCATCGGCGAAGCCGTGGACCTGCTGGCGCGCGTGAGCGGCGCCCGTCTGCGCCACGAGTTCGACCTCATCTTTCAAGAGCGTCTGCCCGAGGCCATCTTGCGCCGCCTGCAGGAATTCGGCGCCCTCAAAGCCCTCCATCCCGATCTGCGCTACGACGATGCCCTGGCCACCAGGTTCGAAGACTTGCGTCAACGGCTGGCGGCGCGCCGGCCCTGGCCGGCGGCCATCGAGCAGCTCTATTTTGGGCTCTGGATGCGGCGTCAGGCGCCCGACGTCCAGCGCTTTATGGTCACACGACTGCAGGTCAATGCCCGCACCCGTCATCTCATCGAAGAGGGTATCGCCCTGGCCGCCCGCGAGGCCGAGCTCCTGACCCCAGACCTGCCTCTTTCCCGCTTGGACACCCTGCTGGAACCCTTCAGCGAAGCGGCCTTGTTGTTGGCCGTGGTGGACGCCGACGATCCGCTTCTGCGCGAACGCATCGAGTTGTATGATCGTGAACTGCGCCCTCTGCGCATCGAGCTGGACGGCGAACGCCTGAAAGCCCTGGGGGCAACGCCCGGCCCCCATTTCCGACAGATTTTGAAGACGATTCGCGCGGCCCGCATTGACGGCCGTGTGCGTACCCTGGCCGAGGAAGAAGCCCTGGCCCGCACCCTTCTGGCCCACCACGACGGCGACGTCATCCCCCATCCCGGCGTTTCTGCCAAGCAAAAATCATAAGCAGAGGCTCACCCCCATGGACAAAAAACTGCGCGAAACCCTACGCCTGGTGTGGCGTGGGCTGCTCCTGGAACCGACGGCTTACGACGAAGCGGCAGCCGATGACAATCCCTTCGTCGAAGGCGTCTTTCTGGTCGTCGGCATCGGCATCCTCGCCGGCCTGGGGATGCTGATCGGCGGCCTGCTGGCCTGGGCCACCACACCCGATCTGGGCCAGATCAAGCGCATCCTCCTTGAGGCCCTTCGCAACACGGCCTGGTACGAGGTTCTCCGCGCCGATCCCGAGGCCCTGCGCCGATTCGAGCAGTCTTACGAGCTCGGCTGGCGCTTCGGCGAGCTTTTGGCTCCAAGCCCCTCACAGGCCTTCCTGATGCTCCTGCTGACGCCTCTGCGCCTGCTGTTGAGCTGGCTGTGGTTCGGCCTGCTGGCCCATTTCGTGGCCAGACTGTTAGGCGGCAACGGGACGCTCGGCCAGACCATGGGCGCAGCGGCGTTGGCAGCAGCTCCGCAACTGCTGCTCATCTTGGGGCTTGTACCGGGCCTGGCCGTTGCCGGCATCGGCACCTGGACCCTCCTGGCCCGTTATGTGGCCGTGCGCCGGGTGCACGAAAACCTATCCTGGCCGCGTGTCCTGGTCGCCGTCGTCACTCCACCCGTCCTTCTGCTCCTGATCGGCCTGATCGCCGGTCTGGTCTCCATCCCCGTATTGGCCGGTTGGCTTGGAGGTCTCTTCGCATGAACACTGCGGCTGCCACTCCCTCCTCTTTGCGTGCCTGGCTGCGTCTGGCCCTGGACGCCCTTACCTTGAAACCGGAACCCTATCGGTTCATGGCCGCCGAACCCTCGCTGCGCCGCGCCTTGCTCGTCGTCCTGGTCGTCGGTCTGCTTCTGGGCCTGGGCCAGGCCCTGGTGGCATTGCCTACCCTGACCCGCAGCCCCGCTGCCGTCGTCGAAGCGGCCCTGACGGGCTTCCGGCAGGGGTTGGACACCGCCCGCTCGAGCATGACCGGGCAGATGACGCCGGAAATGGCCGCCCTGTTCGACGCCCTCGACCAGGGGTTGGAGGCATTTCGGCCCTACCTTTTGGAACTGGCAGCCGTGCCGGCGCCGTTGCCGTCGGCGGTCGGCCGCTTTTTGGCCTGGTTGGGCGGTTGGCTCTCGCAGCCCTTTGCCTTGCTGGCAAAATGGTTGGGCATCTCCATCTGGATCCTTTTGTTTGCCCGGTTGTTGGGCGGTCGTGGAGGTCTGTTGCCCTATCTGGCGGCGTCGTCGCTGTCGGTGATCCCGCATCTTCTGGCCCTTTTTGCGTTCATCCCCTGCGTGGGATCCCTGCTTACCGCTGCCGGTAGCATCTGGGGCCTGGTCATCCAATACCAGGCCGTGGTCATCACCCAGGAGCTGAGCGCCGGCCGCGCCGTGGCGGCCGTGCTCTTGCCCTATCTGCTCTTGCTGTTCCTTGCCGTCATCGTGTCCGTGATCGCCGTCATTCTCATCATCGGCCTCATCGCCTCCGGGGCCGCGGGTTGAACCCGCACACAGCCATAAAACCCTTGATGCCGATTTGTGCATTTTCGTTCGATCGCGCATAATAAAAGCGGTGCTTGCACAGCGTGTCGAACCCGCGCCGGTGGTGTTGTGCACGACCTCCCTTCGGGGCGACGAGGGCAGTCTGGCAGAAACCGGTGGCACGCACACGCCGTGGCATGTGGCCCTAGCTCAGCGGTTGAGCAGCGGTATTCTCCCCAAGGCGAGCGCTTGATTCCGGAGCCGTATTATCCCCGGCCGGAATGGCTGCAATAACCCGATCGGTATCTTGTTCTTCTTCTGCTAGTATGCACGTGGTCTTGCATCTGCATTGGCGTCCCTCCGCCGATGCCAGAGGCGAATCGACCTTTCTGTTGTGGGCCGAAACCCGACAAGGACCGCCCCCCGGGCGTTTGCGTGGGCGACCGCCGGAACGACCCCGCCCACGGCCTCATCCCTTTGTTGTGACCGATGGGGCCGAGCTTCGGGGTTATCTTCAGGCCTTTGATCCGACGGCCATCAGCGGCGGAATGGAGAGCTTTGTCCTGATCATGCCTAGCACACGCACGGGGCCGCTGCCTAGCCCTGAACTCGTTCATGCGTGGGAACTCGATCGTTCGTCGCCGGAGCCGATGCCTTGGGTGATCCCGGGTCTGCGTCTGCCGCCGGAAACCACCGTGCGCCTGCTCGGCCGCCTGGGTGTGCATCCGTGCCCTGAGCATCTGAGTCTGGGCGCCGATCTCCGCTTTTGGCATCTGGTCTTCAACCTGGTGTTGGCCATCTTGGCACGCCAACACTACATCCCCACCCTGGTCGCCGGCGAGGAAGGCAGCGGCACGACCTATCGGGCCGCCTGGCAGCCCGTCCTGGAAGGCAGCGCCTTCGAGCGCGATGTGATGGCGCTGGCGGCGGCCATGCCGCCCATCTGTCGGGCGCTGGCGGATGAGACCGGCGCCGATCGGCAATGCCATCCCCTGGAGCTGGTCCGCACCTTCATCCACACCTGCTGCGACCATCTCGTGCGCACCTGGGGCCAGAAAGCTTCGCATCGCTTGGGCTACCTTCACGGCCGCTCGCCGGCTTCCCTCTGGCTCAAGACGCTCCTCCTGCCCGATCCGACCATCCGTGAGGTCGATAGCACCTTTGCCCGTTTCGTCGACGAGCTCCGGGCCTGGCAACGCAATCTAGCTCCTATTGGGGATGCGGCCTATGCCATTGCCCTGCGCCTCTTACCGCCGCCTCTGCGGCCCTCGCCCAACGGCACAGGCGAGGGTTTCTACGTCCCCGAAGGCGGCTGGCAGCTCGAATACCTCTTGCAAGCCCGCGATGACGCCAACATCCTGGTGCCGGCGGCCGAGGTGTGGCGGGGTCCGGGCGATAGCCTTGTCTATCAGCAGCGCCGTTTCGACCGTCCCCAGGAAAAGCTTCTGGCCGGATTGGGACGGGCGGCCCAGATCTACCCACCCATTGCCCGCAGTCTGAAAGCCCCGGCTCCTACAGCCGTGGAATTGAGTACCCGCGAGGTCTATACCTTTCTGCGGGAGGCCGCGCCCCTGCTCGAACAAAGCGGTTTCAGCCTGATCCTACCGGGCTGGTGGGAAGAAGCCGGCGCCCGTTTGGGCCTGAGCTATTACCTGACCCCTCTCACCCCTAACCCGCCCGATGTCGTCAACGATCCGACCGGCGCCGAACGACCCATTGCCTATCGGTGGGAACTGGTCCTGGGCAACATCCCCCTGACCCGAAGCGCCTTTGCCGAATTGGTCGCCTTACGTTCGCCTCTCGTCCAGAAAGACGGTCGCTGGCTGCGCCTGGACCCGGAGCAGATCGAAGCGGCCGAACACTTCTGGGGTCGCCAGAGCTTTGAAGGCCGTATGGACCTGCGTCAGGCCTTGCGGGCAGCCTTGAGCCTGGACGAGCATAGCCTGATCGCCGGTCTGCCCGTCGTGCAGAAGACCATCGAAGGCTGGTTGCCGGCTCTGATCAAACGCCTGACCGAAGGCGACGATACCCTGCGGCAGATGCCGCAACCGCCCAACCTGGCCGGTACGCTGCGTCCGTATCAGCGTTTTGGCTATGCTTGGCTCCACGAGCATCGCCATCTCGGCCTGGGCGCCTGTTTGGCGGACGATATGGGGCTGGGTAAATCCATCCAGGCCATTGCCCTGCTCTTGCGCGAAAAGGCCGAAAGCGAACGCTCGACCGATAACGGCCGGACCGCCGCCAAACCCACCCTGCTCATCTGCCCGACGTCGTTGTTGGGCAACTGGCGTCGCGAGCTGGAACGTTTTGCGCCCTCGCTGCGCGTCTTCGTCCATTACGGAGCCGACCGGCCTCGCGAAGATACCTTTGCCGCCACGGTCGCCGGTTACGATGTGGTCATCACGAGTTACACCCTGGCCCGCCGCGACAATCCGCTCTTCACCGGCGTCGCCTGGAGCGGCCTCATCCTCGACGAAGCCCAGAAGATCAAGAACCCGGAGATCCAGGTCACCCAGGCCATCAACCGCATCCCGGCCGATTTCCGCCTGGCCCTCACCGGCACGCCCATCGAAAACCAGCTTGAGGAGCTGTGGTCCATTTTCCATTTCCTCAACAAGGGCTATCTGGGCAGCCAGATGAGCTTCCGCAAGCAGTTCGCCTATCCCATCGAACGCTATCATGACCCTGTGGCCACGGCTCGGCTTCAGCGCATGGTGCGGCCCTTTATCCTGCGCCGCCTGAAGAGCGATCCGCGCGTCATCCAGGACCTGCCGGAACGGCTGGAGATGAAGGTCTATTGCACTCTGACCGACGAGCAGGCCGAACTCTATCGGGCCATCGTCGAAGAGGCCCTGCCCCGCGTGCGCGATCTGCATGGCCGGGCGCGGCGCATCCACATCTTCAATCTCCTCACGCGACTCAAGCAGGTCCTCAATCACCCGGTCCAATACCTGGCCACAACGCCCATTGACGCCCACCACATCCCCGCCGAACCCCTGGCCCGACGCAGCGGCAAACTCGACCGCCTGGTGGAAATGCTGGAAGAGGTGCTGGCGGTGGGCGACCGGGCGCTCATCTATACCCAATTCGCCGAGACGGGCTACCTGCTCGTCGCCCATTTGCAACAGCAGTTCGGTGTGCCGGTCCTTTATCTCCACGGCGGCATCCCTGCCCGCCAACGCCAGCAGATGATCGCCCAGTTCCAGGAAAATCCTCACGCGCCGCCGCTGTTCGTGCTGACCCTGAAGACGGGGGGACTGGGATTGAACCTGACGGCGGCCAATCACGTCTTCCATTATGACCGCTGGTGGAATCCAGCCGTAGAAGACCAGGCCAGTGATCGCGTCTACCGTATCGGTCAGATCCGCAATGTGCAGATCCATAAGTTCATCACGGCAGGCACGGTCGAGGAGGCTATCGATGCCCTCATCGAGCGCAAGCAAGGGCTGATGGGAGCCATCATCGGCACGGAAGAAAGCTGGCTGGCCGATCTGTCGGATGAGGAACTGGCCGCCTTGGTAACGCTCAGTCGGGAGCGTGTCTGAGTATGGCAACGAGCCTTTCGACTCCTGCAACCTCATCGTCGTGGTCGCATGCCTGGTTGGAGGCGCTGGCCGCTTTCTCGCATCCGGGCCGTTTGCGCCGCGGTCAACAGTTTGCTGATCGGCGTCGCATTCGTCGTCTCGAAATCCGGCCCGGCGAGATCAACGCCGATGTGCGCGACGGCGATCAGACGTATCATGTGGTCATCCATATACCGGTTTTCGATGATGCCACGTGGGAAGCGGTGGTCAGACGTCTGGCCAGCCAGGCCCTTTACAGCGCCCGCTTGCTGGCCGGGGAAATGCCCCCCGAAGTCGTAGAGGTCTTCGCCGAGGTCGGGGTCACCCTTTTCCCGGTGGCCGCCGACCCGGAAACCGAACCCTTGCAGGCCACATGCACCTGCCCTGATTGGGAAGTCCCTTGCAAGCATACGGCTGCCGTTTACTATCTCCTCGCCGAGCGCTTCGATGAGGATCCGTTCCTCCTGTTTTTGGTCCGTGGGCGCAGCAAAGAACAACTGCTGCCCATGCTGCGCCGCTATCGGCAGGTGGAGACGGCCGAACCGGTCTCCATGCCGGTTCCCGAGTTCAAAGTCGTCCCCCTGGCCGCGGTTTTGGACCGCTACTGGGATATGGGACCGAGTGCGGGCGAAGTCAGCTTGCGTATCACGCCCCCACCCACTCCGTTTCCCCAGCTCAAACGGCTGGGGCCGCCACCCTTCGACCATCTCGATCTGATCGAGCTTTTGGCCCCCATTTATGAAACGGTAACCGCACAGGCCATGGCCTGGGCTTTTCAGAATCCAGAAAAAACACCATGAGCGAACTTGCTACCAAAGCCATCCAAGAACAACTGTTTCGTCATTTTACGCGCTTCGAGGCATCGGCCCTGCGTACCCTGGTCGAGATCGCCGGGCACCCCAACCCATCCTCGCTGCGCCGCGACGAGGCGATTTTCTATCTCGTCGAACAGCTCAGCACCAAGGCAGCCCTGCGCAAGCTCTGGGAGCGGCTCTCGCCCCTTACCCAGCAGACCCTGAGTCTGACCGTGCATGTGACCAACGGCGTCTATCAGCCCGAGATCGTGCGTCTGCGCTACGGCCAGGCTCCCCCACCGCCTCAACGTCTGTGGAGCGGCTATCGTCCCACCGAACTCGATCTTTTTATGGACGATAGTCTGACGATCCTCGGCGAGTTGTATCCGCTGCTCCGGGTCGTGGTGCCCAAACCGGAGCCCTGGCGCATCCCCACCCAGCCGGAACCGCCCCCTCGCTATGAAGCCCTCGGCTTTGAGCGCAGCCCCGGCCCCGAAGTCGGTTTGCAGGACCTCTTGACCGTGCTGGCCCTGGCCGGACAAGGACGGTTGCAGATCAACGACCGCATGTTGCCCACGGCCGACAGCATCCAGCTCATCCTCGAAAACCTGGCCGCCGGCGATTTCCTCCTGCCCAAAGGCTCCAACCCCGGCACGCCGGCCGAACTCAACGAAAGCATCCGCCCCATCGGCCTGGTGCGGTTTTTGCTGGGCAGCGGCATGGCCGCGCCTGGCCCGCGCGCCGGTTATAACCAGGTGCTCGAACTCAAGCCCCTGGGCTGGGAATGGTTGGCCCGGCCCAGCGCCGACCTGCTGCTGGACGCGCTGGAGACGTGGAGCCGATGCAACGATTTCGACGAACTCGACCGCCTGCCGCACCTGCGCGGGGCGGCGGCCGTTGCCCTGCAGGCCACCCCGGCGCGCAAAGGCGATGGGCCCCGTCCGGAACCGGGCAAGCGCCGCGACCGCATTCTGGAGGCCCTGTCGTGGGTCCCCCAGGGCGTCTGGCTGAGCATTGACGATTTCTTCAAGGCGATCAAGCTGTGGCAATTCGATTTCAGCCTCGATCGCGAAGAGGAGCTGACGGCCATCGACGACAGCAACGGTCGTAAACTCGACATCGCCGAACTGCGCGATCCCTGGCGGGCCACCCGCGGGGCCTACACCCTCGTCGTCCTCTGGGAGACCCTGGCCACCCTGGGCGCCATCGACATCGCCTACACCGAACCGCATCATGCCCCGCCCTTCCTGGAAACGCCGACCGAGAGCTGGCAGCGGCCTATCCATCCCTATAGCCGCTACGACGGCCTGCGCTACTTCCGTGTCAACGACCTGGGTGCGTATCTGTTCGGGCACACCAAGCGCTATCTGATCCCGAACAGCTGTACCGAGCCGTTCTTCTACATCGATGAAGAGCGCCGCCTGCACCCCACCCGCGATGCGCTCCTCCCCTACCAGCAGCAGATCCTGCCCATCCTGGGCACCTGGGACCCCGAAAACGCCTGCTATCGTCTGCACAAGGCGGCCTGGCTGACCGCCCAGCAGGAGCAGGGCACCCTCAAGGAACGTCGCGAGTTGCTGCAGGCCCGTCATGATGGGCCGTTGGCACCGGCCGTGGAAGATTGGTTAGAGCAGACCGAAGCCGACAGCACGGCCTTGCGCCGCGGCCGCACCATGCTCACCATCCAGGTGCGCAGCACCGAAGTGCGCGACGCCATTCTGGCCGACCCCGAACTCCGTCGCTACAGCCGTCTGCTCGACGACCGCACGCTGCTCATCCCCAGCTCGCGCGAACACGCGTTCCTGCGTCGGGTGATGGAATTGGGCTACGGCGTGGTCGGCGCCGGCACCGGCAACGGCCGCTGAACAAGGTCCGGCCCGGGTTTCCGCAACCGACGACTGGCCGGCACCCCATCCGTGTCACGGCTGGTGAGGGGTGCGGCGTGGTGTTGAACCTTCATCAGCGACCGGCCACAGCGGCGCTCAGGTCGAGCAACCACGGCCCGGTGAATAGTCCCCAGAGCAGCGTGCCGAGCACGGTCACGGTCAGGGCCAGGGCCAGCGAATCGGCCAGCAGAGGTTGTGCCGGTCCCGGCGTCGGCGCCGGTTCCTTCATGAACATGGCCACGGTCACCCGCAGATAGTAGTAGGCGCTGACAACGCTGTTGAGCACGCCGGCCACGGCCAGCCAGGTCCAGCCGGCGGCGATGGCGGCGCCGAAGAGGTAGAGTTTGCCGAAAAAGCCGGCCAGGGGCGGAATCCCGGTCAGGGAGAGCATGAAAACAGCCATGACCACGGCCAGAAGGGGCTTGCGGCTAAAAAGACCCTCGGCGGCGGCGATCTCGGCATCCCGCAGCGCCGCCGGTTCGCGAGGCTCCAGCGCCGCCACCACCCCGAACGCGCCCATGTTCATAAACGCATAGACCACCAGGTAGTAGAGCAAGGCCTGCAGACCCGCCGCCGTACCCGTCACCAGGCCGATGAGCATGTAGCCGGCGTGGGCGATGGAGCTATAGGCCAGCATCCGCTTGAGGCTGCGCTGTCGCAACGCCGCCAGGTTGCCCAGGGTCATGGTCAGCAGCGCCAACACGGCCAGGACCGGCGCCCACGACGCCGCCGATACGGCCGGCAACGCCTGCAAAAGCCGGAAAAGAGCCACGAACGCGGCCGCTTTGGTCGCCACCGCCATAAAGGCGGTGACCGAGGTAGGCGCGCCTTGATAGGCATCCGGCGCCCACATATGGAAAGGCACCACCGCCAGCTTGAAGCCAAAACCGACCAGCAACAAGCCCAACCCGGTCAGGGCGAAGAACCCACCCTGTCCCCGGACCGCCAGGTCGGCATAAAAGGTGCTGCCGGTCTCGGCATAGAGCAGGGCCATGCCGTAAAGCACGAAACCGGAGGCAAAGGCGCCCAGCAAAAAGTACTTCAAGGCGGCTTCGGCCGCACTCACGTGATGGCGATCGAAACCGGTCAGCACGTAAAGGGCAATGGAGAGGATCTCCAGACCGACAAAGAGGGTGATCAGCTCGACCGCTTTGCCCAAAACCATCATCCCCACCACGGCCAACAAGAGGAGGGCGTAATACTCGGCGCTCAGGCCGGCAAAGCGGGGCAGATACTCCCAGGCCAGCAAAACGCTCAAGACGGCCGCCCCCAGAACGATCAGGTTGAGCACATGGGCCAGATCGTCGGCGCGGGCCATGCCCTGGAACTCGGCCATCGGCCCGCCCAACGCCGTCAGGCTCAAACCGGCCGCCGCCAGCAATCCGATCAGGGTGATCAGAACCGGGGCATGGGCAGTTTGCCCCAACCGACGCCGTGGCCGCGAGACCATTTCGACCACAAGCAGGAGGAGGGCCGTCGCCGTAACCACGATTTCGGGGAGAATAACGCCAAAAGCGAGGGACGGGAGGTTCATGGCGAAGGTTTCCAGAGGCGAATGGAGCCGGGCATCGGCGCAATCAGGGCGAAGGGATTTGCCAGACTACGGCCGGCCGGGTCGCGTCTTGCCGCAGCGCTTCCACCGCAGGGTTGATGCGGGCGAAGAACAGGTTGGGAAACAGGCCGATCACAAAGCAGAGGATCACGATGGGAATCAGGACCAGGCGTTCGCGCAGGCTCAGATCGGGCAGGGTGGCGTTCTTGGGGTTGGTTAGGGGACCGTAGATGACGCCACGCACGGCCGTGAGCAGGTACCAGGCGGCCAGGATAACACCCAGCGTGGCGAGAACCGCCCAAACCGGTCGGACCTGAAAAGTGCCCAAGAGGATGGTGAATTCACCCACAAAGCCGTTCAAACCGGGCAAACCCACCGAGGACATGGCCACAACCACGAAAAAGGCGCTAAAAGCGGGCAATGACTTCCACAACCCGCCGAACTCGGCCAAGAGTCGGGTGTGGCGGCGGTCGTAGAGCATCCCCACCAGCAAGAACAGCGCGCCCGTGGAGAGACCATGGTTGACATTTTGCAACACGGCGCCGGCCAGGCCCTGCGACGACAGCCCGGCTATGCCCAACATGACAAAGCCCAGGTGGGCCACCGAACTGTAGGCCACCAGCGATTTGACATCCTTCTGCACGAGCGCCACCAGCGCCGCATAGAGGATCCCGATCAGCGCCAGCACGGCGATCCAGGGCAGGAACGTCGGCAAGACATCCGGAAACAGCGGCAGGCAAAAGCGCAGAAAACCGTAGGTACCCATTTTCAAGAGCACCCCGGCCAGGATGACGGACCCTGCCGTCGGCGCCTCGACGTGGGCATCGGGCAGCCAGGTATGCAGCGGGAACAGGGGCACCTTCACGGCAAAAGCCAGGGCAAAAGCCAGAAAGGCCCAGGTTTGCAGCGCCGGGCTCAGCGGCGTTTGCCGCAGAACCTCCCAATCGAACGAGCCCGTCTGCGCGTAAAGCAGCAAAATGGCGACCAGCATCAGGGCCGAACCGGCCATGGTGTAGATGAAGAACTTCAGCGCCGCATAGACCCGCCGCTCGCTACCCCAGCGCCCGATCAGGAAATACATGGGGATGATGCTCATCTCCCAGAAGACGAAAAAGAGGACGAGGTCCAGGGCCAAAAACACGCCCAGCATCCCGGTCTGCTGAAACAGCAGGAGGACCATAAAGCTGCGCAGGTGATGGGTGATGTTGCGCCAGGAGAAGAGCACGACAATGGGGCCGAGGAAGGTCGTCAGCAGTACCAGAAAGAGGCTGATGCCGTCCACACCCAGATGGTAGCGGATGTTGAGGGCCGGCAGCCAGGCCACGTCTTCCACGAACTGCATGCTGCCGTCGTTGACCCAACCGACCAGCAGACCCAGCGAGAGCACAAAATCGAGCAGGGTCACGGCCAGGGCGATGCTTTTGACGTTGCGCTCGTCGAAGATGATCAAAAGCAGCAGGGCACCGGCCAGGGGCAGCCAGAGGATCAGAGAAAGGAGGGGCAGGGTTTGGAAGTCCATCGTCCGCTTGCGGAGCCGGGAAAGCGAGGGCTAGCGTGCCGCCATCCAGACAAAATAGCCGACCAGGGCGACGACGCCGACGAAGAAGGAGAGGGCATACCAGCTGATCAGACCGGTCTGGAGGCGTGTGGCGGCGGCGCCCACCGTCGCCGCCACGCGGCCAAGGCCGTTGACCATCCCGTCGATCAGCCACTGGTCGCCCCACCGATAGCACCACTGCGCCAGGCCGCGCAGAGGTCGCACGACCACGGCCAGATAAAGCTCATCCACCCAGTACTTGTGCTCCAGCACCGGCAATAAAGGCCGCAGGGCGTCCTGCACGGCCAATGTCCAGCGGGTCTGGCGCACATAGCGCCCATAGGCCAACAGGATGCCGAGCACGGCCACGGCGCCGGACACGGCCAGCAAGGTTAGCTCCAGATTCAGGGTCACGTGCTCACTGTGGGCAGCGGTGTGGAAGACCGGCTCAAGCCACAGGCCCACGCGATCGGAAGCGGCCAGCCCCATCCGATGGCCCAGACCGGCAGGCACGCCCAGGAATCCCGACAAGAGCGAACCCACGACCAAAATCCACAGCGGCCCGGTCATACCGGTCGGCTGTTCGTGAGCATGTTCGTAGAGATGGAGGTCGCGAGGCTGGCCGTAGAACGCGCGATAGACGGCGCGAAAGCTGTAGAAAGCCGTCAACAGGGCCGTGAACAAGCCCAGACCGTAAAGCAGCGGCGCCTTCTCAAAGGCCTTGAGCAAAATCGCATCCTTGGACCAAAAACCGGCCAACAAAGGAAAGCCGGCCAGGGCCAGCGCACCCACCAGGAACTGGCGATAGGTGGTGGGCAATTTGGCCCTGAGACCGCCCATCCGGTCTATGTTGAGTTCGCCGTGCAGGGCATGCATGACCGAACCGGCCGCCAGGAAGAGCAGGGCCTTGAAGAAGGCATGGGTCATCAGGTGGAACATGGCGGCCACATAGGCGCCCAGGCCCACCCCCAGGAACATATAACCGAGCTGCGAGATGGTAGAATAGGCCAGGATACGCTTGAGATCGGTTTGAGCCAGGGCGATGGTGGCCGCCAGCAGAGCCGTCAGACCACCGATCCAGGCCACGGCGGTCATCGTTACCGGCGCCAGTTCGAAGAGGGGAAAAGAGCGGGCGATCATATACACGCCGGCCGTGACCATGGTGGCGGCATGGATCAAAGCCGAAACCGGCGTCGGGCCTTCCATGGCATCGGGCAACCAGACATACAGAGGGATCTGGGCCGATTTGCCGGTCGCGGCCAGCAACAACAGCAAGGTAACGGCGATGAGAACCGGCGAATTGGGATGCAACGTCTCGACCTGAGCGAAGAGGGCAGGAAAGGCCAGGTTACCGGCCTGATCGCCGAAAAGCGCAAACAACAGAAAAATGGCCACTGCCAGGCCGAAATCGCCGATCCGGTTGACGATGAAGGCCTTCTTGCCGGCATCGGCGGCAGCCGGACGATGGAACCAAAAGCCGATGAGCAGATACGAGGCCAGACCGACGCCCTCCCAGCCCAGATAAAGCAGCACGTAGTTGTTCGCCAGGACGAGCACCAACATCAACAAAACGAACAGATTGACGTAGGCAAAAAAGCGGCCGTAGTGCCGTTCGTCGAGAGGGCGGTGCTCGTCATCCAGCTTCATGTACTCGGCCGCAAACAGATGGATAACCAGGCCGATGCCGGTCACGACCAGGACCATGAACACGGATAAGGGGTCGAGCAGCAGAGCCACGTCCACCTGCAGACGACCGATGTGCATCCAGGACCACAAGGTCACCTCCACATGGCGCGCCTCAGGTGGAAGGCCGTTTAGCCCCGTGAACAGGAGGACGGCCGTGATGAAAGCCAACCCCACGGCCAGATTGGCCACGACGGCGACACCACGACGGCCCAACCGACGGCCGGCGAGACCGTTGACAAGGGCGCCAAGGGCAGGGAAGAGCAGAATAAGGATGCCAAGGGTGGGCAAAAGAGCAGGCATGGTCATCCCCTCAACAGGTTGATTTCATCCACATTGGTCGTGTCCTTGTGCCGGACGATGGCCATGATGATGGCCAGCCCAACAGCCACCTCCACCGCCGCCACCGCCACCACGATAAAGACAAAAACCTGGCCGATGAGATTGCCCCACTGCTGCGCCAAGGCCACCAGAGTGAGATTGACGCTGTTCAGCATCATCTCCACGCACATAAAAATAATCAGAGCGTTGCGCCGGATGAGCACACCTAACGCACCGATGGCAAAGATAACGGCCGCCAACACCAGGTAGTAGGTCGTAGGCACCATGCCTTCACTCCTCCATGGGCGAGCGATAACGCCGGGCCAGGACAACACCGCCAATCATACCGACCAGCAACAGCAGCGAGACCAGCTCGAACGGCAGCAGATAGGTGGTATAAAGGACCTGGCCCACGACCTGGACGCTGCCGGCCTCCGGCGCCATGGCGGCAGGCGCATCGGGTGGCAGACTGCGGGCTAGCCCCAGCACCATGATCAGCAAAAACACGGCCATGCTCACCACGGCCACCCAGCGGGCATAGCGCCGCAGGCCACTGCGCACGGGACCGATATCGCCGCCGATGAGCATGACCACAAATAAAAAGAGGACCACAATGGCGCCGGCATACACGATGACCTGCACCACACCGAGCAATTGCGCTCCCAACATGATGTAAAAAACGGCAAAAACGACAAAATTGAGCAATAAAAACAGAGCGCTATGCACGGCATTTCGGCTTAGAATGACACCGGAAGCGCCGATCAGAGCAATCAGGGCCAGAAAAGCAAAGAAGAGCAGCGACATACGGGCATAAAAAGTGCAGAGGGAGGGCGCAGGCTTCACGCCTCCGGACGAACAACGGTATTGGGAACCGGTGGGTTGAGCAATGCTTCCTTGGTCAGGATAAAATCACGACGGTTGTAGCCAGCCAGGTCGATGTAATGGCCCAAAACGATGGCCTCGACCGGGCAGGCGGCCTCGCAATCGCCGCAGAAAATGCAGCGCAGCAGATTGACCTCATAGACTTTGGCATAGCGCTCGCCCGGCGAGACGGGGTTATTGGGATCGTTCTCGGCCGCCTCGACGTAAATGGCACCGGTCGGGCAGGCAGCCTCGCACAGACAACAGCCGATGCAGCGCTCCAGGCCGTTTTCATAACGCCGCAGCTCGTGGCGTCCGCGAAAACGCGGGTATACGGCCATGGGTTCATCCGGATACTCAACCGTCACAGGAGGCTCGGTCAACAGGGTTTTGAGGGTTACCCCCATCGCCCTGGCAATTTCGCGGGTACCGGCAACGACTTCCTTGAGGGTAGACATGGCGACTCAACTCACAAACAGGCGCAAAGATTCGGAAAACCGCAAGCTACGGTACAAACACAACGAGGATGGCCGTGGCGACGAGATAGAGAATCGCCAACGGCGTCAGGAACTTCCAGCAAAACTGCAAGAGCTGATCGTAACGGATACGGGGAATGCTGGCGCGGACCCAGATGTAGAGGAACAACAAGGCCAGGATCTTGAGGAAAAGCCAACCGAAGCCGACCAGAGGGCCATACCAGGTACCGGGCGTAGCCAACGGCCCACGCCAGCCGCCGAAAAAGAGCGAGGCCATCAGGGCACTGCCTGTGATCATCGAAATGTACTCGGCCATGAAGAAGAGGGCGAACTTGATGCCGCCGTATTCGATCTGAAAGCCGGCGATCAGCTCGTTTTCAGTCTCGGGCAGGTCAAAGGGACTGCGGTTGCTCTCGGCCAACATGCAGATGAAGACGATAGGAAACGCCAGCCATAACCACAGCCACAGCCACCAGGGCCGCTCCTGCTGTACAATGGCCACCAGACTAAGGGTCCCCGTTTCCCGGCCGATGTTGGTCGTGAGCAGAACGGCGACCAGGATCAGGCTGAGGGGCAGCTCGTAGCTGATCATCTGCGAGGCCGTGCGCAGAGCACCGAGAAGCGCGTAGTTGTTGTTGCTACTCCACCCCGCCAACATCACGCCATAGGTGGCCACACTCGTGATGGCCAGGATGTAGAGCAACGCCACATTGATATCGGTGATGGTAAACCGGATGGTGTAGCCGAAAACGGTGAGGTCAGGCGCCAGCGGAATGACGGCGAACACCACCAGGGCCGGGATAAGCGCAAGCGCCGGCGCCAACAAATAGACCACCTTGTCCACATGGCCGGGGACCACTTCTTCCTTGAAGATGGCCTTCACGGCATCGGCCACCGGCTGCAATAGGCCGAAAGGACCGGCCCGATTCGGTCCCAGGCGGACATGGAAGCGCGCCAGCAACTTGCGCTCATAGTAGGTCAGATAGGCAAAGCCTGTGAGCAACAACACAATGAGAACCAGGCTTTTGATGGCAGCGACCAGGACAATGCTCATCGTCACACCCTGGCAATGGCGACGGCCGTGCGGGGGCCAAAACGGTCGAACAGAGCGCCGACAGGCGCATCTTGCAGCGAATAGGGCACGAACACGGTGCCCGGTCGGACGGCGATATCGAGATGAACGGGCACTTCGATGCGGCCGGCCGTCGAGCGGATTTCGGCCCGGTCCCCCTCGTGCAGGCCGAGAGCGGCCGCATCCTCCGGATGCAGCCAGGCGGCTTTGTGGCCCAGACCGGCCATGGCCGGGGTGGCGGCGAAGACCGTGCCATCATCCCACAACAGATTACCCACCACCAGGCGGAAGGGGTAGGTGGCATCGGTGGGTGGCAGCACGACGGCATCGTGCGGTGTCAACACGGCATCGGTTGCCGGCCGGGGATACTGCTGTCCCCCATGGCCCAAGCGCTCCCAACTCAAGTCGGCATAGGCCGGCACCGCCTGGGCGATCTCGGCGAACACGGTTGCCACCGAAGGGGTATCCCAACCTGCCGTCTGGCCGGCGGCATAGTAGCGGGCAATGTGCATCAGGATGGTCCAGTCGGCCACGGCCTTGCCCACAGGCCGCACGGCCTGCGGCGCCCGCTGCACCCGACGTTCGGTATTGGTGAAGGTACCGTCGCTTTCCACATACGACGCCGCCGGCAAGACCACATGGGCCTGCCTGGCCGTTGCGGTCAGGAAGAGGTCCTGGACGATCAACAAATCGAGTTTCGCAAGGGCGTCCGCATCGGCCGGTTTCTCTCCGATCGGATCGGCGCCCATCACATAAAGGGCCTTCAATTCGCCGCGCCCGGCAGCCGCGATCATCTCCCCGTAGCCCAGTCCGGGCTGCGTGGGGAGCCGGGTATGCCACAAGGCCTCGAGCCGACTGCGGGCTTCTGCGTCGTGCAGAGGACGACGACCGGGCAGACGGTCGGGCAACAGCCCCATATCGGCGGCACCCTGGGCATTGGCCTGGGTGTGCAAAAAGCCCAACCGCGCCCCATGACCGGCAGCCACGATCCAATTGCGCAAGGCCGTGACCAGGGCCTCGCTGCCGTAACCCCAGGCATAATCGGGGCCATAGGCCACGAAAGGCCGTTGCGCCGTTACGACCAGCTCGGCAGCCTCCCGAACGGCATCGAGAGGCGCGGCGGCCATAGCCGCCGCTCTGGCCAGGGCCGTTTCGGCATCTCCGGCCTCATAGAGCGCCAGCAACCACTCCGGCACGGCCTCGCCTCGCCTGCTCAGGGTGGCCATGGTGAGCGCATCGAAGAGGGCAGTCTCGGTTCCCGGCACCGGTTGCAAATGCACGCCGGGATAACGGCTGAACTCGATGGCCCGCGGATGGATGATGACCATCGGCGCGCCTTTGCGGATGGCCGCCCGCTTGAGGAACAAGGCCAGGACCGGCGCCTCCTCGGCCGGATCGCAGCCCATGAGCACGATCCGGTCCGCCTCGCGGGCATCGGCCAGAGCGGGCAGGCCGCCATCCGGCGCCCGCAACGCCGAACCCTCGCGAAAATCGAGGTTGTTCGTCCCGACCAGCGCCCGCATGAACTTGCCCAACAGATAGTTGGCTTCGTTGCTCACCTTGGCCGAGCCGATGGCGCCCACGGCCTGGGGGCCGAATTGTCGGGCAATGCGCTTGAGGGTCTCCACCACCTCTTTCACGGCGACCGACCAACTCACCGGTTGCAAACGCCCATCCACCCGCAGCAGCGGTTCGGTCAACCGCTCGGGATGGGAGGAAAACCCGATGGCAAAGCGGCCCTTATCGCAGATCCACTCGTCGTTGACGGCCATGTTCTCTCGCGCCACGTGCCGTCGCACCTGATGGGTACGGACATCCACACGCAGGTTGCAGCCCTGACCGCAATGGGTGCAGATGGATGCGGTCTTCTCCAGCTCCCAAGGACGATAGCGAAAGCGGGCCAACCGATTCGTCAGGGCGCCCACAGGACACAGATCGATGATGGAACCGCTGGTATAGGCATCCAGGGCGGCATCGGGGAATTTGTCGATCACCGTCTCGCCCCCGCGATGGAACAGGCCGAGTTGGGGCTTGTCCTCCCACTCCGCCAGATAGCGAATGCAACGCCAGCAGACGATACAACGCTCCTGATCGAGCACGATCAAATCGCTAAGGGGATAGTTTTTGGCCTTGTGGATCTTGTCTTCCCAAAAATGGGACTTACCGGGCCCATGTTCCAGGGTTTGATCCTGCAGCGGACACTCGCCACCCTTGTCGCAGATGGGGCAATCGAGAGGATGATTGATGAGGATGAATTCCAGCGTCCCCCGGCGGGCATCGACGGCCCGCGGGGAGTTGTAGTAATAGACCCCGCCCGCCACGACCGGCGTCGTGCAGGCCGTGATCAGAGTGCGCCCGCGCGGGCCTTCGCTCTCCACCAGACACATGCGACAGGCGCCCAGCGGATCCAACCTCGGATGGGAGCAAAAAACCGGGATGATAATGCCGGCGCGAGCCGCCGCTTCGGTCAGCAACTCTCCGGCGCGGGCCTGGAGGGCTTCGCCGTCAATGGTGATGGTGATCCACTCGGTCATAACAGCTAGGCAATGAGAAGGGAGGAGGTCTCAGTCGTCCAGGACGTTGGCGACCGCCAGACCGACATAGGGCCGGTAGATAGGTCGTACCGATACCGGCGGTTTGGCTTCTTCGGGATTGGTGGCCAGGATATGGGCCTCGAATTCGGGACGAAAGTGGCGCAGCGCGCTCTGCAAACCCCAAACCGCCGCCGGACCGAACGGACAGAACGACTGTTGTTCGATGTATTTGCTGATCCGTTCCATGCGGTCCAGGTCGGCGCGCACACCGTGGCCCTCCTCGATGCGGATCAGGGTTTTCTCCAGCCAGCCGGTTCCCTCGCGACAGGGGGTGCACTTGCCGCACGACTCCTCGCGATAGAAACCCAGGGTACGCCGTACCACCGACACCATGCTGGTGCCTTCGGCGATCACAATCACCCCACCCGAACCCAGCAGCGAACCCGCCGCCTGGATGGATTCAAAATCCAACCCCGTGTCCAGTTTCGCCGGTGGGAGATGGGGCATCGAAAGCCCGCCGGGGATGACGCTTTTGACAGGGCGATCATCGAGCGTGCCGCCGGCATAATCGTAGATGAGCTCACGCAGACTGAGGCCGTAGGGGATTTCGTAAACCCCCGGCTTTTTGACCTCACCGCTCAGACAGACGAGCTGAAAACCGGGGCTGCGTTCGGTGCCCCATTGCCGATACCAATCGGCCCCGTGTTCAACCACATGGCGCACATGCGCGATGGTCTCGACGTTGTTGACAATGGTGGGCTTGCCGTAAAGCCCGGCCACGGCCGGGAAGGGAGGTTTCAACCGGGGATGGCCGCGATTCCCTTCCAGCGAGGTCAACAGCGCCGTTTCTTCGCCGCAAATGTAGGCCCCGGCCCCCGGATGGACGGTCACCTCCAGGTCGAAATCGGAACCGAAGATCCCCTTGCCCAAAAAACCGTGGGCTTTGGCCTCGGCGATGGCCTGCTCCAGGCGCAGACGGCCGAACATGTACTCCCCGCGGATGTAGATGAAGGCATGGTGGGCCTGGATGGCCCAGGCCGTGCAAATGATGCCTTCCAACAACTGGTGGGGATCGTACTCGATGATCAACCGGTCCTTGAACGTCCCCGGCTCGGACTCATCGGCATTGACGACCAGGTAACGGGGAAAAACCCCCTTGGGCAAAAAGCCCCACTTCACCCCGGCAGGGAAACCGGCACCCCCGCGGCCGCGCACCCCGGCTCGCTTGACCTCTTCGACCACGGCGGCCGGGTCCATGCCCAGAGCCTTGCGGGCGGCGGCATAGCCACCATCCGCCAGATACGAAGCCAGGGTGTGGCTGCCGGGTTTGTCGATCCGGGCCAGCAGAAAGTTGGTTTCGGGATGATGGTCGTGATGATACGGGCCGGCCGGCGAGCGCTCCATCGGCGCCACGAACGCCTCGTCACCCAGGCTCAACAGCTCTGCCAGCATGGCATCGGCCCGCTCGGGCGTCAGGTTCTCGTAATAACGGCCCCAATCGCTGGCCGAACGTCGCACAAAGCACATGGGCGCCGTCGCACAGGAGCCCAGACATTCCATGGCGTCGAGCGTGAAGTTGCCGTCGGGTGTGGTTTCGCCGAATTCGAGGCCCAGCCGCTGCTTGAGATGCTCGGCCAGGGCTTCGGCCCCGCGCAACCGACAGGGCACATTCGTGCAGATTTCGATGTGAAAACGACCGGGCGGCGCTTTGTAAAGCATGTTGTAGAAACCGGCAATGGCGTACACCTCGGTCGGTTCCATGGCGAAGAGCGCCGCCACCTCGGCCAAAACCTCATGAGACAACCAGCCCCATTCGCGTTGGGCCACGTAGAGGGCGGGTATGATGGCCGACCGCGGTTGCGGATAGCGCGCCATCAAGGCCTGGATTTCGCTACGAGCAGCATCGGAAAGCATGGGATAGGTGCCAAATGAACGCGTGAGATTTAGCGATCGACATCGCCAAGCACGATATCGATGGTGCCGATAACGGCCACCAAATCGGACAGCAGATGTCCTTTTGCCATCAACTCGATGGACTGCAGATTGACAAAGCTGGGCGTGCGTACCCGGCAACGATAGGGAATGGCCGAGCCATCGGAGACCAGGTAGATGCCCATTTCGCCCTTTGAGGCCTCGATGCCGTGATAGGCCTCTCCCGGCGGCGGTCGTAGCCCCTCGGTGAAGAGCTTGAAGTGGTGGATGAGGGCTTCCATGCTCTGATCGAGGAGTTGCCGCGGCGGCGGGGCGATTTTGGGATCATCGAGCAGATGGGGGCCCGGTGGTAGATTATCGAGGGCCTGCTGCACGATGCGGACGGACTGACGCATTTCGTTGAGCCGCACCATGTAGCGACCGTAGGAATCGCACGATGTAGCGATGGGGATCTCAAAGTCGTACTGGTCGTAGTGGCAATAGGGTTGAGCTTTGCGCAGGTCGTATTGGACCCCGCTCCCGCGCAGCATCGGCCCGGTGACACCCATGGCGATGGCCGTCTCCGGCGGGAGGATGCCGATGCCCTCCAGCCGGCGTCGGAAAATGGGATTGTCGGTGAGCATGCGCTCGTATTCGTCAAAACGGGCCGGCAGGATGGCAAGCAACTCGCGCAGGCGCGGGGCAAAAGCCGGCGGCAGATCCCAGTTGACGCCGCCGATGCGCAGATAGCTCGTGGTCAGGCGGGCGCCGCAGACCATCTCGAACAGATCGAGAATGGCCTCGCGCTCGCGAAAGGCATACATCAGGACGGATAAGCCCGTACCCCCCAGGTCGAGGGCATGGGTGGCCAGCCAGACGAGATGACTGGCAATGCGTTGCAACTCGCACACGATCACCCGGATGGCCTGCGCCCGCGGGGGCGCTTCGACGCCCAGCAACTTCTCCACCGCCAGACAGTAGGCCAGGTTGTTCTGCATGGCCGAGACGTAGTCCATGCGGTCGGTGTAGTAGACAAAATCCTTGTAGCGGATGTTTTCGCCCTGCTTTTCGAAGCCGCTGTGGAGATAACCGATATCGGGCCGTACGCCTACCACGCGCTCGCCGTCCAGCTCGACGATAAGCCGCAATACCCCGTGGGTAGCCGGATGTTGCGGCCCCATGTTGATGATCATGTGGCGGCTATCCATGCCCCTGGGCACGGGCTCCGGCCGTTGCTCGGGCTTCATGATCTGCTTGCCCAGAAAGGCGAATTCCTCATCTTCCCACGTGACCGTGAAGGGGACGCGTTCGCCGCCGAGGGGCCGATCCTTGCGCAGAGGATGATCGGGCCAATCGTCGGGCATGAGAATGCGCCGCAGATCGGGATGGCCCTCATAACGCACACCGAAGAGGTCGTAGGCCTCGCGTTCATGCCAGTTGGCCGTCGGCCAAATGCCGACCACACTGGGCGCCACGGGGGCATCGCCACCGGGCAGCGGCACCTTGAGCTGTAACAGGTCACCGTTGCGGGGGATGGAGCGGAGCTGATAGATGCCCACAAACCGGGCACCGAAAGCGTCGCCGGGTAGTTTGAGGGTATCCACCACCGTCAGGTCGCTGAGGAGGTTGTAGCGCAGCTCGGGGTGGTCACGCAGAAACTGCCCCACGGCCGGCAGGCTCTCGGCCCGGATGGTGACAATGGGCGTTTGGCGATAGACCGTGGCAGCAAGCACGGCCTCGGGAAAAGCCTCGCGCAAAACAGCAATGGGATCCATGGCAAATGGCCGTCAACAGAGCGCAAACGATCAGTCGGGCAGCGGCGGCAGTTCGACAGGCTCCGGCAGCCTGACCGGCGGCGGGGTCGTGGTGTGATCGGTGAGCTTTTCTTTGGCAATCTTGGCCTGGAGCATCGTCAGGGCATAGAGCAACGCTTCGGGTCGCGGCGGGCAACCCGGGACATAGACATCCACGGGGATGATTTTGTCCACGCCCTGGACGATGGCGTAGTTGTTGAACGGTCCGCCGGCACTGGCGCAAATGCCCATGGCGATCACCCACTTCGGCTCGGGCATCTGGTCATACAAGCGCTTGATCACCGGCGCCATCTTGTTGCTAACGCGACCGGCCACGATCATCAGATCGGCCTGCCGCGGGGAACCGCGGAATAACTCGCTGCCGAAACGGGCGATATCGTGGCGGGCCGTTCCGGTGGTGATCATCTCAATGGCACAACAGGCCAGCCCGAACAGTAACGGCCATACCGAATTCTTGCGGCTCCAATTGACCATGTACTCCAGCGACGTAGTGATAACGCCGGCATTGGAGACGTATTGCTCAAGACCCATGACTCAACCTCCTGACAGAACAAACCGTTTTTACTCCCACTCGAACGCTCCTTTCCGCCAGACATAAAAATAACCTATAAGCAAAATTCCCAAAAAGACCCCCATTTCAATGAGTCCAAATAATTTTAGTTTATTCAAAATAACTGCCCAAGGGTAAAAAAAGATGACCTCCACGTCAAAAATAATAAAAAGCATTGCCGCCATGTAATACTGCACCGGGAAGCGCCGCCAGGCCGGGCCAAAGGGAATCATCCCCGACTCGATGGGTTCCTGCTTCATCGGGTTGGGATTACGCGGCCCCAGAAGGGTGGGCAGGATGATGGCCACGGCGGCGAAGGCGCCCGCTATCACGAAGAGGACGAGGAGGGGCAAATAATCCTGGACCATAGGCGGTAAACGAAGCAAAACCGAACGGCTTGGCGACTGTGGAGGCACAAGGCGATGTCACTTGTGCCATTTTGAACATGGCTGCGCATTCTATCACAAGATTAAGCCGTCGTCAAAGCACCCTATCGTCACCCGCTCATTCAGGGGCGTCTCGGATGGCATCGCCGGTTCCGACAACCGACCGCCCAGAAGGCCCATTTCCCTCCGCTGCCGTAGTATAATAGCCGGACCCAGGGGAACCGCACTCGCCACCTGGGTGATTCGTCTCATCTTGGGGCGTGGGGCCACATCCGGCCAGGAAAGTTCGCCCCGTATTCGCCCCGAGGAGTGCCTTGCCATTTTGTCCATGTTAGCTCAAGCTTCGCCGCCATCCCGACGCATCCCTCAGGAGGTCTCCTGCCATGAACCTGCCCGCCGGAGTTGAACTGCGTGCTCCTGCCTCGCCCCTCGCCGCCGCAGTGCTGACGCCGGCGGCCCTGGCGTTTCTGGCCAAGCTCCATCGCGCTTTCAATGCGCAACGTCTGGAACTCCTGCGCCATCGCGCCGAACGGCAGGCGGCGCTGGATGCCGGGCAATTGCCCGTGTTTCCACCGGAAACGGCCGCCATTCGCGCCGCCGAGTGGCAGGTAGCACCCATTCCTGCCGACCTCCAACGCCGGCACGTCGAGATCACCGGCCCTACCGAGGCCAAAATGGTGATCAACGCCCTCAACTCCGGTGCCGATGTCTTCATGGCCGACTTCGAGGACGCCAATTCGCCCACCTGGGCCAATATGCTGCAGGGTCAGCTCAATCTGACGGCAGCGATCGAGCGCAAGCTGGAACTGACCACGCCGGAAAAGGTCTACAGACTCAACGACGAGGTCGCCGTGTTGGTAGTACGTCCGCGCGGCTGGCATCTGCACGAGAAGCATGTGTGGGTAGACGGTGAGCCCATCTCCGCCTCGCTCTTCGACTTCGGCCTGTACTTCTTCCGCAACGCCGAACGGCTGGTGGCCGCAGGCACCGGTCCGTACTTCTATTTGCCCAAGCTGGAGAACCGCCTGGAAGCCCGGCTGTGGAACGACGTCTTCAACCTGGCGCAGGACGAACTCGGTCTGCCGCGCGGCACGATCAAGGCGACGGTGCTGATCGAGACGATCCTGGCCGCGTACGAGATGGATGAAATTTTGTTCGAGCTGCGCGACCACATCACGGGCTTAAACGCCGGCCGCTGGGATTACATCTTCAGCATCATCAAAAAGTTCCGCAACCGGCCCGATTTTGTTTTCCCGGATCGCGCGCAGGTGACGATGATGGTCCCGTTCATGCGCGCCTATACCGAGCTGCTGGTGCGGACCTGCCATCGCCGCGGCGCCCACGCCATCGGTGGCATGGCGGCCTTTATCCCCAGCCGCAAAGACCCAAGCATCAACGAGACGGCGATCGCCAAAGTGCGCGAGGATAAACTGCGCGAGGTCAACGACGGCTTCGACGGTACCTGGGTGGCGCATCCCGATCTGGTCCCGAGCGTCAAAGCCATCTTTGCCGAGAAGCTCGGCGCTAAACCCCACCAAAAAGAGCGCCTGCGCGAGGACGTCAATGTGACATCCGAGCAACTGCGTGACTTTCGCGTGCCGGGTGGGACGATCACCGAAGCCGGCCTACGGCTGAACATCAACGTCGGCATCCTCTACCTGGAGAGCTGGCTGCGCGGCAACGGCGCGGCCGCCATCTACAACCTGATGGAGGATACCGCCACGGCCGAGATCGCCCGGGCCCAGGTCTGGCAATGGCTGCATAGCCCTAACGGTGTGCTGGCCGACGGTCGCCCGATCACCCTTGAGCTGTACCGGCAAATCCTGCCGGAAGAGCTGGAGAAGATCAAGGCCCTGGTAGGCGCAGAGACGTACGCAAAGGGCCGCTATCAAGAAGCGGCGGCGCTATTCGACACGCTGGTGACGGCCGACGACTTCGTGGAGTTTTTGACTCTGCCGGCCTACGACAGGCTGGAATGAACGCCACGCCACTGCGTCGGCCCGCGGGCCTTGCCCGCGCCCCGATCGATCGGCCGCAGGGCTGCGCCCATGCCGATAATAAGACCCAAGCGCAAATGCTGATCGAAAATCGGCCTCCCTGAGTG
>JBBINH010000023.1:0-49022 GCA_037443945.1 Caldilineales bacterium
CGCGGGCGCGCTCTTCCGGGGCATTATCGATCGAATCGAACGGCCGGTATTGCGCCAGGCCTTTCATGGCCAGCACTTTGGTGATGGCCGCCGTCAGCGTGGTCTTGCCATGGTCGATGTGGCCGATAGTGCCCACGTTCACGTGGGGCTTTTTGCGCTCGAAAACGGGCTTGGACATGAGAGGCTACTCCTGAAATCTGCTTTGAAATGCCAACAGTCGCAGGGTGATAGCGTTTTTTGGCCGCCCGTGAGAGGGCGGCCAAAAAACGGAAACCGTATGCGAGGATGGAGCCCACAATCGGACTCGAACCGATGACCTCATTCTTACCAAGAATGTGCTCTACCGACTGAGCTATGTGGGCAAAACAGAGGAGAGAGCAGGCGGATGACCACCTGATTCTCGGAAGTGGGCCGGGCAGGACTCGAACCTGCGAAGGCGCTATCGCCAGCGGATTTACAGTCCGCACCCTTTGCCGCTCGGGACACCGACCCAACAGACCATTATAGCAGAAGATGTTGGAATAGGCAACATCTGCACTGCTGTTCGTAAAGGTTCGGTGCCGAGGAGCCGACGAAGGGACTCGAACCCATAACCCGCGGTTTACAAAACCGCTGCTCTGCCGGTTGAGCTACGTCGGCTGGCATGGTCGCAATCGTTTATTCTATCCCAAAAGCCGCGAAGCGTCAAAAAAGGACTCGGTTCCGGAGTGTGTTGGTGCAAGAGCGGCAGGCAGGCATAACGTTCAAACGTTCTCACCAACAAAAGATAGAACCGAGTCCAAAAAAAGAGGAGCATCGGGGTTCGGACGCGCTTGACGTCCGGCGCCATACGATGGCTGCAAGCGTCGCCCGGCGCGGCAACCGGAGCAAATCGCCCTGCACCAGGAGTTCAGGCGTTGTGCGGCGCCATTAGCGGTCGGAATCGCCACGCGACGCCGCGTATGGCCGTTTCCTGCTTACCGACGTTTCGTTCCGTTGGGAGCGACCACGCCGGGCGCAAAAAGCCGAAGGGCGGCAGCCACTCCGCCTTTCTCTCAACGCAGCAGCGGCAACCACACCGGAAAAGACGCCGGCGTGACCGTTGGTGTTGCCGTGGGGCTGGGGGTCTCGGTAGGCGTTGGCGTGGCCGAGGGAAGCGGTGTGGCCGTCGCCGTGGGTGTTGCGGTGGGAGTCGGTGAAGGCGTGGCCGTGGGCGTAGTCGTCGGCGTGGGTGTGGGTACGGTACCGGGCGCCAGGGTGTATTCGATCAGCAGTTCGGGCAGGGCCGAGGCCGGGTCGAGCCACTCACTGCCGGCGAACTTGTAGAGCAGATTGGCGGTCGCCTGACCGGTGAGGAGCCAGCCGTAATTGGGAAAGCTCCCGTCGGCAAAGCCCTGGACATCGGCCGTCACCTCCCAGGTGGTAAACGTCCCTTCCGGTGTGATCGGGGTTTCGGCGCTGGTCGTAGCCGCGCGGTCGGTGGTCCCGCTCGCCCCCGGTGCCGCCCAGGGTTGGCCGTTGGCCGCCTGGTTCCAGTTGGCCTGGCTTTCATTCCAGCCGCGCAGCAGACGGTAGAGGCGGGTCTGCAAGGGGATGTCGTGACTATCGAAGACGTAGAGCCGTAACCAGGCCTTGGTCACCTGGGCCTGCGCCGGTAGCGCCGATAGGTCAAAGCGGATCAGGCTGACCTGATCGCCGGTCGAACGCACCCACAGATGGGCAAGAGCGCCGTAGTTTTTGGTATTGCTCGGATCCCAGCGGTCGAGAATGGTGTCCTGGATACCGGCGCTGTCTCGAGGTGGCTTGAGATAGAGCACCAAGGGGCGCAAGCGCAGGCTCCCAAAGTCGGCCTGGATGCCGGCCACGGCGGCGCCCTGCCAGTTCAGGCGGCGTTCCGGATGGCCATCGCCGTTGTCGTCATCGTGGAGGCCGTAGTTGAAGCGCAGGCGTTGATGGGCCGTGAGTTCACCGCCCAACAGGGCCGCCGGCACGGCCACTTCCAGGGTATATCCGGCCGGGCCGATCTGCCCCGCGGCCACGATGGCTACACCTTCCTCCCCTTCGACCCGACCATCCGGCCGGATGAGAAAGGCATGGTCGTCGGGACCGGGGCGGGCATCGCCGGTGGAGTCAAAGGCAAGATGGAGACCGTCGCCGGGGGTGACGGTGGTATCGTCGACTTGCAGACCCAGGAAGAGCCAATCGCGCCACCAGCGCAACCGCAGGCGACCGCTCAGGTCGGTGCTATCGGCCGGGACCGGGCCCTGGACGCTGTCGGCAGAAGCGGCCGTGAGGGTGTATGCGGCTTCATCACTCCACTCGGCCAGGTTGCCGTCCAGGTTGAGCGGTCCGGTGTTGAGGGCTTCCAGTTCGGGCTGGATGCGGTCGTGTTGGAAAAACGTCAGTTCACCGAAGGCCGCCCGGTCGTCCAGGTCGGTGCCGGCCCAGACGAGGATGGTTTCGGGTTCGGTTGGCGTCGTCGGCGAAGCCGCATCCACATCGAAGAGGGCCACATTGACCCCCACCTTGCGGAGATGGAAGAAGGCGAAACCGGCGCCGAGGGCTTCGGCGGGGAGCCGGGCTTCGACGGTGTAACCGCGCGAGGTGAGGGCGACGGCGTAGTCCCAATCGTCCGGAGCCGGGCCATCGTTGACGAGCAGACTGCCATCGGCACCGAAGCGGAGGGTTGGGTCATCGGCGCCGCCCGCACCATCCTGAAATCCGTCGAAGGCCAGGCCAAGACGGTCGGGGGCGGCGGGATCGGTGCTGACCCGGTCATCGGTGACGGTTGCCGCCAGATAAAGCCAGCGGTCATCCCAGGCCAGGCGTATTTCAACGTCGAGGTCGTCGGGGGACGGTTCGGCACCGAACAAGGTGTCCACATCGGTGGCGTTGATCCGACGCGGCGACCCGGCATACCAGTCACTCAGGTCGGCATCGATGGTGATAACGCCTTGGGCCGTAGCCGCCAACCGTCGGTCAGGTTGGGCAAAACGCAGGATGACGCCTTCGCGTCCGGCCGCGTAGACCAGGTTGCGGTTGACAACGGCCAGGGCGCTGAGTTGGGCTGTGGTCGGCACAGGCTGACGGGTCCAGGTTTCGCCCCTGTCCTCGGTGAAGTAAACGACCCCAAGGTCGCCGACGGTCCAGCCGGTGGTTTCGTCCACCATGCCGATACGGGTGAGTTTGATAGGGCCGGGCTCCAGCACGATGTCGCGCCAGCCGTCGGCCTGGAGGACGTTGGGGTTGTAGAGAATGGCCGGCGCCAGACAGGGTCGCAGGTCGATATCACCGCTTCCTTCTTTGACACAGCCTGCCAGCCAGCCGTAGTCAAGACGACCGTCACCATCGGCGTCATGGGCATCGAAGCCGTCCATCTGCCAGGCCGCATAACGGCCGGGCATGAGATAGGCGCGCCAGTTCCGACCGCCGTCGGTGGTGTAGGCGAAGAAATCGGCCCGTTTGCTGGAGCGGGCGCCTTCGCGTTCGGAAATCATATCCAGATCAAGGCCGGTGGCACCGCCGGTGCCCTGCAGCCAGTGGCGGCCGTTGATCGTGTAGAAATGGGCGCCGCGGCCGAGGGCGACGCCGGTTGTGCCGCCGGTCATGACGATGTCATAGACGCTCTGGCCGTAGCCCGGCGGATACTGCCGCGACCAGGTTTCGCCGCCGTCGGTGGTTTGGGCAATGAGGCCAAAACGGCCTGAGATGTAACAGTTGTCCGGGTTGCCGGGCACGCAGGCAATGCCGTGGATGATGCCGGCGTCGCTGCCGGCGACATCGGGATTGGCGCGCAACTGGCGGGCCAGCGAGCGCCAGGTACGACCGCCGTCGGTGGTTTTGAGCAGATTCATGGCCTGGCCGCCGACGTAGGCGATTTGCTCGGTGGGTGCCGCGATTTGCAGGAACCAGGGATAGAGGCCGCCGATACTGTGTTCCCAGGTGAGGCCGTTGCTCGTCGTCCATAGGAACCAGGCCGATCGCGCCGGTTCGCTCGGTTCCCAATTGCCCAGGTTAGGCGCCAGGTAGCTGCCGCCGGTCCAGGCGCGAGTGGTCGTGAGCGCGGCCAGGGCCGTCAGCGGATGGTCAACCCGGTCGGCGCCGGCGATGCTGTTGACCTGAGTCCAGGTGATACCGCCGTTGGTTGTGCGGGCCAGGCGGGCTTCGTTTTTGCCGCTGACGAATTGGCGTCCTGCCACCCAGCCGACCTGGTCCTGACCGGCCACGAAGTCCACCTCATCGAGATGGATGTAGGGGAAGGTCAGCGCGGTCCAGGTGACGCCGCCATCGGTCGAGCGGCGGATGATGCCGCCCCAGCCGACGATCCAGGCCGTCTCCCCTTCGATGTCGAGATCACGTAAGGGTAGGGCCGGATCGCCGATGCCGCTGCGCGGGCTCCAGGTCTGACCGCCGTCTGCCGTTGTTAGGACCGTGCCGTTGTCGCCGATGGCGATGCCGCGACGACCGTCGGCGAAAAAACGGATGCTGTTCAGATTGGCGGTAACACCGCTGGTTTGGGCAGACCAAGTCAGACCACCGTCGCTGCTGTGCAGGATGACGCCGCCTTCGCCCACGGTCCAGCCGTTGCTGTTGTCGGCGAAGTGAACGCCATACAATGACGTGGCGAGGCCGATGTCCAGTTGTTGCCACGTGGCGCCGCCGTCGCTCGTACTCAGGACAATGCCGTTTTGCCCCACGGCCCAGCCACGACTACCGACCAGACTGAGGTCATGCAGGTCTGGGCCCGGTACAGGCGCCTGATAGCGCCAGGTAGAGCCACCATCGGTGCTGAGCAGGATCATCCCATCGCTGCCCACGCCCATGATGGTCTGCGCATCCACACCGACCAGGGCATGGACGGTGCCCTCGCCCTTCCAAACGCGCTGCCAGGAACCGGTCGCCGTGCGGCGAGCGGGGCTCAGTGTTGATGGCGTTGCGGCCTGGGGCGAGGGCGTGGGCCATTGGGCCAGCAAGAGGACAAGCACAAGGGTCAAGAGAGGCCAACGGATTTTGGACATAAAGGCATTCCGAAAGGGGGATAGGCGTGGTTTGGTGTCGGTAGGAGGGGCAAGGCGGCGACAAGGGTAGCAGAGGAGATGGCAATCGCCAAATCGGCTCCTATACCCAGACGCCACGATCGGCACAATGCGACCGCTTGATGAATACATGTTCATCGGACGGTCCCGCGGTGCCGCCACAAACGGCGTCTCCGTCGCCGGTCCGGGCATGGTCATGCCGCGTGTGGCCGTCCCCGCCTGCGGCTGCGCGCAGGCGCCAAACCCGCAGGCCTCAAAAGGCTCCCTTACCCTTCAGGACTACCCCAATAGTGCGCCAGAGAATTTGCAGGTCGAGCAGCGGTGAGTAGTGGGTGATGTAATAGAGGTCGTCTTCGGTGTGCAGGTGCATGGGCTTGTCGCTGCGACCGCTCACCTGCCACCAACCGGTAATGCCCGGCGGTACGGCAAAGCGTTTGTGCTGCCAGGCCTCGTAGCGGGCAACGATCATCGGCAGTTCGGGGCGTGGACCGACCATGCTCATCTCACCTTTGAGGACATTGAA
Organism: Caldilineales bacterium; assembly: GCA_037443945.1. Classification (GTDB taxonomy): domain Bacteria; phylum Chloroflexota; class Anaerolineae; order J102; family J102; genus SSF26. The sequence goes on from JBBINH010000023.1 coordinate 5,539, forward strand.
CAGTTGGGGCAATTCGTCAATGCTAAGACGCCGGATGATGCGACCGACACGGGTCACGCGTGGGTCGTTGCGATGTTTGTGGATGATCTGGCCGTCTGTAGTCTCGCGCAGGACTTCGTGTTGGCGTTTGTCGGCGTCCTGGACCATGGAGCGGAATTTGTAGATATAGAAAAGTCGGCCGTTCTCGCCCACTCGCTGCTGTTTGAGGATGATGGGACCGGGCGAATCGAGGCGGATGGCAATGGCCGTGATCAGCATGAGTGGCCAGACGAGGAGAAGGGATAAACTCGCCACAACCAGGTCGAAGATGCGCTTGATAACCCGATTGAAACCGCTGATGGCCGGGTCGCGCAGACCGATGAGGGGAATGCCATCCCAGTCTTCCATGCTGGCGCGGAAGAAGGCCAGATCAAGCATGTCGGGCACAACCCGCACCCGCACCGGATATTCCTGTAGGCCGAGCACCAAGCGACGTAAAGCCTCGTGGGCGCGCAAGGGCAGGGCAAAAATAACCTCATCCACCTGTTTCTGGACGACGATCTCGAAGGCCAGCGACAAGGGGCCGAAGACTTTACCGCCGGCATAGGTTTGGCCGATTTTGGCCGGATCATCATCGAGATAACCCACGAGCTCCAACCCCGTCCAGGCTTCCTCCTGGATGCGCCGTCCCACGGTCTGGCCGACATGCCCGGCGCCGATGACCAAAATGCGCCGTGGGCTTAGTTGGCGGGCGCCGGTCCAGCGCAACCCCAGGCGCATGGTCCAACGATACAAAAGCAGAAAAAGGAACTGGAAGAAGACAAAATAGACAAAGAGCAATCGTGGCAGATCGCGGTAGGACAAATACAGGACTCCGGCAAAGACAAAGGCGGCCAGCCCGATGGTCACAACTAGCGATTGCAGCTCATCCACCGCCCGCAGGGTGTGACGGGCATCGTAGGCATTGAGCAAAAAGGCGATCAGCGTCCAGATGGCACCGATCGTGATGTAGAGTGCCGGCCCAAAGCGGAACAGGTCGTGAGTCAGCGCCGCGCCATAGGGCAACGTGATTCGGGCGATGTAGGCCAGCGTCAGAGCCAGCATCGACAACAGCAGATCGGACAGGTAAGCGAAGATGATGAAATTGGCGTCTTCTTCGCGACGGAGCATGGGCAACCTCCCGGACCCGGAAAAACGGTTGGGGGCATTATAGTACGATTGGGGCGATGATCCAAGCGATGGCCGCCGGTCGGGCAGAGGTCGCTAAAGCGTCTCGCCGCCTGCGAACTTGGACAGGAGACACGGCTGTAGGATAATCGCTTTCATGAATGACGTTCAAGCGAGACCGAAGGGTTTGTTTCGACCGGCCTTTTCGGTTGCTCCTACGGAGTTTGTCCCATGGACACATCGTTGCCCCCCAAACCCGCCCGCGAATCCTACGTGGAAATGACCGAAATCGTATTGCCGTCCCATGCCAATCCCTTGGGTACGGCTTTTGGTGGTCAGGTCATGGCCTGGATTGATATCTGTGCCGGCATTGCCGCCGCTCGCCATGCCCGTCGGGTCGCCGTAACGGTCAGTATGGACGATCTCCACTTTCTCTCCCCGCTCCGTTTGGGCGAAGTTGCCGTACTGAAGGCTCAGGTCAATCGGGCCTGGCACACCAGCATGGAGGTGGGGGTACGGGTCGAGGCCGAGAATCCGCTCACCGGTGAGCGCCGACATTGCTCCAGCGCTTATTTGACCTTTGTGGCACTCGATGAGCACGGTCAGCGCGTGCCGATTCCACCGGTCCTACCCGAAACCGAAGAGGAACGCCGTCGTTATCTGCAGGCCGAGGAACGTCGCCGGATGCGCCTGGAACGACGCCAGCTATGGCGAGATGTGGTTGGCCGCTAGCGGACGCTCGGCGGCATCTCAGGATGCTGTTGGAATTGTGGCAAGGGACAGGTTGTGCGTTTGGCGCTTGATGTAGCCCAGCAGCGCATGCAGCCCGCGCAGGCGCAAATGTGAAATAACCTCGTGCAACCCCAAGAGCCGATAGAGCTCATCGGGTGTAGCCAGGACTTCGGCCGGAGTAGCCCCGTTAAGGCCTTCGACCAGGATACCGGCATAACCCCGCACGGTAGGCGATTCGCGTGGAATATCGAAATGGAAGTACACCCGGCCATCCTGCAACTCGGTCAGCAACAGCACAGGGGTTTGACACTCATGGACGGCTTCCATTTCCCCGCGTCGCTGTTGCAAATGAGGGGGCAGATCGGGCAGCCCCTCGGCATACTCGATCATGTACTCGATCCGTTCGGCCGGGGTGGCTTCGCGAAACTCACGGATGATGGCTTGCAGGCGAGGCGTGCAGGCCTCAAATTGGGCTTGTTGCTCGGAAGTGGTAAACAGAGAAGACATCCAATCCTGAATCTGAAGCGGGGAAGCGGTAAAGGAGATCCGCCGTCGATTGTATCATGCTGTTGGGCTAAGAACAGGAAGATAAACTCCGGTATGCCTCCAGCGGGCTTTAGGAGGGCTTTGGCGGGGATGCGGTTATCGATTCCGGTCTGTGGAATCCGCAGGTTAGGTTTGTAGTGCCTCCGCTTTGAGAACACCGACAAAAGGCAGATTGCGATACTGTTCGCGATAATCCAACCCGTAACCGACGACAAACAAATCGGGCAAACGAAAGCCCCAATAGCGCGGTTTGATGTCCACCAGCCGGCGACTGGGTTTGTCGAACAGCACGGCCACGTGCAGGCTCGCCGGATTGCGGGTCTGGAGCTGGCGCAAGAGATAGTTCAGGGTCAGGCCGGTGTCGATCATATCTTCGACGAAGATAACATGCCGTCCTTGCAGGGGGGTCTCCAGGTCCTTGGTGATCCGGACTACGCCGTGTTCACGTGTTTCCGGGCTGTAGCTGGAAATGGCCATGAAGTCGACCTCAAGTGGGATGGGGACGGCGCGCAACAGATCGGCCATGAAAAAAAGCACGCCTTTGAGCACGCCGACAAAAAGGGGCCGTAAATCGGCGTAGTCGTAGGCGATCTGCGCACCCATTTCGCGAATCCGTTGTTGGATGGCTTCGCTCTCGATCAGTATCCGACTGATGTCACGCGCATACGTTTCGGGGATAGGACCGGGCAAGGGACGGGCCATCAGCTATCCTTCTCTGCTTTTGTAGCGGTTGCGGCGCCAGGCAAAGCGTATTTCAGTGCTAATTGTTGCAAATCGCGACGTTTCAGTAGTTTAATGTTGATATTAGGGTAAAGCTCTTTAAGGCGGCGAATTTTGCGATTTTTGAGATGATTTAGACGAGAAGATTGAACTGTTAGCTCGACGTACATGTCCAGATCGGGTAGGTAAAAATCGGGTGAAAAAGCCGAACGGACGCTTCCGTCGGGATTGTATTCGAGGGGGAACGTGCGCGGTTCATATTCCCAGCGAATACCGTAAAAATCGAGGAGAAGGGCAAACTCGCGTTCGCTGGGATGTTGGAAGGGGACTTCGTCAACGGTGGGCATAGGCAGAGAGCAACGCGTAGGGGATACGCGTATTCTAACACGCCGGTCTATCGGACCCCATTATGCACAACCGTGCCAGGTCTTTCCGGCGCAAGAACAAAGTTGACGGTCGCAAAAGCTTAGTGTAGAATGTACACGAACTTGATCGTTTCGTTTTTCTCTCTTCGGCTCAAAGGAGGTCGAATCATGTCCAACGTGGTGCTGGTTGTTGATATGCAAAACGGGTTTGTGGACCCGAAAGGCACGTTGTACGTCGGTGAGACGGCTCGGGCCATCATCCCCCATATCCGGGCCCTGGTCGAGGCAGAAAAAGCGCGGGGCAGTACCATCATCTTCACCGCCGATACCCATGATCCGGATGATCGGGAATTTCGGATGTGGCCACCTCACTGTGTGCGTGGAACCTGGGAGAACGAGATTATTCCGGAATTGGCCGATCTAGCCACCGGGGCGATCGTTCAGCGCAAGCGGCGCTACAGTGCCTTTTTCGAAACGGATTTGGCCGAGCGCCTGCGCGCGTTGCAACCCGAGCATGTGCTGGTCACGGGGGTTTGCACCGATATCTGCGTGATGCACACCACGGCCGATCTGCGCAATCGCGATTATGAGGTTGTGGTTATCGGCGATGCCGTGGCTACCTTCGACCCGGAGGCGCATGCCTTTGCCCTGCGCCACATGGAGAAAATCTTGGGAGCCAAGGTGTTGCCCAGCTACGCCTCGTGGCAGAAGGAGCCAAGCTATGCAACCGCCGGCTGATGACCGTTTTGCCCCTCACCCGATGACCCTGGCCGGGGAGAATGCCGATATTTACTTCTTACGCACCAAAGCGATCCTGGATGCCGAAGGCCTCAATCCCATTGTCAGCATGGAGGTCTTTTGTCGGCAGACGGGGGTTCTGGCCGGAATGCGCGAAGTGCATGCGCTGCTGGCACGGGTGCTGCCGCCCGAGGCCGAAGTTTGGAGTCTGGAAGAGGGCGAGACTTTCTCACCCTTGGAGGTTGTTCTGCGCATCACCGGTCCTTATGCCAGTTTCGCCGTGTACGAAACGGCGTATTTAGGCATCCTGGCCCATGAATCGGGTTGGGCTACGGCTGCGCGTGCCTGTGTCGAGGCCGCAGCGCCGGTCCCTGTCATCAGCTTCGGCGCCCGTCATGTCCACCCGGAAATTTCGGCACGGATGGAGTACGCAGCCATCGTGGGCGGTTGTGTGTCCTGTGCCACGCCGGCCGGCGCCCGTCTGGCCGGGGTGACGCCTTCGGGCACATTGCCCCATGCCCTGATCCTCTGCGTGGGCGATACGGTGGAGGCCGTTCTCGCCTTCGATCGTCATATCGATCCTGCTGTACCTCGCATTGCTCTGGTCGATACCTTCAAGGACGAAGCGGAGGAAAGCCTGCGGGTGGCCCAGGTCCTGGGCAAGCGCCTGTGGGGTGTCCGTCTGGATACGCCTTCCGAACGGGGGCGGGTGACCGCCGAGCTTGTCAAAGAAGTGCGGGCACGCTTAGACCAGGCCGGTTTTGGGCATGTGCGCATCGTCGTCAGCGGCGGCATCACCCCGGAACGGATCGCCTACTTCAAGGCGGCCGGCGCGCCGGTGGATGCCTTCGGTGTGGGCAGCAGCATCGCGGCGGCACCGCCCATTGACTTTACCGCCGATATCAAGATGATCGACGGGCGTCCGGTGGCCAAGCGTGGGCGTATCCCTGGTCTTAGCCCCAATCCCCGCCTCAAACGCTTTGTCTGGACTTGAGACCGACGAGGGGGTGGCAAGGAATGAAGTCCGTTCCTCACCACCCCCTCGTTTTATGGACGGCGACAATGACCTACCTGGCCGTTCGCCGCCGGGCACCGAGGGAACATCAACCTGCTGAACACGTCGCGCCGGCGCCGGCCGACCGGAGGCCCATGGCGGGCGACTTCGGTCGGCACGTAGGCGGTTACGGATTGCGTTCCTCCTCGGGCGGATTGATGATCTTGATGATCTTCGTCAGCAAGCTGAAGACGAATTGGGGTCGGAATCCGGCGATGAAGGCGATCAGGCAGGGGAAAAGCTGAATTTCGCGCGCCAGGGCCGTGGCTGCCGGTTGCGTGGCCTGCAGGGATAACAGGCCGGTGTAGATGATCAGGAAGGTGACTCCACCCAGGATCAGCCCCATGATCGGCTGAATGATGTACCACATGACATGTTGCCGTTCGAAATCCTGGCGTTCGGAGACGTGCATCCACAGAATGTAGAGCGCCCCGACAACACCGCCGATGCCGCCCCAAACAAAGGTAGCCCAGAATCCCACGGCCGTGAATACGCCTTGATTCGGAGTCTGGCTGCCTACCAGCCGGGCCAGAAAGCCGGAAAACTCGGTGCTATAGGCGAGTAAGCCCAAAAACGAGAAGACAAACAGGACCAGGACGGTGATCTCGTACCAAAACACCCGCCAGCCGTAATGTTCGCCCCACTTTTCGGCGTTCTCGATGCGATTGTAAAGCAGATAGGCCTGGCGGACCTTATACTCGGCCTCGACGAAGTCCTGAGGGCGTTCGAGCAGGATGGTGCGGGCCTGGCGCAAGAGACCCAGGGCCTGACTGCTGATATCGGGTCGGTTACTGAGGTGGATCGGAATATCCCGATAGAGCTCATCGATCTGGGTGTGGAGCTCATCGATCCGCTTTTTCTCAAGACGGGTGAGAATCCGTTGCTCGACTTCGGGTGGACGTTCAGGGGGCAGCGTGGGTTCTTCGATGACCGGTTCGGGGCGGGGGGCAAAAGGCGACTGCGGTCGTACCGTTTCCGGCGCCAATTCGACTGCCGTCATGGGAACTTCGGTCAAAGGGCCGGTGATGGTGATGCGAGGTCGGGGCGTCACCGGCCCTTCGCCGGCACCCGGAGTGGGAACCGTCGGTGGTGCCGGCGGTGCCGGTCGGGTGGGTGTCGGTGGGGCCGTGGGTCTCGGCGTGGCCGGTGGTGCGGGAGCAACCGGGGTGGGTGGCGATGGCGGGACCTCGCCCTGGGGGGCAACCGGAGGGGGTGCCGGTGGTGCCGGGCCGACATCGAGGGCCGGGATGTCGATGTCTTCGCCGACCGCCGGTTCGGTGGGTTCGGAAGGCGGGGGCACGTCAAGGGCGCGCAGCCATTCCGATTCGGGGATGAGCACGCCGGCCTCGGCTACTTCGCCGGGAGGTGGCGCCGGGGGTGGCGATAAGGTCGAGGCGGGTGTCGTGGGCAGGGTCTCGGTGCCCATCCCGCTGGCCGCCTCAACTTCGGCCGCCAGCAGGCGGTCGAGATCGGCTTCGGTGGGCGCTGTGGCAGCCGGTTCGGGAGGCGGTTGCGGAGGCGTGCTGAAAAGGGCATCTACCCCACGACCCAGAATTTCACTATCGCTTAAGCGCGACTTGGGACGTCTTCTGCTCATTGAGGATTTCCTCCACGAGGGCGATATAGCTTTCGGCGCTCACATGGTTGGGCGCGTACTCGATTATCGGCATGTTGGCTGCCGCGGCCTCGGCAAAGCGCACGCTTTTGCGGATAATCGTCTTGAAAACCCGATTGCCGAACATGGCCCGGAGTTCGTCAAGCACCTCGCGATTGTGAACCGTGCGGCTATCGTACAGGGTGACCACAATGCCCAGGATGCTCAGGCGAGGGTTTGTACGCTGGCGCACCCGCTTGATGGTGTCGAACAGGATGCCCATCCCGCGCAGAGCCAGGTATTCGCACAAAATGGGAATGAGCACTTCGTCCGCAGCCGTTAGGGCGTTGATGGTCAATAAGCCCAGGCTGGGTCCGCAATCGATCAGCATGAAGTCATAACCGGGTCGCAGAGGCTCCAAGGCTTCTTGCAACAGGTACTCACGGCCGATCTGAGCGATCAATTCCACTTCGGCTCCGGCCAGATCGAGATTGGCCGGCAAGAGATCGAGGTTAGGACGAATGGCCCGACGTAAGACGTTGTCGGCACTCAGCTCTTGGGCCAGCAACAGATGATAAACCGAGCGTTCGAGTTCTAGCGGGTTGACGCCATAAGCCGCCGTCAGGGCAGCTTGCGGATCGAGATCGATCAGAAGCGTGCGATAGCCTTTAGCAGCCAACACCGCACCTACATTGATGACGGTTGTCGTCTTGGCAACGCCGCCTTTTTGGTTGGCAACAGCGATGATTCGGGCCATGGCTGCGCAGGGGGATGGGTGAATGCTATCCGCTAAAAGCGCTAAAACGATTGCTAAAAGTATAACACAAAGCGGTGTGTGCCGGACAATCGGTTATCGGAAACGGAAAGAAAACGCTCTGGTTTTTGCAAGTGCCTACGTCTTGCGCAGGAGGGGTCGCTTGCCGGGAAGACCGACGGCGCGGGGATAAGCAGCAGGGCAGGGCGCCACCTTGCGCAACAGAACGAGCACGCGGGTTTCTGCCATTCCGGGGATGGTCAAGGTTGGGTTGCCCACAAGCTCGCCGCCCAACAGCGCAATGGCATAAGCGGCCTGGGCCAGTTCGGCAGTGACCTTGGGCCCTTTGGGCAGCGCGATCCAGCCTCCCGGTCGGGCCAGGGGCAGAGTAAGCTCAACCAGAGTGGGCAGCGGCGCCACGGCGCGGGCCAGGACCAGGTCGTAGGCCTCGCGATGGGCGGGATGCCGGGCAACGACTTCGGCCCGTTCGGCCAGAACCGTGGCGTTCAGGCCCAGCGCCACCACCGCCTGTTGCACAAAGCGGGCTTTTTTGTGCACCGATTCGATCAAGCTCAGTTGGAGGTTTGGCCAGACGATCCCCAAGGGGATGGCGGGAATGCCGGCACCGGTGCCGACATCGGCTGCTCGCCAGGGTTGTTCCCGCAGCGCAGGGATGCTCAAGTCGGCTGCCTGCGCCAACGGCATCAACAGACTCAGGCTATCGAGGTAGAGTTTGGTCAGGATGTCGGGCAGCTCGCGAACGGCCGTCAGATTGAACTGTTGGTTTGCGGCCAGCAACAGCTCGGTGTAGCGCCGAAAACGGCCGATCTGGGTTTCGTCCAGGCTCACGCCCAGAGCGGCCGCCGCAGCGGTAAAGAGAGCCCAGGGGTCAGCGGGGGCGGTGGTAGACGACATGGCTCAGGAGGCCTGCTTGTTGGCTCCAGCGCTGCAGTTCGTCTTCGCGGGCCAGGTTATAGGCGCTCAGGCCCAGTCTATGCGCTCGACCTTGCACTACGGTAAACTGTTGATAGGGTTCGGTGGCAAACAGAACCACGGTGAAGCCACGGCGATGTTGCTGGTGGAGGGTGGCCAGAAGCGTCTCGTCGGCATGCGGCGAAATCACAAGCAGATTGACGCCCCAGGGCAAAGCGGTGGTGGTTGCGGGTAGCCAGGCGGCAAAGGAAGTGAGGGGGGCCGGTACGACGCGGGCCAGTGTCTCCAGCACCTGCATGAGATGGGCGTTGCCCGCCCGGGGCGGCAACGGTAGCGGAGGCTGTCCGTTGCAAAGGGGATCCAGGCCGTGAACCAGCAGACCCACGGCCTGTCCGGCCTGGCCAAGTGCGTAGGCCAGACTGGCAGCCAGGGTAATCCCCCATTCGCTGACGCCGTTCCAGGTGCGCGGGTGAAATTCGTCCCGGTTGAGATTGAGCAGGATGACGCTGGCCAGACCGATGGCCGGTTCTACCTTCTTGACCTGGAGGTCGCCGACATGGGCCGAAAGCTTCCAATGGATGCGGCGGATGGAATCGCCGCGGCGATAGGGGCGCACACCGGTCAGGCGCGCCGGATCCTCGAACAGGTGTTGTCGCGCGGGTAACCCGACCAGGGGTTGTCGCGAATCCAAATCGCAACCGCCCAGGGGGATAATCCGGGGATACACCGTCAGAGAAGTCACATCCTGGCCTTGTCGCTCCATGTCCAACAGGCCCAGGGGGTCGCCGCCCTCGATTTGCAGCGGACCCAGGGTGTAATAACCCCGACGCCGGCAGTCCAAACGGTAACGAAAGCGGTAGCTCTGGCGGCCGCCCAGTGCCGTGACATGACGGGCTTCGGCCGTACCGAACAGGGATGTGGGCACGGTATCGGCCAGGCGTAGCCAGGGCAAAGGCAGGCGGCCGGGATTGTAGACGGTCATCTCCACAACCGGACGGTCGCCGAGAAAGGCGTGGCGGGGACAGCGGCGTTCCCAGCGCAGACGCTCCAGGCTATGCCGATAGCCAAGGCGTGCCAGCAGCCACAGTCCCCCCAACACATAAGCCACATAGAAGGCGAAATCGAGCCGCAAGAGCACGGCGATGAGGATAAGCACGACGAAAAAAGGGACCAGGTGGCGCACGGTCATTCAGGCCAGACGGCCGATATCGAGAGGCGTCGTTGCCAGGATGTCGGCAATCACCTGTTCGGCGCTCCGTCCGCGCAGGGCGCTTTCCGGGCGCAGCAGGCAGCGATGGGCCAGTACCGGTTGGGCCAGGTATTTGATGTCATCGGGCAGGACGTGGTCGCGCCCGCGAATGGCGGCGAGGGCCTGGCTGCTGCGATAGAGGCCCAGGCTGGCGCGTGGGCTGGCGCCCAAGAGCAGGTCTTCGTGATGGCGGGTGGCCTGGACCAAGTCTACAATGTAGGCCAGCAAGGTGTCATCCACATGGACCTCCCACACGGTCCGGGTGAGTTCGGGGAGGGGATTGCCTGTGATCACCGGCTGCAGGGTGGTGATGGGATGTTCACGACGCAGCTTGCGCATCATCTGTTGTTCGCCTTCCGCATCCAGATAGCCCAGGCGCAGGCGCAAGAGGAAACGGTCGAGTTGGGCCTCGGGGAGTGGGAAGGTGCCTTCGTATTCGATGGGGTTTTGCGTGGCCAGGACCAGGAAAGGCGATGGCAGAGGATAGGTCCTGCCGTCGGCCGTGACCTGTCGTTCGGCCATGGCTTCCAGCAGGGCCGACTGGGTGCGGGGTGTGGCGCGATTGATCTCATCGACCAGAAGAATATGGGTGAAGACCGGTCCCGGCATGAAGGTAAAGGTGTGGGTTTGCGGATTGAAGACGGAGACGCCGGTGACGTCGCTCGGCAAGAGGTCGGGGGTGCATTGCAGGCGCTTGCACTCAAGGCCGAGCGAGATGGCGAGGGCGCGGGCGAGCATGGTCTTGCCGGTGCCGGGGACATCCTCCAGGAGGACATGGCCCTCGCACAAAAGGGCGACGATGAGCAGCTCAATCACCCCGGTTTTGCCGACGATAACGCGGGCGATGTTGTCGGTCAGGGCACGGGCAAAGGCGGCAGGGGTCAGGTCGGTCATGGGCGGAGATGTCAATGGGGATGAAAAGAGGCTATCTCCCGACCGCGTTGACCGGAAAATGGCGCAAAAAAGGTATTGTCAACGCCTCAGGTTTGCAGTATACTAGGTTATCCGGTTGTGGGCCAAAGGGATGCGTTCTTGTCGCCATCCTGGTTGATTGTTTCACGTGAAACAATCGGTGCCACGGCCGGGCCTACTACCGCCCCGGCGGCCTGGGCCCCATGGTGGCTGGGGGGTGATTTTGTAGCCCATCAGGTGAAAGAGGTTGCTTTGGCATCGTCCCTCCCGTCACAGCCCCCGATTATTGACTATGAGGGCAGTCCTTATCGGCGCGCGTTCTGGGAAGGGCAGGGGCGGGAGTACGAGGACCTGGCCGAACGCGCCGCGCTGCGACGCCTGTTACCCGCCGCAGGGAGCGTCCTCATCGATGCCGGCGCCGGTTTTGGACGCCTCGCCGGCCTCTACGAAGGCTACAGCCGGGTTATCCTCGTGGACTACTCCCTCTCGCTCCTCCAGGAGGCACGCCAACTCTGGGGGCATGACCCTCGCTTTCTCTTCGTAGCCGCCAGCATCTACCGGATGCCTTTTGTCGATGACCTGGCCGATGTCATCGTCATGGTGCGGGTGATGCATCACCTGCAGGCGCCCGCTCTGGCGCTGGCCGAAATCCGTCGGGTTTTGCAGCCCGACCGAACCTTTGTGCTCGAGTTCGCCAACAAGCGCCATCTCAAGGCCATCCTACGTTTTCTCCTGCGCCAGCAGCGCTGGAATCCCTTCACCCCCGAACCCTACGAGTTCGTCCCCCTCAATTACGACTTCCATCCCGCCTGGATGCACACCCAACTGCGTCAGGCCGGTTTGATCCCTGAACAGCAACTGGCCGTTTCGACCTTTCGGCTCCATGCCTTCAAGCGACGGGTAGCCCCGGCCCGCCTGGCCGCCTGGGATGCCCTGCTGGCCCGGCCCCTGGCCCGGTTGCGACTGAGCCCCAGCCTGTTCGTTCGCTGTCGAAACCAAAAGTCGGCCTCATCTTCAAGACTCAATGCGGCTTTATTCCGCTGTCCAACTTGTGGTGCCACGATCGGGCACGAGACCGACGCCCCCCTTATCTGCCGTCGCTGCGGTGGCCGCTGGCCGTTGGTCAACGGTATCTACGATTTTCGCAGCAGTTGAGCACATGTCCCTTTCTCGTTCATCCGGCCGCAAGGCGAATACCCGCCTGCCGGCGAATCTTGCACCGGACCGGCTGTCGCTTGCGCAGCCGCCACCGTCCCCTCAGCTCCTCAAGAATGAACTTCTGTAACCATTTCTGGAATTTTTCCTACATTCTTTTTTCGCAGTTATGTTAACGTATCCTCTTGTTATCGGTTCCGGGTGCCCGGGTCATCCCCGGGTAACCGCTTTCGGTGCTGAACTGACGCCAGGACGTCGAGGTGACTGGCACCGCAAAGCGACGATGAAACCGGTGCGCTTAGATGGTAATCCCCTCTTGCCTGTTCTCTCTTCCACTCCACGGCAGGCATGAGGTTGCAGGAGAGACAAACTGTGGACGACGAACTGGAATTTGAACCTCTTACGTTTCCTGATACCGACATGGATCTGGAAAACCTTGGGGCGATGACGACCCTAGATGCCGATGATGATTTCCTGATCGATGACGATGCGGCGGTCGCAACCGAGGAAGAATTGGAAGAAGCGTTGCCGAAGCGCAAGTTGCCCGAAAATCCTCTGGAATACCTTTTGAATACCGGCAAGGCGCAGGGCTCCATCACCTATGACGAAATTCTGGAGGTCCTACCCGAAGCCGAGACGAACATGGACTTGCTCGAAGATGTTTTCGCCACCCTCTTTGACCACGGCATCGAGGTTGTGGCCCTGAAGGAAGAGGATGAAGAAGTCGTTGCCGACGAAGCCGCCGAGTTCGATTTCGACTTTGAAGAGGATGAAGAGCATCTTCTCGGCGAGCGGATAGTGGCCGGTCAGGATAACCTTGACCTGAGTCAGATCGAGATCGACGACTCGATCAGCCTCTACCTGAAGGAAATCGGCCGGGTACCGCTGCTTACGGCCGAAGAAGAGGTCGCCCTCGCCAAGCGTATGGAACGCGGCGCACAGGCGCGCAAGATCCTCCAGGAGAAACAGATCGACGACCCGGTCGAGCTGGAGCGCCTTCTCTGGGAGGTGCGCGACGGTGAGCGCGCCCAGGAACATCTTATCAAGGCCAATTCCCGGCTGGTCGTCAGCGTCGCCAAGAAATACGTGGGCCGCGGTGTCCCCTTCCTGGACCTTATCCAGGAGGGCAACATCGGCCTGATTCGTGCCGTCAACAAGTTCGACTACACGCGCGGCTATAAGTTCAGCACCTATGCCACCTGGTGGATTCGCCAGGCGGTCACGCGCGCCATTGCCGATCAGGGGCGTACCATCCGCGTGCCCGTGCACATGTACGAACAAATCAATCGGCTCACCCGCGTGACGCGTCAGCTCGTCCAGGAATTGGGCCGCGATCCCACCCCCGAGGAAATCGCCGAGGTCCTCGGCGTACCGCCGAAGAAAGTCGAGCAGATCATCCGCGTCAGTCAGCGTCCTCTGTCGCTGGAGATGCCCGTCGGTGAGGAAGAAGACAGCTACCTGGGTGATTTCATCGAGGACGAGGACGCACCCTCGCCCACGGACTCGGCTTCCCAGCAAATGCTGCGCGAGGTCATCGACGAGATTTTTGCCTCCCTCAGCCCGCGCGAGGTGCGCATTTTACAGTTGCGCTTTGGTCTGGTGGACGGCTACAGCTACACCCTGGAAGAGGTCGGCCGCAAGTTCGGCGTCACCCGCGAGCGCATCCGGCAGATCGAGGCTCAGGCCCTGGGCCGGCTTCGGCATCCCAGCCGCAGTCGCAAACTGCGCGACTACCTCCAATGAGGTCTTGCCCATGAAAGGACTTTTCAAGCTTGTTACCGGCCTGGGGTTAGGCGCAGCCCTCGGTATTGCCGTCTATTGGCTCGCGACCAGGGATGGCGAAGAAGGGTTGCTGGCCGATCTCAAGGACTACGTTGCCCAGGTGGTGGCCGAAGGGAAGGCTGCAGCCGCACAGCGCCGTCGCGAGCTCGAGAGCGAATTGGGGCATCCGGGTTTGATAGGGAAGGGGTAGCCGAAGTCCACCGCTTCGGCTACCCCATGTCGGAGGGACTGGGCCGGGACAGGGTTATGACGACGCCGGTCATGGCCTGTTCCGAACCGCAAAAGCCCGCAGATGGTTCACGCCCACTTGACCAGGCCCATTTCATGGCGCACGGTGAGATCGGGGTGGTAGGGAAGGATGCGGATGCCGTAGCCGAAGCGCCCGCGCTCGGGGAAAGTCACCGTGCCGGTATAACGGAACACGCCGCCGGGCAAAGGCCCGACCAGAGTCATGGGCACAACCCGGAGCTGGCGGATCCGTTCGTCTTCACGTACTCCCCAAACGATCTCAACCGTCACTTCGTGGGGTTCGAGACCGTTCAGATACGCCCGCGCCTCTAAGGTCAGGCTTTCACCCACGTTGAGGGTGTCCAGCGACGGGCGATCCGCCACAAGGCGAACCTGGTGCCACTGGGCGTAGACGCGCTCTTTCCAGGCCGCCAGATTGCGGGCGGCAGCGTAATTCTGGTCGGCAAGCCGCCGTCCGGCCCGGGCAGCCGGCAGGTAGAACTGTTCGGTATAATCCTTGACCTGGCGGCTCATCGCAAAGCGCGGGGCACAGGAGCGGATGGCCTCCTTCATAACGGCCACCCAACGTCGGGGGATGCCGTGCTCATCGCGTTCGAAAAAGGTCGGGATGATCTCCTGCTCCAAAAGCTGATAGAGGGAAGCGCTGTCGGCTTCGTCTTGCACTTCCTCGCTCTTGTACGTGTGGGGTTCGCCGATCGCCCAGCCGTTACGGCCGTTATAACCCTCCTCCCACCAGCCGTCGAGGACCGACAGATTGGGGATGCCGTTGAGAGCGGCTTTCTGGCCGCTGGTACCGCTGGCCTCGTTCGGGCGGCGGGGATTGTTCAACCACAGGTCGACTCCCTGGATGAGGTGGCGGGCAACGTTCATATCGTAGTCCTCGATGAAGAGGATACGGCCGGCGAACTCCGGCGTTTGGGCCAGTTGATGCACGGTTTTGATCAGGGCCTTGCCGGGTTCATCGGCGGGGTGAGCCTTGCCGGCGAAGATGATTTGAACCGGCCGTTGCGGATCGCTGAGGATACGGCGGATACGTTCCAGGTCGCGGAAGATAAGCGTGGCGCGCTTATAGGTGGCAAAGCGACGGGCAAAGCCGATGGTAAGCGCCTCGGGATTGAGCAGTTCGTAGGCCGCTGCCACGCGGGCCGGCAATTCGCCGTGGCGACGGCGTTGCCGGGCCACCCGTTCCCGCACAAAGTTGAGGGTTTCTCGCCGCAGCCGTTGGTGCAACGCCCACAGTTCTTCATCCGGCACCTTGATGATAGACTCCCAGTACTCGGGGCGGTCGGGTTCTTCGCGCCAGCGCGGATCGAGATAGGCATCGTACAGAGCTGCCTTTTCCGGGTGCAGCCAGGTGGCTGTGTGCACGCCGTTGGTGATGTGGCCGATAGGCACCTCCTCCTCGGGCAATCCGGGCCACAGATCGGCCCACATGGCCCGGGCGACTTGGCCGTGGAGGGCGCTGACGCCGTTGGCATGGACGGCGAAGCGCAGGGCCAGCACGGTCATACTGAAGTGGTTGGCCCAGCGCGCCAGGTTGATAAAGCCCTCGCGATCCAGACCCATCTGGCCCCAATAGCCGCGAAAGTACCGATCGATCATCTCGAAGGGGAAGGCATCATGACCGGCGGGCACAGGCGTGTGGGTAGTAAAGACGTTGCTGGCTGCCACGACCTGTTGCGCCTGGTAAAAGCCGAGCCGCTGTTCTTGCACCAGCTCGCGCACCCGTTCCAGGCTTAGAAAAGCCGCGTGGCCTTCGTTCATATGAAAAACGGTGGGTTGGATGCCCAACGCGCGCAGCGCCCGCACCCCACCGATGCCGAGGACGATTTCCTGGGCCAGGCGGATCTCCATATCGCCGCCGTAAAGCCGCGCCGAAAGCTCGCGATCGGCCGGAGCATTGAGCTCGACATCGGTATCCATCAGAAAAAGAGGAACACGGCCGATTTGCAGCCGCCATACCTTGGCGTAGACATCGCGGCCGGGCAGCTGCACGCTGATAATAACCTCCTTGCCGGCCGGATCGCGTGCCGGAGTCGCTGGTAGATCGGCAAACTTGATTTTGGTGTAGATGGCTTCTTGGGTACCGTTTTCGCTGATGCGCTGGGTGAAATAGCCCTGGGGATAGAGAAAACCGACACCGACAAGAGGCACACCCAGATCGCTGGCCGCTTTGCAGTGGTCACCGGCCAGCACACCCAGACCACCCGAGTAGATCGGCAGGGCTTCGTGCAGGCCGAATTCGGCCGAGAAATAGGCGATCAGTTCGCCGGTGTGTTCCGGATAGGTGCGGCTGAACCAGGTTTCTGTAGGCTGCATGTAGGCATCAAAGGCGGCCAGAACCGCCTCTTGCCGCGCACGAAAATCCGGATCGACGGCCAGCGCCTCCAGGCGTTCGGGAGCGATCTCGTGCAGCAGACGGACCGGGTTGTGATTGGTGCTTTCCCACAACGCCGGGTCCATGGCGGCAAAAAGGGCCTGGGCTTCGGGGTGCCAGCTCCACCACAGGTTATAGGCCAGTTCGCGCAGACGGAGCAGCGGTTCGGGAAGGATGGGGAGGACGGACAGGGTTCCAACGAGTTTCATGGGGCCTTCTCAGAGTTGTAAAGGAATGATCAGACTTCGGTCTCGAACGAAGCCACCCGACGTCCGGCAAGGACGTCGTAGAACAGGCGCTCGTAGGCATCGGTTACTGCATCCCAGGTGTAATAGCGGGCAGCGCGTGCGGCGGCTTTGTGCCGTAAAGCCTCGGCCAGAGCCGGATCGGCCAGCAAACGGGCCAGCTCGACCCGCAGGGCCTGGCCGCTCTGCCGGCCATCGTAGCTGAGGCCGGCATCGCCCAGGGTTTCCAGGTTTTCGGGGGTGGCGTGAACGATGATGGCATTGCCGAAGGCCATGGCCTCGACCAGGGCCGGATGGGTGCCGCCGACCCCAGAGGTGAGGACAAAGGCATAGGCATTGCTTGCCAGTTCCCAGTAGCCCTCACCGAACACGTAGCCGGTGAAAACGATGCGCGGGTCCTGGGTCCGGCGCAGCGCCGCCTTGTATTCCTCCACATAAGGCGCATCGCCGACGATGACGCACTTCATGTCGGTCTCCAGGTCCTGCCAGGCTTCGACCAGATGATGCGCGCAATTCTCCGGCACCAGACGGCCGACAAAGAGCACGTAGCGTCGGGGTTCCAGGCCGAAACGCAGCAAAGTCGCACCGGCGGCACGGCGGGGCAACTCGGCGCCGTAAGCGATGAACGTGGAGGGCGTACGGTACACCTCGCGATAGTAACGCTGGATACTTCGGGAATCGGTGACGACGGCGTTGGCGAAGACCCCGGCCAGCCGCTCGGCCAGACGAATGTAGCGTCGCGCCATGTTCGGCCATTTATCCCGCTTCCAGTCCAGGCCGTCCACGTTGAGGATGGTTTTCTGACCCATCAGCCGGGGAATCCAGACCACCGGGCTGTTGCCGGCAATAAAGTAAAGCACCACATCGTAGCCCTGGGTCAGCCCGTGCAGACTGGATAGGGTGGTATGGACAATGGTATCCAGGTACTTGTTGGGAATGGTGGGCAGTTTGACCAGGCGCATCCCCCGATAGGTGGTCTGATCGTAGCGGACATGATGGCTGCGGGCATAGACCGTCACCCGATGACCACGGGCAACGAGACGGGCGCCCAGTTGTTCGACGCAGGTTTCAAAACCCGAATAGCTTGCAGGCACGCCGCGCGTGCCCATCATGGCAATGTGCAGGGGATTGCGGTTCGCAGAGGTAGACAACATGATACCGGTAGAAAACAAGGACAATCTGTGAAACCGATGGTTCTATCGGGGCATTATCCCCGGTTCGGTCATCGGTGTCCATAACGAGGGATGGGTTCGGCGGCCGCTTGCCGCCTGCACACTTACTGCCCGCCGAATTCCCGGCGGAGTGCGGCCGCCGTATTCAAAAGCTCAGGGTCATCGGTAAGGGCGGTCAGGCGGGCCAGGGTGCGCAAGGCCAACTGGCGTTGGCCGCTGCGGCCTTGGGCCAGCGCCAATCCTGCCAGCACTTGGACATCATCGGGGTTGAGGACATAGGCCTGGGTCAACTCCTCGGCCGCCAGGGCATAACGCTCCAGGCGCAGGTAGGCGTTACCGAGCAACCGATGCCCCCAATAGTGACGGGGATTTAGGGCGATGGCCTGTTGCAAGGGAATGATGGCCTCTTCGAACCGTCCCATACCCACCAGCGCCGCGCCCAGACCGGCATAAGCCTCCACCTCATCCGGCGCCAGGGCAATGGCCCGCTCATAATGGGGGATGGCCTCGGCAAAGCGGCCTGCCAGCCGCAGTTCATTGCCCTGGACGATGCGCCAATAAGCCTCCGAGCGATCGGCTCCGCGCACGATGACAGGACCTGTGGGCGTGGGCACAGGTCCTGAGAAAGGCAAGGTCGGTAGCGTGCAGGCCGTCAGCCCGATCAGAATAAAGAGCGCAGCCGCTGCACCCGCCCAGGTGGCTACACGGTGTCGTCTATTGCGGCAGGGAGAGCAGTTCGGCATAGAGCTGGGCAAAAGCGACCACATGGCCGGCAAACGTGAAATGCCGACACACCCGCTCGCGACCGGCCTGACCCAGCCGGCGGCGCAGATCGGGTTGCCGGGCCAGGCGCACCAGGACCGCTGCCAAAGCGGATGGCTCCCCCGGCGGCACGAGATAGCCCGTCTCGCCGTCGCGTACCGTTTCCAGAGGACCGCCGTGAGCGGTGGCGATCACCGGCTTGCCGGTCGCCATGGCCTCTAATACGACCATGCCAAAAGGTTCCGGCCGCACCGAAGGCAAGACCAGAACATCAAGGGCCGCCATGACCTGGGGCGTATCGTGGCGATAGCCGGCCCAGATGAGTCGGTCGCCTAACCCATATGCTCCCGCCCGGTGCACCAACTCCTGCCGGCGCCAGGTCTCGCCGGGGACGACATCGCCAACGATCACCCCGCGCAGGCGAGGTACCTGGGTCAAAGCCTCGGCCAGCGCGGCGATGAAGACCTCCTGCCCTTTCCAGGCGGAAATGCGGCCTACCATCCCGACCAGAACCTCATCATCGGCCACATCCCAGCTTTGGCGCAGGGGTCCCCCATCGTTATCGGGATGAAAGCGGACCGTATCCACGGCATCGGGGATCACAAGCAGCCGCGGAGCCAGGTCGGGACGATCGGCCAGGAGATGGTCGGCCACGGCCCGGCTGATGGCGACAACCCGGTCGGCATACCGTGCCACCATGGCGGCCACCAGGCGACGCACAAACGTCGGCTCGGTGATCAGCTCGTGGATATGCCAGACATGAGGCAACCCCAGGCGGCGTGCCGCCAGAGCGCCGCCCCACACGGCAGCCGTGTTGGAATGGATCAGGCGCGCCCCTTCGGCAACGGCCAGCCGTTGCACCCGACCTGTCCCGGCCAGCAGCCGCCGTAAAAACACGGGCAGACCCCTCGGTGAAAGATAACGTCGGCGCAACACGGGCATATCCACAGCATGATGGGCAATGCCGACGCCCGTCAAAGCCCGGCTCAGATGCCCCTCGTAGCGGATATCGGTCGGCGTCAGGACAACCGGTCGAAAACGGGTTGCAGCGAGCCGTTGCACGAGCTCGAACAGGACGATATCGGAACCGTAAAGCTCATCGGAGCTGTGGGCGAAAAGCAGGGGTATCGCAGACATGGATGGCGACCCTGAGGACGCTAGCTCGGCCCAAGCCATCACCGGTCGTCGCGTAACACGCGGGTCCCGGCCGCAATCAGCCCGGCATGCACCCAACTGGCCGTCAGCCAGATACCGTCGGTGGATTGATAGGCCAGACCGATCAGAACGGCGTAGGCGATCACCAGACCGCGCAAAGCAGCGGCCTCGGCCGGCGCCGCCCGTTGTTCGGCGACCTTGAGCGCCGGCACCAGCAGGGTCAACACAAAGGCCGCAAACACCGCCAACCCGATCACGCCTGTTTCCTGCAGCAGACGCAAAGTGAGGTTGCTGATCCAGGCCGGGTTGGCCCGCAACAGGCCATGCAGCTCGTAAAACGAACCCGGCCCCCAGCCCAAAAGAGGTTGCTGCAGCCAGTCGTTCCAGGCCAGCGCCCAATCCTGCAGCCGCGCCGAAAAGGTGGGATCCTCGCTCAACCGCAAGAACGACTGCAACCGGTTCACCAAAGGCCACGATGCCGGCAGCAACGGTGCCATGCCGAGCACCAGGACCATCAAGAAGGGGGCTGTCAGGGTGCCTATGAGCAGACGGTTGAGACGATGCCAGGCGGCAGGGCGCCAAACGATCCAGACGAGCAGTACGCCGAAGAAGAAGGTCAGCCAGGCTGCCCGCGAGAGACTGAGATAAAGGGCGACGACCAACACAAGCAAGCCGCCCAACCAGAGAGGACGCCGCGAGCGGGGGATGCCCGGTCCCAGGGCCAACAGCGTCAGCGTCCATGTCGCCGTATGGCTGCCGAAGAGGTTTCCTTCCTGGAAGGTCCCGTAAGGGATAGGCTCGGTGAAGTTCCAGCTCACCTGGACGCCCAGATTGATGCCGAAAGGAAACAGACCGCGGGCGAGGATGCCAAAAGCCGCTTCGGCCAGACCTGCTCCCAGGAAAAGCCATAGCGCCTGCCACCAGCGACGGCGATCCGAGATCAGGTTGACCATCAAGAACAACGTGACGACGCACGCGCCGATGCGCGCGGCATGCTGCAGGACCGGGCGCACAACCGGGGCAAAAAAGACGGCGGCGACCAGATTACAGGCCCACCAGGCCAACGCCAGGCCAACAGACGCCGGCACGCGCAGACGGCCTCGCCATACCAGCCATTGGCTCAAGCCCACCAGACCGACCACCACGGTCGCAACATGCTCCGGTCGGATGGAGACCGGTCCCACATCGAAACGATAGCGCGTCAGGAGGGCCGTGATGATCAGCATGGCCACGCCGCTCAACGGCCAGAAGCCGATCAAGAACAGCCCGCCGGTCCCAATGCCGAACAGGAACAGCGCCGCCAACGGTTGCCTTTCCAGCAACCAGGGCAACATGCCGGCCATCAGGCCGACAACGACCGCAGCCCCCAACCAGGCCGGCGAAAGGGCGAGAGGACGTCTGCTCATACGGTCTGCGGCAACTCCTTGCGATAGCGAATAACCTGGGCCGGTACTCCCGCCACCACGGCATAGGGCGGCACATCGCGCGTAACCACGCTGCCTGCAGCGACCACGGCCCCTGTGCCGATGCGCACCCCGTCCAGGACGATCACGCCTGACCCCAGCCATACGTCGTCTTCAACGACGATGCCACGGCGGGTCACGCCCTGCGCTTTCATGGGAATGTCGGTGCGGAGGGTGATGTGGTTCTCTGAATGGAAGCGCACCCCCTGGCCGATGAGGACATGGCGACCGATGGTAACGCCGCCGGCCGCGCCGACGAAGTTGTAATCGCCTAGATTCGAGTTGTCGCCGATGCGAAACCCCTCGCCCAAATGGGTGATGACGCCTGTGCACTCGATGACGGTAAAACGACCGACGGAGACATTATCGCCCAGCCAAACCCCCTGCCGGCTGAGCGCGTCGATCTTGACATCGTCCTCCAGAGTCACACTGCGACCGACATGCAGACGGCGGGTGTGCAAAAGCTGGACCCGCCGGCCCACGAAGAAGGCCCCGCCGCATTCGGCCAAAAACGGCCGTCGCCACCACCCCCGCAGATAGGCCAACCCGCGCTCCTTCATCACCGTCAGCAGTGCACTCGTCGGTAGCGAGGGATCGATGGTATAATCGGCATCTCGTTTGAGCTTGCGGATCAGCGTTTGTAAGAGCGTTCGCAGCATCGTCTGGTACGGTCCAGGCCCGGATTGGATATCGGCTCTCGATTGTAAAACGGCCCGGCCGATCTGACAATACCGCGCCACCCCGGTTTTCTTCGCCCGGATCTCCTCCATGCGTATCGGTATTGACGTTCGTTTGACCTACTACCGGCAAGGGGGCATCAGTTGGTATGCCATCCGTTTACTCACCGCTCTGGCCCAGATCGATACCGAAAACGAATACCTGCTTTTGCAGGACCGGCGCCATCGCGAACCGGTCGTTCTAGCCCCCAACTTTCGGCGGGTGGGATTGCTAACGCCTACCCATCACCGTTTCGAGCAGTGGCCTCTCAGTCTGGAAACCCGTCGCTTGGGGCTTGACCTCATTCACAGCCCCGACTTTATCCCACCCCTGCACAACCGCATTCCGGCCGTCATCACCGTCCACGACCTTGGTTTCGTCCTCTTTCCCCATTTCCTCACCACCGATGCCGCCCGGTATTACGGTCAGACCGAGCTGGCCGCACGGCGGGCCAGCCGGATCATCGCCGTCAGTCACTCAACGGCCAACGACCTTGTACGACTGATGGGGGTGCCCGAGGCCAAAATCACCGTCATCTACGAGGCCGCCGATCCCATTTTTGCGCCCCTGGCGCGTGAAGAGGCCAAGGCTCATCTGGCCGAGATAGGCCTGCGTGTCCCCGACGAATTTATCCTCTTCGTCGGTACCATCGAACCCCGCAAAAACCTGCATACCTTGCTCCAGGCCTATGACCGCCTGCGCAGCGACTATCGGGTGGACTTGCCCCTTCTGCTGGCAGGCGCGCCCGGATGGCTTTATGACGACATCATGAAGCGGGTGAACGAGCTTAAGCTCCAGGAACACGTCCGCTTTTTGGGCACCGTAGCCGCCAACACCGCCCTGCGCAGCCTTTACAATCTGGCGCTTATGTTGGCCCATCCCGCTTATTACGAAGGGTTCGGCCTGACGGTTCTCGAGGCCATGGCGTGTGGCACACCCGTGATCTGTTCCAATGCCGGCAGTTTGCCCGAAGTCGCCGGCGACGCTGCCCTCTTGATCGCACCGGCAGATGTCGAGGCCTGGGCAGCCGCCATGTACCGCCTGCTCGACGATGCCGAGTTACGGGCCGACCTACGCGCACGCGGACTCCGGCAGGCCGCCCGGTTCTCATGGGAAAAGGCAGCTCAGGAGACCCTGGCCGTCTATCGCCAGGCGGTGACGGTAGGGGGTCGAGCCAAAAAATGACCGTGGTCAATTTTTAGGTCGCCATCGGCTTATCCTCTCGACATCCCCCATGACCGGGTTCCTTTCCGTCACCGATGACCTGGCCATCCCCCTGGATGAGATCCGCTTTCGCTACGCCCGTAGCCGCGGACCGGGTGGACAGCATGTCAACAAAACCGAAACCCAGGTCGAGTTGCTGTGGGACCTGAGGTCCTCACCCAGCCTTAGCGAAGCGCAGCGCGAACGGCTGTTGCGGGTTCTGCGCCATCGGCTTGATGCCGATGGTGTGTTGCATCTTGTCGTGACGACCACCCGCAGTCAGCACCGCAATCGGGAGCTGGCCTTAGCCCGATTGGTGCAATGGCTGCGCCAGGCTCTACAACCCGTGCCGGTGCGGTTGCCTACTGCCGTGCCGCCTGCGGTCAAAGCGGCTCGCCTGGCCGCCAAACGGCACCGGGCTGCGATCAAGCAACGGCGTCGGCCACCGGTTGACGATGAGCGAGAGGGATGACGGCCCCTCCGACACGGTGAGCGGGCGCGGCGAACGCGGTCGTCTCGGCACGGGCAGACATGGCGAAGGCCAAGTCCGTCGCCATGTCGGGCAGCGGTAGACCGTTGCCGAGAGGGCGTTTTATCGTCTCACAAAAATGACCGCGGTCATTTTTGTGAGGAAAATTGGCCCCCCATCGCGCGATGGAGCTCGCACGTGGCGCTGTTGGCCCTCTTTTGGCCGTTCGCGCAACTTAAGGTGCGGCCGGCGGCCCCAGGCCGCCGGCCGCCTCCCGCGCGTCGCGGGGCGATCCCAACCGTTCATGGCGCAAACGACGCCTGGACCCACCCCGCATGAGAACACGGCCATTCGGGGCGCCGGCAACGCATTCTTCCCCCGCCATCGGTAGGCTGGCGCTCGCCGGCGGAGTGGTTCCGCTCGGTCGCCGGGATTCCTGGGTTAGTGTTCAAAAAATGACCACGGTCATTTTTGTGGGGCCTCCAAAAACAAAAAGCCCGATTTTTCCTGCTTCTATGCGGCTAAATCCTATCAAGAAATTGACTTTGGTCAATTTTAGGTGCCCCCTCCACGGTCTCCGCTTGCCTTGCCCCAGGGAGGAGACGAAGCAGGTCGGCCGGTTCATCCACATCATGGGCCACCGAGGCGCTCCGATAAACCATCGGTACAATGTCGCTCCGGCGCAGGGCTTCCAGATGGCGCCGAAAGCTATTGGGTCCGAAACCCGGTTCGATCAGATCGGGCGGTCGCAGCAACAGCGCATTCGTGCCTGTTTCGGTCGCATCGGGAGCAAGCACCGCCGCTCGCGGGGCGGCGCCGGCCAGGACAACGAGTTGCCGCAGGTCGTCCGGGGTCAGATAGGGAAGGTCTGCCGGCAGAATCAAGAGGGTCGTAATGCCCTGGGCTTGCGTCCAGGCGACTGCCTGGCGGATTGCCTCGTTGTAACCAATGGGTTGGCCGTTCGCTCCTTGTTCAGGCAGGGTCTCAAAGCCGTAGCCTTGGGCTAGAGCGCGGACGGCGGCATCGGCGCTGATGACCAGAGGAAAGTCGGCCACGCCGCTGGACCGGATCGTGGCCAACACATGTGCGAACATGGCACGTGCCAGGGCAACGCGCGTGCTGTCATCTACGGCCGGTCGCAGGCGCTGTTTGGCCAGAGTCAGGGGCTTCATGGGCACGGCAACGGCCAGATGGTCCTTCATTTGGTTTCGACGAAGAACTCCTGAACGAAGCGCAGAACCTCGGCCCCCAGGCGGATACGGGCGGGTACATCGTTCATAATCGTATCGGTGACGCAGACGCGCAGGCCCAAATCGGCAATGGCCGGTGCCAGGCTTGCATCCCGTTGGTCGAGCACAAACCCACGAAGTAGGTCGGCATAGTGCCGGGCCACACCGAGGGCGCTCACTTCGGCTCCCAGTTCGGCCATCATCTTCGCCGCCGGACCTTTGAGGGCCTGGCCGCCGACGATGGGGCTCACGGCAACGGTCGGCCGGGCGGCGATCTGCTCGCGCAGGCCGGGAAGGGCCAAGATCGGGCCGATGCTGACATAAGGGTTTGAAGGACAGATGACGACGGCATCGGCCTGGGCGATGGCCGTCAGGACATCGGGGGTCGGTTGTGCCGTTTCTAATCCCTCCAGACGCATGCCCACCATGTGGGGTCGGCAACGTCGTCGTACGAAGTAGTCCTGAAAGGCCAGGTCTCCTTCTGTCGTACAGACGATGGTGCGGACGGGATCGTCGGACATGGGCAGGATGGGGTGACGCACCCCGAAGCGCTGCGCCAGATCGGCCGTGATGGCGGTCAGGCGTCGGCCGGCGACCAGCTGCTCCCGGCGCAGAAGGTGGAGGGCCAGGTCTTTATCGCCCAGGCGAAACCAGGGCTCATGCCCCAGGCGCGCGGCCTCGTCCAAGACATGGAAGCTCTCGTCGGCTCGGCCCCATCCTTGTTCGGGATGATAGACCCCGGCCAGGTTGTAGAGCACCGTGTCGAGGTCCGGACAGATGAGCAAACCCAGATGCTCGAAATCGTCGCCGGTATTGACGACGATGCTGAGATGGTCCGGATCGAGCCAGGCGGCCAGCCCGTGGGCCAGCCTGGCCCCGCCCACACCTCCGGCCAGGGCGACGAGCCGGGGTTGTGCCGAATCCACGGACGGCTTTAGCGCCATAGGACGACCTCATCCAGCGAGAGGCGGCTTGCCTGTGGAGGCGGTTTGGCCGTGGGGTCGGGATAACCCAACGTAATCAGGGCCTGGGGTTCCCAATCGGCGGGCAGATCCAGGATGGCCGTGACGATTTCGGGTGCGAAGAGAGGCGCACACATCCAGCAGGCAGCCAACCCTTCGTGATGGGCGGCCAGCAAGAGCTGGCCCAGAGCCAGGGCCAGGCTTTGCGCAGCCATGAGCCATTCCAGGTTCTGACGATGGGTGTCGGGATAGGTATCCATGACGCTCATGGTAATACAGCCTAGGACCAAGGCGCCGGCGTTGCTGAGGCGCCGTTGCGAGCGGGCGACACGGCGTGCCGCTGCTTCGGCCTCGTAACCGTCGGCGATCAGATCGGCGTACCAGCGTCGGGCCAGGGCCTGCCCCAGGCGCTCTTGGCATTCCCGCTCGGTGACGACGGCAAAGCGCCAGGGTTGGCGATTGTGTGCATTGGGCGCCCACACGGCCGCCGTCAGCAGTCGTTCGAGCAAGGACCGCGGTATAGGACGGCCGTCGTAATGGCGCAGGGAGCGTCGTTCGGACAGGGTACGCCAGACGATGTCATCGGGTAAGGGCGGTAGGGACATGGTTCGATTATAGCTCGGAACAGGAAGGCGGTCGGAAGATGCGCCCTGGGTACAAGCCCATCGGCCGATGGCCGTCGGGCACAGGTTGGACCCTGCGCCTACGCCAACAGGGCCTTCGCCGATGGAATGACGAGATGACTTCGTATCCCGATCTCGCCCTGCATCTCAGATGGGTTGTGGTATCATGTCGTCAGCGCCTGTGGCCACAACATGCGTTTCGTCTACTTTTTGGAGATGGCGTCATGATCAAGTATCTCTATCGTCCTTGGGTTCCCATTCTGATTGTTCTTCTCCTCCTCTCCGCCTGCGCGCGGCCATCCCCTACCCCGTCGCCGACACCCGTAGCCACGCCCACGGCGGTCCCGCCCACACCCACATCGATACCCACGCCTACGCCGCCGGAACCCACTCCGGTTGAGGTCGAGCCGCTGTATCTCAGCATCCTGTGGCATCAGCATCAGCCGGTTTACTTCAAAGACCCGCAGACCGGGATTTATCAAAAGCCCTGGGTACGGGTTCATGCCGCTAAGGACTACGTGGATATGGCGGCCATTCTGGAGAACTATCCCGATATCACCGTCACGTTCAATCTGACCCCGTCCTTGCTGCGGCAGCTTCGGGATTTGGAGGCTGGCGCCAAGGACCTTTACCAGGTGCATACGGAGATCCCCGCTGCCGAATTGACCGCCGAACAAAAGCAGTTCATTCGCGATCGCTTCTTCGATATCAATCCCAAGATTATCGCCCGCTTCCCTCGCTATCAACAGCTGGCCGATACGCGCGCGCAGAGCGAGGCCTGGACCGAGCAGGACTGGCGCGATCTGCAGGTACTTTTCAACCTGGGCTGGACTGATCCCGATTGGCTGGCCCAGGAGCCGCTGGCCAGTCTGGTGGCCAAGGGGCGCAATTTTGCCGAGGCCGACAAAGCCGTGGTGTTGGCCGAGCATGCCCGGCTGGTTGCGGAGGTCATCCCTCTGCACAAACGGTTGCAGGACGCCGGTCGCATCGAGATCACCACGACCCCCTTTTACCATCCCATCCTGCCCTTGCTCTTCGACACCGATCTGGCCAAAGTGGCCACACCCGACATCGAACTCCCGCCGCGCTTCAGCTATCCGCTGGATGCCGTGGAACAGGTGAAACGGGGCGTGCAGTTCTATACCGAGACGTTCGGGCGAGCGCCGGTCGGTATGTGGCCGGCGGAAGGGGCCGTGGCTCAGGAGATCGTCAACATGGTAGGCGATGCCGGCATCCGCTGGATGGCCACCGACGAGGAAGTGCTGGCCCGCAGCCTGGGCCGTGCGGCTTTCGCCCGCAACGCTCAAGAAACCGTCCAGGATGCCGACGCGCTGTACCGGCCCTACATCGCCCGCACCTCCAATCGGCAGGTCTATGTGATCTTCCGTGACAAGGTGATCAGCGACAAGGTGGGCTTCACCTACAGTGGCATGCCGGGGAAGACGGCCGCTCGCGATTTTGTGGACCGTCTCCTGGCCATTCGCGAGCGCTTGCAGGCCACCGGTGCGCAGGGGCCGCACCTGGTCAGCGTCATCCTCGACGGCGAAAACGCCTGGGAGCACTACCCCAACGACGGCAAAGAATTTCTGCACGAAATGTACCGCCTGCTCCAGGAGGAACAGGCCAGAGGCACCCTCCAGACCATCACGCCAAGCGCCTTCATTGCTCGCTTTCCCGAGCAGCTGACCCTGGAGCGGCTATGGGCCGGCAGTTGGGTCAGTCCCGATTACCTGACCTGGATCGGCGAAGACGAGGAGAACCGGGCCTGGGAGTATCTGGGCCGGGTGCGGGAGTTTGTTCGCTTCCAACAGAACCAGGTCACCCCTGAGGTCTATGCCCAGATGATGGAGGCCATCTCCACGGCCGAAGGGAGCGATTGGTTCTGGTGGTACGGCGCCGATCAGAACAGCGGTGACGATGGCAGCTTTGATGCTCAGTTCCGTGCCACTCTGGCCCGCGTCTACGAGGTGGCAGGGCGGCCGGTGCCTACCTTCCTCAAGGTCCCGGTGATCCCGGAACGAGCGCAGCCGCCGGCCGTGGGTGCCAGTGCGTTGATCACACCGACCATCGACGGCATCGGCAGCGAAGCCGAATGGAGTGGCGCCGGCTATTTCCTCGAGGAGGGTGGTGTGCAGGCTACGCCCAATCAGGTGGCGGCGCAGCTTTGGTATGGTTTCGACAAGGCCAATCTCTATTTGCGTCTGGATGCGCGCCGCGCCTGGGCCGATATCGGACCGGATACCCGCGTGGGCTTCTACCTGGTGCGACCGGGTGGCGGCAAGGAACAACCCTTCAGCCGGGTCGCCGTGCTCCAGGCGCGCGAGGATACGCTGCTGGGCTTTGGCGCCAATGCCTTGATCGAGGTGGCCGTTGTCGACGGTCGGGCGAGCGCCACCTTGTACACCGTCGCCGCCGACGGCAACTACGCACCGGCCACTGCCGAGCTTCCGGTTGCGGTGAGCGGCAGCACGGTCGAGCTGGCCGTCCCCTATGCCGTTCTCGGCAAGCCCAACGCCGGTGATGTCTTCAAGCTGCGCACGGTCATCAGCGAAGGGGAACAGCGCGACATCCAGATGGTGCCCGGCGGTGGACCGGCCGAGTTGATCGTGCCCGATTTGGGTCTGACCACGGCCATCCTCACCGTGGCCGACCCGGAAGGCGATGATCACGGTCCGGGCACCTACACCTACCCGACCGATAGCGTTTTCGTCAGCAAGGCCTACGACCTGAAGACCTTTGCCGTGGCCGAAGACGAGGCCAACGTGATTTTCCGTTTCGCCTTTTACGGTCAGCTCAACAATGCCTGGGGCGCGCCCAACGGCATGGGCATCCACACCCTGGATGTGTACATCGACGCTGCTCCGGGAGGCGAACGCAAGCTACTGCCCGGTCGTAATGCCGCCGTGCCGGCCGACCAGGGCTGGGAGTTTGCGGTCTGGGCCGAAGGCTGGACGCCTGGCCTCTATGGCCCGCCGGCCGCAGGCGAGACGACACCCCAACCCATCGGCGATGCCGGCACATTGACCATTATCAGCGACCCCGGTCAGCGTCAGATCACGGTTCGGGTGCCCAAGAAGGTCCTGGCCGAGCAACTGGGCGTTGCTGTGGAGGCCTTGCAACCGCGAACCTGGCGCTATCTGGGCGTGGTCTTGAGCCAGGAAGGGTTCCCGGCCAGCGGGGTATGGCGCGTAAGGGATGTAAACACGACCGCCCAGCAGTGGCGCGTGGGCGGCGCGCCGGCCAACAGCACCACACACACCCGCATCCTCGATGTGGCCTATCCGGCCGATTTCACACCCACCCAGGAGGAGGCCCTGAGCGCGTTCAAGCCCCAGGTCGTGGATGCGGGCCAGTTCGATCGGCTGAGTCCCGACGACTTCGCCCAGTTGCCCATGTTGGCAGCAGAGTGAAAAAGGACCCAGGACGGTTTCGGGGTGGGTGAAGGTCCGCCTTTACCCACCCTTGCCCCTTCTTCCACCCTGGTCCCGGAGACCATCGGGGGTTCATCTCGGTTCGATCGAGATTGACAGTGGTGAAAGACGTGGGGTAACATAAAAGCCGCTTTTTTCGCCGTTGTTATCATGCATCTCATCCGCAAAGGAACGTGGCTACTGCTATGAGCGAAGACACCATGGTCACCGAAGCTGCTGCCTCGGCTAGAGACGAACTTCGCCGTCGCATTTTGGCCGGTAAGATTGGGGGATTGGCCGGCGCCAATCTCAGCGAGGTCGATCTGCGGACGACCAATCTCTGGGAGGCCAACCTGGCCGGGAGCAATTTTGTCGGTGCCTATCTGGATGAGGCCGACCTGCGCGGGGCCGATTTGCGTGGGGCTGAAATGGTCGGCGCCCGCATGAAAGGCGCCTCGCTGGCCCGTGCCCAACTGCAGGAGGCCAATTTGCTGGGTGCTCGGCTGGAACGGGCCGATATGGAGGAGGCCGATGCCACCCAGGCCCGGTTGTGCGGCTGCTATGCCTACAAGCTCAAGGCTGCCCATGCTCGCCTGGTCGGCGCCGATCTGAGCAAGGCCATGCTGCATGAAGCCGACCTGAGCCATGCCGATCTGAGTCAGGCCCGCCTGACCGATGCCGAACTCAAGGGGGCCATCTTGCGCAAGGCCACGCTTCGGGGCGCCCAACTGATTCGGGTGGATGGTGCTCGCGCCGATTTTAGCGGGGCCGATCTCACCAACGCGAACCTCCAGCGGGCTTTCTTGCGCACGGCCGATCTGCGCCAGGCTAATCTGGCCGGCGCCCAGCTTGCCGGTTGCGATCTGGGCGAGGCTCAGCTCAAGGGTGCTATCCTGGCCGGGGCCACCTACGATGCTCAGACAAAATGGCCGATGGATTTCGATCCCAAGGCCGCGGGCGCCATTCTCGTCCGCTAAGATGCGGTTGGATTTGCCGGATGTTCCGGTGCTCTTCTCGGACGGCGCCGTCTGCAGCCAACCAGGCTCAGACAGCGCGTTTGTTCGTGTTCCCATGTGTGGTCGTTTTACCCTCACGGCGTCCGGTGCCGACTTGAAAGCGCTTTTCGAGATGGAAAACATACCCAATCTCGAACCGCGCTACAACATCGCTCCCACCCAACCGGTAGCCGTCGTGCGTCTGGACCGGGAGGACAGGCAGCGCGAGTTCACCCTCATGCGCTGGGGGCTGATTCCGTCCTGGGCGAAGGATATCGGCATCGGCAATCGGCTTATCAACGCTCGTGCCGAGACTCTGCTGGATAAACCGGCCTTTCGCACGGCCTTTCGGCGACGGCGCTGTCTTATTCCGGCCGATGGTTTCTACGAATGGCAACGCGTCGGCAAGCACAAGCAGCCCTATTGGGTTGGCCTGCAAGACCGACGGCCCTTTGCTTTCGCCGGGCTATGGGAACACTGGGAAGGCGCCGACGGGAGTGCGCTCGACTCGTGTACCATCATCACGACGGCAGCCAACGCTGCCGTGCAACCCCTCCACGATCGCATGCCCGTCATCCTCGATCGCCAGGATTTCGAGGATTGGCTTGCCCTGAAGACGCCTCTCGACCGTCTCCTTCAGCTGTTGCGTCCTTATCCGGCCGAGGCCATGCTCATCTACCCGGTCAGTACCCTGGTCAATGCGCCGGGCAACGACCGACCCGAGTGTATCGTCCCCCTGCCCACACCGCTTATCCCTTCTGAGAAGTAGACCATGATGGTTTCGCCCGATTTGCTGGCTATGTTACGCTGTACGGTATGTGTGCGCGAGTTCGCCGATGGCGGTTTGCTCGATCGAGCCCGTGAGGTCTGGCTGGTCTGTCGGACCTGTGGTCGCAAATACCCCATCTGCGATGACATTCCCGTGATGCTGATCGAGGAAGGCACCCGCTGGCAGCATGTGGCGGTGGAAGCCTTGCCTGCTGTGCCGCCGAAACCGGTCGTCTAAAGGGGCAAAAGCGCGGCCGGAACCCTTTTCGTGTCAAAGATGCGGGGAACGATGGCCTCTCCTCTGCAACCCTATCTTGATTTTGCCGTCGAAACAGCCTATCTGGCCGGGCGGTTGACCCTGGGCTATTTCGGCACGGGCCTACGGACCGACTTCAAAGCGGACGATTCGCCGGTAACGGCGGCCGACCGCGCCGCCGAGGAGCTGATCCGCCGTCGCATCGAGGGCCGTTATCCGGACCATGCTATCGTCGGTGAGGAGATGGGGGTCAAGGAGACGGATGGGGCCACGTTTCGTTGGTTTATCGACCCCATTGACGGCACGAAGTCGTTTATCTGCGGTGTACCCCTCTACGGCGTCTTGCTGGGGTTGGAGGTCGAAGGAAGGCCCGCCGTCGGGGTAGCCTATTTCCCGGCCCTCGATGAGATGTTGGCCGCGGCGACCGGGCTGGGATGTCGTTGGAACGGACGGCCGGCGAGCGTTTCGGCCAAGACCGACCTGCGCCGGGCGATTGTGGCCCATGCCGATACGGCGACTTTTGCCCTTTACGGCAAGGAACAGGCCTGGCAACGCCTGCAACGGGCGACTTACTATCGCGCCGGATGGTGCGATGCCTATGCCTATGCCCTGGTCGCTACCGGTCGGGTCGAGATCGCCATCGACCCGATCATGAATCCGTGGGACTGCGGGCCTTTCCCGGTCATTTTGGCCGAGGCAGGGGGCTATTTCGGCGATTGGTCAGGCCACGTAACGGTCTACGGCGGTGAGGCCGTGGCGACCAGTGCCGCCCTGTTGCCGGAGGTGCTCGCCCTGCTGCGGCCCGAGGAGGGCGCATGAACGGTGGTTTTGGCTATGAGGCCTGTTGTATGGCGCCTGCCATTGCTGCGACCGTTTCCGGCATGCCCAGGGCAAACCGGCCGGGGTACGGTGTGTGCGGCCGCAGAAGCCCTGGCCTATCTCCTCTGGTTGGAGTAGGTAATCAGCCTCGCCCATGAATCTTGAGCAGTTCATCGCCGCTGCCGACGCCCGCGGCTGGTTGATCCGAATCACCCAACCCGTTCGCACCGAGCTCGAGTTGGCGGCCGTGGCCGCGGCGTTGGACGGTCGGCCTGTGTTGTTCGAACGGGTTCTGCTGGCAACGAATGCGCCCTCGTCCTATCGTGTCCTGACCGGTCTGGCCGCCGATCGCCGTCATTTCGCCCTGGCCTTGGGTTGCGAGCCCGATCGGCTCCTCTGGCGGCTGGCCGAGGCTTTTCAACATCCGCAGCCGGCACCGGTGGTGGAGACCGGTCCCTGTCAGGAGGTGATAGAGCGACCGGGCGATCTGAACACACTCCCCTTTCTCAAGCATTGGCCGCAGGATGCCGGGCCTTACGCAACGGCCGCCGTGGCCATCATCCGCGATCCCGATACCGGGCTCAATGCCTCGTTTCATCGCTTGCTGCGGCTCGATGCGCGACGTTGTGTAGCCCGTATTGTCGAGCAGCGCGGGACCGATACGGCCTGGCGCAAGACGATGACCGATTTGCCTGTGGCCATTGCTATCGGTTTGCCGTTGCATGTTCTGTTGGCAGCCAGTATGGCGCCGGCGCCGGGGGTCAGTGAACTCGATGTGGCCCATGCCCTGGCGCCCACGCCGCTGGTGCGCTGTCTGACCAACGATCTGGTTGTCCCGGCCGAGGCCGAGTTCGTCCTCGAAGGTCGGATTACCCACGAACTGGCACCGGAAGGTCCTTTTGTCGATCTGACCGAGACGGTGGATATCGTCCGTTCACAGCCCGTCATCGTGATCGATTGTATCACCCATCGCCGCAAGGCCGTTTACCATGCCCTGCTGCCGGGTCGGCTGGAGCACAAGCTGTTGATGGGCATGCCGAAAGAACCCAGCATTTTTGCCGCCGTCAACGAAGTCGTGACGTGTCGGAATGTGTACATAACGCCCGGTGGCGCTTCCTGGTTGCACGCCGTCGTGCAGATCACCAAAAAACAGCCGGATGACGGCGCCAAAGCGATTGCGGCCGCCTTTCGCGGGCATGGATCGCTCAAGCATGTGGTGGTGGTGGATGACGATATCGACATTTTCAATCTGACCGAGGTCGAATGGGCCATTGCCACCCGTTTTCAGGCGGGGCGGGGGTTGCATGTCTGGCGCGACCGGCCCTCCAGTTCTCTCGACCCCTCGGCCAGCCACATCCCCGGTCAGAAGGCGCGCGGGGATAAGATGGGGCTCGATGCCACGATCCCCTGGGATACCCCAACCGGTCCCTCCCATCCGGAACTGTTCCAACGCATACCGCTGCCGGCCGTCGATCTCAGCGCCTATGGCTTATGAAAGCCGACGAGGGTAGTGAGGGTTGGGGGGCTTACCCTTTTGACAAGACCGCTGGCCGCCTCTATAATGGGCTATCTGCGAAGCAATAGCAACGACGTTGAACCGGAGGAGTAGGCAGGGTTTCCTGTTGTCAGAGAGGTGGGTCTGAGGCTGCGAGCCCGCTCGACAGGTCTGCCGAAGGTCGCCGGGGAGTCGGTCGGTTGAAAGCGCCTTCAAGCGTTGAAGGACGAGTAAATCGGCCCGGGTACGCCCGTTAGCGCGTCAGAGAGGGTCATGACCTCCAAGGTCATGACCAACCAGGGTGGTACCGCGGAGCCTTCCGTCCTTGTGGCGTGAAGGCTTTTTTTGTGAAAGCGTTTTTGCTTCCTCAGTTACTTTCGCTCACATGTGGAGTTTTATCGATGCCCAGGTTCGATCTGCCGTCGACTTACGATTTTGCCGCCGTTGAACAGCGTCTGTACCGGTGGTGGGAGGAAAACGGCTGGTTCAAGCCCGAAAACAGCCGCAATCCCGCCGGTAAGCCCTTCGTCATCAGCATTCCTCCGCCCAATGTTACCGGCAGTCTGCATCAAGGCCATGCTCTGTTTGTGGCTTTGGAGGATCTGATGATCCGCTATCACCGCATGCGCGGCCGGGCGGCCCTATGGGTGCCGGGTACCGATCATGCCGGTATCGCCACCCAACTTCAGGTCGAACGCAAACTGCAGGAGGAGGGAACCAGTCGTGAGGCCATCGGCCGCGAGCGTTTTTTGGCGGAATGCTGGGCCTGGAAGGAGAAGTACCACGGCCGTATCGTCGGCCAGCTGCGGCGGTTGGGCGCGTCCTGCGATTGGGATCGCGAACGCTTTACCATGGACGAAGGGCTCAGTCGGGCCGTCACCGAGGCCTTTGTGCGGCTGTATCGGATGGGCCTTATCTATCAGGGCGAGTACATTGTCAACTGGTCGCCCGGTTTGCAGACGGCCGTCAGCGATGTCGAAGTCGAATACACCGAGGAGCAGGGCACCCTCTATTACTTCAAGTACCCCATTGCCGGTCACAGCCTGGATGAGGGCCCCGGTCGCGGTTACATCCCCGTGGCCACCACACGGCCCGAGACCATCCTGGGGGATACGGCCGTGGCCGTCCATCCCGATGACGAGCGCTATCGCCACCTGATCGGTTCAACCTGCCTGGTGCCCATCCTCAACCGGCCTATCCCCGTCATCCACGATACGTACGTCGACCGCGCGTTCGGGACCGGCGCCCTCAAGATCACCCCCGGCCACGATCCCAACGATTTCGAGATCGGCCGGCGACACGGGCTGATGGTCATCAACATCATGAACAAGGATGCCACCCTGAACGAGAACGCCGGTCCTTATGCCGGCCTGGACCGCTTTACCGCTCGCGAGCGTTTGTGGGCCGATATGGCGGCGGCCGGTCTGGTCATCAAGGAGGAGCCTTATACGCTGTCTGTGCCACGCGCCCAGCGTGGAGGTGAGATTATCGAGCCATTGGTCAGCCGGCAGTGGTTCGTCAATACCGATGCCATGGCCCAACTGGCCCTGGCCGCCGTGCGCTCGGGCCGCATCAAGATTATCCCGGAGCGATTCACCAAAATCTATGTTCACTGGCTGGAAAACCTGCGCCACTGGTGCATCAGCCGCCAGTTGTGGTGGGGTCACCGCATTCCCGCTTGGTATGGCCCGGATGGGCAGGTCTTTGTGGCGCGGTCGCAGGCCGAGGCCGCCGCGCTGGCTCAGGAGCATTACGGTCAGGCCCTACCCCTGGAACAGGACCCCGATGTGTTGGATACCTGGTTCAGTTCGGGACTCTGGCCCTTCAGCACCCTCGGCTGGCCCGACGACATGCCCGATCTGCGACGCTTTTATCCCACGGATGTCATGGAGACCGGCTACGACATCCTCTTCTTTTGGGTGGCGCGCATGATCATGATGGGCCTGCTCTTTACCAACGATGTCCCCTTCCACACCGTCTACCTCCACGGTCTGGTGCGGGATGAGCACGGCCGCAAGATGTCCAAGACCTTCAACAATGTCATCGATCCCATCGAGGTCATGGACCAGTACGGCACCGATGCGCTGCGCTTTACCCTGTTGACCGGTTCCACGCCCGGCAACGATCTCAACCTGAGCCTGGAACGCATCCGCGCCAACCGCAATTTCGCCAATAAAATCTGGAATGCGACCCGGTTTGTCCTGGGTAACCTGCCGGATGACTTTCGCTATGATGCCGCTCCCGACCCGGCGGCGCTGAGCTGGCCCGACCGTTGGGTGCTCCACCGTTTACAAGAGGTCATCGAAAACGTCACCCGGCTGTTCGAGAACTATCAGTTCGGCGAGGCCGGTCGTCAGAGCTACGAGTTCCTGTGGGGCGACTTCGCCGACTGGTACATCGAGGCCTGTAAGCCCCGGCTGCAGGCCGATCAAGACGCCGATGTCGTGCGCCAAACGCTCGTCTATGTGCTCGACCAGACCCTGCGGTTGCTGCATCCCTTTGTCCCCTTCGTTACCGAGGAGCTGTGGCAACATCTGCCCCATCCTCCCGGCGAGGCGCCGGCCCTGATCGTGGCGGCCTGGCCTGAGCCCAATCCGGCCTATCGTCATCCGGAGGCGGCGGCCGTGTTCGAGCGTCTGCGCGAGGTGGTGCGCGCCATTCGCAACGTCCGCACCGAATATCAGGTCGAACCGGGACGCCGTATTGCCGCCGTGATCGCAGCCGGCAACGATACGGCGGCTTTCGAGGCCATGGCGCCGATTCTGACGACTCTGGCCCGTATTGACCCGGCCCAATTGACCTTCGGTCCGCTGCCTGGCGATGCCAAAGGGGTCACCTTGGTGGTCGGCGAGATCGGCGTTTTTCTCCCCCTGGCCGGATTGGTGGATCTGGAGGCCGAGCGAGAACGATTGCGCAAACAACTGGCGGAAACGGAAAGTCGAATGGCGGCCAATCGGGCTCGCCTCCACAACCCCGACTTCGTGGCCAAAGCTCCGGCCCATGTGGTGGCCCAGGCGCAGCAAACCCTGGCCGAATTGGAGGCCCAGGCAACTCGCTTGCGCGAGCGTCTGGCGACACTGGCATAACGCCACGACCCACAGGCGGGGAGGACGCCCATCCTCCCCGCCCATCCGGGCTATCAGCGATTGCGACCGTAACGTTCGTGGCTGGATACCCAATCCGAAGAGGAAATGGCCGCTGCCAGCGAAAGCTCACCGGCCAGCACAACGGCAGCCACGATTTCGGCGAACTTGTTGACCTTGCCCTTGCCCCAGCACCCCAGCAGCTCCAGGCATTCGCGTTGGGTGGCCAGACCGGTGCCACCACCGTAAGTAGCGACGATCAGCGATGGGATAGTAATGGAAAGATACAGGTCCTTCGTCGGTGTCAGCTCGGCATAGAGGATACCGGCCGAGGATTCGGAGACGTTGGCCACGTCCTGGCCGGTGGCGATGAACATGGCGGTGATGCCGTTGGCCGAATGGAGGCCGTTGTTGTTGGCACCGGAGAGCACGGCGCCGATGTTGGCCACCCCGTAATGATAGACCAGGCTCTCCGGTTCGACCCGCATGTGTTGGATCAAGATATCTCGCGGGACCGTGGCTTCGGCCGTCACCCGTTTGCCACGCGTATGCATGACGTTGACCTGCGAGGCCTTCTTATCGGTAGCCAGGTTCGATTCCAGATAGAAATGTTCGATGCCGGGGTAGTTATCGAGAATCCAGCTACAGGCGGCGAAAGTGGCACGTCCTACCATGTTCTGGCCGGCAGCATCACCCGTGGTGAAGTTGAAGCGCAAAAAGGCAAACTTGCTGGCCAGATAGGGGTCGATGTATTGCAATTTAGCCACGCTGGAGGTGGCTTCGGCCTCTTCTCGGATTTTATCGATGTTCGCCTGCACCCATTTGACGAACTCACGGGCGGCTATGGCATCGTTGAAGACGAAAACCGGCGCCCGTTGCATGGCATCCCCGGCGATGCTGCATTTGACCCCGCCGGCCAGATTGAGGACTTTCATCCCGCGATTGTACGAGGCCACGAGGGTGCCTTCGGTAGTGGCCAGGGGGATGAGGAACTCGCCCTGGGCATGCTCGCCGTTGACCCGGATAGGCCCGGCAAAGCCGATGGGAACCTGCGCCACGCCGGTGAAATGCTCCGTGTTGCCCTTGACAAGGTGCGGGTCGAAAGAGTAGTGGGTAATGTGCTGCAACTTGACACCGGTATACTGCTCAACGAACTGCTGACGGGCTTTGACAATGGGTTCGGCGTAGTCATCCGTCGGGTCACGCGGGATGATCACGCGGCGCGGTTCCTCTTTGGCAATCGAGCCATCTACCTTCATGGTCAGGACCCCGAAAGGCGCCGCCTCGAACGTGACCTCGATTTTGTGTTTGCCTTCGCTCAGGGGTGGAATGGCGCAGAGGATGTCAATGGTGCGGCGTAGGGGAAAAGGAATGGGGGTTTGCGCCAGGTCGGCCGGTTTCAGCACTTCGCCGCCGCCCAGGTCCAGCGTGATGGCATCAAGGGGTACTTCGCGATCATCGAATTTGACATGGTACAGGGCCGTCACCGTGGCATCGCTCAGGCGGTTTTTGAGCGAGAAGCGCACGCCTTGCGGGGTGTTTTTGAGGCTATCGAAGGTGTAAAGCTGTTTGAGGAGCAGGCTGGGGATTTGGAACAGCATGGTCGACCTCCTTAGCGGTGGGGAAGATATACCGAGACCGTGTCACCTGGAGCGCAATGCTTGGGCCATGCGTTCCAGCGCTTGCAGCAGAAGTGACCGCGGGCAACCGAAATTGAAACGGATAAACCCTTCTCCGCTCCGGCCGAAATCGGTGCCGCTTTGGGTGGCGACACGGGCTTTGTCCAGGAAGAAGCGGTAGGGATCGCCGGGGATGTCGGCCCGACGGCAATCCAACCAGGCCAGATAGGTCGCTTCCGGGGCCGTGCAACGGATGGCCGGCATGTGTTCATCCATGAAGGCGAGCAAAGTCTCGCGATTGGCGCGCAGGTAGGTCAGCAAGGCCGTCAGCCAGGTTTCACCCTCGGTATAAGCCGCCCAGGCGGCAGTCATACCCAGGGCATTGACATGGGGCACAAGGCCGGCTGCAGCCTGTTCCAGCCGTGCCCGCAGGCGTGGATTGGTGACTACGGCAAAGCTACACCCCAGTCCGGGCAGATTGAAGGTCTTACTGGGTGCCATCAGGGTCACACAGCGGTCGGCGATGGCGGGGGCAAGGGCCGCCATCGGTGTATGGGGTTGACCGTTCAGCATCAAATCGGCGTGAATCTCATCGGAGACGATAAGGACATCCCGTTCCAGGCAGATGGCGGCGAGTTGTTCGAGTTCGGCCGGTGTGTAGTCGCGGCCGACAGGGTTATGAGGATGGCAATGAAGAAAAATCCGGGTGCGGGGGCCAATGGCTGCGGTAAACGCTTCGTAGTCGATCTCATAACGCCAGCGCGGGCCGTCGGCAACCGGGCGTAGCGGCACCTGGTCGGCTACCAGCCCCTGATTAGGCGGTGCCGTCAAAAAGGGTGGATAAACCGGTGTCAACATGACCACATGGTCGCCGATATAGCCATACGCGCGACAGACCAGGTTGAGACCGCTGACCAATCCCGGCAGCAAGACGATGGCTTCTGGAGGGACCTGCCAACCGTAGCGCCGTGCCAACCAGGCGACGATGGCCTCGATCAGTTCGGGATGAGGCCCTTCATAACCGAAAACGCCATGGGCAATGCGCTCCTGCAAGGCCCGCAACACCGGCGCCGGTGAGGCAAAATCCATATCGGCCACCCACATCGGCAAGACGTCATCGTCATAACGACGCCATTTGATGCTGTGGGAATGACGGCGGTCGATGACCGTGTCGAAGTCGAAGTTCGTGGTCATTGTTGTTCCACCTGAGCCACGGCCTCGGCCGGGGACACATCCCCGTAAACGACGGCGAGGATGCCCGGCAGGTACTTATCCATCATGAGGACGTTCGTGTACAACAACGGCCGGAGCAGATAATCGGCCAATTCGCCGCCGGTGACCTCCACGCTGGTTTTGTACCGGACTTCACCGTCGTTGAAATCCAGCTCGAAATTGCCCAGGATGAGGCCGTAATTGGCCCGGGTGATGAATTCGGCCACGGCCAGGCGCTTCTCGGCCGGCACGGTGAACGGCATGACCGAATAGAAGAGGACCTGGGCGATGTGGTCAAAGGCGCGGATCTGGGCATAGGTCGTCCAGCGGGCATGGGTGCCCTGAAAGGGGATGTGTAGGATGGGACGTTCAGGGTGCTGGTCGAAGGGCCAGCCATTGGCCGCCAGAAAACGCTTGACCACCGCCAACAAGGCCTGGGTCGGGTCGGACTCGGGCGGTGTTGACGGCGCAGCCGCAAGGAGCCTGGGCTGTACCCGATGGCCCAGCCGTTCGATTTCGTTCCCCAGTTCAAGCAGAAGGGCTCGAACGGCCTCAAAATGGGGATCGGTGCGATCGTTGGCCCAATGGATGACAACGGCCGCCTCACCCGCAGCATTGGTCAATTCCAGGCGAGTGGCGATTTCTTCAGGACTGTGCTCGCCCGGCGGCCAGCTTGCGGCCAGAGGGTCGGCGGCCACACAGGCACTCAGGAGGGCACGCGCTCGTTCTGGGCCGATGGTCAGGGCGTATTCAACGGTCGTATGGTCACGCCCTTGCATGCGCAGACGCGCATAGCCGTCACCGGTCACTTCAATGCGTTTCCCACCCCAGAGCCTGTGGGTATCATCCAGGGCAATCCGTGCCCGGGTCCATGTGTCGGGTTCGCCGAGAAAGGAGGCGGTGTGATGGGTGGTCATGGTTCTTATTCAACGCAGGAAATGCCGTCATTTTTCGGCTTACAGCCCAACTTTGTCAAACCGGCGTATTGTGGATGCAAATCCAGGAAGGACTGTCAGTCTGAGGAGGACGGACACGTTCTGGCGTCACAGACGGCTAACGCGAGTGCCGGTCTCCGGTGATCTTGTGCACACAGGCCGGACTTCATCCCCAATGGTTTCTCCGCCGAATCTCGCCGGCCTGGTCCGGCGTAGGTTACGCCGGGATTGCCGGGCGTGAGCCGGTAACTTCGGCCAACAACTCCATCAGAATTCGGGCCATCCGATCGGAGTCATGACGCCATGGACGTTCGCGATCGCGCAGATCGGCCGTGATCAGACGATAACCCACGGTCCGGACCGGTAGACGCACCCATTCCGAATGGGGCGGCGGCACAGGATCAAAGCCGCTATTGGCGAGCACATAATGAAAAGCCCCACGTGCGGAATGCCGGATAAGGGCCTGAAAATGGTCATCCACATCGTAACCATCGGTCTCTCCACGTTGCGTGGCGATGTTGCAGACATAAACCTTGACCGCTGCCCGTGAGGCCACAACGGCCTGGGCAATCTCCTTGACCAGTAAATTGGGAATGACACTGGTATAGAGGCTACCCGGTCCGGCGACGATCATATCGGCTTCGAGAATGGCGCGGATGGCTTCGGGATACGCTCGCGGATTTTCGGGTTCGAGATAGACACGATGGATACGGCCGCCTGCGGCCACTTCTGGGATAAGGGATTCTCCCTGCACACGGCGAAGTGTGCCCC
The DNA here is from genome assembly GCA_037443945.1 of Caldilineales bacterium. Taxonomy (GTDB): domain Bacteria; phylum Chloroflexota; class Anaerolineae; order J102; family J102; genus SSF26. Next base: position 47,208 of record JBBINH010000023.1, read on the forward strand.
TCTCGTCAACAATATCGGCCACGAGTTGCACAAGGTCTAGGGTTGACGGCAACACCCGGCCGCGTACGGCCAGTACCCGGCTCGATTCGAGCAACCCCTGTTCAAAGGAGCCAGTGACCCCGGCCATGGCCGCCAGATAGAGGTTGCCGAAGGCGTGCCCATCGAGACCGGTACCCGATGCAAATCGATACTGGAACAACCGTGTGACAATGGCTTCGGCTTCAGAAAGGGCAGCCAGGTTATTGCGAAAGTCGCCGGGGGGTAATAGCCCCATGCCATCGCGCAGGCGGCCGGAACTGCCGCCGTCGTCGGCCACGGTAACGATGGCAGTCAAGTTGTCCGTGTACTGTTTCAGCCCGCGTAAAAGCGTGGGCATCCCGGTGCCACCGCCGATACAGACGATGCGCGGCCCGCGGCGACGGCGACGATGGCGATAGAGGGTTTCGGCCATATCGGCATGAGGTCGCATGAACGGCGACAACAGCGAGCGATTGAGTCCGATCAACCCCCAGGCCGTAATGGCCACTCCCGCGACACCAAACAAAAGCGCTCGCCCCGATCGAGGCAGGAATTGCAATGTCAAATAGTAGACCCACGGCGGATAGTGACCCGTTAGGTAAACCGTGCGCAAAAGATAGGCCAGGCCCAAGCTGATCAAGGTGATGCCCACGATCAGAATGAGCAGCCACCGCTTGACATGCAGACCGGGGAGAAACCAGGTGAACAGCGAACGATACCGCCTTCGCCAATGGAGCCAATCCATACAGACGTCGATCTTATCGTTGGGACGGCCGTGCGTCAAAGCCCGGATTCTGGATAACCGTTTGTAAATCAAGACAAGTGCGCAGAGCCATGTGCTCCCTCCGTCTTTGTCTCCTCTAACCTCCTTTCAGACAGATGGGAAGGAAGTCTCTGTCTGCTCTTTGCGCCACCCAGGTTTTGCGCGTGTCGTTACGATGGAACGCAACGCCGATCGTCGACGATGCTGTCAGGGCTATGTGCAAATATCGGTTTTATCTGAACGGGTATTTCGGCGCTAACCAGCCTCGTCGCCGATGAGGCTTTTGGGTGGGATGCGTTCGCCCTGGCCCGTGAGGATGCCGATGCCTTCCCGTTCCGCCTCGTCCAGGGCGCTGCGGTCCATGCGAATGCCAAAAGCATACACCAGGAAGGGACCGGGCAGGTTGCGGGCGGCCAACCGGCGCCGCCAGCGGGCATCCTTGATGCGCTGGGCCCATTTGTGCACATCGCGGCCACCGAGTCGGGCTTTGGCCTCCACCACGGCCCAAAGGGGCCGACCTTCGGGCGAGAGCACGGGCAAGACCACATCGACCTCGCCGTCCAGGGCCAGGTTGTAGGATTCGGCGAGGATGCGATAGCCTTTTTCGCGCAGGACGGAGGCGAGGACGCCGCCGGCCTCGTCTTCGACGGTGGCGCCGAAGACGTCCCGGAACTGGCGGAATTCCTGTTCCAGGCGGGCATGGGATGCGCTGAGTTTCTGGAGAACTTGCTCCGTGCGGGCCTGGGCCTCGGCCAGGGTGCGGACCTCCGCCGTTAGGGCGCGATGCCCTTCGGCCAGGGTTTGGACTTGGGTGGCGAGTTCGGCGAGGGCGGTTTCGAGGCGTTCGACGCGTGCTTCGGTGCGGGCCTGGGCCTCGGTCAGGATGCGTTGGCCTTCGGCCAGGGTGCGGACTTCGGCGGCGAGGGCGCGATGGTCTTCGCTTAGGGTGCGTAGGCCTTCGGCCAGGGTGCGAACCTCCGCCGTTAGGGCGCGATGCCCTTCGGCCAGGGTGCGAACCTCCGCCGTTAGGGCGC
>JBBINH010000024.1:0-48883 GCA_037443945.1 Caldilineales bacterium
TAGTAGATGTCCACCAGATGACGCAAAAGGGTGTGCAGACGCCGGGTTTCGCCCACGGCCAGGCGGATGGCGACCTGGCCGTAATCGACAGGACTGCCCAGGCCGTAGATGGCCGATACCGAGGCGACGATGATGACATCGCGACGGCTGAACAGGGCCGAGGTGGCGGCCAGGCGCAAGCGGTCGATCTCCTCGTTGATTTGGGCGTCCTTCTCGATGTAGGTGTCGGTGCGGGGGATGTACGCCTCGGGCTGGTAGTAGTCGTAGTAGCTGACGAAGTACTCGACGGCGTTATCGGGGAAGAACTCGTGGAACTCGGCGTAGAGCTGAGCGGCCAAGGTCTTATTGTGCGCCAGCACCAGGGTGGGCTTTTGCACGGCCTCGATGACCTTAGCCATGACATAGGTCTTGCCCGTGCCGGTAGCGCCCAACAGGGTCTGGTGGCGCAGACCGCGGCGCACGCCTTCGCTTAGTTTGGCGATGGCCTGAGGCTGATCGCCGGTAGGTTGAAAAGCCGAAGAAACGCGAAAGGCAGGCATGGGTGAAAAGCGCTTAGGGGATAGAACATAAGTTCGTATAAGGGATTATAGCCGTTTTGGGACGAGTTGTCCACCCGGAGCGGCGAGCCTTTGCTGCCGCCTACCAATCCTCTACCATTCCCTTCCGACCGGGGCCGCAGGCGACCGTTGACGCATCCTACCGGCTGCCGGGGCGTTACCGACGACCACCCTTCGTCACCCGCGCAGACGCTGCGTTATCCCTGCCACCAGCAACGTCAAGACGGCCAGGTCGGGCAAAAAGAGAGAATTGTCGATAAGGCCATGGGCCAAACCGGCCACCAGGCCGGCATAGAGACCCAGATAAGGGAGCCGCCACGTCTCGTCGTCGCAGCGGCACCTTAACCATCCCCATCCGCGCCACAGGGTTAGCAGCAGGATGCCCAGACCGGGTACGGTGCCGAGCAAACCCACACGGGTCAGGAGATCCAGGACGAGGTTGTGCGGATGGCTGAGGTTCAGTTCCTGCCAGGCCGTCGGCAACACATAACGACTGCGGTAGGCATAAAGGAAGTTGTCCGGCCCGACGCCCAACCAGGGATGATCGAGGAACATACGCCAGGCGCTGCGCCAGAGCTGCAAACGCCAAAACGTCGTGCCGGACTCCCAATCGAGCAGGCTGGCCAACCGTGGGGTCGAAAGAAAAGGCAAAAGGGCCAGCGCCACCCCAAAGGCGATAACGAGCACAGGCCGACGCAGCCGTTTCTCGGCCAGAGCCAGGGTCGCCAGGCCGGCAGGCAGGCTGAAGACGAACAAGCCGCGCGAGAAGGTGAAAAAGGCGGCGGCCCCGACGAGGAGCAGGGCCGGGGCATAGAGCCAACGGCGTTGTCCGCTCCCGGCAAAGGCCACCACCGTCAACAACGGCAGCACCCGTCCCAGGTAGAGGGCCAGGTTGTTGGGCGAACCGTAAATCGCCTTCACCCGCGGCACGCCCTCGATGAAACCGACCTGTCCCGTCAGCAGACCGTACAGGCCCACCGCTGCCACCAGCACGGCCCCCAGGACAAGGGCATCGACCACCATCACCGGCGGCGAAGACCGCTTGCGTTCCGTGCGCGTGAGCAAACCGTAAAACAACAGCGGGGTTATGAAGACGGTGCGAAAGTCGTACCAGGCCGGTCCCACCTCGGTTGCGGCCAGGGTGGCGAAGAGACCCATGACCACAAGCCCCAACACGGCTACATCAAGAAGGGAGGTCGGCAGACTCGCGCCCGCGCCTGTCCGCAGCCATCGTGCGAGGGCGTGTCGGGTCAGCCCCAACCCGGCCCCCAACCAGATGAGCAATTCGTGCGGGGGCAAACCGACGGGTCCCAGAACCAGAGGCCGCACGTAAAAAGGCAGGGCCACCAACGCCAGGGTCGGCGCCAGCCAGGGGTGCAAGGCCAGCAGCACCACAAGCAGCGGCAATGCCGGTAAACGCCACCACCCTTCCGGCGCCAGAGCCAGCCAGGCCAGCAGCCCTAAACCGAGCACGACCGGTCCCGGCGCCGGGGCTAGGCGTTCCGTCAGCCTCTGCCAGCCGATCAGGAGGCGGTTGCCGGCGCGGCGCCCGATGTCACCGCACGCCAGTTGCCACCAGCGCCATCCCACGCCGATCAGGACCGGGATCAGCACGGCGGCCAGCGGCCAGGGCGACCACGGCCTCGGCCAGGGCCGGTCATCGATGATGATCCGCCGCAGGAACCATTGGCCCCAGCCGGCCGAGGCCTCCAACCGCAAGTGATGGCGTCCGGGAGGCAGCGCACGCGCCAGGGGCACCACGGCGATGCGGTTGGCCGGGTCATACATGGCAATGTAGGCATCGCCGTTCTCGTCGCGGGGCAGCAGCGGCGCCGGTTCATCGTCGATCCAGGCTTTGAGGGTGGCCCAATAAGGCCCGCGCTGGATTTCCACCGCCACGGCCCGGCCTGCAAAGGGATACACCAGCACCGCGTTCGGTTGGTCCGGATCGGCGGCGAAAGGGCTGAATCGCCAATCGCCCTGCACGACGGTGGCAGCCGGATGGCCGGCGGCGTGGCTGCCGCTGCCCAGCAGCAGAGGCGGCGAGACCAGACGGCGCAAGCTCAGACCGGCCGGGGTCGGTTCCCCGTTCGGCTGTCGCAGGGCAAAGCCATGGCGTCGTGGGTCGCGGGCCGGGGTGAGGGTGTATTCCACCCAGGCCAGCGGACCTGCCCACGGCCACGTCATCCGTGCCAGATCGAGGGCCTGGGCCTGATACACCGGCACCAGCGCCGGGTCTATTTGCCCCCAGGGGGAAGCCTCCGCGCTGGCGGCCGCACTCCACCAACCCCAGGCCGTGATCCAGACCGGTTTGGTGGCTTCGCCGTAGCGGGCCATGAGGGCGTGGATCAGCTCCGGCCGCCGAAAGTTGAGCCGGTCGGCTGCCGGCGGGTCGGTAGGCGGTCGGGCAAAGCCGTAGCCCGCTGCTGCTACCAGGTCAAAATAAGGGGCGGCGCCGAGTTGGTAAAGCCGTTCCAAAAACCAGAGGTCGGAACGGTTGAGGGGTTCCTCGGCGGTGGTCGGTGCCAGCGCCGCCAGCATGATCTGGGCTTCCGGATCGCGACGGCGAATGCTGTTGGCCGCCTCGCGCAGGAGGTTGAAATAGCTTTGGGGCGAAATCCAGGCCTTGCCCCAATGGGGGGTGATGTTGGGTTCATCCCAGATCTGGTAGATATCCACCAGGGCGCCGTATTCGGCGGCCACCGTCTCGGCAAAACGGCCGAAATCGCGCACATCGTGGGGCGGGGCCAGAGGGTTATCGGCATCCTCCGGTTTTACCGCCCAGGCCGGTGCTCCATCCAACACAAGCAAGACCTGCAACCCCTTCTGTGCGCAGGCCGCAAGGGCCGCCTGCAGCACCTCCCGGCGATAGAGGCCGCGCTCCGGTTCGATTTCGTTCCAGGGTACGCGCAACCGCACCCACCGAAAACCGTCCTCGGCAATCCAGGCCAGGATATCCGCAGCCTGTGCCGGGCTCAGACCGGCCAGGTCCAGATTCGCCATCAGCTCACCATGCCCTGCGACCACCGGCACCGGCAACGCAGGCGTCGCCGATCGCCAGGCCCAGGCTGCGTTCAAGGCCAAAGCGGCCAGGAGCACGAAAAGCACCAGGCTGAGGACAAGGAAGCGGCGCATGGGGGCGGAGCAGGTCGTTTGCGGTGGAAGTCGGCAGGCTTATAGGGATTCCTTGATCCGTTGCGCCACCTGTCGGGTCATGCCGGGCACGGCGGCGATCTCCTCGACGCTGGCATTGCGGATGGCGTCGATGCTGCCGAAATGGTTGAGCAGGGCCGCGCGGCGCTTCATCCCTACACCGGGGATGTCCTCCAGCCGGGAACGGGTCATGGTTTTCTCCCGCAGGGTGCGCTGATAGGCCAGGGCGAAGCGATGGGCTTCGTCGCGGATGCGCTGCACCAGGTACATCTCCGGGCTATGGCGATCCAACGGCAGCGGTTCGGTACGGTTGGGCATAAAGAGCACCTCTTCCTGCTTGGCCAGCGCTGCCACGGGGACGACCTCGAACAGGCCCAATTCCTTCAGGACGTCCACGGCCACGCCGAGCTGACCTTTGCCGCCGTCGACCAGGAGCAGGTCGGGCAAGAGCCGCCACACCGGATCCTCGCGCTCGCCCGGTGCGGCTGTCGGCGATTCCACGGCGCGGCGAAAACGACGACGCAGGACCTCGCGCATGGCGGCATAGTCGTCCGGCTGACCGATCTGACCGCTCATGCGCACCTGAAAGCGCCGGTAGTCGCTTTTACGCGGGGCGCCTTTGACAAAAACGACCATGCTGCCGACGGTGTTCGTGCCCTGGAGGGTGCTGATGTCGAAGCATTCGATGCGAATGGGAGGGTGCGGCAGATGGAGGGCCATCTGCAGGTTGGCGATGGCCTCGGTGTGCCGATGGGCATCGGCCTCCCATTCGGCCTGGAGGGCGGCCAGGGCGCTGCGGGCGTTCTCGGTGGCCATTGCGATCAGTTCTTTCTTGGGGCCGCGCTTGGGGATGTGCAGCGTCACCCTGGCCCCGCGCTTGCTCCGCAGCCATTGCTCGATGATGGTCTTCTCCTCCAGCTCGCGGGGCAACAGCACCAAGGGCGGCAAAAAGGCCGCCTCGTCGTAGAACTGTTTGAGAAAGGAGGCCAACAGTTCGCCGTTGGTCTCTTCATCCACCCCTTCCAACAGAAACGATTCCCGACCGATGAGCCGACCGCGACGCACGAAGAAGACCTGCACACAGGCATTGCCTTTGTCGGTGGCGAAGGCGATCACATCCTCATCCTCCTGACGACCGGAGACGACCTTCTGGCGTTCGACGATCCGCTCGGCCGCCCGGATCTGGTCACGATAAAGGGCGGCGCGTTCGAACTGCAGGCGCTCGGCCGCCATGATCATCCGGCGCCGGAGCTCGGCGAGGGCTTCGTCGCTCTTGCCCTCCAGAAATTGACATAACCCGTCAACGATAGCACGATACTCCTCGCGGCCGATGGCGCCGATGCAAGGTCCGGCGCAGCGCTTGATGTGATAGTAAAGGCAGGGCCGCTCGTCCCGACCTGTGATCTCCCGGTTGCAATCCAAGTAAGGGAACACCCGCCGCAGGGCATCCAGGGTCTGACGCACGGCCGTGCCGCTGGTGAAGGGACCGTAGTAGCGGGCGCCGTCGGGCAGCATGCGGCGTACCACCGCAATCTTGGGGAAATCGTCCTGCCAATGGACCTTGATGTAGGGATATTGCTTGTCGTCTTTGAGCCGGATGTTGTAGTGGGGCCGATGGCGTTTGATCAGCTCGTTTTCCAGGATGAGCGCCTCCAGCTCCGTATCGGTCACCACCCATTCCAGGTCGGCGACCTCGGCCATCATGCGCCGGGTCTTGGCCGTGTGCTGGGCCTGCTTGTGGAAATAGGAGCGCACACGGGCGCGCAGATTGACGGCCTTGCCCACGTAGATGACCTGATCGGCGGCATTGCGCATCAGATAACAGCCGGGCGCAGCCGGAAGCGCTTGCAGTTTGGCTTCGAGTTGGGGACTCAGTTCGGAAGTTGACATAACGTAAGCGCCGGAAAGCCTCCTGCCGCTTATTGTAGCATTGCTTGGGCAGGAAACGGGTTATCGGGAAGCCACTCGAGTCCTTACGTCAGGCGAGGGATTTGTCAGTCAATTGTAAGGCACAAGAACATGAGCTCGAGCTATCCTTAGAGTTGAGTCTAGCCAAACTTGCCGTCTAACCTTATGTGTTCTAATTATGAATAAGAAATCCATTATCGTTATTGTGCTCTTGTTAGGTCTTTTTCTGGGTCTGGCGCCGACGGTCATGGCCGCGACCGGGCCGGCGCATACCAATCAGAATGCCCTTCTGGTGAGCAAAGCCGTTGAAGGCGATCTAGCGACCGTCGAGGCCGGTGACCGTACTACGGTAGGCGGGCCTCTCTCGTTGCAGCCCGATTACGATACCTACGCCGTAGCCGGGTCGGTCGTCTTCTACGGCCATACCCTGACCAACAACGGCCAGACGTCGGACTGTTTCGCCGTTACGGTTGCGGCCAGCGAAGGCTGGACCGTATTGCTGTGGAGCGACCTCAACCAAAACGGCGTACACGAAACGGTCAGCCCCAACGAACCGCCTCTGCCCAATCCCGTCTGCTTGGGTCCCGGTCAGACCCAGTATCTGGTGGCCGAAGTGCAAGTGCCCGGCACTGCCGTGGCCGGTACGGTGAACATCACCACCCTGACGGCCTATTCGGCCGATCAACCCGATAAATTCGACACCGCCACCGACATCACCCGTATCTTTGTCAACGACCCTCCGGTCATCGATGGCCGCTACGACGACATCTACCGCATCTCGCCGGACGCCACCGAGGTATGTTACACCGCCAACGGCATCCTCTTCGGCAAGCTGGCCACCTTCTACCAAAGCTCCGGTGATGCCGTCTACATGGTCTTGGCCATCGACAAAGATTTTGTCGACAACACCTACGGCGCCAATGCCATCGGCTGGCCGAGCGGTCATACCTTCGGCAACCTGACCGGTTCCGATCACGCCCAGTTCCTCGGCTTCAATGCCGACGGAGTGCAGGTGCTGAACTTCAAGCTCGACTATCTCAGCAGCGCATCCGGCACCCCATCCGGCTATCGTTCCCTGGGCCTCGGCGGCGATGGTGGCATCAGCCAGGGCAGCGCCGCCCACATCCTCGATTGGGGTACTTCGCTCGAATACAATCTCAACGAGCTGGGCTATTGCTCCGGTGGCAACTGCAGCGGCCTCGGCACCGATCTGCTGGTGGATTCCCCGGCTACGGATGCGTTCTATACCCCCAACCCGACCTATCCGGATTGGATCTTCGATGTCATCTACGAGGTCAAGATCGACAAGGCGGCCTTCGGCGCTACCGGTTTCGGCTCGATGGAGATCCCCTACATCCATGCCTCGCCCAGCAAGATCGGCACCAACACCATTCTGGCCGAGCCAGGCGTATGCCCGGGCGAGATCGGCGACACAGTCTGGCACGATGTCGATCGCAACGGCTTGCAAGACCCCGGCGAACCCGGCCTCGCCGGTGTTACGGTTCGGCTTTACCGCGATGACGGCGATGGGGTTCTCACCGCCGCCGACACTCTGGTCGCCACCCAGATCACAAACACGAGCGGCCGCTATCTGTTCCAGAACTTGGCCCCCGATAACTACTTCGTCAGTGTCAACGAAGCGACGGTGCCGACCGGTTTCGTCATTACCACCTTCAACAACCCAACTTCGGTCATCCATTTGGGGGAGGGAGAAAGCTATCTCCAGGCCGACTTCGGCTACACCGAACCGTATCCCGAACTGGCCATCACGAAGACCTTGCTCACTCAGGGGGATATTTTTGTCGGCCAGACGGTGCAGTTCAACATCCGTATCACCAACACCGGTACCACGACCATCACCGTGCTGCCGCTTGAGGATTACTACGATCCGACTCGTCTCACCTATGTGGCGGCGAACCCACCTTCCGATGACACCATCAACGATGGTGCCTTGCGTTGGAGCGATCTGACGGCGAGCTTTGGCAGCGACCTGGCGCCAGGCCAAAGCTTCAACGTTGTGCTTACCTTCCAGGCGATCGGCAGTACCACCGTTGTTCTGGCGCAGCAGGCCGATGCGGCAGTGCCGGCGCCGCAGGTCGCGGCGGCTGCGGCATCGGCCCCGACGGCCGAGCCTACGGTAGACGGGCTTCTCGATGCCGATTACAACTTCGTCGGCCAACTCACCTCGCCTCCCTACGATGCGCCCGGCCGTCTCTACAACTACGAGGGAACCAACGCCTGCTACTGGGCCTTCGTTGTCGACCGCGCTTTCAACGACAATGTCTACGCCGACGAAGACCTGGATAATAGCTACATGGCCCTGGACGGCTGGACACGCTCGCATACGTTTAGCAACCTGCTTAACAGCGATAACGCCGTCTTCACCCTCACCTATCCCGGTGGCAGCCGCACCATTACCCTCGATTATCTCAACGGCGGACCTGGCGCCTGGTCATCCGGCTTTACCGGTTCCGACGGCAGTTCGTCCACCCCCAATCCACCCGGCACCGTCGCCAAGACCTCGCTGCATTGGAACATGGAGTATTCGAACTGGACCGGTGGCCCCTGGAACGATCCGCGCAAGCATTCGCCGCCCTACGACTATAACCAGGTGTCCGGCCAGTATTGGGAATGGGTCATGATCTACGAGTTTGCCGTCCCCAAGAGTGCCACCAACGGCGTCTGTGGCACGGTCACGCTCGCTTCGGCGCACAATTCACCCAGCAAGCACAATGCCGACCAGGGCACAATCGGCGATCGGGTTTGGGAAGACCTTGATCGTGACGGTGTTCAGGATGGCGGCGAGGTGGGTCTGCCCCATGTCACGGTGAAACTGTACCAAGACAGCACGCTGGTGCGTATTACCTCCACCGAACCCGGCACCACCGGCTCCTATCTGTTCAACAATCTACCGGCCGGCAACTACACCGTGCAGGTGGATGAGACCACGGTGCCGGTCAATTACGGCCTTACCAGCGGCAACATGCCGTTATCTGTGAGTTTGAGCAGCGGTCAGGACTACACCGACGCCGACTTTGGCTACTATCTGCTCGGGGAGGGTGTCATTGGTGACCGCGTCTTCTACGACGTGGACGGCAGCGGCCTGCCCGATGACGGCAGCGAACCGGGTCTCAACGGTGTGGTCGTCAGGCTCTATCAGGGGGCCTGTCCGGCCGGCGGCTCACCGTTACGCAGCTTCACGACTGCCGGCAACGGCCAGTACCTCTTCCAGAACCTGATGGCCGGCACCTACTGTGTCGATGTAGATGAAAGCACCTTGCCTGCCGGCCTTAGCCTGACCACGGCCAACGAACCCCAGACGGTTACCCTGCCCACCAACACATCGTCGTACCTCACGGCCGATTTCGGGTATCGCCGCGAGCAACCCGGCTTTACCTGCGACCTGGCCGGGGTCAGCGATGCCCGCGATGCGCAGAACCGTGTCCCTCCGCCGGTCTATGACGATGCCTGTGTGCGTATTCAGGCTGCCGGTAGCATCGGCGATTATGTGTGGAACGACAGCAACGGCAACGGGCTCCAGGACGAACCGCCGAGCGCCGCCCTGGCCGGCGTCGGTCTGCGGCTCTACGCCGATGACGGCGACGCCGTCTTCGAACCCGGCGGCGACGATACCCTCGTGGCCACTACCGCCACCGCTGCCGACGGCACCTATCGCTTTGATAACCTGCCTCCCGGCTCCTACTGGGTGGACGTGGACGAAAGCACCCTCACCGGCTTCACCTTGATACCCGGTTCCCAGAGCGGACCGGAACCCCATCGCGTTGTCCTCGGCCCCAACCAGGCTTATGACGAGGCCGACTTCGGCTATGCCGGTCGTGGTTCTATTTCCGGTGTGGTCTTCTTCGACTGGGACCAGAACGGCGTGCAGGGTTTGGGTGAGGCCGGGATTCCCGGCGTCGAAGTGTGCCTGTACGTCGACACCGACGATGACGGTCTTATCGACCCCGGCTCGTTGCCTGTGGAGTGTGTTTCCACCCAGCCTGACGGCAGCTATGTGTTCTCCGGTTACCTGCCCGGCAACTATCTGGTTGTCCAGACGCCGATTTCGGGTTTTGAGAACACCACGCCGCTTGTGCGGGATGTGACCCTCATCGTCATCGGTAGCAGCGGTACTGCTCCCAACAACGACTTTGGGAACGTGGCTTTTGGGAGCATCGGCGATTTCATCTACCTGGACTCGAACGGCAACGGGGCTCAAGACCCGGGCGAGACGACGGGTGTAGCCGGTGTTCTCGTCACCGTGACGAATCTGGATACGGGGCAGGTGTTCACGACTACCAGCGCCGGTGGCTTCTACCTGGTGGAGGGACTCATCCCCGGCACCTATCGCGTCGAGGTTCCTGCAACGGTGCCGGGTCTGGTGCGGACGTCGCCATCGCCGCTTATCGTCACCCTGGGTTTGAACGAGGACTATCTGCAGGCCGATTTCGGCTACATTGCGCCTACGGCCGTGCAACTGAGCACCTTCACGGCCGTGCAGGAAGGGGGGGCTGTGGTGGTGCGCTGGGCCACCGTTGCCGAGCAGGACCAGGAGGGTTTCCGGGTCTGGCGCGGGACGGCGGTGGAGGGGCCGTATGTGCCCGTTTCGGGTCTGATTGCGGCGGCCAACAGTCCCACGGGTGCCCGCTACGAGTGGGTGGATCGGAGCGTCGTGGCGGGGGTGAGCTACTGGTACAAGCTGGAGAGCGTGCCGGACGGGCAGTGGTTCGGGCCGGTGGGTGTAGGTCAGGAGGAGGGGTTGCGACGGCTCTTCCTGCCGCTGGTGCGTCAGCGGCGGTAGCGGCTCTCGGCTTCCCCCGTTGGACCGGGCCTGTCGCCTGAGGGTGGCAGGCCCGGTTTGTTTGGGCCGGTGTGTGGCAACCGGTCCGGGATGGGGAGGTCGTGGGCCTAGAAGAGCGGCAGGGGTCGTGCCGGGGCATAGCCGGTCAATTCGACATAGCCGTTGCCCCGGACGGCCTTACCCCGGCAGTCACCGTGGAAACGCACGGCGCCTTCCCAATAGGTCACGGCAGGAAAATGGAGCTCCTGGTCATTCATCCAGGGTTCGAGATCGAGCCGGCAACCCAGGGTGGGAAGGCTCAATTGCCAGCGGGAGGGATAAACCCCGCCGCTGCGCGGGCTGCGCCAGGTAGCGAGCACGGTGATGACAAAGTCCGTATGAGAGAGGGACCGGGTGACGCCGTCGGCGGCGATGAACGTACCTGCGGCCGAGGGCGAAATGCTCCCATCCTGCTCGCGCAATTGAAACAACATCAAGCCGGCGCCATCGTCGAAATGAAGCGAAAACCAGTCCCAACCCACCTGGTTTTCGTCGAGGAGGGCGGTGCTGAACTCGTGGTCCTTCCAGACCAGTCCTTGCACGGCCACATCGTCGTCGGCGAGATGGACCACGCCCTCGGCCTGAAGCCGGGGCTGGCTGTAGTAGTACGAGGCGTTGGTGGGGTTCTTACCCTTACGGCTGTAGCCGTTTTCGCCGTGGAGGATGACACCCAGCGTATCGGTCAGGGTTAGGGTCAACCCTATCTCGCCTTCGGCTGCGCGCAGGCGATAATGACCCGGTGTCGTTTCTGCAATGCTCCAGTCGTCCAACCAGATCCGATACGGTGAGGCCTGGGCGCCGGCCAGGCCGGGGCCGGGTCGGGCGTAACGCTCGAAGGCATGAAAACGGTTGCCGGCAATGTCGCTTACGGCAAAATGGGCAAAGTACAGGCTATGGTTATACCATGCCGAAGCGGACGGCAACGCCACCGTCGGCGGCAACAACCCTACCCGAAAGAACGTCAGCTCGAAACCGAAATGGCGCCCCTGCCTCGTCTCCAGATGACCTGTGTAATACCACCACTCCGTGCGAAAATCGGGATGGGCCCCGAAATCGTCCGGAAAGACCAGCGGCCGCGAACCATCGGCCGTTTGAAATCCGGCTGTGTTCAGGATCGTCTCTGCTTCCGGCAGGCGCACGGTGGCCTCAGGAGCTTGGGCACGGGCACAGGCTCCTGCTATCAGACTCAGGAGGATGAAGATGAGGGGGCGCGCAAACGCCGGCATGGTCGGAGTTCCCTCGGGGTTTCGGCTATCATGAGGCCGGTCGCGGTCCCATGCGGCCTATTATAGCGTTCCTTTTGGCCTCGTCACCGGGCGTTTTCATCCCATTCGCTTGCCATGAACGTCTTTCTTCGGCTGGAAAACCTGACCAAATCGTTTAGCGAAGGCGAAACCCGACGTCTGGTCCTGCAGGATGTCGATTGGGAGTTCGAAACCGGCCGCTTTTTTGCCATTGTCGGCAAAAGCGGCAGCGGCAAGAGCACCCTGCTCAATCTCATCAGCGGGATCGATCTCCCCGAAAAGGGGGCCATTTGGGTGAACGGCCACAACCTGACGGCATGGGACGAGCGGCAGCGCACGCTCTTCCGCCGTACCGCCATCGGTTTTGTCTTTCAATTTTTCAACCTGATCCCAACTCTGACCGTGGGTGAAAACGTGTTGCTCCCTCTGGAGCTCAATCGGGTGTCGCGCCAGGAGGCGCGGCGTCGCGCCGAGGCCATGCTGGCCTATGTCGGCCTGGCCGATCGCTGGTCCACTTTTCCCGAAAAACTCTCCGGCGGTGAACAGCAGCGGGTAGCCCTGGCGCGGGCTTTGGTCCACGACCCACCCCTGATCCTGGCCGATGAACCGACCGGTAATCTGGATGATGAGACCGGAACGCACATCCTGGAGCTGCTGGCCCGCCTCAGTCGCGAGGGAAAGCGCACCCTGGTCATGGTCACCCATAGCTCGGAAGCTGCCTCGTATGCCGACCACGTCCTGCGGCTCAGCCACGGCCGATTGTGGCAGGAGCGTTGAACCATGCTTCTCTTGCGCACATCCCTGCGACAGCCGGTCTCGGCGGTGCTCGTCATCCTCGGTATTGCCCTGGGCGTGGGGGTGATGGTGAGCATCGACATGGCCAATACAAGCGCCGAGCGCGGCTTCGCGCTGAGCACGGCCGCCATTACCGGTCGGGCTACCCACGCCATCGTCGCCGGTGATCAGGGCGTGGCCGAAACGGTCTACGTCGCCCTGCGTACCGATCCGGTCTGGCGGCGGCAGATCGCTATGGCACCTCTGGTGCGTGTTCTGGTCAGCAGCCCGCAACTGGAAGGCCTGGCCTTTACCCTGTTGGGAGTCGATCCGTTTGCCGAACCGCCGTTTCGGGCCTATTTGAGCGCGGCCGAGGGGGCGTCCGTGGAGACGGCCGTACGGCTGCTGACCGTGCCCGGCGCCGTGCTCCTATCGGCACCGCTGGCCGCACGCTACGGTCTGGAGCCCTGTCCACCCGACCGTCTGGACGACGGGTGTCGGCTAACCCTGATGGTGGCCGGCCGCAACCATGACGCCTATCTGGTCGGGCTGCTCGATCCGAGCGAGGCGTTCTCACGGCGCAGCCTGGAGACCCTGATCGTGACCGATATCGCCACGGCCCAGATGTTCGGCGACATGGCCGGCCGCCTGAGCCAGATTGATCTTATCTTGCCCGAAAGCCTGGATCCGAACACCCTGGCCGCGGTCCTGCCGCCGGGTCATCTCATCGTACCGGCGGGACGTCGTTCCGGACAGGTTGTCGCCATGACCGAGGCCTTTCGCATCAACCTGACGGCCCTAAGCCTGCTCGCCCTGGTCGTGGGCATCTTTCTCATCTACAACATGATGACCTTTGCCGTGGTCCGGCGGCGACCGCTGTTCGGCATCCTGCGCAGCCTGGGTTATACGCGCGGGCAGGTTTTCGGGCTGGTCCTGGCCGAAGCGGCGTTGATGGCGCTGATCGGCACCGTTTTAGGACTCGGTCTGGGCGTGTTGTTGGGTCAGGTCACGGTGCGCCTGGTGACGCGCACGATCAACGACCTGTTCTTTGTGGTCAGCACCCGTGCCGTGGATGTGCCCCTTTCCAGCCTGATCAAAGGCAGCATGGCCGGGATGGTGGTCGGCCTGACGGCGGCGATGCTCCCGGCCTGGGATGCCGCCTCGGTCCCGCCGCGTCTGGCCTTGTTACGCACCGACATGGAAAGCAAAGCCCAGCGTTTGGTGGCCCTGGCGGCGGTGAGCGGTCTCATCCTGGTGGCGCTGGGGGCGGTCGTGTTGGCGCTGCCCACACGCAATCTGGTCATCAGCTTCGCCGGCACGTTTGCCGTGCTCATCGGTCTGGCCGCGCTGACACCGTGGCTCACCTTCTGGCTGATGCGTTTTCTGAGCGCACCTTTGGGACGCTGGCCGGGCTTGCTCGGTCGCCTGGCCACGCGCAGCATCATCCGCGCCCAAAGCCGTCTGGCCATTGCCATTGCGGCGTTGATGGCCGCCGTTGCCGTCACCATCGGCGTGCAGATCATGATCGATAGCTTTCGCACGGCGGTCATCCTCTGGCTGGACCAAACCCTGCGCGGGGACATTTACATTGCGGCAGCAGGGTTCAGCGCCAATCGGCCTGACGAACCGTTGCCGGCCGAGGTGGTGGCGGCGGTGCGAGGCTATCCCGGTGCTCTCGGCACGGCCGGTTTGCGCGTGGTGGGCGTGGAATCGGCCTACGGTCCGGTGGAACTGGTAGCCATAGACCCGGAGACGGCCCTCAACCCTCGGCTTTTTCTCCAGGCGCAAGGGGAACCGGCGCAGGTAGCCGCGGCGTTTCGCAACGGCGCCGTCATCCTTTCCGAACCTCTCGCCGCCCATCTCGGCATCACGCGCGCCGGTGGCACCCTGGACCTGCTCACCCCCCAGGGCTGGCGTTCGTTCCCCATCGTGGCCATCGAGACGGACTATGCCTCGACGCGCGGCACGGTACGCATGAGTCTGGCAGTCTATCGGCGCCTGTGGGCGGACGAACGTCTGAACGGGCTGACCTTGTTCCTGCCTGCGGATGCCGATATCGAGGCGGTCACGGCCGATCTGCGCCGGCGGCTGCAGGCGTTTCCGCATGTCCAGGTCAGTCCGAACCAGGCGTTGCGGCAAGATGCCCTGGCGATTTTCGATCGCACCTTTGCCATCACCGTTGCCATGCGCCTGATCACCATCCTGGTTGCCTTTACCGGCGTGTGGAATGCGTTGCTGGCCTTTCAGCTCGAAAAGGCGCGCGAAGTGGGCATTCTACGCGCTCTGGGGCTGACCCTGGCCGACATGCACCGTCTGATCCTGCTCGAAACGGCTCTGGCCGGCGCAGCGGCCGGGTTGTTTGCCGTTCCGACCGGCTATGCCCTGGCCTGGATTCTCATCTTTATCATCAACAAACGCTCCTTCGGCTGGACCTTGCCGATGTATGTGGAACCGGCCCCCTTTGTCCAGGCCTTTCTTCTGGCCGTGGGTGCGGCTCTTCTCGCCGCCCTCTACCCGTCTTGGCGGCTGCATCGCCTGCCCGTGGCGGCGGTTTTGCGCAACGACTGAGCAATGGGGTGGTGGTGCTGCGGCGCGGCTGCGGCCTGCAGCCGTTTGCGTTCCCGGCCGTGTTTTTGACCGCTTGCGCTTTCCTTTGCTACAATAGCAGCCGTGATGGGATTGTTCCTGTCCTTGTCGTTGCCCCCATCGTCTAGAGGACCAGGATGTCAGCCTTTCAAGCTGAAGACACGGGATCGAAGCCCGTTGGGGGCGCCAACCGCAGCCCTGAGTGCGCCTGGTGCACTCAGGGCTTTTCTTTGCCCGCCCTGAGGTGACTATGCCTGCTCCTGCCCTGGTTGTCATGGCCGCCGGTATCGGCAGCCGCTATGGCGGTCTCAAGCAAATCGACCCTGTCGGACCTCATGGCGAGATCATCGTTGAGTACTCGGTCTACGATGCCCTGCGCGCCGGTTTCGGCACCTTTGTCTTTCTGATCCGCCGTGAGATCGAAACGGCCTTTCGGGCCAGGATAGGGGCCACCATCGAGGGGCAAGCCGATGTGCGCTATGCCTTCCAGGAGCTGGACGATCTGCCGCCGGGCTACGGACCGCCGCCACCCACCCGGCAAAAGCCCTGGGGTACGGCCCATGCTGTGCTGTGCTGCCGTCATCTCATCCAGACGCCTTTTGCCGTTATCAACGCCGATGACTTCTACGGCCGGGGCGCCTTCGCCGTTCTGGCCGATTATCTGCGTCGTCTGGAGCCGACGGCCCCCGACTACGCCTTGGTAGGCTACCCTCTGGCCCATACGCTCTCCGAGCATGGTTACGTCTCGCGGGCCGAATGTCGGATGGACGCCGAAGGCTATCTTACCGACATCCGCGAACGCCTGCGCGTCGAGCGCCGGGCCGAGGGCATCGTCTACAGCGAGGATGGCGAACACTGGACACCCCTGCCCGATGAGACCGTTGTCTCGATGAACATGTGGGGTTTTACACCGGCGGTCTTCCCGGTCCTGGCGTCCCATTTCGTCCGTTTCCTGGACGAGCATGCCGACCGCCTGCACAACGCCGAGTTTCTGCTGCCCAACGTTGTCGGCGAGATGGTGCGTGCCGGCGAGGCGCGGGTCAAAGTCCTGCCTACGGACGAGCATTGGTTCGGAGTCACCTATCAGGCCGATCGACCCCGGGTACAGGCGGCCATCCGTGCGTTGGTGGAACAGGGGCTTTATCCCTCGCCCCTGTGGGCCGGGCAAACGTAAGTAACTCGATAGAGATGGTCTCTCTTTTCGTCTACAATTCGGTTCATGAAGCCTTTGCTTTGGTTCGTTTGCCCCACCGATACGTTTGCGGAAGCAGCCGCCCGATGGGTGGCAACCTGTCTCAAGCAGGCCGTTCGTCATCGTGGTGTGGCCCACCTGGCCCTGTCCGGCGGTTCGACTCCCCGTCCCCTGTTTCGCCTGTTGGCCACGCCCGAGTGGCTGACGGCCGTGCCGTGGTCGCAGGTTCATGTCTGGTGGGCGGACGAGCGATGTGTGCCCCCCGATCATCACGAGAGCAACTACGGCATGGCGTATCACCTGCTGTTGCGCCATGTGCCCGTCCGGCATATCCATCGCCTGCACGGCGAAGCACCCGACCCGGAAGCCGCCGCCCGGGCCTATGAGGACGAACTGCGCCGGGTTTTCGGGCTGGGACCACGGGCAAGGCCGCGTTTCGATCTCATCCTGCTCGGTATGGGGGCCGACGGGCACACGGCGTCGCTCTTTCCGGGCACGGCTGCCCTGGCCGAACAGAGGCGTTTGGTCGTTGTCGGTCAGGCGCCACATCCGCCTCGGCAGCGTTTGACCCTGACTTTGCCCGTTCTCAATCGGGCGTCTTGGGTCCTCTTCCTGGTGACGGGCGCCGAGAAAGGTCCGGCTCTGGCCCAGGTCTGGCAGGCCCCTCCCGATCGTCCGCCGTTGCCGGCGGCGCTGGTGCAGCCCCGGCGCGGGAGCGTTATCTGGCTGGTGGATGAGGCTGCGGCCTGGGCGGCAAACCTGGATAAGCACCCCTCGCCGAGGGGAAAAGGGCCGCAAGAGAAGCTGAGCCGCTTTGTGCTACAATAACCCCCTGTCATCAGACCCATCGTTGCCACTACCTACCACCTGGCTCGTGGTGTGCCGATTGGAAATCGGCTCTTTGGACGCCTGCGGCGTCAGGCGTCAGCCTGTGCCGATGCTTCGCAGTAATCGGCGCAGGCCGACCAGAGGCCGAAGGCCTGGCGGGCGACTTTTAGCCGGCACGTAGGTAGTTACCCACCGTTTCCGTTTTGTTCTTTTTGGGATGCTTATGAGTCGTCTGCACGAGCTCTTCACCCTTCATGGCCAGTCTATCTGGCTCGATTTTATCAGCCGCGAGCTGCTTCGCTCCGGCCGCTTGCAGCGCTTGATCGACCAGGGAGTCCGCGGTCTCACCTCCAACCCCACCATTTTCGATCAGGCGATCGGCACCGGTCAGGGCTATGATGACGACCTGGCGCGGCTGGCCGCTGCCGGTGCTACGCCCTTCCAGGCTTACGATGCCCTTGCGCAGGCCGATGTAGCGGCGGCAGCCGACTTGCTGCGCCCCCTCTACGAGGCCAGCGAGGGCACCGATGGTTTTGTCAGCATCGAGGTCAATCCCGATCTGGCCTACGACAGCGAGGGCACGGTGGCCGAGGCCCGGCGCCTGTGGGAGGCCCTCGACCGCCCCAACATCATGATCAAGGTCCCGGCTACGGCTCCCGGTGTGGTCGCCATCCGCCGACTGATTGCCGAGGGCATCAACGTCAATGCCACGCTGATGTTCTCGCTGGCCCATTACGATGCCGTTGCCTATGCCTATATCGAGGGGCTGGAAGCACGGCTGGCCCAGGGCCAGGATATCCGTCGGGTTGCTTCCGTGGCCTCGTTCTTCGTCAGCCGGATCGACACGGTTGTGGATAAGGCCCTGGCCGCCGTCGGCAACACGGCTTGGCAGGGCCGGATTGCCGTGGCCAATGCCAAACTGGCCTATCGCCGCTTCGGCGAGGTCTTTAGCGGCCCGCGCTGGGAGGCCCTGGCAGCGCAGGGGGCACGCTATCAGCGACCGCTGTGGGCGAGTACCAGCACCAAAAACCCGGCTTATGCCGATTTGCACTACGTCAACCCGCTCATCGGGCCTCATACCGTCAATACCCTGCCTCTGGCCACCCTCGAAGCCGCCCTTGACCATGTCGTCGTGGCCCGGACGGTGGATGTGGGCGTGGAGGAGGCCCAGGCCATGATAGACGGCCTGGCCGATCTGGGCATTGATTTCCACCGGGTGACCGAGGATTTGCAGGTGGCCGGGGTCGAAGCGTTCGCCCGTTCCTTTCATCATCTCCTGGACACCATCGCCGCGCGGTTACATGCCTTCGTTCCCGCCTGATTCCGTTCCTACGTCCCCACCTTCGCCTGGACTCGACCTGGCGCGGATTCGCACGCCGGCCCCGTTCACCCTCGTCATTTTCGGGGCTTCGGGCGATCTGACCCATCGCAAACTGCTCCCGGCCTTGCATAGCCTGGCCTGCGCCGGGCTCCTCCCCGACCGGTATGTCATCCTGGGTGTGGCCCGAACCCCCCTCGACGATGTGGCGTTTCGCGAGCAGATGCGGCAAGGCGTGCGTGATTTCGGACGGCTGCAAGGCGAAGGGTGTCTGGACTGGGCAGACTTTGCCGCCCATCTCCACTATCGGCCTCTACGCTACGACCAGGTCGAGGACTACCACCGCCTGGCCGCCTATCTCCGGGATCTCGACAGCGCCGCCGGTCTGCCGTCGAATCGTCTGTTCTACCTGGCCACGCCCCCCGACCTGTATGTGCCGATTGTCGAACGCCTGGGCCTGGCCGGATTGGGCCGGAGCGAGAACGGTTACACCCGCATTGTCGTCGAAAAACCCTTCGGACGCGATCTCGAAAGCGCCCGCGAGCTGAACCGTCGTCTCCATCTGGTTTTCGACGAAGACCAGATCTACCGCATCGACCACTATCTGGGCAAGGAGACGGTTCAGAACATCATGGTCTTTCGTTTTGCCAACGCCATCTTCGAGCCGCTTTGGAATCGGTACTACATCGACCATGTGCAAATTTCGGTGCTCGAAGAGGTGGGGGTGGGGCGTCGCGGAGGGTATTACGACGGCGCCGGTGTGTTGCGGGACATGTTTCAGAACCATCTCATACAGCTTCTGACGTTGACGGCGATGGAGCCGCCCACGGCCTGGGATGCGACCCTCCTGCGCGACGAGAAGGTCAAGGTGCTGCGGGCGGTGCGCGTGCCCACCGGTCCGGAGTTGAAGAGGGCGACGGTGCGGGCGCAATACCACTCGGCCACGAAAGGCAGCTATCGGAACGAGCCGGGTGTAGCCCCCGATTCGGAAACACCCACCTATGCCGCCATCGAGCTGTTCATCGATAACTGGCGCTGGCAAGGGGTGCCTTTTTATCTGCGTTCCGGCAAGAACCTGGCCCGCAAGGTCACCGAGTTGGTCATCCACTTCAAGGAAGTGCCGCACATGCTCTTCCGCACCGATGAGGGGAACCGCGCGGTCACGAACGTGCTTTCCTTCTGCCTCCAGCCCGATGAAGGCTTTCATCTCAGCTTTCAGACCAAGGTGCCGGGTGGCGGCATGCGCACACAACCGGTGGATATGAGTTTTCATTTTGCCGGTGCTTTCGGCGCCCGCGCGCTGCCCGAGGCCTACGAACGTCTGTTGCTCGATGCCTTGCTCGGTGATGCTTCGCTCTTCGCCCGTGCCGACGAGATCGAACATTCCTGGCGCCTCGTGGACAGCATCCGTCAAGGCTGGGAACGAGGCGAAGGCCCGCCGCTGACCTTCTATGAACCGGGAAGCTGGGGGCCGGCAGCTGCCGATGAACTGATGGCCGCACGCGGCCGTGCCTGGTATCTCAACTGCGTTCATCCGAGCGCTCCGGCCCCTCACCCGCAAGGGAAAGCCGACCACACAAGCTAAACAGAACCCAAAGCGGCCAAACCTGGCCTGACAGGACGGCGGCCAACGGTGAGAAGAGGTACAGTTCACACCGGTCAGGCGACCTACAATGGCACTATGTCTGCCGGTAAGTCTGCTTTTACCGAGTTTGAATGGGTCTTCGGCGAGGAAGCCTGGCGTTATCACCCCGGCACCACGACAACCGACCCGTCTCCCGGCCGTGCCCGATGGCATCCGGCCGTGCGCGGGCTTGGCGTGGCGCTTCTGGCGATAACCGTCGTGGGGGTCTTGGTGTGGCAGCAGGTCGTGGCCGCAAGCAGACGCCTCCAGCAGGATATCGAGGCGGCCATTGCCCTGGAGGATGCCGCCTGGGCGACCCACAACGCAGAGGCCGTAAGGGTTTTGCTCGACCCGGAAGCGCCTCGAGAGTGGCGACAGCGACTCCTACGGCAGGCCGGTCGTGGTGAGGCGCCGTCGCCGGTCATGGACGTCGCCCGCATCAGGCTGCAGCATGACCTGGCCATCGTTCCCGTGCTGGTGCAAAGCCCGACAGGCCATGTGCGCCGCGAACATCGTTTTTATCGCCTGACGGCCATGGGCTGGCGTCGCACCTACCCGCCGGCCACATTCTGGGGTAGCTCTCAGGAGCTCAATACGACCCATTTCCGCTTCCTCTACCATGAGGCCGATGCCGACGCCGTTCTCGCCCTGGCGGCCGAGGTGGAAGCCCTCTACGCCGGCATGATACGCGATTTCGGCCTGGAAGCCATCGTAGCCGACCGCACGTTTGTGGTCGAGGTCGTGCCCGAAGACGAACCGACGCAGTACCTGGTCGGGCGGGATTGGTTACGAACAGGCTCCCCCTGGCTCGAAAGTTATCCCGTCGAGTTCAGCGCCCGCGACGTCCTGGCCCGTAAGGTCGGGGATTGGGTGGCCGCCCAGCTTATCTACCGCCGCGGCAATCTCAACGTCATGGCGGCGCCGGCTCTGCGCCTGATCCTCTACTGTCTCAGCCAGGAGGTGGCGCGGGCATGGGCGCCCGTGGACCCGGCCTGGGACGAAGCCCGGCGGCAGTATTTGCGTCAAGCCATCGCTGCAGCACGTTGGTCGCCACCCGAGCGGGCAATACCCTTCCCTCTGACGGCAGGCGCATGGCAAGAGCGCAGCTATCAGTGCAGCACCGTGGGCGAGTTCATCATCGAGACATACGGGGCGACCCGTTTCGGCGATCTCATCGCCGCCACCCGCGGGCGTTATTACTGGCAAGACGTGGTCGAAGCCGGCCTGGGATTGCCCTATCCGGAGTTCATGGCCGGTTGGCAGGCCTTTTTGCGACGGCGTTACGGCTGATTGCGGGAATCCGCAGAGCCGGCGGCACGCCCCTCCTCGGCGGGCAACGCCGTGAGCGGACGATGAAAGCAGCTCACGGCACCGGTATGGCAGGCCGGTCCTGACGGTCGCACGCGCACCAACAAAGCATCGCCGTCGCAATCGAGGCTTACATCCACAACCTGCTGGTAGTGACCACTGGTGGCGCCTTTATGCCAGAGTTGCCGGCGGCTTCGACTCCAGAAATGGGTTTGGCCGGTGGTCAGGGTGAGGGCCAAAGCCTCCCGGTTCATATAGGCCAGGGTCAGGACCTGACCCGTATCGGCATCCTGAACGATGGCAGGGACGAGACCGTTGTCGTCAAAGCGAATCATGAGACCAATCTCACGGGTACACCGTGGGCCAGGAGATAGGCTTTGAGTTCGGGAATGGAAATGTGGCGATAGTGGAAGAGGGTGGCGGCCAAGGCGGCATCGGCGCCACCTTCGGTAAGGGCTTGCCGGAAGTGTTCGGGCCGACCGGCGCCACCGCTGGCGATGACGGGCACATCCACAACGGCGGTCACGGCCTGCAGGAGGGGGATGTCGTAACCGGCGGTTGTGCCGTCGGCATCCATGCTGGTCAGGAGGATTTCCCCGGCCCCGCGGCGCACGGCCTCCTGGGCCCAGGCCACGGCATCCAGCCCGGTAGGCCGGCGCCCACCGTGGGTATACACCTCCCACCCCCCCTCCGGTCGGCGGCGAGCATCGATGGCCACGACAATGCATTGGCTGCCGAACTGTTCGGCCCCGGCCGTGATCAACGTCGGATCGGCCACGGCTGCCGAGTTGATGCTGACCTTATCGGCGCCGGCCTGGAGCATGGCCCGCATATCCTCAACCGTGCGCAGGCCGCCGCCGACCGTAAAAGGGATGAACACGGCATCGGCCACGCGGCGGACCACCTCCACCATGATCGCCCGCCCCTCGTGGGTGGCCGTAATATCGAGAAACACAAGCTCGTCGGCGCCCTGGGCATCGTACACCTGGGCCTGGGCGACCGGGTCGCCGGCATCGCGCAACTGCACAAAGTTGACCCCCTTGACGACGCGACCGGCCTTGACATCAAGACAGGGGATAATCCGTTTGGCCAGCATAAGCAGAGCGAAGGCAAAAAGGGTTGGCGGATGCGAGCAAGCCCATTGTACCATGATGGCCGACCGGGAACCGATGAGCGGACACCATCGCCAGCGTTTGTCCCTGTCAGGGCAACAGCACATCGACCGGCATCCCCGGCTTGAGCTTGAGGTCGGGATTGGATAGGCGCAGGCGCACGGCAAAGACCATATCACCGCGATCCTGCGGATCGAGGACATTGCCGGGCCGGAAGCGGGCCTCGGTAGCGATGAAAGTCACAACGGCCGTCAGACGCGGGCCGTCGGGAACGGCAACCACCACCGGCAGTTCCTGTCCCAGATGAAGGCGCGGCCGATCGGCTAAGGCCACGAAGACGCTGACCTCCAGCTCGCGAGGATCGATCAGGCTGAGGATCGGCTCCCCGGCGACGACCGTTTCACCGGGCGAGCGCAGTCGCTGTTGCACACGGCCGGCCGTCGGCGCCGTTATGGTCAGACGCTCCTGTTCCCACTCCTGCAAGGCCAACGCGGCCCTGGCCGCCTGCACGCGCGCGGCGGCTACGGCCACATCCTCAGGTCGGGGAGGCGCCGACATCCGGGCTGCCTCGGCCCGTGCCAGCGCCAGTCCGGCCTCGGCCAGCCGGACTTCGTGTGTGGCCGTCTGCACGGCGGCTTCCAGGGCGAGGGGTTCGCGCTGTTGTTCCAGGAGCAGGCGCAGACGACGCTGCCAGCCGTCCAACCGCGCCTGCGCAGCCTCAACCTGAGCCCGGGCAGCCTGATGGTGCAGGTCGAGTATCCGCTGTTGATATTGCCCTTCGCGCGAACCGTCTTCCTGGGCTTTGGCCAGCAGGACCTCGATCCGGGCAACCTCGGCGCGGGCATGGTCAACCGCAGCCTGGGCGGCGGAGATGGCCGCCTGGGTTGTGGCGATCTCCCCTTCCAGAGCCACGAGTTCCTCCCGACGACGACGGGCCTCCTCCAGGCGGCGTTGGGCTGCCTCCAATTCGGTGGCAGCGACGGTCACGCGCGTGGCGGCCAGGGCCAGGATGGTCGGTGATGGGGGAGCATCGGCGGCCGTCCGGGCCGCCTCGGCAGCCTCAACGGCGGCCCGGGCGGCTGCCAGCCGGGCCGCCGGTTCGGTCCCATCCAGGCGCACCAGGGGCTGACCGGCTTCAACCCAGTCGCCCTCCTCAACCAGCACCGCGGTGATACGCCCCGAAAGCTCGCTCATGACATACGTCTCGGCAGCTTCGAGCACGCCGTACAGTCGAATCGCCCCGGTGGCAGAACCGTCTTCGGCGATGACGCGTCCGAGCCAGGCGGAAGGCAGGCCAAGGTCTTGCCAGAGTGTCGTTACCGCGGTCGGCATGAGCACAAAGGCCAGAACGACGGCAACGATGCCGATGATGAGCAAAGCCAGGAGAACCGAGAAGAGACGTGACATGGAAGAACACCGGTTGGAGTCGGTATTGCTCGGCTGCCTTCATGGCGCCGATGGGAGGATGACCGTGGCCGGCATGCCGGGATGCAAAAGGGGATCGGCCGCCGGCAGGCGCAGGGTAACGGCATAGGTGGTCTCCCCGCGTTCGGCCACGTTTTGCGCCTGGCGCAAGGTAAACTCAGGCTGATCGGCGATCCGTAACACCTCGGCCGTAAAGCGACGACTGTCGGCGACCTCGACCGCGACCGGCAACACCTGTCCCGGCTGCAAGGCCGGTAACAGCCGGGCGGGAGCATACACCGTAAGCTGCAGGACGTCGGTCTGACCGAGGGTGAGCAGGCGCTGCCCGGGACCGATCACCTCGCCGGGACGACGATAGCACGCCATGACGACGCCGCTCACCGGCGCTTTGAGCACAAAGCGGTGGCGCTGCGCGGCCCGTGCCGCCACGGCGGCCCGCGCCTGGGCTACGGTGGCCTCCGCCGCTGCGATCTGTTCGGGGGTAGGCCCGGCCAGCAAGGCTTCATAGGCTTTCTGTGCTTCCTCCAGCCGGGCTGCGGCCTCGTCGCGGGCGTTCTGCGCCGCCACAACGCGATCGGTGGCCTCTTCCGCCGCCGCCCGCTGACGTCGGGCGGCGGTCAGCGCCGCCTGGGCCTGCTCTACGGCGGCATCGGCAGCGGCGCTCTCTTGCCAGGCCGCCCAGGCCTCTTGGCTGCTCAGGTTCCACTGCTGCCGGGCATAGGCCGCTTTGTCCGGCCAGCTCAGATGCTGCGTGCCACCACCCGGCAGGGGAATCTCCACCCCCCTGGCCAGGTCGGCAGCGATGACGCCCCACATCTCGGCCTGGAGATCGGCAGCCTGAGCGACCAGCCGGGCGGCGCGGGCGCGAGCCTGGGCCTCGACCAGCGCGCTTTCGGCGGCGGCCACGACCAGATCGGCCTGTTGTGGCCGGGCACGCAGGCGTTCGGCGTTGGCCAAAGCCACTTCGGCGGCTGCGAGCGCCGCGCGGGCGTAGGCGACTTGAGCCGCTGCTACCTCCCGATCCTCCGCACGCGGCCCCGCCCGGAGCAGCGCCAGTTGAGCCTCGGCCTCGGCCGCCTCGGCCTGGGCGATGGCGATCTGCAAATCCAGCAGACTGTCATCCAGATAGGCCAGGACCTGACCGGCCTGCACCGTTTCCCCTTCCTCTACGGTCACGCGCTGCAGACGACCGCCGCTTTCCGGGGCCACATCCACCGTCGTTGCCGTCAGAAAGCCCGTCAGGCGCGTTTCTCCGGTCCGATTCGACGGACCGCAGGCTGTCAACGGCACGGCGATGGCGAGAAAGAGACATAAAAAGCAGGATTTGCAAAAGGCAATCCTGATATCTGATTTTTTGTTTATATCAAAATTGCTTATCATGAAAGAATTGATGGTTAAGTCGCGGTATTTTGTAAATTTCTGGCCGTTTGCGCGATAAAAACATCCTCAAGCGATGGGGGGATGAGCCGCAGACGGTGAAGCCCGGCGGCAGCGGCCTCCAAACGGGCGGCCAGTTCGTCCAACCGTTGCTCCAGGTCGGGGCCGATGATGTGGATGCGCTCGCCGTAAAGAGCCACTTCGCTGAGATCGGCCGTGCGCAGGACCTGCAAGGCCACCTGTGGCCGCGCACAGATGACCTCGACGACCTGACCGGGCATGTGCGTCTGCTTGATGGTCTCCGGTGCACCCACCGCCAGCAAAGTCCCGTTGTGGATCAGGGCCAGCCGATGGCACTGTTCGGCTTCGTCCATGTAGTGAGTGGTGACAAACACGGTGACCCCTTCGGCGGCCAACCGATACAACAAACGCCAGAACTCGCGACGGTTGATGGGGTCAACCCCGGCCGTCGGTTCGTCGAGGACGAGCAACTCAGGCCGATGGAGCAACGCCGTTGCCAGGGCCAGCTTTTGCTTCCAGCCGCCGGCCAGGGCGGCCGTGAGTTGCCGACGCTGAGGCTCCAACCCGATCAGCGTCAGGACCTCCTCCTGGCGTCGGGCCAGTTCACGCCCGCGCAGGCCATAGGTGCGGCCGTAGAACTGCAGGTTTTCTGCCACCGTCAGATCGGGATAGAGGCTGAACTTCTGGCTCATATAGCCCACGCGGCGGGCGATGCGTTCGGGATGGCGCACCACGTCGATGCCCAAGACACGGACCGATCCGCTCGTCGGCGGCAGAAGGCCCAGCGCCATACGGATGGTCGTGGTTTTGCCGGAACCATTGGGACCCAGGAAGCCGAAAATCTCACCGTGGGCCACGGTAAAGCTGATGTCGTTGACGGCGACAAAGTCGCCAAAGCGCTTGCTGAGGTGTTCGACAACGACGGCCGCCATAGGAAAAACCGAACGTTAGGGGAGGCTTGCCTGATGCCCGATCAGGTGGATAAAGGCCTCTTCCAGCCGGGGGGTATCCTCCAGGATCTGACGGAAAGACAAACCATGGCTGCGCATATGGGCGGCCAGAGCGGCCACGGGGTCGGCCAGGTCGGCGTCGACGAAGACGTGCAGGCGATCGCCGTAGGTATGATGGCTGCGATGGCCGGGAAAAGCGGCCACGGCCGCGGCCACGGCCGGCAGGTTCTCGGCATAGACGGCCACCATCCGGCCCGGCACCAGGGCCCGCAAGGCCGCCGGCGCGTCCTGGCGCAGGATGCGCCCCTGGTGCATCAGGCCCACCCGCCGACACCGCTCTGCTTCGTCCATATAAGGCGTTGTCACCAAAATCGTCACGCCCTCCAGGTGCAGATCGGCCAGGATGTCCCAGAACTCACGGCGGCTGATGGGGTCTACACCGTTGGTCGGTTCATCGAGCAGGAGGACACGGGGGTGATGGACGAGAGCACAGGCCAGGGCCAGCTTTTTCTTCATGCCGCCGGAAAGCTGACCTGCCGGGCGATGGCGAAAGGCGTCCAGGCGGGCGAAGGCCAGCAGACGTTCGAGTCGCTCCCGGCGTGTGGCCCCGCGCACGCCGAAGATGTCGGCGTAGAACACCAGGTTTTCCAGCACACTCAGATCGGCGTAGAGGCTGAACCGCTGCGGCATATAGCCCAACAGGCTGCGCACCTGTTCCGGGCGTTGGAGCACGTCCACACCGGCAATGTGGATGCGGCCGGCGTCGGGCCTGAGCACACCGGCCAGCATGCGCAAGAGGGTGGTTTTGCCGGCGCCGTCAGGCCCGATGAGGCCGTAAATCTCACCGGCAGCGATGGCGAGATCGACCCCCGCCACGGCAACCGTCCTGCCAAAACGCCTTTGCACGTTCTCACAGCGGATGGTGCTCATGGCCTCATACGAAGCGGGTGAACGTGCGCCAGGCCACGGCATAGCCGATGACGGTAAAGGCGGTCATGGCCAGGATGTGATGGCCGACCATCGGCAGAGTGGCCCCGCGCAAGATGATGGCGCGGACCAGCGTCATATGGTGCTGCAAGGCCGACAGTTGGGCCAGCCCGCGCATGAGCAGGGGCATGTTCTCCACAGGCAGGAGGTAGCCGCTCAGGGTCACTTCGAGAATGGCCATCAGAAAGACGATGAGCACGGCCTGTTGTTGTGTATGGCTCAGCACCGAGACCAGGGTACCCTGGGCGACAACGGCCAGGATGAAGAGGAGGGAGGTCCCCAACAAGAGCGCAAAGTGACCGCGCATCGGCACGTCATAACCCAGACGGATGACGGCATAGAGCAGGAGAAAGTTGAAGAGCGCCACCAGAACGGCCGGCAGCGCCTTGCCGATGATCAGCTCGGGTCGTCGCAGAGGCGTCATGATCAGTTGCTCCAGCGTACCCAGCTCCTTTTCCCGCACAAAGCCGGTTGCCGCCACGACCAGGGCTACCTGATAGGTGATGAAGACCAGCATCGAGGGGAGCGTGAACCAGCGATAATCAAAGGCTGGATTGAAAGCGGCCACGGTGACGACTTCCACCCCACCCACATCGAGCGCCTGCTCGCTCAGGCCCAGACGGTCGGCTATAAACCGTTGCACCACGCCTTCCAACACCCGGCCGCCGTTACTACCGACGAGGAGATTGCTGCCATCGAGAAGGGCCTGGAGTTGCGCCGGTCGCGCGCCCAGGCGATAAAAATCGCGGGTAAAGGTAGGCGGAATGATCAGTCCGACTTGCGCCATGCCATCGAGGATCAAGGCCTCCAACTCCTGGCGATGGCGAGGATGGTAGAGCACCTGCATCTCCTGGGTGTTGTCCACGGCGGCTATCAGCGCGCGGCTGAGATCGCTCTGATTGAGGTCGAGCACGGCCACGGTCAGATCGCGCACGCCTCGCGCCGTGTTGTGCGAGAGCAGAACGAGTTGTAACGTCGGCGCCACGATCAGAAAAAGCACCAAAAAGCGGTCGCGACGGAGTTGAATCAGCTCTTTCCAGGTCAGATTGAGGATTTGACCGAGCATGGGGGCGAAACGAGCACGGAGGGAGCGCAGCGCCTGGGGATAACTCAATCGACGCGTTTCTGCAGAGTCAACACACTCAGACTAAGGCTGAGAAGGGCCATCAGCATCAGGATGAAAAGCGGCCGGCCCAGGGCCTGCCAGCTCTGGCCTTTGAGAAAAATCCCGCGGGCGATGACGACAAAGTGGGTGGCCGGAAGGGTTTCGGCAGTCAGCCGGGTTTGCGGGTCTACCGGTAAGAGGATGCCGCTGAGGAAGACACTGGGCACCAGGAACAACAACAGCACCGCCCGCAAGGCCGTGCTTTGCGTAGCCATAAAGCCGGCGACAAAGGTGGTAACGCCCAGCGTTGCCAGCAAATAGACCAGGGTCATCCCGGCCAGGTCGAGCACCGACCCGCGCAGAGGCACGCGAAACCAGACCAGGGCCACGGCTACGGCTCCGAAGGCGCCGACAAGGCCGTAGACGAGATAGGGGATGAGCTTACCCAGGATGTATTCAACCGGTCGCACCGGTGTGGCCGCCAGACTTTCGAAGCTGCCCAGCTCCTTTTCGCGTGTCAGGGCCAGGGCCACGGCCATCCCCGGCAGGATAAGGACGATGGCCAGCAGGGCCGGCACCATGCTATGGCTGGAACGCAGGTACGGGTTGAACCACACCAGCCCACGCACGTCGATGGGTATCGTCGGATGCCATCGTCGATACGGCAGCCCCCATTCGGTGATCCTATCGGCCAGTCGCGCCATTTGCACGGCGGCCGTGATCGGGTCGCTGCCATCGCCCACCAGTTGTACCGTGGCCGTGCGACCGGCTACGAGATCGGCGCCGAAACCGGAGGGAATGACCAGCCCTATGCGCACACGCCCGGCCTGCATCGCCGTGCGCAGGTCCTCATAGCCTGCGACGGCGCCCACCAGGCGTAGCCTGCGGTCGGTTGTCAGCGCCATCAGCAACTGCTGCGATGCGACCGAGTGATCGCCATCGTAATAAGCAAAGGGGATGTGTATCGTATCAAAGGAGAACAGGTAGGCAAAAGCCACCAACATGATGGCAGGCGACACCGTTACCAGAAAAAGTAAACGCCGATCTCGTTGAATATGGCGAAATTCCTTGCAAATAATGGAAATTAGGCGCCTTATAGACATGTTTATACTCTTGATACTTGGTATCACCAACCACCTAAAATCGTTTATCCCCTACCCATTTTCTGCTACGGACAAAAATTGCTCGACTTCGGCAGCGGTAGGCAAAGCGGGAATGACGCCCTTGCGTGTGGCCGTAATGGCGCCCACGGCCGAGGCATAGCGCATGATCCGCCCCATATCGGCAGGATTGAGAAGGCGGCGCCAATCGGCTGCACGCGTCAACTGCGTCAGCAAGCCGGCCACGAAGGCATCACCGCAGCCGACAGCATCCACCGTCGGCACGGTGAAAGCCGGTGTGAAACCGTCATGGGCATGCGTCCGGTAGTAGCTGCCCTGCGGTCCCAACGTAACGACCACGAGTTCCGGGCCGCGCTCGAGAAGGCGTTGGGCTGCGGCGGCCATATCGGCATCACCGCCCACCAGGCGCAGTTCGGTCTCGTTGACTTTGACCAGGTGGACATGGGGTAACATGGCCTCGATCTGGGCCAGGGCCTCGGCCGGGCTGCGCCACAGCAAAGGCCGGTAATTGACATCGAAAGAGATGAGCGCGCCGGCGGCACGGGCCACGCTCACGGCCTCGTAGGTGGCGCTGCGGCTGGGCTCGTCGCTCAGGCTGAGCGAGCCGATGTGGAGGGCGCGGGTGGCGCGCAACACAGCCCGATCGAGTTCGTCCGGTCGCAGGCGGGTATCGGCGCCCGGATTGCGATAGAACATAAACTCGGGGGTGTTTTCATCCACCATGGCGATGATGGCCATGGTTGTCCGGGCATAGTCGTCAAAACGGATGCCGCGCGTGTCTACGCCCTGGTCGGCCAACACCTGGGCCAGATGACGGCCGAAGGGGTCGTCGCCGACTTTGCCGATGAAGGCGGCGCGGGCGCCCAAGCGCACGGCCGCCACGGCCGTGTTGGCCGGGGCGCCGCCGGGATGGGGGATAAACGCCGAGACTTCGACCAGGCGTCTGCCGATCTCGGCCGGGAACATGTCGATAAGCAGTTCACCAAGGGTAACGATGTCCATCAGGCACTCCTGCAGGAGCACAACAACGACGGCTGCGATCAGAAACGGAGGATGGCCGTGCAGGCCCTCCTGCCTGCCCGACATCGGGCCATCAGGTCCATGCTCCGTTACCCAGTGTAAACAAACCCGGTCCGAACGCCAATCCCGACCTACGGCCGCAAGCACGCTTACCGGCACCGCCAGGGCGGGTCAGAGCGCCTTGGGCCGTCCGGTCTCGTTCAATCGATCGCCGCGGGCGGGGGCGGCAAAGCCACAAAATACCGGTCCGCCAGTTTGTGCCAGGTCCCGTCGGTCAGGATGGCGGCCAGGGCGTCGTTCACGGCCGTTGCCAGTTTTTCAGCCCGTCGTGGCATCAGGATGACATAGGGATCGGAGACAAGCGGCGGGTTGTGGATGATCAGACCGGTCGGCAAAAACAGCGCCGCCGTGACGACATCCACAACGGCGGCAACGGCAAGCCCTTCGCCCACCGCCGTCAGGGCTGCGGTTGGCGTCTCGTAGCGCAGCACGTTGAGACCACGTTCCCGTGCCCAGGCATCACCCAAACTGCCCCATTCGACCGCTACCGGGCCGGTGCCGGCCGTATCCGGCCCCGGCGCCGTGCGTGCCGCCGTCACCCAGACCAGCCCGGCCTCGAAATAGGGCCGGCTATAAACCACATCCCGGGACAGACGCGGATCCAGGGGGAAGGCCGAGAGGACGATATCCCCCCTCCCGGCCAGGATGGC
The DNA here is from genome assembly GCA_037443945.1 of Caldilineales bacterium. GTDB lineage: Bacteria > Chloroflexota > Anaerolineae > J102 > J102 > SSF26. The sequence continues at coordinate 31,161 of JBBINH010000024.1, forward strand.
GTCTACCAACCCGTCGAAGGCGATGGCCTGGAATTGCACCGGGACGTGCAACCGCCGGCCCAGCTCGTGCGCCAGATCGACATCGAACCCTATCGGTTGGCCCATGGCGTCAAGGGTCTCAAAAGGGGGAAAGGTCGGGTCGAGGACCACCCGCAACGGCTCGCCTTTTTGCAAGCGGGCCCAAACCGGATCGCGCGGGGGCAGCAACGGCCATATCGCCGCCATAAGCACCAGCATCCCCACCACGAGGAGAAGCGGCCTGAACCGGTTCATGACCCGACGGCGGCGGTCGGGATGGCTGCGGCGCTGGTTTGCGCCTGTCCGGCCTCATCCCAGGCGGCCAGGACGGTCTCGCGCAGCAGGACACCCGCCAGATGACGACGGTAGGAGGCCGAGCTACGATGGGGGCTGGTGCGGAAATGGGCCTCGGCCAGCAGGGTCGTCAGGGCCTCGGCCAACACGGCCTCCGTAGGCGCATGCCCCCGCAGGCTCTGTTCGGTACGTGTTAGCCGACGCGGGGTCGGCCCTGCCGGTCCGGCCGCCAGGCGTACGTCCGTTATCACGTCATCCCGTCGCTCCAGCCATACGGCCATGTTGAGGATGGCGATGGCGACACCCTGAGGCCGCATGACCCGACGAAACACCGAGGCCTGACCTTCCCGGCGCCAGGGCACATGAAAGCCCACTAAAAGCTCGCCTCGTGGGTCCAGAGCGCTTTGACCGGGCCCCCGATAGAGCTCGGCCACGCGTTGGCGGCGGCGGCCCTGCCGGTCGGCAATCTCGGCTTCGGCATCGAGAGCGATCAAGGCGATGGCGCCGTCGGCAGCGGGAAGGGCATGGGCCACATTCCCTCCCAGGGTAGCGACATTGCGCACCTGAGGGCCGCCGATAAGAGCGCAGGCCTGCGCCAGAGCCCGGGCATGATGCACGACCGACGGCGAAGCCACGATCCGGCTCAGAGGCACGGCAGCGCCGATGTAGAGGCCATGTGGGCGGTGTTCGATAAGCGCCAGCTCGGGGATGCGGCTGATATCCACCAGCGTATGCACGGGCGCATGCCGACCTTGCGCGATATCGAGCAACAGATCGGTGCCGCCGGCAATCACACGGGCCGGGCCGGGTGCGGCGGCCAGGGCTTCCAGAGCATCGGGGATGGAAAAAGCGATGTGGTAGCTCTGCCAGGGCTGCATTGTTGTCCCTTCATGATGCAGATATCGTCCCATTCCGAGCCGCTGCGCTCCCCTGTGGGGGGAGGATGGGGTCACCACCGACTTCGGGCACCCCCTCCACGGCCAGGAAATAGCCCTTCCCCCGCACGGTGCGGATGAATTGCGGATGGTCGGGATCGGGTTCGATGCACTCCCGCAGCCAGCGGATATGGACATCGAGCGTGCGGGTGTCTCCCACGTAGGCCGTGTTCCAGATGGTCTGCATGAACTGGCGACGGGTGATGATTTCGCCGGGATGGTCCATCAAATACGCCAGGATTTGAAACTGCTTGGGTGGCAGCACACACACCCCACGCGGTGAACGCACACAGCGAGTACGCCGGTCAAGGCTTAACGGCCCGATGGTCACGACGTACTGGCGGCGTGAGTGCCGCAAGCTGTGCACCAGGTTCAGCAGACGACGGGCCGTAAAGGGTCGGGTCAGATACTCATCATAGCCGTCGAGACCGGCGATGCGGCTGTGGTCGTTGACCAAAAGAATGATAAACGGCGCCGAGGCTTTACTCATGGCGGCATGGATCAGGCGGTGGAGGTTGATAAGGCTCGTTCCGGCGCCATCCATGAGAATGACGTCGCTCTCGTCCTCCGCCAGGACACGCAAGGCCGGGCGCAGACCGGCAACCTGGATTAAACGATAACCCTGCGCCTCGAGGGTGCGTAGGATCTCCTGGTCACTTGCCACTTTGCCGATATAGAGAAGCTGTTCTTGACCTGACATAGCCCAACGGCGCCGAGGATGAAAGTGCGATGCCTTTATTTTACCCTGGGTTTTGCACCCGGCCGAAAAGGGTCCAAGCCATGGACCGATAGCAAATAACAGGTGGCGGCATTATAGCCGGTGCGTCGTCAAACCACAATCCGGCGGACCATCCTGCAAAGCCGTCCGCCCTGGTTTGGGCAGGCCTATACGAGCGACGGGGGTGGCCTGCGCATTCCTTAGGAGCCGATGAGGCCCCTGTAACCGTTTTGCGTTTTATCGGGACCCGCGCTATACTGAAATCCTCATCATCCGGAGGAGAAGGTCTTTTCTCGTATGAACAATCCCCATACTTTTAGCACTCTTTCATCTCAGGAGGACTCCCCCACCCTGTTTACCGACTCCGCCGCCCCTGCAACCGACAACAACGACCCCGACTCGATGGCATCCTTGCTCGAAGCCATCCCGGAGGAGTTTGACTACCGGGAGCTGGAGGCAGGTGACATCCTGGAAGGGGAAGTCGTCGGTATTACGGCCAACGAAATCCTGGTAGACATCGGCTCGAAATCCGAAGGGGTCATCCCGACTCGCGACCTGGAGCGTGTGGATCCCGAGATCCGCAACAACATCAAAGTCGGGGACAAAATTCTGGTGCATGTCGTGCGACCGGAAAATCGCGAAGGGCATGCCTGGCTTTCCCTTTCGCGAGCTTTGCAGGAATACGATTGGCGACGGGCCGAGGAACTGCTCCACACCAAGGAGGTCTTCGAAGGCGTGGTCAGTGAGTACAATAAGGGCGGAGTCATCGTGTATCTGGGCAAGGCGCGCGGTTTTGTGCCGGCATCGCAACTGGTCAGCGACGAGGGGAAAAAGGAAGAAGACAGCGAGGATCGGTTCAAAGACCTGGTCGGCAAGAAATTGCAGCTCAAGGTCATTGAACTGGATCGCAGTCGCAACCGCCTTATCCTCTCCGAGCGGCAGGCCTTGCGCGATTGGCGTCATACCCAAAAAGCCCGCCTACTCAACGATCTCCAGGTCGGCGACATTCGCGAGGGTGTGGTCAGCAGCCTGGCCTCCTTCGGTGCCTTTGTCGATCTCGGCGGTGCCGACGGTCTCATCCACCTTTCCGAGCTGTCCTGGAGTCGCGTGCAAGATCCCAGAGAGGTGGTCCAACTCGGTCAAAAGGTCCGGGTCAAGGTAATCAGCGTGGACCGTGAGCGGCGTCGGATCGGTCTCAGCCTGCGCCAACTGACGCCGGAACCGTGGAGCGTTATTCACGAGCAATACGCCATCGGCCAGTTGGTAGATGCCGAAATTACGCGGCTGACCAATTTCGGTGCCTTTGCCCGTGTTGACGGCAAAATCGAAGGGCTTATCCACATCAGCGAGCTTTCCGACCAGCGCGTCAACCATCCCCGTGAAGTCGTCCACGAAGGTCAAAAACTGCGCCTGCGGGTGATCAAGATTGACCCGGCGAAACGACGCATGGGGTTGAGCCTCAGGCAAGTGGCCGAGGATCGCTATGCGGTTGTGGATTGGGCACCGGACGAAGAACACGAGGGCGAGGAAGCCGAGTCCATCCCGCCCGAGGCGATGCCGGAGGACAGCAGCGCTTATGACGATGCCCAGGCATCCTGATTCGCGTTCCCTTTCTCCCCGTCTGCTCTGGAAGGTTCAAAGGCTGACCTTTCCCCAAGGTCAGCCTTTGGGTGTTTACAGACCGGATAAGTTGTTACTGGTTAGGAGTCGCTCTCTGGTATAATGCGTGGTAGGAGTGACCTCATCGCCCAATCACCTTTACCTTCCCGAGGAAAGCAACTATGACAGACAAGTTTGATCGGTTCACCAAAAGGGCGCGCCGGGTTTTACAACTGGCGCAAGAAGAGGCTCAACGGCTCAATCATAACTACATCGGCACCGAACACCTGTTGCTGGGATTGGTGCGGGAGGAAAACGGCGTCGCCTCCAAGGTGCTGATCGAACTTGGGGTGGACCCCAATCAGGTGATACGGGCGGTCGAACGGACCGTCGGGCGGGGTGAGCGTCCGCCGTTCGGCAAGCCGACACTGGCCCCACGCACCAAACGGGTGATCGAGCTGGCCGTGGACGAAGCCCGACTGATGGGCCACCACTACATCGGTACCGAACATTTGCTGTTGGGTCTTGTGCGCGAAGGTGAGGGCATTGCCGTCAACATCTTGCGGGGGCTGGGCGTCAGTCTGGACCGTGTGCGCACCCAAACGGCCCGCTCTATCCTGCAAGCGCAGACCGAACCGGTGGAAGCCGGCGGCCGTAAAAAGGAATCGGATACGCCATTGGTCGATCAGCTTGGGCTGGACCTGACCGCCCGCGCCGCCGAAGGCAAGTTGGATCCCGTTATCGGTCGCGAGAAAGAGATCGAGCGGGTGATCCAGATCATGGCCCGACGCACCAAAAACAATCCCGCCCTCATCGGCGAGCCGGGTGTTGGCAAGACGGCCATTGTCGAAGGTCTGGCCCAACGGATCGTGATGGGTGACGTGCCGGAGCCCCTGCTGAACAAGCGCCTGCTTATGCTCGATGTGGGTTCTCTGGTGGCCGGGACGATGTATCGGGGCCAGTTTGAGGAGCGGCTGAAGAAGGTTATCGAGGAAATCACCAACGCCAAAGCCATCCTTTTCATCGACGAAGTCCACATGCTGGTCGGAGCCGGGGCAGCCGGAAGCAGTGTGGATGCGGCCAACATCCTCAAACCGGCGCTGAGCCGAGGCGAGATCCAGGTGGTGGGTGCGACCACGCTTGACGAGTATCGTAAGTACATCGAAAGCGATGCGGCGCTGGAGCGTCGTTTCCAACCGGTGTATGTCGAAGAGCCGAGCATCGAAGATACCATCGAGATCCTGCGTGGTATCCGCTATAAGTACGAAGAGCACCATCGCCTGACCATCAGCGATGAGGCCATCAAAGCCGCTGCCCATCTGGCGGCCCGTTATGTGCCCGACCGTTTCATGCCCGACAAGGCCATTGACCTGATCGACGAAGCCGCCAGCCGGGTGCGGATGTACAAAGCACCCCAGGCGGCCAGTCTGCGCGCCACGTATCGCGACCTGAAGATGCTCCAGCGCGAGCGCGAAGAGGCCATGGCCCAGCAGCGTTATGATTATGCCATTGACCTGCGCTACCGCGAGGTCGAGCTCCAGAACAAGCTCGAACAGATGCGTGCCAGCTGGGAAACGGCCGAAAAGCCTGTGGTCGGACCTGACGACATCGCCGAAGTCGTGTCGATGTGGACCGGCATCCCGGTCAAGCGCATCGCCGGCGAGGAAAGCGAACGCCTGTTGAAGATGGAGGAGTACCTGCGCGAGCGTGTGATCGACCAGGATGAGCCCATCCGTGCGATTGCCCGAGCGGTACGGCGAGCTCGCGCCGGTTTGAAAGACCCCCGCCGGCCCATCGGCACCTTCATCTTCCTGGGACCTACCGGCGTCGGCAAGACCTATCTGGCCAAAAACCTGGCCGAGTTCCTCTTTGGCTCGCAGGATGCCTTGATCAAACTCGATATGTCCGAGTTCATGGAACGGCACAATGTCAGCCGCTTGGTGGGTGCGCCGCCGGGTTACATCGGCTATGAAGAGGGTGGGCAGCTTACCGAGGCCGTGCGCCGTCGGCCTTATTGCGTCATCCTCCTCGACGAGATTGAAAAGGCGCATCCCGAGGTCTTCAACATCCTCCTCCAGATCATGGAGGACGGTCATCTGACCGATGCCAAGGGGCGCCGGGTCGACTTCCGCAACACCATCCTCATCATGACCTCGAACATCGGCGCTTCGCTCATTCGCCACGGCGGTCGGCTCGGCTTCGCCATCACCGACGATGAAAGCCGTCGCAAGGAAACCGATTACGAGGAGATGAAACGGCGGGTGATGGATGCCCTGGAAAAGACGTTCCGGCCGGAGTTCATCAATCGCCTCGATGGTATCATGGTCTTCCACGCCCTCGACCGGGATGCGATCAAACGGATCGTCGATCTCGAATTGAAGCGAGTGCATAACCAGCTTCGCGAGCACGATATCACCCTGGAGGTCAGTGACGAGGCGAAGGACTTCCTGGCCGATGTGGGCTATGACCCCAAATTCGGCGCCCGGCCTCTGCGCCGAGCCATTCAGGAGCACGTGGACGATGTGCTCAGCGAAAAACTCCTGGCCAATGAGGTCAAAGCCGGCGATACCGTACGCCTGGTCCGCAGCGAAGACGGCAAATCGCTCACGTTCCGGGTGGTTACGCGTGGCGAAGAAACCACCGGTGAGACGGTCGAGGAGACGCTGGCTGCTCTCTCCATGATCTAGGGCTTGTTGTCAACCAGGCCAAAACGCGCCGGTCCTCATCTGAGGGCCGGCGTTTTTGTTAGGATCGTCCGGTAAGATTGGCGGCTTTCATCGTTTCGCTAGGGGTGAAGCAATTCCCCTTTGGACGCCAAAGTGTGTAAAATGGATGGTAACGTGCGCTTTCCCTTTCAAAGAAGGCTTTGGCCATGACGTCTTCGCTTTGGAAACTCTGGCTTTGGACCGCATGGGTCGTGTTGCTCCTGCCGGGGGTCACCATCGTGACGGCTACAGGCCGCGAAACCGCGCAGTTCACGTGTCTCAATCTGTTGACGAACAGCGCCATGGAGGCCAACACAGGCTGGGTGTTCGCTCCTTCGCCCTCGCCCGGAGGCTATTCGCTCGACCGCTTCGTCAGCCCGGTACGCAGCGCCCGCCTGGGCATCACCACGGGGCCGAATGTGAACAGCTTTTCCTCCATGCGGCAGACGGTGATCGTCCCGGTTGTCGATCAACTGCGCCTGCAGCTACAGGTATACCAGTTGAGTCAACCGCCCGATCCCAGCGACGAGCAAGAGATTCGCGTCCTCGATCCCGTCACCAATGCCACCTTGCGCCAGGTGTGGAGCGCGGCCGGCAGCGATGCCACCTGGAAAACCCTGCAGTTCGACCTCAGCGAGTTTTTAGGGCAAACCATCGTGCTCTACATCAACGTTCGTAACAACGGCAGCGGTGGGGTAACGGCCATGTATGTGGACGATGTGGTGCTGGAAGCCTGCAGCGCTGCTACTCCTACGCCGACCTCCACCTCGGTTACACCCACACCGACGGCCGCCCTCGTCACGGCCACCCCCACGTCCATCGTCGTGACGGACACGCCCACGCCGACCGCGCCCATCGTCACGGCCACCCCCACGCCTATCGTCGTCACCAACACCCCCACGCCGACCCCCCTCGTCGTCACGGCCACGCCCACGCCGACCGCGCCTATCGCCACCGCCACCCCCACGCCGGGACCGGCCCCTACGTACACACCGGTGCCATCCCCACCCGGAGACCGTTGTAAGGAGTGTTTGGTCAACGGTGACTTTGAGGCCTGGGGTGGCTGGATCTTCGGTCAGACGACGCTGCAGGGGAGCTTTGCGGCCGCGCAGGCCCACAGTGGGCTGCGGTCGGTGGTCCTGGGCAACCCTAACCCGGCCGCGCCCAACTACATCTCGTACTCGTCGGTGCGCCAGAAGGTGACGTTGCCACGAGGGATCTACAAAACCGCCTCCCTCACGTTCTGGCACTACACCCTGTCCGACGGCGAAACCGGCGACTATCAGGAAGCCATCATCCTGGACGGTCGCACCGGCCGCACGCTGGCCGTGCTCTGGCGGGTCAACCGCAACGACGGCACCTGGCGCCAGGAGCGCATTGACCTGACACGCTATCTGGGCCGGACCATCGTGGTGTATTTCAATGTCTACAACAACGGCGGCAGTGGGCGGGCAGCCATGTACCTGGACGATGTCTCCCTGACCATCTGTGCCGACGGCGCCGTCGGATGGCCCGGACCCCCTACGTTTGCCCCACCCCCGGCGGAGGCAACGCCCATCGTCCTTACGGCCACGCCCACACCGACGCCACCCACCGTCGACGAAGCCATGCCGACGGCCACGCCGGATATCCTGGCCACCATCGTGGCCTACGAACAACTGCGTCGCGAGGTCAGCGGCGCCACCGCCGCCGGCGCCCAGCCGGGCTTTTGGAGCCGGGTTCGCTCAGGGCTGAGCCTCGTCAATTGTTGCTCCATCCTCCTGCTGTTGGTGGTGGTGGTGGTCATCCTCGTGCTTCTCATCCGGATCATCCAGGGCCTGAGCAGGCGTCCGGCTTCGCCGTAACAGCCCTTACTGTCTTTCGGTGGCCCTCGCCTTACACTCGATACGAGCTCTGTTTGCTTCTACGAGCTTGGTCCTGATTCGTGCGCAGGGTCATAACCGCCCATCCGGCCGCTTATGTCCAATCCCGTAACCATGCCCACCGGTTCGCTGTATCTCACCTTGTATGAGGATCGCGAGGGTTTTGCCGCTTTGCGCCGCGAGTGGAACGGGCTTGTAATGCGTAGCCGTTTCCCCTCTGTTTTTCTGACGTGGGAATGGCAGACAACCTGGTGGGATTGTCTGGGTCAGGGCGCCTTGCGTCTCTTGGCCTGGCGTCGGCCCGACGGCGAGCTCGTGGGTGTTGCCCCATTGTTCGGCACCTGCGCAGCGTCACCCCACCACTGGCAATTGGTCGGCTGTACCGAGGTGGCCGATTATCTCGATATCATCAGCGCCGCCGGACATGAAGCCGAAGTGTACGGCGGTTTTTTACGCTTTCTGCAGAGCGATCAGGCCCTGCCGTGGGATGTCATCACCCTGTGCAATCTGCACGAGTCGTCTCTGAGTTATCGCTTGCTGGCCGACATGGCCCGAGAGGCCGGGTTGGAGGTCCTGGTGGAACAAGAGGATGTGGCGCCTTATCTTGTCCTGCCCTCCAGCTTCGAGGCCTATCTACAAAGCCTGGACAAAAAACAGCGCCATGAACTGCGCCGCAAGCGCCATCGCCTGGAACGCGAGGCCGGGTCGTGGCGTTGGTTTACGATCGCCGCAACGGATGAGCTGGAACCCTGGGTCGAGCGTTTCCTCACCCTGCACCGCCTGGCCTCGGCCGAGAAGAGGGCCTTTATGACGCCGGCCATGGCCCGGTTTTTCCATCGTCTGGCCCAGACCATGGCGCAGGCGGGCTGGCTGTCCCTGGCTTTTATTGAGATCGGCGGTGAGCCGACGGCGGCTTTTTTCAATTTTGTCTTTCATGATCGCATTTGGGTATATAACTCCGGCTTTGATCCGTCCCGTTACGCCCATCTCAGTCCCGGTATCGTCCTCACATCCTATCTGATCGAAGACGCCATTGCGCGCGGTTATCGCATCTTTGACTTTTTGCAAGGCAACGAGGTGTACAAATACCGCTTCGGCGCTGTAGATGCCGCCGTCATGAAAATAACCCTCCGCCGCCGGTTGCAGCCGCATGGATAAGCGGTTGTTCCCGTTGTTCGTATTTGGAAGCCAATGCGTATCTGTATGCTTAGCGTCCACACCTGTCCGCTGGCGGCCCTGGGCGGCAAAAAAACCGGCGGCATGAACGTCTACGTGCGCGATCTGACTCGCGCCTTCGGTCGGCGTGGGCATCAAGTGGATGTTTTCACCCGCTCGGAAGACCCCTGCGTTCCCCGCATCAGCCACGAGCTGGGGCCTGAGTGTCGGGTTATCCATATCCCGGCCGGGCCGGAAACACCCCTGCCGAGTCCCGAGGCCATATACGACCATCTCGACGCCTTCGTGACCGGTGTTCTCGACTATGCCCGTGCGCTCAACCGCACCTACGACCTCATCCACAGTCACTACTGGTTGTCGGGACTGGTGGCCGAGCGCTTGCGTCGCGTCTGGAATGTGCCCATGGTGCAGATGTTTCACACCCTGGGCCACATGAAAAACGATGTCTACGAATACACCGGGGAACGGGTCAGCGAGCGGCGCCTCGAGGCCGAAACGGGCATCATGGCTGTGGCCGATTGTCTGATTGCGGCCAGTCCGCTGGAAAAGACGCAGATGGTGGTCCGCTACGGCGCCCGTCCCGACCGCATTCAGGTGATACCGCCGGGCGTCGATCGCGACCTCTTTCATCCCATTCCCCAGGCCGAAGCCAAAGCGGTCATCGCGGCTCCGTCTGACCGACGTCTCGTTCTGTTTGTCGGCCGTATTGAGCCGTTGAAAGGCGTGGATACGCTGTTGCGGGCCATGAGCCGGGTGTTTGCGGCCTGGCCGCCCGACGAACCGTATCCCTGCTTGGCCGTTATCGGTGGCGATGCCAATGTCCCACGCGAGCAGATGTCGCGCGAAATGGTTCGACTCCAGGACCTCAGCCGCGAGCTGGGCCTGACCGATCTGGTGGCCTTTCTGGGGCGACGTCGCCAGGAAATCCTGCCCTACTACTATGCCGCCGCGGACGTGGTCGTCATCCCCAGCTACTACGAGTCCTTCGGCCTGGTGGCATTGGAGGCCATGGCCTGTGGCACCCCGGTTATTGCCTCGCGCGTGGGCGGTCTCAGCTTCACCGTGGCCGAGGGTATCACGGGCTACCAGGTGCCGGGTGGAGACGATGCCGCCATGGCCGACCGCATCCTGCGCATCCTGCGGGATGAGGACTTGCGTCATCGTCTCGGCGCTCAGGCCGAACAGATGGCGAGCTGCTATGGCTGGCCCGAAATCGCCGCCCGTCTGGAAGCCCTCTTTGCCGGCCTGACAAGCAGCCGCAGCGGAACAAGCGGTCACGATTGAGATGGTTTAGGCAACAGGGGTAGTCGGGGTGGCTTTCACGCAGCCTTTTGCCATTCTGCGCGCGGCACACGCAAAGACCTGGTGGCGATTTGAGCGCCCGGTAGCCGTCCTCATCGCCGAGAACGTGCCCGATGTGTTGGCCCGACTGCGCCAGGCCGAAGCCATGGTCTGCGGTGAGGGCCTCTATGCCGTGGGTTTTATCGCCTACGAAGCCGCGCCGGCCTTCGATCCGGCTCTGAGCGTCGTCCCGCCTGCGGTGGGGCTGCCGCTGGTGTGGTTGGGGCTGTTTCCGCCGCCGGCAGCATGTCGGGAGCTACCTGCGGCCGAGGCAGACTTCTTTCTGGAGGACTGGCAGCCTTCGGTCTCGCCGGTCCGCTATGCCGATGCCATCCGGCAGATCAAAGCCCAGATCGCCCTGGGCAACACCTATCAGGTCAATTATACCTTGCGCCTGCGCGCACGCTGTAGCGGCGAGCCCCTGGCGCTTTTTGGCCGGATGTGGCAGGCCCAGCCCACGCCCTACGCCGCCTATCTCGAAACCGATAGCTTCGCCGTATGTTCGGCCTCACCCGAACTCTTCTTTGCCTACGATGAGGGCCGCGTGACGGCACGCCCGATGAAAGGCACGGCCCCGCGCGGGCGCACCCTGGCCGAGGATGAAGCGCAGGCCCAGGCCCTGCGGACATCCGCCAAGAACCGGGCCGAGAATGTCATGATCGTGGACATGATCCGCAACGACCTGGGGCGCGTGGCCACTTTGGGCAGTGTGCAGGTGCCGCATCTGTTCACGACGGAACGGTATCCCACCCTCTGGCAGATGACCTCGACGGTGACGGCGACCACCCAGGTGGGGGTGACCGATCTGTTCCGGGCGCTCTTTCCCTGCGCCTCGATTACGGGGGCGCCCAAGGTAAGCACCATGCGCATCATCGCGGCGTTGGAGGGTGAGCCGCGCGGAATCTACACCGGCGCCATCGGCTATCTGGCGCCGACGACCCCAGGCCACTGTCGCGCCCGTTTCAGCGTGGCCATTCGCACCGTGGCGGTGGACAAAGTGGCCGGCCGGGCCGAGTACGGCGTGGGAAGTGGCATCGTCTGGGATGCCGAGACCGAGGCCGAATACGACGAGTGTCTGCTTAAGGCCCGTCTTCTCACGGCGGCGCCGCCGTTTGCCCTGCTGGAGTCCCTGTTGTGGACGCCTGAGCGCGGCTACTGGCTGCTGGCAGGGCATCTGCAGCGCCTGAGCGAGGCGGCCACGTATTTCGCCGTGCCTCTTTCCGACGCGGCCGTGCAGAACGCGCTGACCGAGTTGGCGGCATCGTTGCCGTCCCAACCGCACAAGGTGCGCCTTCTGGTGGCGCGTGACGGCGCCGTGCAGGTCGAGGCGGCGCCTTTGGCGCCACCTGCGGCGCGACCTCTGCGCGTGACCCTGGCGGCGGAGCCTGTCGACCCGGCCGATCCGTTTCTGTATCACAAAACGACCCATCGTCGTCTGTACGAACAGGCTCTGGCGGCACGGCCCGGCTATGATCGGAAGAGCATCTGGAACCCCCGTGGGGAGCTCACCGAATCCACACGGGCGAATCTCATCGTGCAGCTTGAGGGCCGCCTGTACACCCCACCGGTGGCGTGTGGTCTGTTGCCCGGTGTCCTGCGCGCGACGTTGCTGGCGGCGGGCGTCCTCCACGAACGCGTGCTCACCCCGGCCGACCTGGCCCGCAGCGAGGGCATCTGGCTGATCAACTCGGTGCGCGGATGGATGCCTGCCGAAGTGGAGGGATATGTCGGCGGCATCCCTCCTCAGCACGCGCAACCCCGTGTGGGCGTTTTTCGTATCTTATGAAGGTCGAGGGCCATAGTTTGTCCGGTGGTACTTCGGCATCCTCTTGCGTTCTGTGTTACAATGCTGCGTGTCATGAGACATGCTGTTTTCTTCACACGCTTGTCGTTAAGGCCGGCAAAGAGGCATAAGCTGTGTTTTTCCGTTTTCGCTTTCCCAAGCTGTCGATAAGGACACGGCGTTGGCCGCGGTTGTGGGCCTTGAGCTTAGTCCTTTTGATCCTGATGGGGGCGGTGCCGACGGCCGCCCGCAGCCACGCGCAGACGCGCTCTTTTTACTGGGACCGCTTCGATGTGGACATCACGATCCACCGTGATGGTTCCTTCGATGTGGTCGAAACGCAAACCATCGTCTTCATCGGCGGGCCTTTCCGCTTCGGTTTCCGCGGCATCGACGGCCGTCTCACCGAGGGGATCACCGATATCGCCGTGGCCGACGATGCCGGCGACTACACGGCCGGCTTCGACGAAACGCCCCGCACGTTCACCGTGGCGCGCGAGGGGCAGGAGACGGTTATCCGCTGGTATTTCGAGCCCCTGGCCGACGAGACCCGCACCTTTGTCCTCCGCTATCGGGTTCTGGGCGGGCTGCGCTATTACGAGAAAGGCGATCAGCTCTGGTGGAAGGCCGTCTATGCCGACCGTCCCTATCCGGTCAATGCCAGCACCGTTACCGTGCGCGTGCCGGCGCCGGCTACCATCCAGAACGTCGATACCTACTTTACACCGGCCGACATCGCCCAGCTCGATCCGCAGACGGTTCGCTTTGTGGCGACGGAGCGGATCCCACCACAACAGGAATTCGAGATTCGGGTCGAATTCACGCCCGGCGTCGTGGCCGGGACGGCGCCGGCCTGGCAGGCGGCCGAAGATGCCCGCGCCGCGCAACGCGAAGCTCAGGCCGAGTTCGACCGCCGCTGGCGACCGTTGATCAACGTCGTCGTCGGCAGCCTGGCGCTCATGCTGATTATCCTGGCGCCGGCAGGCCTTTATCTCCTCTGGTATCTGCGCGGTCGTGATGCACCGGCGACTTTTGTAGCCGAGTATTTGCCGGAACCCCCTTCGGCCATGCCGCCGGGCCTGGTGGGCACCCTCATGGATGAACGCGCCGATATGGAGGACATCCTGGCCACGCTGATCGACCTGGCCCGTCGCGGCTATATCCGCATCGAGGAACAGGTCAAAACCGGCGCTTTTGGTCTAAGTTCGCGCGATTTCGTTTATACATTGATAAAAGAGCCTGATGAATCATTGCGCGAATATGAGCGATTATTACTCAAATATCTTTTTAACGACAAAAAAGAGCGCAAACTTTCTGATTTAAGGCAAAAATTTTATATTCATTTACCGCAAATTCAGAACGCACTTTATCAGGAGGTGGAAGAAGCCGGTCTGTTTGAGCGGAATCCGGAGCAGGTGCGCAATCGGTGGAGCCTGTACGGCGTTCTGGTCCTGATCCTGGCGTTTGTCTTCAGTTTTGGGGCTATCGCTCTGCTGGTCCAGTATAGCAACCTGGTGCTTCTGATCCCTTGCGGCCCGGCGTTGTTCGTGGGTGGTTTGCTGTTTCTGGCCCGCTTTATGCCGCGACGCACGGCTGCAGGAGCCGAGGAGTACGCCCGCTGGCGTGCCTTTCGGACCTATCTGCGACGGATGGAAAAATACAGCGACCTGGCGCGCGCGGGCGAGCTCTTCGAACGCTATCTGCCCTATGCCATCGCCTTCGGTCTGGAAAGGGATTACCTGCGCCAATGGGCACAGGTGCCTACGGCCTCGCCACCGCCCTGGTATGTGCCCTATCCCCGACCTTATGGGGAGACCTACGGCAGGCCGATGATGGCTCCAGGCCGGCCGGCGCTTGGCCCGGCTGCCCCACGGCCGGCCGAAAGCAGCGGTCCCGGCGGTCTGAGCGGCGCCAGTCAGAGTATGGCGGCCGGCTTGGCCGGCATGAGCTCAGGTCTCAGCGCCATGTTGAGCAGCGCCGCCCGCGCCTTCAGCAGCCGCCCCGCGCCTCAGGGGGGAGGGTGGACGCCATCGGGTGGCCGTGGAGGCAGCTGGTCGGGTGGCGGCAGCTTTGGCGGTGGCGGCGGCGGTGGCGGTCGCGGTGGTTTCGGTTGACCCTCTTGTGTTTTTGCGCAACGGAACGCCTATGATGACAGGACGCATTCCCGGTTTGATTCTCCTCGGTGTGGCGGCTGCCATCCTGCTGGCCACAGGCGCCTGGCTGGTAGCGGCCGGCGCCAGCGAAAGCACGGCCACCCTGGGTGGACAGGTCCTCGGTTTTGCCCTGGTGTTCATTTTCATCTTCCTACCCCTGGCGGCCATCGGCGTCTATCTGTTGGTGCGGGGTCGCGGGGAGGAGGCGGCCATGGCCCAGGCCCGTAAAGAACGCCGTTTGCTGAACATGGTGTTGACCCAGGGCAAGGTGCGTTTCGATGAAGCGGCTATCGAGCTGCGTCTGACCCGTCGCGAGATCGAAGAGATGGTCCGCGATCTGGTGGGCAAGCAGCTCTTCACCGGCGCCGTCAATTGGGAAACGGGTGTTCTCTATTCCAAAGAGGCTGCTCAACTGAAGGCTGACCGCAAGTGTCCCAATTGCGGCGGTGAGGTCCAACTGGCTGGTAGGGGCGTAGTCCGCTGCCCTTACTGTGGTTCCGAAGTCTTTCTTCATCTCGCCTAAGGTTCATCCGGAGGTTTGATTATGGCTCTGACCGATCGTGCCCGCAGTGGGCTGCGCGCAGCCGATAGCCTGCTTGACCGTTTGCCCGTGCTCGGGGATTATCGGAGCAAAGAAAAGCGCCGCGAGGCCGACCGTCGCCTGCGCGAGACGATCGCCCGCCAATTGGAAGCCTCACGGCGACGGCTGACAGGGCTGCAGCGCGAACTGGTCAGCCGGGGACGGCTGCGCAGTCTGCCCGAACTGGAGCGTGCCGTCGGCCGCCTGCAATTGCTCATCGACCGCATCAAGACGGCGGCCTCGGGCTATGCTCCTTTCTTCGATCTGGAGCGCGTACGCGAAGCGGAATTGGAGCAGCTCATCACCTTCGACGAAGCCATCGCCCGCCGTGTGCCCGGCATCAACGCTCACATCGAGGCCGTGAACGAGGCCATCCGCACGGGCGAAGGCTTTGAACAGGCCCTGGCGGCTCTGCTCGCCGATCTGCAAGCCCTCAACGATGAACTGGACCGCCGTGAGGAAACCATCGGCGCCGTTGTTGCCGCCGAACCGACCGACGAACCGGCTCTCTGAAAGACCCCAAGGCCGGTTCTAGCCACTTTTTGTTTCAGGAGATTGCTATGGCCCGCATTTTCGACATCATCCAGGCGCCCGATCAACGACCGGATCAGCTTGTTTTACGGATGCCACCGGAAGGCTGGGGCGATATTCGCCTGGGTTCGCAGCTCATCGTCGGCGAAAGCCAGAATGCCGTTTTCTTCCGCGACGGGAAGGCCCTGGACACGTTTGGTCCGGGCCGGCACACGCTCACCACGGCCAATATTCCCTTGCTTATCAACCTGTTGGGTACACTCTTCCGGGGTGAATCGCCCTTCAAGGCCTCGGTCTATTTCGTCAACATGGTCGACCTGCTGGACCAGAAATGGGGCACGCCGGAGCCGATTGCCCTGCGCGATCCCGATCTGGGTATGGTGCGCCTGCGCGCGTTCGGTTCGTATGCGATCCGGGTGGCCGACGCCCAGCGTTTTGTCGCCCAGATTGTCGGCCAGCGCGGGTTCTACAGTACCTCCGAGATCACGAACTGGCTGCGTGGCCAGATCGTCACGGCCTTTGCCGACCTGCTGGGCGAGACCCGGGCGGGGTTGTTCAATCTGCCGAGCCTGCTGGACGAGCTGAGCGTGGCCCTCAAGGCCAAGGTCGCCGAATCGTTCGAGCAGGTGGGCATCACCTTGAAGCAGATGTTCGTGCAGTCCATCTCGGCCACCGAGGAAACGCTCAAGGCCATTGACGAGCGGGCAGCGATGGGCGCCATCGGCGATATGAACGCCTACCTGCGCTTCAAGGCGGCTCGCGCCCTGGGCACGGCAGCCGAAGGGGTAGGTCAGGGCGGCACCGGCGGCGAGGGTGTTGCGGCCGGCGTGGGTCTGGGCGCCGGGCTGGGTATGGGCGCCGGATTGGCCGGGATGGTGGCCCAGGCCATGGCCGGTGCCATGCCGTCGTCACCGGCCGCAGGGACGACTCCCGCCGTGCCCACGACCAGGGCCGAGATCCAGGCCCTGCTGGACAATCTGGATCTGCGCCTGGCCAACGGCGAGATCAATCAGGAGACCTACGATCGCCTGGTGGCGAAGTGGCAGAAACGGCTGGAAGAGCTGGGCGGATAACGGTAAGGGTCGCCACGCGCGGCGAGGGGTGCAGCCGTGCGGACGGCCAGGAGGGGACGCAGCGCCGGACGCAGTAGGACCTGCTGCGTCCGGCGCCACCGTTGCCCGGCGGCGCCGGGCGTGCGAGGACCCGCCGCGCGTGGCATTCGGGTTCTCGAGTGGCGCGATGCCCGCAGAAGGAACGCGACCTTTGGCCTCCAGTCGGCGCCGGGCGTCGGCCGGCGCCTGAGCTCAGAGAGGCTGATTTTCCATCGGCGCATGGTGGCGGGCAGCCGGGTAGGCTACCCCGGCCCAAGGCCCCGGCAAAGGGCCGGGGCACCACCCGGACAAGTGCGCTATCGCGATGCGTTGGGCGTGTGAACGCTCTCCGAGCTGCTGCCCCTGCCCACAAACCGGCGAGGAGCAGCGGAAGCGAGGCTCGGGGCAAGTCGCTTGAGACGCTACCCAAACCAACACTCACCAACGAAAGAGAGAACGGAGTCGTCTTGGACAACGCCTTAGGTCGTCATGTAGAGTGATCGTACTCCAGTGAAAAGTGTGCTCTCGCCCCATAGCTCCAGGATGGCGTAGAGTCCCGCACGGTGCAAAGGTAGAAGCGCTCCTTCTCGCATCTTGTTTCCGTCCACATATGCGTGTTGAGAATGGCCTGATAGACCTCTGGGGAAAGGGCTGGGTGCCGAGGGCGACCAGAGCCACCATCCCTCCCATCTCCGGCGCAGTGCAGCGCGGCGGGAGGGTGTCATGGGTCGAGGGGGCTGCGCACCGCCAGGCCGCCGCGCTGCAGGACGTGCGTATAGATCATGGTCGTTTTCACGTCCTTATGGCCGAGCAGTTCCTGTACGGTGCGGATGTCGTAGCCGTTTTCCAGCAGGTGGGTGGCGAAGCTGTGGCGGAAGGTGTGGCAGGTGACGCGTTTGGGTATGCCGGCGGCGACGGCTGCCTGCCGGACGGCTCT
>JBBINH010000025.1:0-48729 GCA_037443945.1 Caldilineales bacterium
ATAGGCGCGGTCGCGTTCCTCGGCTTCATGGCGGAGGGCAGCCATTTCTTCGCGATAGGCACGGTCGCGTTCCTCGGCCTCGCGGCGGAGGGCGGCCATTTCGCGCACGTATTGCCCGTGCAGAGTGGCGATGGCGGCGCTCAACTCCGATTGCTGCGTCTGCAGACGCTCGTACGAGCTATGCATCTCTCGGACAAAGCGTTCCATCTCTTGCCGCAAACTATCGACGGTTTGGGCTATGGTGACCGTGTGTTGGACCAGGCCGTGCATCGTTGTTGTCAACTCATACATGGCCTTTTCGAGTTCAGATGTGCGTTCGGCTACGGCCGCCAGGGTGGTCATCATTCGTCTCCGCAGTAGATGGGGCTTTAGTATACCACAAAGTTATACGGCACGTACCCGCATCCAACGCGGGTGTCCCTCCGCACCCTTGCGTACTTCGAAGTCGTCTACCAATCCCATGCCAAGGCGCAAGGCGAAGCGCCAGGCCATATGGCGGAAATAGCCATCCCGGCGCCGAACCGGTAACGGCACGACTGCCCCGGTTTCCAGGGCTCGTCGCAGATCGGCAACGGTATGCCCAGCGAATACGGTGGTCGCACACCCGATCCAGGCTAGGGAGTGGGCGTCCGAATTGCCCAACCCCGGTAAATTCACCTCCCAGCGTAGGTCCTGGGCCGCGGCATTGTCCTGGAGCGTGGCCAGCGCGCCGTTTTCGGCCTCGAGCCCGGCCAGCAAACCGGGATGGCGCCGGACGATCTGACGCAAACGCGCCCGGCCGATGCTTTTCCCCAAGCTACCGGTAGGATGGGCAGCGAAGGGCAATCCTCCCCGCAACCGCACCTGTTCGGCCGTCTCGACGAACGATTGCCAAGGCCGCACCGGCGTCTCCAGGAACAGGGCCAACAGATGACCCTCGCGTGTGGTGATCTCCATGCCGGGAACGACCTGAACCCGAAAACGTGCCGCCATCTCGCAAGCCTGAAGGGCACCGGTCAGGGTATCGTGATCGGTAATGGCGATGACATCCAGGTCGGTGAACTCGGAAACGTGATGAAGGATGGCGGCTACCGTAGCCGTACCATCGCTATGACAGGAATGGATGTGGAGATCGGCAAGACCCATGACGATGTCAGAGCGAACTATATAGCCAAAAAGAGGTATTGAGAAGCGAGGGCCGTTGCTGTTATGATAAAGAATCGACGGCCGTCTGTCCAACCGTTTCCTTATGACTCGCCTGTTGCGTTTGGTTCTCATTCTGTTCGTCGCCTTGCTTCTCGTGCCGGCACGCGGTCTGGCCGGTGGGCCTCTGCCGCCTCCTGCTGGGGTGTTTCAGGCGCTACCCACGCCTACACCGCCGCCGTTGCCGACACTGACACCGGTCTCCGTGCGGGACGAAGTCGGTCCGAGGGCAAAGACGTTGACTTATCGCCTCTATCTCCCGCAGTTGCGCACGACCGCCCCTCCCCGCCACCGCTCAGAAAGCGATGCCGGTGTGTCCGTGTCGGGCGAAGCGCAGCCACCTGCCCATTCGGGGCCTCCTGTCGGTCGCTTTCTCTATACCGTCCGGCCTGGGGATACCCCGGACCGAGTGGCCATTGCCCTCGGCCGCGATAGCCAAACCATGGCGTGTGTTCGTGGGCAGGACGGCCGACCGGTAGACGAGTGGCACGGCGGTATGGTCGTTCTTATTCCGGCTCTCGGCGATCTGTGCCATCGGGTCAAATCCGGTGAGACCATTGCCCGCATTGCCGCCTGGTACGGCATCGAACCGGAGGCGCTTATCGACGCCAATCGACTTACGGACGAAGCGGCGTTAGAACCCGGCCAATACCTCCTCATTCCCGATGCCCGCAGCCGCTACCGCGATCCCGAGGACGCACGCATTCCGCGCACACCGGGTAACGGCTGGCCCTACGGCGACGGCCGCTTCATCTGGCCCATCACCAACGGCGTCACGGCCATCACCCAGGGTTTTCGCCACGGCCAGCATATGGCCCTCGACATCGCCGCCGAAGCGGGGACGCCGGTCTATGCCGTCGATGCGGGGACGGTCCTGACTGCCGGCTGGAGCGATAACGGCTATGGTTATCATATCGTGATCGATCATGGGATTGATTACATCACGCTTTATGCTCATTTGCGCGAGTATTTTGTGAAATCGGGCGATATTGTTAAGAAAGGCGATATCATTGGACTTGTCGGATCTACCGGCAATTCCACCGGACCCCATCTGCATTTTGAAGTGCGTGACTACGGATATCTTATCGATCCCCTACTTGTTTTGCCGAAAAGATGATATAATTATTCGTTTATGCAAATTTAGCAGCTTATGGCTTGGAGAAGGGGGCGATCGGACCCGTCTTCAGACGCAGGGCTTATGTGCCGAAAACCGGTGGAAAGGCTGACCGAATCATGACAAGACGATAGCCATGACGGCAAACGGGATGATACCCGGTCAGTGTGTGGCTACCAATTCCAGCCGATAGAGCGGGTCGGATTCTTCGACTTTGGCGCGTGAGAAGGCCATGGGGATCATCTCGCCCTCCAGCCAGATGTGCATCAAGTTGTCATAGAAACGGTGACCGGGTAGGCCGGATTGACCCGGCGCCGCGATGAATAAGGAGCGATCCCACTGCGCCACATCGATGACCATGCGGTAAAGCGGCGCCACCGTGACCGTGCGCAAGGGCATCGTGTAGTCCAGAAGCTGCGCATTGAGCGTGGTGTTGCTGCCGGGAACGGGGAAAGGACCACGGTTGAGCAATTGGCGGAAGGGGCGAAATCCCCCAAGCGGATGTTGCCAGATGATCTGATGGAGACGGCCCCAATGCCAGCGACGGGCATCGTCACCGATCGTTTGTTTCAGCGTCTCTACGGCCCGCTTGAGGGCCAGAGCCAGGAGCTCCTCTCGTGTGCGGGGGCGACCCGTCGAACCTTCGCCGAACCACCAGGATTCTTCATGCTCCAGCCATTCTGCCAGCCGGGTTACGGCCTGAAGACCAAAGGCACCGCCGAGGAGCGGGCGCAGGCGCGGCAGGCCGATAAAATCGCCCAGCGCCGGTCCTAGCTTGTCGCCATAGACCAACTGGAGTAGGTGGTAAAGGCATAACTCGAACACCACGGCCGCCATGCTGTCTGTGTCCATGCGGTAGTTCCACTCCAGCAAGGCCCGCTGCGCCCGACGCTCCCAGGGGTCCTTGGGGTCGATCAGGGTAAAGTAGGGCGCCAGGGTTCGGCCGAGATGTGTGAAGGTGTCGGTTTGGTACGTCTGGAAATCACGGGTGGAGTGACGGGGTCGGCTGCTCAGCAGTTCGGCGATGCGACGGGCACGATAGCCCGGATAGTGGTCGAGGCCCCACCAATAGGGATAATCGTTGGGGACAACGCGGTTGTTGGCCGAGAAAAGCTGACCTTCGGGCGGGTTGAACCGTTGCGGCATGGCCTCGGCCGGAATATAGCCCACCCATTCGTGCGTACCGCTATAACCCGGCGCCGGCACCAACCCCTGACCTGCTGCCCGTATGGGGACCCGGCCGGCCACAATCAGGCCGATATTGCCGTCCCGGTCGGCGTAGACCAAGCTGAGCGCCGGGGTGATGTGCCGGGCGGCAGCCTGACGAAACGCCTCCCAGTTGTGGGCGCGCTGGAGATCCAAGAGGGCCTCGATGCTGTTCGTCTCGTCGTGTCCTACCCAACGCAGGGCCAGGGGTGGGAAATTCCGCTCGTGTTCGGCCAGGAACTCGCCGATCAACGGCCCATGACGGGTCACCGTGACGCTCTGACGCTGGGGCGCTGCCCCGCGCACATGGATCTCCTCTTCCCAGTGCCGGGCATCTTCCCAGACATCGCCGTACAGAAAGCGATTGGGGATGTGAGGATGCCGTTTTTCCACATAGAGATCGGCCGTGTCGGGAAAAGCGGCGGTGGCACCCCAGGCGATATGGTCATTATGGCCCAGGAGCACGCCGGGGATGCCGGCCATGCCGGCGCCGATCAACCGGAGCGGGGTATCGCCCCCGGCTTCCAGATGGATGAGATGCCACGGTCCCGGCATGGTTACGGCCAGATGGGGATCGTTGGCCAGCAGGGGCTTGCCCGTGATCGAGCGTTCCCCGCCGATGACCCAGTTGTTGCTTCCCTGGCCGGGAGCGGTCAGCCCGATATAGCTCTGCATCTCGCGGTAGGCCTGCAACAGCCGTTCGGCCTGGCCGGGCTGGACTTCTCCGGGCAGGACGACCGGGTTACCGGGAGGATAATCGGGCAATAGCTCGGCCGCACGCGTCGGTCCCAACCGCGTGTAGAGGCTGACCCGGGTCAGTTCCTCTTGCCAGTTGCCGCTGAGCGCCCAACCCAACAGCAGCGTGATGCTCAGCGAATCCACCGGGGTCCACGGCTCCGGTCGGATGCCCAGTACGGTGAACTCGAGAGGGAGGCGACGACCGTACAGCTGCAGAAAGGCGTTGATGCCGCGGGCATAGTTGGCGAGCACGGCCTGCGTTTCGGGACGCAGGCGGGCGAACTGCGCCTCGGCTGTGCGTCGGAACCCGATCACGCGTGCCAGGCGGTCGAACGGCAGCCCCTCTTCGCCCAGCCCTTCGCTAAGGCGTCCCGCTGCCAGGCGCCGCCACTGCTCCATCTGCCAGAGGCGGTCTTGAGCATGGACAAAGCCCTGCGCAAACCAGAGATCGTCCTCGTTTTGCGCGTAGATGTGCGGTACGCCCCAACGATCGCGCAGGACCTCAACCGTTGCCCGCAAGCCCGGCACCCGCAGCCGGCCCTCGATGTGGGGGTGCGGTCGATACACCAATGCCCATCCGATCAGCAGGAAGACACTTGCGCCGAGGATGAAGAGGGCACTAAGGACAAGGGCCAGTGTCATCGTCATGGCTGCAGTCTAAACCAAACGTCGGCGCCTGTGCAAAGGCCTGAGCAACGGGTTATAATGGCGCACCATGAATGGCTTTCGTCGTTTGCGCGTTTGGTACGGGCAACAGGCTCTTCTCATCTGGCTGGTCATAGCGACCCTTATGCTCACGACCGGTCTCAGCATCATCGGTCCTGCGGGGACACGGGCCTTTCAGAGCGATAGTCCCACGGCCACGCCCGTCCCCACGGCGACACCGCTCCCTACGGCCACGCCCGTGCCCACGGCAACACCGCTGCCTACGGCGACGCCCATCCCCACGGATACACCGCCGCCCACGGCTCCGCCTGTGTCCACGGCGACGCCGCCACCTGTGACGATACTGTTGCCGACCGCCACACCGCCGCTGCCGGAACCGCTGCCGACCCTCATCCCACCCCCGGCCGTGATCTCGCCGACGGCAATCCTGGAGCCCTTGCCGACACCGACGATGGCCCCAGGCGCAGGCATCACCGTTACCGAGCCGACAACGGCCGTTGCGGCAACGACCGAACTGGCCTCGGCAGGC
This sequence comes from Caldilineales bacterium, assembly GCA_037443945.1. Classification (GTDB taxonomy): domain Bacteria; phylum Chloroflexota; class Anaerolineae; order J102; family J102; genus SSF26. The sequence continues at coordinate 5,436 of JBBINH010000025.1, forward strand.
GCAACCACCGACCGGCTGGTCAAGTTGATCGATACGTTTGTCCTCTACACCGCCTATTTCCTTTTGGGATGCGGTCTGATTGCCTTCGTCTCTCTGGCGGTGGGGTTTTTCTATTTGCATCGACGGGCCCAAAGGCTGACCGGGTCCGATCGGACACCACGCTGACAAGGCGTTATGACAAGGCACCGGTTGTCGCGCGAGACCGTGTTGGTATGGGTCTTGGTGTTGGCGGCCTGGGCGTGGCGTCTTTACGGCCTGGATGCGCAGTCCCTCTGGCGCGATGAGACCGATAGCCTGCGTTTTGCCACCCGACCGCTGGCCCAGGCGCTGGCCATGTTTACCCGACCGGGCGAAAACGGTCCGCTCTTTTTCCTGCTGTTGCGGCCCTGGCTGGCCGTAGCCGGGCACAGCGAATTTGCCTTGCGTTTTCCCAGCGCGCTGGCAGGGGTTTTGGCCGTACCGTTGATCTATCGCTGGGGGCGATGGCTGGGCACGCGGCGGATGGGTTGGGTGGCGGCGCTGTTGCTGAGCTTCAATCCCTACCATCTCTGGTACAGCCAGGAAGCCAAGATGTATGCCCTGGTGGTGACTCTGATCCTGGCCGTCCTGTGGGCTTTCGTCCGGGCTATGGAGCGAGGCGGGTGGTGGCGATGGGGCCTGTGGGTGGCGCTGGTTTCGGTGTGCTTTTATCTCCACGTCCTGGCTGCCTTGGTCCTGCCTTTGCAGGTGGTCTGGTTTCTGCTCATGCCGCGCTGGCGTCGTCGTTGGCGGTCGTTCGCGGCGGCGTTGGCCGTGCTGATCCTGCCTTATCTGCCCTTGATTGGCTGGCAATGGACCTTGCTCACCGATCCCGACTTTGCCACCGGTCATCCCTTTGTGCCTCTGGGGCGGATGCTGCTTGTCACCTGGGCGGCGCAGTTGGCCGGTATTCTGGTTTTGCCGGGGATGTGGATTCTGGCGCCGGCCGTTTTCCTGTTGCTGGCGGGTGCGTTCTGGCCTTCGGATCGCCTGCGCGGGGTGCGCCTTCTGCTGACCTGGTGGTTCGTACCGCTCTTGCTGCTTTACGTCATCTGCCTGATCACACCCCTATTCACCGATCGCTATCTCATCTGGACGTTGCCGGCCCAACTGTTGCTCATGGCCTGGGGGGTGATCAAGGTGGCCCAACGTTACCGGCTGCTGGCCCTGAGTGTACTGGCCTTGTGGCTGGCCTTTCCGTTTGGGGTGGGCTGGCAACAAATGCACATGCCCATCAAGTCGGATTTTCGCGCGGCGGCCGGCTACGTGGCCCCGCGACGCCAGCCCGGCGATGTGACGCTGTTCCTCATGCCTTATATTCGTCACACCTATCGCTATTATGATCCCGGCTCCTATCCCTGGTTAGAGGCCCCTTATGCCAATCGGCCCACGGATGCGGCCCAGGTGCCCGAACGTCTGGCGACCATGCTGGCCGGTTATCAGGGCGTGTGGCTGATCGAGAGCGAAGCCGATTTTTACGACCGGCAAGGCCTCATCCGCCGTTGGCTGGAAAGCCACGGGCAGCGCCAGGTGCAAGCCCGGTTCACCCTCGTCACCGTCACCTATTATCGCCTGCAACCCTGAGCGGCGCGGCGGCTCAGGGTAACGGCGGCCGGCCGGCCACCCAGTTTTGCACGTCCACGATGGTGATCAGGAACATCAGACCGAGCAGCAGCGCAAAACCGGCCAGATGAACCAGAGCCTCTTTTTCCGGGGGGATGCGCTTGCGGCGTATGCCTTCAAGCGCGACGAAAAGAAGGCGGCCGCCATCGAGGGCCGGGATAGGCAACAGGTTGAGGACGGCCAGGTTCAGGCTGAGGATGGCGGTCAGCTCCAGCAGGTTGGCCCAACCCTGGCGGGCCACCTCGGCCGTAATCCGGGCGATGGCGACAGGTCCGCCCACACCGCCTTCGGGCACGGCGCTCTGTTGTCCGAACAGCCCTCGCAACAGGCCGCTCAGCCCCTCGATCATCAGGCCGATAAAGCGAACGGTATAGGTCACACCGGCGACCAGGGCTTCGCCTACCCCCATCCGTTCACGCGTGACCGCATCCGGCGGGATGATGGGAGCAATGCGCACGCCGATGGCTCCCTGACCGGGCGGGATTTCGGCAGGAAGACGGGGTACGATGGTCACGGTGAACTGTTGTCCTGACCGTTCGAGGACGATGGCGACCGGGCGACCGGCGCCGGCGCGGATGGCATTGCTGACGTTCTCGGCGCCGAACATCTCCACGCCGTCGATCCGGATAAACACATCGCCCACCTGCAAACCGGCGGCTTCGGCCGGACTGTCGGGGGCCACGGCCTCGATCTGGACGCGCATCGTGGCAGGGTCCGCCTGCAGGCGGGGGACGCCGACGGCGGCCAGGAGGACGGCAAAAAGCACGACGGCCGTGACGATGTTCATGAAGGAACCGGCCACCAGGACGACGGCGCGACGCAAGGGAGGAGCGGCGGCCAGGCTACCGGGTCCGTCGAAATCGTCCTGTTCGCCCACCATCTTGACAAAGCCTCCCAACGGCAACCAGTTGAGGGTATATTCAACACCGTTGCGCTCGAAGAGTTTGAGCATGCGCGGGGGATACCCAAAACCGAACTCACGCACACGCACGCCCATCCAGCGGGCGGCCAGAAAATGGCCCAATTCGTGGACGAAAATGAGAAAACCCAGGATGGGGATAACGGCCAAAATGGCCAAACCGCTCAGATTGAATTGGTCAAACATCACAACTCCGAAAGGCAAAGAGCTCGTTTCATTGTAGCACAGGTCTGTCCGGCCGATGTAGGCCCTCTACCGAAGCAAATGGGGGTGAGAGGCCCCTTCCCACCCCCGCCGTCTTCGCAGAGCGCAGCCACGGTTCAGCTTTGTCCACGTCGCCGTCGCACCAGGGCCCGCACGAGCAACAACACAACCAAGACGGGTAGGGCCAGGATGAGCAGGACCGGCAAACCGACGATCAACAGCCGGATGATCAGATCCACCAGACCGCGCAAGACCTGCACCAGGGTGCCGTAGCTCTCGCGGACGGTCTGGAGGGGATTCCACGTTGTCGTCGTGACCGGCACGGTCAGCTCATAAGGCCGCAACTCGACCGTGATGGTGGACAACGCGACCAGCCGCTCGAGACGGTTGAGCTGGCCCTGCAGCGATTCGATCTCGGCGCGCAGGCTGTTCAACTCGCGGTAGATGGTCATGATGTCCTCGACCTTGCCCCCGCGTTCGCGCGTCTCCCGCAGGAGTGCGAGCAGTTCCTCTTCGGTTGCGCGCAGCACCCGCAAACGGGCATCCAGATCGTAGTACTGGTCGGTTACGTCGTTGGTGTTCAGGGTTTCGTTGTCTACCCGCACCGCCAACGCGCGCAGCGCTGCGCGGGCAGCGTCGAACTGCGCGGCCGGCACGCGCAGGGTGATCGTATAACGCAGGATGTTATCGCTATCGCGATAGCCGTTCATGTCGGCCACATAACCGCCGAATGAGGTGGCCAATTCGGCCACCTGCCGGGCAGCGGCCTCGGTATCGTTCACGACGAGGATCAGGCCGGCGTTGTAGATGACCTGGCGCGTTTGCTGAAGCTGCTGGTCGGAGACGCGGCCGGTTGTCGTTGCCAGCTCACCTGCTCCGAGGCGAGAGAGTTCCGGCACCGGCGGTTGGGCCGGAACCAGCTTTGTTTCCGACGGTCCGCCGACAGGGGCGGCGCAACCGCCGGCGATCAGGACCGCGGCCACGAGGAGTAAGCCCAAAAAGCGCTTCATAGCGACACCTCGAAGAGGAGAACGATGCCCATCCGGGAAAAGCGCAGGTCTGACTCCGGATGGACGGTGAGCAGAGGTCTACGATCGCGCAGACGCCGGCACGAGCGCCATGGTTCCTATTGGCCGCTGTAGAGACGACGTCCCAAGCGCCGCGGCAAGCCGGCTGCCTGGATGGCGGCATCCACCGCAGCCACATCGTAGGCAACCCGGTGCCAGGTCCAGGTCAGGTTGGCGGTATCGAGCAGGGCAAAACAGGCGCGCGGGTCGCCATCCCGTGGCTGTCCCACACTGCCGGGATTGAGCAACCAGCGGTCGGTGGTGGTCAGAGCCAACATCTCGCCGACCGGTCGACGTTCCAACCGTACCCGTATCCAGGCCCCATCGGCCTGGGGTTGCAAGCGCCAGGCAATGGCCAGGTGGCTGTGGCCGATCAGACAGAGCTGGGTCTCAAAATAGGCCTGATTGGCGGCGGCCGTTGCGGCATCGAGCACATACTCCCAGATGGGATCGCGCGGACTGCCGTGGGCCAGGGTGATGCCGGCCGGTTCCAGGCGGGGTTGCTGTTGGGCCAGCCAGGCAAGGGCCGTTGCCGATAACCGCGGCCGTTGCCAGAGCACGGCAGCGTAGGCATCGGGCGAAAACTCATCCAGCGATACCTTACCGACCACGGCCAGGTCGTGGTTGCCAGCCAGGCAGAGATCGGCCCTGGCCGCGATCAGCTCAACACAGGCTTGGGGTTCAGGCCCATAGCCCACCACATCCCCCAAACACCAGATGGCATCGGGCTTGAGTGTGTCCACGACGGCCAGAACCGCTTCTAAGGCAATCCGATTGGCATGGATGTCGGAGAGGACGGCAATGCGCATAGCCCTAAGCTTAGCATCATGGCGGGGTCTTTGTCAGATCGAGACCCGTGCCGGGGAAGGGTTGACGGTATGGTCCTGGCGGCCGATGGCTTTGCCTGTTTCTCATGCGATCCGTTACAATCCGGCCCATGTCGGAAACGTTTCTGAGCGAATCGCCTGAGGCGACCCTGGCCTGGGCGACTCGACTCGGTGCCACGCTGAAACCGCCCCTGGTCATTGCTTTGTCCGGACAGCTCGGCACCGGTAAAACTCTGGTCGCCAAGGGCATTGCTGCCGGTTTGGGCGTACGCGAGGCCGTTACCAGTCCGACATTCATCCTCATCAACGAATACGAACTACCCAACGGCAATCGGCTTTATCACGTGGATTGTTATCGCCTGCGCTCCGAGCAAACCGGCCAGGCCGTGGCCGCGGTCAAGGCCTTGGGCCTGGAGGAACTGTTCGATCGCGGCATTGTCCTGATTGAATGGGCCGATGCCATCTTGCCCCTTTTGCCGGCCGAACGGATTGACATCACCCTGGCCGATGCCGGTCCCGGCCGTCGCCGGATCACGCTGACCGACCATCGCCGTTCTTCTGCCGGCTGAGACGCTATGCTCCTGGCTCTTGACACCGCCACCGATTGGGCCACCATTGCCTTGTATGATGGCCGACAGGTCCTGGGCGAAGTGAACTGGCGGACCCAACGCCGTCATACCGGTGAGGTGATGCCCCAGATCGAGGCGCTGCTGCACCTGCTCGGAGTGTCCCCTGAGGCGCTCACGGCGGTGGCCGTGGCCATCGGTCCTGGCTCCTACACCGGCGTTCGGGTAGGCGTGAGTCTGGCCAAGGGCATGGTAGCCGCCGCCGGTCTGCCTCTTGTGGGCGTTCCCACCCTCGATGTGGTGGCCTATCCCCATCTCGGTGCCTGGCCGGTATGTGCGCTGGTGGCAGCCGGTCGCGGCCGTTACAACGCCGCCGTCTATGCTGCCGATGACTCCTGGCCTCGGCGCCTGGGAGACTGGCAGTTGGGTACCCTGGCCGAACTGCTGGCCCGGCTGACTCCGCCCCTGCGCTTTGCCGGCGAATTGACCCCGGCCGATGCCCAGGCCCTGACGGAAGCCTGGGGCGATCGGGCGGCCATTGTGCCCCCGGCCCTGGCCATACGCCGGGCCGGCGTCCTGGCGGCTCTGGCCTGGCGCCGTCTGCAGGCCGGCGAGTGGGACGATCCCATCACCCTCAACCCGATTTACCTGGGTTGAGCGGGCGGCATTCGGTTCGCTTTGAACTGCTTTATGGATCGCCCTTCCGTGGTTTTACCCTTTTTTGTCGATGTCATGCGCCTCGAGGATATCCCTGAGGTCATGGCCATCGAACGTCGCGTCTTCACGCCGGCCTGGACAAGTGGCGTTTATCGGCGCGAACTGATAGCCAATCCCTGGTCCCACTATCGCGTGGTGCGCAGTCGCACCGCCGGGCTGCCGCCCATTTTGGCCTACGGCGGCGTTTGGCAGATGGGCGATGTGGCCCACATTCCGACGATCGCCACCCATCCCGATTACGGCGGCCGTCATCTGGGCAGCTATTTGCTGCTGCACTTATTGCTGCTCGCAGCCGGCCTGGGCTGTAAGGAGGTCACCCTCGAGGTACGGGTCTCGAACGCCCGCGCCATCGCTCTCTACCGACGCCATGGTTTTGCCCAGGTCGGGCGTCGACCGCATTACTACAGCGACAACGATGAAGATGCCTTGTTGATGACGCGATACGGTCTCAACCGCCCCGAGCTTGAGGCCGAGCTGAGGGCGCTGGAAGCGACATTGGTCCAGACCTGGCCGGGTCAGACCACCCCGTCCGCATGAAGGAGCGATGAACACACCTGCTGCCGCGTTAGAAGCTCTGGCCGCCGAGATAAGGCAATGTCGCCGCTGCCCGCTGGGACGGTTGCGCACCCAAGCCGTGCCCGGTGAGGGGCCGGCCGACGCCGAGATCCTGTTCATCGGTGAGGCGCCCGGCTATCACGAAGATCGCCAGGGGCGGCCTTTTGTCGGTCCTTCGGGGCAGTTGCTGGCCAGCCTGTTGCAAAGCATCGGTCTGACCCGCGAGCAGGTTTTCATTGCCAATGTGATCAAGTGTCGACCACCGGCCAACCGGGACCCTCTACCCGAGGAAATCGCAGCCTGTCGGCCCTATCTCGATCGTCAGATCGAAGGCATTGACCCTCATCTCATCGTCACGCTGGGGCGCTTTTCTATGGCCCATTTCTTCCCGCCGACGGCCCGGATTACCCGTATCCACGGTCAACCGCTGCGCCTGGAACGACCGGCCGGCAGTCGGCGCCCGGCGCCGCCGTTTCGTTATGTTCTGCCCCTTTATCATCCGGCGGCCGCATTGCGCAATCCCGAGTGGCTGCAAGCGCTCGAACGTGACTTTGCCCGTATTCCCCTGCTACTGGCGGAAATGCGCCGTCTGGCCGCTGCATCCTCATCCTCAGGGGATTTCGAGCAACTGACGTTTTTCTGAGGCACGGTCATGCGCCCGATGTTTTGTCCTGGCTCAGATTTAGAATCAGCGAAGCCTGATAAGGCCAGAAACGAGCGCAAGAGATGGGCAGTTACTTTTTATGGTTTTTACTCTTTGATGATGGAGTGAGCTTTTGACATTTGTGGATTCGTATTCCTCTTCTCTGCGTATTATCCCTTTAGGTGGATTAGGCGAGTTCGGCAAGAACATGATGGCCTTTGAGTACGGGGATGTCATCATCGTCGTGGATGCCGGCCTTATGTTCCCTGCCGATGATATGTCGGGTATCGACCTGGTCATCCCGGATACGAGCTACCTGTTGGCCAATCTGTCTAGGGTTGCGGCCTTCATCCTGACCCACGGCCACGAAGACCACATCGGCGCGCTGCCCTATGTGCTGCCCCAGATCAAAGCACCCATTTACGGGACCCGCCTGACCTTGGGGCTGGTGGAAAACAAGCTGCGCGAACAGCGCCTATGGGATGGCGCCGACCTGCGGGTGATCGACGATGCCACCCAAATTCAGGTGGGGGCTTTTCGCCTCGAGTTTGTGCATGTGTGCCATTCCATCCCCGATGTGGTGGGGGTGGTTTTGCACACGCCTGTTGGGACCGTCGTGCATATCACGGATTACAAGTTCGATCCCCATCCGGTGGATGGTCGTCTGACCGATGAGGCGAAGCTGCGACGTTTGGGCGATGCCGGCGTGCGGTTGCTCCTTTCCGATTCGACCAATGTCGAAGTGGCCGGTTATACCCCTTCCGAGCAGGAGCTGGCAAAAGCGCTGGACCATCTCATGGCGCAGGCGCCGGGTCGGGTTATCGTGGCGACCTTTGCCTCGAACATTTCGCGTATTCAGCAGGTCTTTGCTGTGGCCGCGCGTCATGGTCGTCTGGTCGGCGTGACCGGCCGCAGCATGCTGCAAAATGTCCGCATGGCCACCGAGTTGGGCTATCTGCGGCCGCCGGCCGGGGGCGTGTTGACGCCGGAACAGATGAACCATCTCCCGCCGGAGCGGGTGACCATTGTTTGTACGGGCACGCAAGGCGAACCGACCAGCGCCCTGGTGCGTATGAGTCAGGGTCAGTATCGCCATCTGCGTATCGGCAAAGGCGATACGGTGATCATCAGCGCTTCGCCTATCCCCGGCAATGAGAAGATGATCCACCGTACCCTGGACAATCTTTTCCGCCTGGGAGCCGATATCTACTACGACGAACTCACCGAGGTGCATGTCAGTGGCCACGGCAGCCGCGAGGACCAGAAGCATCTGCTGCGCTTGCTGCGACCGGAGTATCTCATCCCCATCCATGGCGAATATCGTCAGCTTGTGCTCCATGCCCGGCTGGCACGTGAGGCAGGCATCCCCGCTGCCAACATCTTTGTGATCGAAAACGGCCAGGTCATGACCCTCGACCACCGGGGATTGCGTCCGGCCGAGGTGGTGAACACAGGTGATGTTTTTGTCGACGGCCTGGGCGATGTGGCTTCGGTGGTCTTGCGCGAGCGACGACATCTCGGGCGCAATGGCTTTTTCGTCGTGGTTATCGGTCTGGATGAGGCGACAGGGGAGGTCATCCTGGGACCCGAAATCCTGTCGCGTGGGTTTGTGCACATGGACGAGGCCAGTGAGTTGATCGCGGCGGCCAAGGAACTCGTGTGGAAGGTATTGGCACAGGAGGAGACGACCTCGGCGATCGCCGAGCGGGTGCAGGCGTCGTTGCTGGATTTCTGCCAGCGCAGAACCGGTCGCCGGCCGATGATCATCCCCCTGGTCCTCGCAATGTAGGACTTCTGTTGTCATCGCCATGGCGACATTCGGCCGAGTCGTTTTCAGCAAGGAGCGATGGCCGTGAAAAGGCAACTGCGAGGCTTCAAACGGAGTGTCATTCATCTCGATTTTGACCTGTATCGCGTCGAGGTGCCGATTCCGGGTGTGGTCGGGGACAAACTGAGCGTGATCGATATCCAGCCGGAAGGGGTCGAACGCACCATCGTCTTCGTTCACGGCTACCTGGGCTGTGCCGAGACCTGGGAGCATCAGATCGAATACTTCGCCCGCTCCTATCGCGTGGTGGCGCCCGACCTGCGCGGGCACGGCCAGAGTGATGCGCCCTATAGCCAGTACACCATGGCCGAATTGGTGGCCGATCTCTATGCCATAACCCAGGCGCTGCGCCTGCCACCCCGCTTTGTCCTGGTGGGCCATTCCTTCGGCGGTTCCATTTGCGTCGAATACGCGGTTGCCCATCCCGAACACATCGAGCGGTTGGTCCTCATTGCCACGGCCGGCCAATATCCCCTGCCCAAACTGCTCTCGCTGATCTATCGGCTACCGACTTCGTTTTTTCGCTTATGGTGGGACTATCGACCCCGCTGGAACGCCGAAGTCCACGCCTTCAAACGGATGATGACCAACAACCTGCGCCATTGGCAGGGGTGGACCCTGTTGGAGCGCATTCAGGCGCCCACCCTCGTCATCACCGGGGAGCGGGATAACTACTTCCCGCGTTGGGTGTACGAGAAAGTGGGAACGACCATCCCCGGCGCCGAAGTGGTGGATATCGGCGCTTCCAAACACAAGGTGCAGTTGGAGCGCCATCGCGCCGTCAACCGCGCCATCGAACGCTTTCTCGGCGACGATCGCCAGGCCGGGTCCTGGCGTGGGCAGACGGCGGCACCGGCCGCTGCGGAACTGCTGACGCGACGCCCCTGGCTCTCGGCCTATCCTCCCGGCATTCCGCGCACGGTGCCCATTCCCTCCCGACCGCTGCCCGATTTTCTGGCCGGAGCGGCGACGGCGTTGCCCCGGCGGACGGCCACGTATTTCTTCGGTGCCCGCCTGAACTACCAACAGCTCGACCGCAAGGTCAACCAATTCGCCAACGTCGTGCACGGATTAGGTCTGCGCCCCGGCGAGCGGGTTCTGATCGTGCTGCCCAATATGCCGGAGTTCCTCATCGCCTACTATGGCACTCTGCGCGCCGGTGGCGTGGTGGTCTTGCCGAATCCGGATGCCGACGCCGAACACATCGCCCGCGAAGCCGCCGAGGCCCAGGCGGTGATGCTGGTCACCCTGGCCGAGTTCGGTCATCTGATCACGACCGTGCGAGAGAAGGCGGCGGTGCGCGAGGTGCTGCTGGTCGATCCTCTTGCCGATGCGCTGGGTCCTGAGACGTATGCCCTCTTTTTGCAGCGCTGGACTTTTGCCGTCGGCCCTCTGGGCGAAGACCCGACGGTCTCAGGCCGCTCGCTGACGGTGCTGCTGCGTGATGCGCCCTACGATCCGCCGCCGCCGACCAGGACCGCGCAGGAGCTGGCCGCCATTCTCTTCACGTCGGGAACGAGCGGCTCGCCCAAAGGTGTGGGCTTGACCCATGCCAATCTCGTGGCTAATACCGTGCAGACCCGACACTGGTTCCCTGACCTGCACTACGGGGGTGAGACCTTTCTGGCCGCCATCCCGCTCCGCCACAGCTACGGCATGACCACGGCCATGAACCTACCCGTCGCCGTGGCCGCTACGATCGTGCTCTTGCCGCTGATCGACCTTCGGCTTCTGCTCGAGCATGTGCGTACCACCCGGCCCACCATCTTCCCGGCCGTGCCCTCGCTCTATGCGGCCATCAACCACGCTCCCCATGCGCGGGAGTACGGTCTGGGCAGCATCAAAGCCTGCCTCAGTGGCGCCGCGCCGCTGCCGGTGGAGGTCCAGGAGACCTTCGAGAAGCTGACCCGCGGCCGTCTGGTCGAGGGCTATGGGTTGACCGAAGCCTCGCCCGTGACCCATGCCAATCCCCTGATCGGTACCCGTAAACCGGGCTCCATCGGCCTGCCGTTACCCAATACCGATGCCCGCATCGTCGATCCGGATACCGGCGCCGATCTACCACCCGGTCAGGTGGGCGAACTGGTCGTGCGCGGGCCGCAGGTGATGCAGGGCTATTGCACCGGCAGCCCCGATGTCGGCGATACCCGCCTGCAAGATGGCTGGCTTTTTACCGGCGACCTGGCCCTCATGGATACGGACGGCTACTTCCACCTCATCGGCCGCAAGAGCGAGGTCATCACCCTGGGAGAGCGCCGCCTCTATCCGCGGGATATCGAGGAAATCCTCTACGAGCACAGCAAAGTCCAGGAAGCCGCCGTGGTGGCCGTGCCCGACGGCGCCGGTGGATGGCGTATCAAGGCTTTTGTCGTGCCGCGACCCGGCACGGCGCCGTCTAAGGACGAATTGTTCCATCTGTGCCGACGCCGTCTGGACCCCGAAGCCGTGCCCTGGGACATCGAATTCCGCTCGGAGCTGCCCAAGAACTTCCTGGGCAAAGTGCTGCGCCGTCTGTTGGTCGAGTCGGGCTGACGTCTACACCATCAGGGCCAGAAACCGTTCGACATCGTAGACCGCCGCCTGGGCAACGGGTGATAACCGCGGCAGAACCAGGTCGAAGGCATGATCGGCATGCGGATATTCGATGAGCACGGCGACGACACCGGCGGCCAGGAGGGCTTCGTAAAATCGTCTGACCGTGGGCGCAAAGCCGAAAAAATCGTCGCTGCCCTGCAGCAGCAGTGTGGGTGGGCAATGCGGGCCGAGGTGGGCAACAGGCGAGAGCAAGCGGTACAGATAGGGGACGGTTTCCGGGCGACCGCCGAGGAGCCGGGCGATGTAGTTCATCTCCTCGCTGGCTGCGCAGGCGCGCGGCACAAAACCCAAGGCCCGGAACGTGGCCAAAGCCGCCCACGCCCGTAGCCGCGTGGCTTCGTTTTGCGCACCGAGCAGGTCTTCAATCAGCGCCTGCGATTCCCGGTAAATGGCCAGCAGGTCGGTAGGCGGGTAGAACGCGGCCACCGCCCGCACCGAAGTATCCCCTGCTTCCGGGCCCGGCGGCAGTTCGGGATGGTTGGGGGTGTAGGCTGCCAGCAGCGCCAGATGCCCTCCGGCCGAGCCACCGATGAGGACGATACGGTCCGGGCGGATGTCGTAATCGGCAGCATGGGCCTTCAACCAGAGAATGGCGCGCTTGACATCGCCCACCATTTGGGTCAGCGGCACCTTCGGCCCCAGGCTGTAGGCGATATCCAGGATGACATGACCCTGTCCGGCCAGACGTCGGAAGAAGGGCCGCGTCCCTGCGTCCTTGTCACCACGGCGCCAGGCGCCACCGTGGATGTAGATGATACCCAGGCCGCTGTGGGTTACGTGGGTGGGCGGCAGCCACAGATCGGCCAGGAGGGGGGTCCCGTCGGTGGAAACGCCGTAACGGATGTCCGGCAGGTGTATGGCCGGCGGCGGGGGTGTTAGCGGCGTCCAACGCCGCGGCCACAGGCGTGGCCGCAATTCCAGGGGGATGCGCTGTTCCCAGTCAGGGCCAAAGGCGCGGGCAAAGGCATCGTGGTGGGAACTGACGCGTTGGATGTAATGGGCATTGAGGGCAGCGCCCAAAAAGCCGGCCGTCACCAGGGCGCCGTTCCGTCGCCTCAGCCCGACCAGAGCGGCCACGATCCCGATCAAGCCCAACACCGGGGCCAGAGCCTGGGCCAGCAGACGCAGGGGCCATAGCCACACCGAGGCCGGTGGCCCTTTAGGGCGATAGAACAGCAGCGAGCTGAGCAGCACAACCGTATAGGGAACGACGGCAAGGAGACGCATCGATCTGGCGAAGTGCAGATGGGAGCAAGAGAGGCGCAAAGAGAGGCCTGACGCACCGCGTCAGACCACAACCGGATTTATTATACCCTCAACAGGTCGTCGGTGTGCGGTTGGAGTTGGCAGAACATGACGGGCTATGTACAATGGCAGGCAAACCGCTTTTGGCTCTTTCTTTTTCAAAATGTGCCATGACAAAAAAGCCTTCCAAACCCGCTGAACCTGTGGCGGCTTCATCGGCGGCCGCCCGCCGTGAACTCCGGCGTCAGCGCGAGGCCCGCCGTCGTCGTATCCGCTATCTGGCCTATAGCGTCATTGCCCTTGGCGTTCTGTTGGTGGTGGGGCTTATCGTATGGGTCAATCGGCCACGACCTCTGGAGTTGAGCAGGGTCTTCACCGAAAATCCGCCCAACGCCGACGGACTGGCCTGGGGCGGACCCGAAAATGCGGCCGTTGTCATTCGCGAGTACAGCGATTTCCAATGTCCCTTCTGTGCCCGCCATGCCTTGGAGACCCTGCCGCAATTGATCGAGCGCTACGCCGCCAATCCGAATGTCCGCTACGAATTTCATCCCTTTGCTTTTCTCGGTCCGGAGTCGGTAGATGCGACCATGGCGGCTCTGTGCGCCGCCGATCAGGATAAGTTCTGGCCCTATCACGATACCCTGTTTGCCAACCAGCGCGGCGAAAACATCGGCGCTTTCAACAGGACCAGTCTGCGCCAGATCGCCCAGGCCATCGGTCTGGACATGGGGCAATTCGACCGTTGCTGGGATAGCGGCGTTAAGCGTCGTGATGTGAACGACTTTCTCAGCGAAGGTCGGCAGCGTGGGGTGCAATCCACACCGACCTTTTTCATCAACGACCGGCAAATCCTGGGCGCGCAGCCGCTCGAAACGTTCATCAGCGCCATCGAAGAGGCGCTGGCCGCCGCGCAGTAGCCTTCCCTCTTTGCGACGTTACTCCGTGGTTGTGAGAACCCGGAGCGAATGCCGACCACACCGTTTCGCCTACGCTGTCGGATTTGCAATCAGCCGGTGGAGTGGCCTCCGGCCGGGCTGCGATGTCCGCGGCCGGCGTGTCGCGGTCCCTTGCAGTTGCGCAGTACCGTTCCGTTTGACCCCGGCCTGGTCGAGCCGAGCTTGCCGGGCATGTGGCGTTTTCGACATCTTCTGCCGCCTATTCCCGATAATCCCATCACCCTGGGCGAGGGCCATACGCCGCTGCTGGCCGAAGAAGTCAACGGCCGCATGCTCTACCTTAAGAACGAAAGCCTGAACCCAACCGGCAGCTACAAGGACCGGGGGGCAGCGCTGTTGATCAACCTGCGCGGCCAGGCCACCGTGGTCATGGATGACTCGTCCGGGAACGCCGGCGCCGCGCTGGCCGCCTACGCCGCCCGGGCTCGGGTGGAGGCTCACATCTACGTCCCGGCCCGTGCCCCGAAAGCCAAGAAAAACCAGATCCTCCGTTACGGCGCCCGGCTTATCCCCGTGAGCGGTAACCGCACCGATGTCACGGTGGCGGCCGAAGCGGCGGCGACGGCGCCCGGCGTGTTCTATGCCAGTCATGTCTGGCATCCGGGCTATGCCCTGGCCATGCAGACCATTGCCTGGGAGATCTGGGAAGATTTGGGCGGCCGTGCCCCGGATTGGGTGGTGGTGCCGGTGGGCAACGGCACGTTGCTGCGCGGGCTGCGCTGGGGCTTTCGCAGCCTGCAAAAAGGCCGTTGTATTCGCCAGCTGCCGCGCCTGGTCGCCGTGCAGGCGGCGAACTGCGCGCCGTTGCTTGCTTTTAGCCACAATAGCTACCATCCCCAGACGTTTCGGGCCCGGCGCACCGTTGCCGACGGGGTCGCCGTGCCGCATCCGCCCTTGTTGGAGGCCGTATGGGCGGCCGTGCGCAAAACCAAGGGCTGCGTTTTGGCGGTTGCGGAGGCCGACATTCGGCCGGCCCAGACGGCGTTGGCCCATCGCGGTTTCTTCGTCGAACCGACGGCCGCCCTGCCTTTCGCCGCACTGTCTCAGCTCGAACCGCAGTTGCAACCCGACGATACCGTTGTTCTGATTCTGACCGGTCATGGCTTCAAGTCCTCCTGATGTTCTGGCGGTGTTGCGGGCCTGCGAGGCGCAGTTGGACCTTTGTTTTAACGACAAATCGCTCCTCCTGCGCGCCCTTACCCACCGTTCCTATCTCAACGAGGCCGATCTGATCTACGCCGACAACGAACGGCTTGAGTTCCTGGGCGATGCCGTGCTGGCCTTGATCGTGGCCGAATGGCTCTATCAGCGCTTTCCCGAACAGCGGGAGGGCTTTCTTACGGCCGTGCGCGCTTATCTGGTGCGCAGTGAGGCCCTGGCCGGCTACGCGCGGCGCCTGGGGTTGGGCCAGTTCTTGCTCCTGAGCCGGGGCGAGCATGAGAGCGGCGGCCGCGAACGGGACTCCATCCTGGCGGCCGCCTTCGAGGCCCTCATCGGCGCGCTGTATCTGGACCAGGGTATGGCGGCCGTGACGCGCTTTTTGCTGCCGCTGCTCGAACCGCTTCTGGCCGACATTCGTAACGGCCAGGTGCACAAAGATGCGCGGACCCGACTGCAGGAGTGGGCGCAGGCTCATCTCGGTGCTACGCCGGTTTATACGACGATAGCGGCAAGCGGTCCCGATCATGCCCGGCAATTTACGGTTGAGGTCCGCATTCGGGATGAGGTGTTCGGCGTCGGCAGTGGGCCCAGTAAACAGCAAGCAGCGCAAGAGGCCGCCGAGGCTGCCTTGCAAAAGGTGGCCCAATTCATCGCTCCGGAGCCCTAAACGCCTTGCGTGTGCTGATCACCGGCGCCAGCGGCTATTTGGGGCGCCATCTCCTGGCGATGCTCCCGGCGGACTGGAACGTATGGGCCGGGTACTACGAGCATCCGCCGGCAACCGGACCGCAGGTCACGCCCTTGCGGCTCGATATCACCGAGGCCGAAGCGACGAGGGTCGCCATAGCCACCATTCAGCCCGACCTGGTCATCCATACGGCCATCAGCCGTCGGCCCGAGGACTTCGACCGGGTTATCGTGGCCGGGAGCGAGCATGTGGCCCAGGCGACGGCGGCGGTAGGCGCCCGTCTCCTCCATGTATCCACCGATATCCTCTTTGACGGCACGGCTGCCCGTTATGAGGAGGCCGACCTGCCCTGCCCGGAGCCGAAGCCCGGCCAGGCCGATCCGCTTTCGCCGCACGGCCGGGCCAAAGCTCGCGCCGAGCTGCGGGTGCGGGCATCTCATCCGGCGCCGGTTATCGTGCGCACGTCGCTCATTTACGGCTTTCATCCGCCCGATCACAGCACCTCCTGGCTGATCGCCGGGATCCGCCGCGGGGAACCGGTGGTTCTCTTCACCGATCAAATCCGTCGACCGATTTATGTCGTCGATCTGGCCCGGGCTTTGATCGAACTGGCCGGTCTGGACTTCACCGGCGTCATCCATCTCGTCGGTCCCACCGCCCTGAGTCGTTATGATTTCGGCCTGTTGCTGTGTCGGGCCTTGGGCTTGCCGACGAGTTGCATTCGGCCGGGGCCTACTCCGGCCGAGGTCGTCGCCCCGCGCCGGTTGGATCTGAGCGACGAGTTGGCGCAGCGGCTGTTGCGTACCCGGCGGCGTAGCCCGCAGGAGGTTTGTCGTCCCGGCGTGGCGGCGACTCCGGAGTGGCGACGATGAGCGACGTCGCAGGCACACGTCCTGACCTTTGGTTTTTGACTCCTCCGGCCCCCGACCGCTGGCACGCGTTCGCCGCCTATTTTGCCGATCGGGGTTACAGATGGTATACCTGGCCGATGACCGCAACCGTCGCCCCCTTTGAGAGTCTATCGAACGGCTCGAATCCTCCGGAAACCAACATGGTGATCGTGGCCCGGCGTGTGTTTCCGAGAACGTTTCCGTCTGTGCCAAGGCTAAAGGCCTGGGCCTTGCTGGAACCTTCCGGCCGCAGTCTGATGGGGCTTCGTCGTCAGGCGCCACCCCGGCCCGGCTGGATCGGCCTGGGCAGCCGCCAAGGTCTTGTGATCCGGATCCTCGCGCGGCGGTTTCGGTCTTCCCCGCCGTTCACCGTCCATACCTTCGAGGGGCTCGGCGCCGACCTTCCCTTTGCCCCCGGTTGGGAACGTGTCGCCTACGCGCTGCGCCGCTGGCTCGAAGAGGTGGTTTGCGGAGGAGAGGAGGGAGCCGCCAATGCGATTTGAAGGCTGCAGGCGGCTTTGGTGCTACTCTTGGCCGATTACCGCTACTTTGGTCTGCCCATGCGTGTTTTGGCTACCGACCCTCTGATTTATCTCGTCCTGGTTTGGGGCCTGCTCCTGGTGATGAGCCTGGGCTTTCTCGCCCAGCAGCAGACCATGATGCCCCTCCTGAGCGGCCTGATCGGCTGGTTGTTCCTGGTCTGGGCCTTGCGTCATGCCCGGCCCGATGTCGGTCTGCGCATCGTCGGTCTCTGGACGGTCACCGTGTTCCTGCTGAGCCTGGTGGCGGGCCGGCTGCTTGACCAAGGGGCCCTGGCCGCCGTGCCCGGCAGTCTGGACTACATCGCCTCCCAGATGCTGTGGCTCACCGGCCAAAGCGGCGCTGTCGAGCAGCCGGCCATCTGGATGGCCGCCTTTGCCCGTCGTGCCGGGCTGTTGTTGGCGGGCAGTATCCTCAGCGCAGGGCTGATCCCTTTGATCGCCGGTGCGCGCTATGTGGCCATCCTGGGGCTGTGGGTCGCACGTCTTGTCGATGCGCCGCACCCGGCGGCGATTCTCTTCGGCCTGGCCCCCTGGATCTGGGCCGAGGTGGTGGCCCAGGTGGTGCTGGTGGTGGTTCTGGCCGAACCGCTCGTGACGGGCAATGTGCAGGCTTTGCTGCAGGATAGCCGACGCCGCCTGCTCGTTATCGGTCTGGTGGCGTTGGTCCTGGCCGCCGTGCTCCATTGGCTGCTGCCGGGTTGGATCCCGTCGCCGCTTCGCCGTCTGGTCATGTAGGAAGGACCATGCGTCTGAAAAAACTCCAGCTGCACGGCTATAAAACCTTCGCCGATCCCACCGAACTTATCTTCGATGAGGGGATTACGGCCATCGTCGGTCCCAACGGCTCGGGTAAGAGCAACATCGCCGATGCCATCCGCTGGGTGATGGGCGAGCAGGCCTATGCCACGCTGCGCGGCAAGAGGACCGAGGATATGATCTTCAGCGGCTCGAACGGTCGCGCCCGCATGGGTATGGCCGAAGTGACGTTGACCCTGGATAACAGCGATAATCGCCTGCCGCTTGCGTTCGGCGAGGTCGTCCTAACGCGCCGAGCCTATCGTTCCGGCGAGAACGAGTACTTTTTGAACGGTCAGCGGGTGCGGCTGCGCGATGTGCAGGAACTGCTCGATCGTTCCGGTCTGGGACGACGAACGCATCTCGTCATCGGCCAGGGCTTGATCGACCAGGCCTTGGCCTTGCGGCCCGAAGACCGCCGCGAGCTCTTCGAAGAGGCAGCCGGCGTGACCCTGTATCGCCATAAGCGTCGGCAGACCCTGGAGCGATTGGAACAGACGGCGGTCAATTTGAGCCGGGTGCGCGATATTATCGCCGAGATCACGCCGCGGCTGCGTCAGCTCGAACGCCAGGCCGAGCGCGCCCGCCAATACGAGGAAACGGCCGCCCAGTTGCGCACTCTGTTATTGCTCTGGTATGGCCATGTCTGGCATCTGGGGCTGAGCCGGTTGGAGGACACCCGTGCCGCCGCGCAGCACTGGCAGGAGACCATCGCCCGTACCGAGGCGCAGATCGAAGCGCAACAGGCAGCGTTGGCGGACTTGCGGAAGCATCAAACGGAGCTGCGACGTCGGCTCGCCGAGTGGCAACAGCAACTCGACCGGGAGCACACCGCCTACACAACCCTGACCCGCGAGCAGGCCATCGCTGAAGAACGCCTGCGTGGGTTGGCGCAAGTCCGGGAGCGACTGGAGTACGAACTCCAGGCCCTGGCCGTGCGGCTGGCCGGCGAGCAAGAGCAACGGCAACAGACCGAGACGGCACTGGCCACGCTGGAACGGGAGTACGAGGAACAGCAAAGGCAATGGCAAATGGCGCAGGAAGCCCTGGCCGCCGTCGAGACCGAGCGGCGTCAGGTCGAAACGGAACTGAACGCAATCCGTCGCCGGGCCCTTGACCTGCAGACCCAACAGGCCGACCGTGCGAACCGCATTCATCAGAATCAGGAACGCCGTCGGGCCTTGGCGGTCGAACGGGAACGCATCCTGGCGGCCGCCGCGGCGGCGGCTGCCGAAAGCGCCCGCTTGGAGCACGCGATCCAAGCGGCAGAGGCTGCCCTGGCCGAATTGACGGCCCAAGGGCAGGCATTGCTGGTCAGGCAGCAGGAAATCGAAGCCAGGCGTCGCCGTATACGCGGCCAACAGTCTCAGATGGCGGCGGAACAGGCCGAATGCCAAGCCCAGATCCGCAGCCTGCGCAGCCGTCTTGAGCTGTTGGAGCGACTCCACGATGAAGGCGAGGGGTTTGGGGCCGGAGTCCGTCATGTGCTCCAGGCCGCCCGCCGCGGTCAGTTGCACGGCATCTACGGTCCCATGGCCGATCTGTTGGAGGTGCCGGCCCGCCTTGAACAAGCCATCGAGGTGGCTTTGGGCGGACGTCTGCAAGATATCGTGGTTGCCCGGTGGGAAGATGCCGAGGCCGCCATTGCCCTGCTCAAGCACGCCCAGGCCGGTCGTGCCACCTTTTTGCCCCTCGACCAAATGCGACCCCTCCGCCGACGGCCGTTGCCCCGACAAGAGGGTGTGCTGGGTTGGGCAGCCGATCTGGTCGGTTTTGCTCCCGAAGTGCGGCCGGCAGTCGAGCTCTTGCTGGGCCAGGTGTTGGTTGTGACCGATCTCAACACGGCCCGTCGCCTGGCCCAGGCCGAGGATCGCCCGCGCATGGTGACCTTGGAAGGCGATTTTGTGCATCCCGGTGGGAGTATCAGCGGTGGCAGCCGGGAGGCACGACCACAGAGCAACGTCCTGGCCCGTGGCCGCGAACGTCGGCAACTGCCCGCCCAGATAGACGAGCTGAGCCGCCAATTGCAGGCCCTGAAAGCCGAGCAGGAACAGCTGGCGCAAGCCGACCGGGCGCTTGAGACCGAGCTGTCCGGGCTGGCCGCCCAGATCGCCGACCTGGCCAAAGCCGAACGCGAAGCCACGGCGACCCTGCATCGTCTCCAGGCCGCGCACGAGCGCAGTCGTCAGAACGAAGCCTGGCAACAGGAGCGCAGTCAGGAATTGACCGGCGCCATCGAGGCTCTGGACCGGGAACTGCGCACGTGGCAGCAGGAGCAACAGGAGCTGATGACGGCCTTCGCCCAAACATCCCGTCGTCTGGCCGTCCTGGAGGAACATCTGGCCACGCTGAGCCTGACCGGGCCGATGCAGGCCGTGGCCCAGGCCCAGGCTCGTCTCGAAAGCCTGGCCGCCAACCGCCGTCAATACCAGGCTGCGCTCGCAACCCATCACCGCAATCTGCACCAGCTCGAGACCGAGATGGCCGAACGCCATCGGCGCCTGCAAGCGCTGGAGGCCGAGATGGCCGCCCAAAAGCACCATCTGGGCGAGTTGCAGACGGCCTTGCAGACGCTCGACGAGCGTCGTCACGCCTTGCAGGCGCAGATCGAACCGACCCAGGCCGAACTCGAACGCCTGGAGGCACTCGCCCCGGAATACGAGCGGGCTATCGACCATCTGCGGATCCGGCGGCATCAGGAGGAAATCCAGTCCAATCAGGCCCAGCTTGCCCGCCAGCGCGCCGAAGACCATCTGGCTTTCTTGCGCAGCCAGATCGAGCACGATTTCGGGCTGGTGACGCTGGAGACCGGCACCGAGGTCATCGCCCAGGAACCGCTTCCTCTCGAGACGCTCGTCACAACCCTGCCGCGTGTGGAGGCCGTGGCGCCCGATACGGAGACGGAGATCCAACGCCTGAAGGGCATTCTCAACCGCCTGGGTCCGATCAACCCCGCCGCGCCGGCCGAGTACGCAGCCGTGCGCGAACGGTACGCGTTTCTGACCCGTCAGGCTGCCGATCTGGAGGAGGCCGATAAGGAGCTACGCCGGGTCATCACCGAACTCGACCGCTTGATGGCCTACCAGTTTCAGCACACGTTTGCGGCTGTTGCCAAGGCTTTCGGCCACTATTTCACCCGCCTGTTCGGCGGCGGCACGGCCCGGTTGGTGCTTACGAATGACGAGGATCTCAATACGACCGGGGTGGACATCATCGCCCGCCCGCCGGGCAAGAAGACCACCCAACTTTCGCTGCTTTCCGGTGGCGAACGGGCGTTGACGGCGGCGGCGCTCATCTTTAGCCTGCTCAGCGTCAATCCCACGCCGTTTTGTCTGCTCGATGAGGTGGACGCGGCCCTTGATGAGGCGAATACCGGTCGGGTGGGCGAGGTGCTGCGCGAGCTGGCGCAGCAGACCCAACTCATCCTGATCACCCACAATCGCGGCACGATCGCCGTTGCCAATACGGTTTACGGCATCAGCATGGGCAGCGATAGCGTTTCCCGGACGGTGTCCCTGCGTTTGCGCGCGGACCGTGTGGAAGCGGTGGACGCCGGGGCCTGATCCGGTCAGGGTTTGGCGAGACGAAGTCCCGGTTCCGGGTTTTGACGCCCGGTGAGATGGAGCCGGACGCCGCGTGGCTTCTAAGGCGAAAGGCCTCGCCGGGCGGGGTCGGTGCCGGTGCAGGCTCGCGCCTGCCGATGGCGGGAGACACCACACGCGGCTTGGGGGCTGCGCAAGGCCTGACTCGGTTCTATCTTTTGTTGGTGAGAACGTTTGAACGTTAGAACGTTTGAACGTTATGCCTGCCTGCCCCTCTTGCGCCAACACACTCCGGAACCGTCTCCAAGGCCTTGACATCTCCCGCTCCCGGCTTTA
Source organism: Caldilineales bacterium (assembly GCA_037443945.1). Classification (GTDB taxonomy): domain Bacteria; phylum Chloroflexota; class Anaerolineae; order J102; family J102; genus SSF26. The sequence goes on from JBBINH010000025.1 coordinate 27,156, forward strand.
TCCTGTTCTCTGCATCCTATCCCCGCCAGGGCAAGCCGTTCTTCTGTCTTCATGCTCCTTCAGCTCGATTGCCTTCCCACCCGGCCTCCCGCCGAGACCACCGTCGTCGTCGCCATGAGCGGCGGTGTGGACAGCTCGGTTGCCGCCGCGCGCCTGGTGGCAGCCGGCTACCGCGTCATCGGCGTCATGATGCGGCTGTGGTCCGAAGTCGAGGCCGGTCACGGCAGCGAGAACCGCTGTTGCACCCTGGAGGCCACGGAAGACGCTCGCCGGGTGGCGGCCCAGCTCGATATCCCCTTCTACCTGCTCAACGTCGAAGCCATCTTTCGCCGTCGGGTCGTAGATTTCTTCATCGCCGGCTATTTGGCCGGATTGACGCCCAACCCTTGCCTGGCCTGCAACCGGACGATTCGCTTTGATCATCTGCTCAACCATGCCCTGGCTCTCGGTGCCGATTATCTGGCCACCGGTCACTATGCCCGTGTGCGTGCGACCCCGAACGGTTTCGAGCTGCTGCGTGGGGTGGACGCCGGCAAGGATCAGTCCTATGTCCTCAGCGTTCTCACCCAGAAGGAACTCCGTCATCTCACCTTTCCTGTCGGCGATCTGACCAAGGCCGAAGTGCGGGAGCTGGCCCGGCAGTACGGTTTACCGGTGGCCGCGCGCCCCGAAAGCCAGGACCTGTGCTTCTTGGCCGATGGCGATTACCGGCGTTTCCTGCGGGATTGGGCCGGCGAGCACATCCGGCCGGGCCCCATTGTGGATGAGGAAGGCCGTGTCCTGGGTCGGCACGAGGGCCTGCCCTTCTACACGATCGGTCAGCGCAAGGGGCTCAACCTGGGCAGCAATGAGCGCCTGTTCGTGCTGGAGTTGCGACCGGAAACGAACACCCTGGTTGTCGGACCGGCGTCCCGGCTCGGTCGCGACCGTTTCACCGTGGGGCAGGTCAACTGGATCGGTCAGGCGCCTGAGGGGCCCCTGGCCTGTACGGTCAAGATTCGCTACCGTGCGGCCGATCGTCCCGCCCTCGTCTCCCCGCTGACGGCCGATCGGGTCGAAGTCCATCTGGCCGAGCCGGCACGTGACCTGGCGCCCGGTCAGGCTGCCGTTTTCTATGATGGTGAACGCGTGTTCGGCGGTGGCATCATCGAGCGGTGAAGATGCCCATTCCGCTCCTTTCGCCCACCCTTGCCTTGTTGGTCTTGTTGGCCCTGCTTTATGCCGGTTTGTTTCACCTCTGGCGGGGGCGACGGTGGTCCGATCTGGGGCTGGTCATGCTCATGTCCGGACTTGGTCTTGCCCTGGGGCAGATAGGCGGGCCGTTGCTGGGTATCGAGTATGGTCGCGTGGGCGAAACCTACGTCTTGACCGGAACCCTTTTGGCCTGGGGCCTCATGCTTGCGGCCGTCTGGCTGAAGGGGTAAAATAGATACCTCCACTCTTCCGATCCCCAATCTCGAGTTTTACCGTGGGCAACTTCCTTGCTACGTTTCGTGATATCGCCATCATCGTCCTGGCCATCGAGTCCTTCATTGTCGGTGTGATCCTCATCATCCTGCTGTGGCAAATTCGCCATCTGATTGTCATGTTGCGGCAGGAGATCAAGCCCGTCTTGGCCTCGACCCAGGAAACGGCCGATACCTTGCGCAATACCACCCGTTTCATGAGTAAACGGGTGACCCGGCCCGTGGTGGACCTGGTCAGCCTGGCTGCCGGCGTGCGCCAAGGCCTGGTGGCCCTCCGTCGTCAGAATCGGGAACGTCGCAACAACCATCGTTCGGCTCCTAACGAAGAGGCATGATGGGGTGGCGTTGGTGGCTGGTAGTGGGCTTTACCGCCGGTCTGGTCTTCATGTGGTTGTGGCGACGTCCGTTGGGCGGCGCTACGCCATCCTCTGGCCGCCGCAACAGCTCGAGCGATCCGTTGTCTCGCGCGCTCAATTGAGCCTCTATTCTTTCCTACCCTCAGAGTTCGCTTGGCATGACCGAGTTAATTAGCTTCATCCTTCATGTTGATGAGCATCTCAAAGAGATCATCAGCACGTATGGCACCTGGACGTATTTGATCCTGTTCTTGATTATCTTTTTAGAAACAGGCTTTGTGGTCACGCCCTTTCTGCCGGGCGATTCCTTGCTCTTTGCGGCCGGCACCTTTGCCGGCTTGGGGGCTTTGGATATCGTCTGGTTGATCGTCTTGCTGACCGCTGCTGCCATTTTGGGCGATACGGTCAACTACTGGATCGGCCATTTCATCGGGCCACGCGCCTTTTCGGGTAACATTCGCTTCCTCAAGAAGGAATACCTGGAACGCACCCACGCTTTTTATGAGAAACACGGCGGTAAAACCATCATCCTGGCCCGTTTCATTCCCATCATCCGTACCTTTGCGCCTTTTGTCGCCGGCATCGGCGCCATGACCTATCCTCGCTTTATCTTCTACAACGTGTTCGGCGGTGTCGTCTGGGTAACGCTCTTTACGACAGGCGGCTACTTTTTCGGCACGTTGCCCATTGTGCAGAAGCATTTCGAACTGGTCGTTATCGCCATTATCGGCATTTCTTTCATGCCGATGGTCTTCGAGATGCTGCGCAATCGTCTACGACCGGCCGTTCATGTTGAGGAAGTAGCCTGAGCGGCGCTCATGACTTTCAACGTCACGACCTTTCTCACGACCATGGCCGTGCTGCTTGTCAGCATTGCCGTCCATGAATTCTGCCATGCCATTGTGGCCGACCGCCTGGGCGATCCGACCCCGCGCAATCAGGGCCGGGTGACCCTCAACCCCCTGGCGCACCTGGACCCTATGGGCACCATCATGATCTTGATGTCGTCCTATCTGGGTTTTGGCATCGGCTGGGGGCGGCCGGTGCAGGTCAATCCGGCCAACTTCCGCACCACACCCACGGCCGGGATGGGCATTGTCGCCGTGGCCGGGCCGCTTTCTAACCTCTTTTTGGCCTTGCTTGGCGCCATGGCCTATCGCTTCTTGTCGCCTTCGGGGCCGCTCCTCACCCTGGTCATCATCTGGATCACGGTCAACGTTGCCCTCGCCTTCTTCAACCTGATCCCCGTCTTCCCCCTCGATGGCTTTAACGTGTTGGTTGCCGCCCTGGTGGCCCTCAACCGCACCTGGTCACGGCGTTTTGCCCGGTTTTGGCGACGCCAGTTGCAATACGGTCCCCTGTTCCTAGTGCTCTTGCTCATTGTCGATTATCAATTTCCGGCCATCTCACCTATCCGTTGGGTCTTCCGAGGGCCGGCGCGCTGGTTCATGACCCTTCTGCTTGGCTGAACGGTTTCGCCCTTCCCTGTGGCAGTCGCTGCGACGGCGAGTCTATCGGGGCTGCGACGACCTCTTCTCCCCCTGGTGGTCGTTGGACGAACGTCCGGCCCTGGCCTTGCTCAACCCTGCGCTTCTGGCCCTCTATCGGCGCATGGCCAAGGCCGATCGCCGGCACAGCCTGCGTCTGTTGCACTGGTTACGTCGGCACGGCCACAAGGATCCCGATCTCCTGGTGGCCGCCTTGTTGCACGATTGCGGCAAAGCCGCTGCTTCGTTACGGGTATGGCATCGCACCCTCAAGGTCCTGCTGCGACGATTGGCTCCGGTCTGGTGGCAGCGTCTGGCCGCGCCGGCACCGCCGGGCCATTGGCGCTATCCCTTTTTCGTCCTCGAACAGCACCCTCGTTTGGGCGCCGAATGGGCAGCCGCTGCCGGGTGTTCCTCGCTGACGGTCTGGTTGATCGCCCAGCACGAGAGCAAGCCCGATCCGGCCGACCCGCGCACGGCCCTTTTGATCGCCTTGCAGACGGCCGATGCCGTCTCTTGATCGGCTCTGCTTTGTCCGGCTTGTTTGACGGAGTTCCATGTCAAACCGAATTCAAATCACCATTGTCGGTCTCGGTCTGATCGGCACCTCCTTTGGCCTGGCCCTCAAGCGCCATAAGCGCAGCGATCTCCTCATCATCGGCCACGATAAAGAACCTGCGGCCATGGCCGCGGCCAAAGACAAAGGCGCCATCGACCGCAGCCACTGGAACCTGATCGCTGCCTGCGATCAGGCCGATATCATCCTGCTTGCCTTACCTGCCGCCGCCATCCCCTCCATTCTGGAGGCCATCCGTCAGGATCTCAAACCCGGCTGCTGCTTGCTCGACACCGCTTCTATCAAAACCCCCATCCTTGCAGCCGCGCGCGTCCTGCCCGAACATGCCTACTTTATCGGCGGCAACCCCATTTTGCTCCGATCCGGTCCTTTGACCGCGGCCGATGCGGCCGCCGACCTCTTCGAAAGGGCGGCCTGGGTGCTGTGTCCGCAGCCCGAGACCATGCCGGAGGCGGTGGCGACCGTCGCCGATCTGGTCAGCCTGGTCGGGGCCAGGCCCTTCTTCCTCGATGCAGCCGAACACGACGGCCTGATGGCAGCTGTGGAGGGTTTGCCCATCCTGCTGGCGGCGGCTCTGACCAACGTCCTGGGCGAAAGCCCCGGTTGGCGTGAGCTGCGCCGGCTGGCAGGAAGCCGTTTTGAGACGGCCAGCATCTTGCCGGCGGGCGAACCGGCAGCCATTTCGGCCGACCTGGCCGCCAACGGCAGCAATGTTCTGCACTGGCTCGATCTCCTTATCGCCCAATTGGAGCAGTGGCGCCAGGACCTCGTCGCTGCCGATGCCGAACGTTTGGCCGGCCGTTTGGCCCAGGCGGATACGTTGCGTCGGCAATGGTTGAGTGCACGCACAGCCGGCGAATGGGAGGATCGTCCACCCCCGCCCGAATTGCCCACCTATTGGAGCCGTCTCTTCGGTCGCGCGGCGTTCAAGCCCCCACCGCGCTGAGGACGGCCGTCAGTTGGGGTACGATGGCGCCGAAGAGGGCATAAAGCGCCAGCAGGACCAGCAGCATCAGCAGGGACCCATCCCAGACCAGGGCCGGGATTGTGGGTTTGCGACTTTGGAGCCAAAGGAGCAGGGCGACGACGGTCGTCACCAGCAGACCACGGCCATCCACATCCCCGGTCTGCCATCCCCGCAGCGCCAGACCGCCGGCCACCAAGGCGGCCAGGAGGGCGCCGGCAGCGCTGCCGACGGTTGTACGCAGGCCCTGCCAACCCAGGGCAAACCCCAGACTAAGGGGGAGCAAGCCGGGAAAAAGATAGCGTCCCTGATGCTGGACAAAATCCAGGTTGTACCAGACATAGCCGGCTACGACGAGCAGCGCCTGTCCGCCCAGCAAAACCAGGCCGCGACGCTGCCAGGCCGTCAGCTCCGCCTGGCGGTGCCGGTGCACCCCCTGTCCGATCCAGCCGGCCACCACCAGCAGGCTGAGCAAACCCAACAAGGCATAGACCCGCCCATCGAGGAACACACCCAACCAGCCGAACACGCCCCAGAACGATTTGAAGGTGAATTCGCCCAGGCGCTCGACATAGGCGGCCGGTCCGAATTGGGCAATCCAGGCGGCCGTGCGCGGCTGGCCGGTGACGATGGCCTCATGGCGTTGCAGCCCCAACGGATCGTTGAGGCCATAGACCAGCCCGTTGCGCAGCCACCAGGGCAACGGCACCAACAGCATCGGCGCCAACCAGGCCATGGCGTTGCGCAGGGCTGGGGTTCCCCGGACAACCTGCCATAGCCATACGGTTGCCACCAGCGGGACCAGGATATAGGCCTGAAACTTGGTCATCAGAGCCAGGCCGGTGAGCAGACCGGTGCCCAACCAGGCACGCGGCTCCCCTTCAGGGTGCCGGAGATGCATCAGCAGGCGCACGACCACCGCCGCAATGAGCAACTCGCTGAGACCGTCGTTGTTGATGGCGGCCATCATGGCCAGATGCATAGGCAACAGGGCCGCAAACCCGGCCGTAAGGACGGCCAGATCGGGGCGTCGCGGGAAAAGATGCCGTACCGCCATCCCGATCAGCCACACGACACCCGCCCCCCACACGACGCTCTGCAGCCGCAACAAGAGGACGCGGCCTCGCAGGTCCAGGTCCTCGCCCAACCACCATACGGGTACGGCCAGCAGATAGTACAGGGGCGGTTGATGGGCTTCGTAGCGCAGACCATCAATGGGCCATTCCGGGGGAAACCGATGGGCCTTGAGTTCGTTCAGATAGGCTTCGTCGTAATCCCCGGGCTGAAGCACCGGTAGACGACCGGTCGTGGCCAGCAAACGGATGTTGTTGAAATGGGCCGGTTCATCGGGCGCCTGCCAGAGGGGCGTGTATACGGCATAAAGCACGGCCAGCAGACCATACAGCCCCACGATTATCAGAAGCGACCACGACACCGGAAAGCCCTCGCGGCGCGGCCGCGGTAGGGCTGTGGGCGACGGCGGCGTCATCGTGCTCATAGCGTTACCGTCGTTCGTCGGTCTCCGGCCGAGCGACGTTCGATGACGGCCCCCAGGCTGCGCAGTTTGTCCTCCAATCGTTCGTAGCCTCGGTCGATTTGACCGATGTTGGCGATGACGCTACGGCCTTCGGCGGCCAACGCAGCAATGACCAGCGCCATCCCCGCCCGGATGTCCGGACTGGAGAGTTGCTGACCATAAAGCGGGGAAGGACCGATGACCACGGCCCGATGGGGATCGCACAGGACGATGCGGGCACCCATCGTGATCAGCTTATCCACGAAGAAAAGCCGGCTTTCGAACATTTTCTCGTGGATGAGCACGGTCCCGCGAGCCTGGGTGGCTACGACCAGGGCAATGGACAAAAGGTCGGCAGGGAAATGAGGCCAGGGACCATCGTCGATCTTGGGCACGGCGCCGCCTACATCCATGGCGATCTCCAGGTCCTGTTCATCGGCCACGATCAGGGTGTCGCCCTCCAGCCGGCAGTTCACCCCCAGCCGCTGTTGAAAGACATGGAGGACCATCCGCAGGTCGGCGGGGTTGATCCCCTGGATGCGCAGTTCCCCGCGTGTGATCGCACCCAGGCCCAGGAAAGAACCGATCTCGACCAGATCGGGCCCGATGGTAAACTCGCCGCCACCCAGGCGCTCGGCCCCGTACACGGTGAGGGTATTGCTGCCTACCCCCTCGATGTGGGCGCCCATACCGCAGAGCATATGGCAAAGGTTTTGGACATGGGGTTCACAGGCGGCATTGCGGATCACGGTCGGCCCCGGGATAAGCGCGGCGGCCATGAGCGCATTTTCGGTTGCGGTGACACTGGCTTCGTCTAAAAAGATATCGGCGTTGTGCAATTGCGGTGCGGCAATACGGATGTAATGGCTGCCCGCTTCGACCTCGACTTCGCCCCCCAGGGCGCTCAGAGCCAGAAGATGGGTGTCAATACGGCGACGGCCGATCACATCACCGCCGGGCGGAGGCAATTCCACCCGTTTTTGTCGCGCCAGCATAGGGCCGGCCAGGAGAATAGAGGCCCGGATCTGCCGACACAGGTCCGGTGAAAGCTGGGCTGTGCGGACCTCATCCGCCTGAAGGGTGATGGTGCCGTTGGCAGTGTCATCGGCAAGCACGCGCACGCCCAGGTCTTGCAGCAGCGCCAGCATGATGCCCACATCGCCGATGCGCGGGACATTGTGCAGGGTGATCGGCTGATCGGTGAGCAAACAGGCAGCCAGCATGGGTAGCGCCGCGTTTTTATTGCCGGAAACCCGAATGGTACCTTGCAAGGGATGGCCGCCTTCGATCAGGAAGAAATCGTTCATTGGGTTCACCAATTCAGGGAGTCCCGATGACGGGGGAATCGGCAGGATAGGCGCTGAAAGCAGCGCCCGGCCCTATACCGAGCGTTGCCGCCGCATTTCCCTCGCGCACCGCCACTTCGAGAAGGCCATCGCTGCCGCCCAGGACGACCAATTCGCCCGGCGCCACGCGACCGTAGGTGCTATGAAAACCGACAATCCGTCTCCCGCCGATGACAAAAATCCAATCGGTTCGTCCTCCCAACCAGGCCTCCGGGATGTCGGTGATGAGATTCCCGAAGCGATCGGCATGGACCACCTGACCATGCAGGCTGCCGTCGGCGCGGCGCTCCGGGACCGGCAGCTCAAGGGTGACGGGGTCGGTCACGCGCGGCCCCAGATCGGCCGCCGCCACTCCCCGGGCCAGATGGGCGGCTGCCGGTGCGAAGATATCGCGACCGTGAAAGGTATGGCTGACGCGCGGGAGGCGATAGGCAGGATTGCTCAACTGGCGGATTTCGTGCACGGTTTCATCACGGTAGACACCGCTGAAGACACCGTTATCCGGCCCGATATAGGTCGCCCGTTCGGTAAAGACGGCAATGGGCCGACGTTCGGTGCCCACACCCGGATCGACGACAACGATGTGAATGGTGTTCCGCGGGAAATAGGGCGTAGCCGTGCCCAGGATGTAAATGGCCTGGCGGATGTTTTGGGGAGCAATGGCATGGCTGATGTCCACGATGGGCACATCGGGTGCGATGCTGAGAATGACACCCTTCATTGTGCCGACATAGCCGTCTTGAAGACTGAAATCGGTGGTGATGGTAATGGGTGCAGGCATAACGAGCTCGGGGTGGTTTTATGGCAAGGAGGAACACAGCGACGACAAAGCCATCTCCAGACTTCGGTCGCGATGCTCTCGCCGCCTTCGTCCGACCTCAAACGGGGCAGATGGCGAGCGGCAAGCACGCAGGGCCTATGAGCCTTCATCGTGCTCCAGGCGGGCCTCCAGGAGCGTCTTGATCCGACGGGGGTCGGCTCCCTTGCCGACGGCGGCCACGACCTGGCCGATGAAAAAGCCCAAAAGGCCCGTCTTCCCGCGACGATATGCCTCGACCTTATCCGGATAGGCGTTCAGAACGGCGGCGATAGCGGCCTCAATGGCCTCGGCGGAGACGACCTCGGTCGCAGCCGTGACGGCGGGTGCCGGGGTGCTGGGCGCTGCACTCGCCGCAGGACGGGCGGGAAGCGAGCGGAGGGATGGTTCGGCTGCCGGCCGGCGTACAGGGGTGGTCGGTCGCGCCGGGGCCGGCGTTGCCGACCCGCCGACCGAAGCGGCTTGCATTTTCGCCAACTGCTTTGCCCAGGTATCCCTTAGGGTCACGATGCGGTTGTAGACCAGGCGGCCGGGTCGTGAGTCCACCATGTCGCTGACAAAGTAGCCCTGCCGCTCAAACTGATACCGGCTGCCGGGTGGGTCATCGGCCACCGACGGCTCGATGCGGGCGCCGGTCAAGACGATCAGCGAGTTGGGGTTCAGATAGTCCTTAAACGTTTTGCCTTCTTCGACATCGTCGGGGTTGGGCTTGACGAACAGGCGGTCGTAAAGCCGCACCTCGGCCGGCAAGGCATAGGCAGCCGATACCCAATGGATGGTGCCGGGCACCTTGCGGTCGGTTGGATTGGCCTTGAGGGTCGTGGGGTCGTAGGTGCAATGGATTTCGTGAATCTCGCCGGTGGTGGGGTCTTTGTGAACACCGGTGCAGCGGACAATATAGGCATGGCGCAGGCGCACCTCGCGGCCCGGCGCCAGGCGATGGTAACCCGGCGGTGGATTCTCGGTGAAGTCATCTTGCTCGATGTACAACTCACGCGTGAAAGGCACCGGTCGCAAGCCTTCTTTGGGCACGTCGTGAGGCCAGTAGGGCGCATCCAGCCACTCTACCCGATCGGCCGGATAGTTCGTGATCACCAGCTTGAGGGGGCGCAATACGGCCATGACGCGCGGGGCGCGGGTGTTCAGATCCTCGCGAATACAATGCTCCAACAACTCGTATTCGACACGGCTGTTCACCCTGGCCACACCCACGCGTTCGGCAAAGGTGCGAATCGCTTCGGGCGTGACCCCGCGCCGGCGCAGACCGGCGATGGTGGGGAGCCGCGGGTCATCCCAACCGTTGACCAAACCCTCTTCCACCAATTGCAACAGCTTGCGCTTGCTCATCACGGTGTAATCCAACTCCAAACGGGCAAACTCGTACTGGTGCGGCCGCGGTTCGGGGAAGAGCTGGTCCAGCAACCAGTCGTAGATGGCCCGGTTGTTTTCGAACTCGAGGGTGCATAACGAGTGGGTGATCCCCTCGATGGCATCGGAGAGCGGATGGGCGAAATCGTACATCGGGTAAATGCACCAGGCATCACCCGTGCGGTAGTGGCGGACATGGCGGATGCGGTAGAGGATGGGATCGCGCAACTTCATATTGGGCGAGGCCATGTCGATTTTGGCGCGCAGCACATGGGCGCCGTCGGGAAATTCGCCGGCCCGCATGCGGGCAAACAGGTCCAGGTTCTCCGCCACCGAGCGGTTGCGATAGGGACTTTCGCGGCCCGGTTCGGTCACGGTGCCGCGATAGGCCCGGATCTCCTCTTCGCTCAGACTGTCCACATAGGCCTTGCCCTCCTGGATCAGGCGGACGGCGAACTGGTAGAACTGTTCGTAGTAGTCCGAGGCAAAGTAGAGATGGGGTCCCCAATCGAAGCCCAGCCAGCGCACGGCATCCTGGATGGCCTCGACATACTCCATGCTCTCCGTTTCCGGGTTGGTGTCGTCGAAACGAAGATGACAGACGCCGCCGAATTCCTCGGCAATACCGAAATTGAGACAGATGGACTTGGCGTGGCCGATGTGCAGATAACCATTCGGTTCCGGCGGAAAACGGGTTACGACACGGCCGCCGTACGTGCCGGCTGCCACATCGGCCGCCACGATGGCTCGGATGAAATCGCGCGTTTTTTCGGTTTCAGATGGGATTACGGACATAGTGCTACTATCGCCATTTGCGCCTAGAAATAAATGACTAGAGATTGATTTTTTGTCTACGCATGGCGATGCTTTCGGCCAATCCGATCATGAGGAAGAACGAAAGCATGGCATTGCCGCCGTAACTGACGAAAGGTAACGGCAATCCGGTAACGGGCACCAGGGCCATGTTCATACCGATGTTGATCACCGCTTGAAACAGGATGACGGCGGTGACGGCGACGACCAGCAGGCGGCCGTAGGCATCCCGTGCCTGCTCGGCCAGGCGCCACAGCCGCCAGAGGATGAACAGCAACAACAGCAACAGCACACAGGCGCCGACAAAGCCGAGTTCTTCGGCGATGACCGAGAAGATAAAATCGGTGTGGCGCACGCGCAGGAAGTGGAGTTGGTTTTGGGTGCCCTGACCGAAGCCTTTGCCCAACAGACCGCCCGAACCGACGCTGACCAGGGCTTGCTGGACGTTGAAGTAGCTGTTCGGGTCGGCGGTGGGGTCCAGAAAAATGCGCAGCCGCGTGCGCTGATGGTCCTGCAAGATGGACCAGAACAACGGCGCGGCTGCCATCAGACCGACAACGCCTCCGGCCAGATGGCTCCAGCGTATGCCCGCCACGAACAGCAGGAAACCGAGTTCAACCGCCAGGACGATGGTCATGCCCAGGTCCGGTTCCAGAAAGACAAAGATCAGGATGGGGGCCGCAATAAGCAAGGCCCCCACAATCGTTCCCAGGCGGCCGATATGCTCTTGTCGTGCCGCCAGATAGCGGGCCAGGACCAGGGCCAGGACCACCTTGGCCAGTTCGGAAGGCTGGACCGGGAAGAGGCCAAACACATCCAGCCAACTTTGGGCGCCGAACAGCCGCTTGCCCAGCACACCCACGAGCACCAGCAACACCAGGACCAATCCGTAAAGGGGCACGGTAAAACCGGTCAGGAGGTGATAATCCAAAACCGCCGTGGCCAACAACAAGGCCAACCCGACGGCCACGTAAATCGCCTGACGTCGGGGATAGGCGGTAAGCTGCGGGTCGCCCTGCACTGCGCTGATCATCATGATCACGCCCAGGATGCTCACCAGCAATACGGCCAATAGCAGAGGCCAATCGAAATGGCGCCAGTTAGGACGACTCATGGGGCGGGTGTCTCCGTTGCCGGGGTCAGGAGGCGATCGAGCACCGAACGGGTACCGGTGGTTTCGTCGCGGGCCTTGAGGTCGAAATAGACCTCGAGGATACGGCGGGCAATGGGCACGGCTACCTGCGAACCCTCACCGCCGTTGTACACAAAGACCGTGACCACGATCTCCGGGTCCTCATACGGCGCAAAGGCCGTGAACCAGGCGTGGGTAGGCAGATTGCCCTTCCCGTCGCGAGGGGTGTCGGGGTCAAAAAACTCGGCCGTGCCCGTTTTGCCGGCCACGCTGATGCCGGGTAAAGCAGCGGCGCGGGCCGTACCGGCAGGCGTGTTGACCGCCATCCACAGGCCTTCTCGTACAACGGCCATGGCCTGGGGAGAAACAGGAACCCGACGGATAAGTTCCGGCTCCATCTGCCGGACCAGTCGGCTGGAGGCATCGGTAATGGCGGCGACGAGTTGTGGCCGATAGAGGTAGCCGTCATTGGCGACGGCCATGGTCATCAGGGCCACCTGCAGGGGTGTCGCCAGGACATCCCCCTGTCCGATGGCCATGTTGTAGGTATCGCCTGTGACCCACCGTTCGCCCTTGGCGATGCGTTTCCAGCGCGGATTGGGCACCAGGCCGCGATGCTCGCCGGGCAGGTCAATGCCGGTCAGTTCGCCGAAGCCAAAGTATTGCGCATAGGTAGCCAAGGTATCGATGCCCAGCCCCTCGAACTGGGTGGCATACCAGCCTCCGCCGAGCTTGTAGAAAAACACATCGCACGAGACGCTCAAAGCCTCTTTGACGTTGATGGCCCCATGGGCGCCGCCGTATTTGTAGATCCAACAGACGAAGGGTTGCGCCAGGAGCGGATTATCCGGGGCATTGCGGTTAGGCAGGTAGATGATGCCGGGATCGTCCAGAAGGGTGCTCGGCGTGATCACCCCTTCTTCCAGCCCGGCTGCGGCCGGCACCATTTTGAAGGTCGAGCCGGGTGGGTAGATGCCGCCGATGGCATGGTTGAGCAACGGTGTCCCGCGCGCTTCGGCAATGGCTTTGTATTCGGCGGTGGTGATGCCATCGGCGAAGATGTTGTTGTCGTAGCTGGGCAGGCTGACCATGCCCAGGACGAAACCCGTGCGCGGGTCAAGCGCAATGGCCACGGCGCTCTCCGAGCGCTTGGGATTGATACCGGCCACCAGGGCCTCACGCATGGCCTGTTGTAGCTCCAGATCGAGGCTGAGAATGAGATTATGACCGGGTTGGGGTGGCGTTTCCGGTCCGAGAACGCCTCGCTCGCGACCGTTGACATCCACTTCGATCACCCGACGGCCGGGCCGACCGCGCAGCACATCCTCAAAGGTGAACTCCAGCCCGGTCCAACCCACCCAGGCATCGGCGCTGTAGCCTTTTTCGGCGTAGGTGGTGCGGGTCTCCTCGGGGATGGGGCCCATGTAGCCGATGATGTGGGCCGTATCGGCGCCGGCAGGATAATAGCGCATGGGGCGCAGCCGTAGCTCAACCCCGGCCAGCCGGTAGGTTTCTTCGGCGAGGCGGAGAACCACTTCGCGCGGCAGGTTTTCGGCGATAAGCACGGGCGCAAAGGCGCTGCCGGTTTCGCGTTCGGCGACGAGACGATCGATGGTCTCTAGGTCGAGAAGGGTGGGCGCAGGCGGCTCACTGATGCCGGGGAACAAGTCCGGCGGAAACACCCGCGGCGACGGTGTCGGGGTGGGTGTCACCGTGCGTTCGTACTCGCTCAGGGCCTCGCCGAGGATCCGGATGACTTCGGCGTAGACGGCATGGCGTTTGGCCTGGGATGTGGCGTGGTCGGGATCGTCGGGCAGGTTGGCCGGTACGACGGCCACGCCGAAGCGGACCGTATTGCGGGCCAGGATGCGACCGTCGCGATCGTAAATGACCCCGCGCTCGCCTTCGCTCAGGACAACCCGCACCCGATTGGCCACGGCCTGCTGCTCATAACCGGGCCCACGCACGAATTGCATCACCGCCAGCCGACTCAGCAGCAGCCCGAAAACGAGCACCGTTCCCAGGCGCAAGAGCCAGAGACGCAACGTGGGGTCAAACGGACGCGTGGTCATGGCGTTGTCGACAGCGCACGATGTTCGCGTAGCCAGTCAGCCGGCAGATAGAGGATCAGCATAAGAAGGGTGTTCAAAAAAGCGCTCGGCAGGACCACGCGCCAAAGCATATCGGCCCAGGCCACAGACCACCCCAACAAGGCCAGTTCGAACAGGGTCAGACTACCGGCCGCCAGAGTGGCACCGAAGGCCAGAAACATAGGCCAGCCCAGGCGCGCGCCGAACAATGCCCGCTCGCCGCTTCCGGCCAGATAGGCCGTGATCAGCAGCGGCAGCAGCGAAACGCCCACCGGCAGGCCGGCCAGCATGTCATACAGGGGCGCCGCAACGCCGGCCAACAGGAAACCACTGCGCCGACCGGCCACGATGACCAGCAGGGCCACGCCGACCAGGACCAGGTCGGCATGGCCGCCGAAGAGCTGCGCATGCCCGACGATGGTGGCCTGCAGGCTCACCAAGATCAGCGCCAAAGGCAGAAAAACCAGCAGAGTGACCATTACGGTGAGGGTGTTGGCAGTGGCTCAGGCGCTAGTTCCGTCTCCGGGGGGACGATCTCGCCCGCAGGGGGAAAGTTGGTCATGACCAGAACCAATTCCAGGCGGTCGAAGTCCACGGTGGGTTGTACGACGGCCTGTTGAAAGGGCTGGTTATCATTGCGGAGCACTTCGACCACCTGACCGGCGATAATGCCTTTGGGAAAAGTGCCGCCCAGACCGGAGGTGATCACGATCTCGCCGACGGCGATCTCGGCCGTAAGCGGGATAAAGTCCATAATCGGCAATTGCCCTACCCGCCCCTTCAACACACCCGGCGCCCGCGAGGCCTGGGTCATCACATTGACGGCGCTGGTGGGGTCGGTCAACAAGAGGACCTCGGCACCGGTGGGAAAGACCTGGGTCACCCGCCCTACCAAGCCGCGATCGGTCACAACCGGCATACCCTGGCGCAGGCCATGACGACTGCCCAAATCGATGAGGATGATTTGCACATACGGACTGGCGCCGACGCCAAGGGTACGGGCGATGATCTGACCCCCGCGCAGGTCAAAAGCAGGATTGGCCTGGGCAAAGCGAAAAAAGGCGCGCAGGGTAGCGTTTTCGGCCGCCATCTCCGCAAGCTGCAGATTTTCCACCGTGAGTCGCTCGACCAACGCTTCCAGATCGCGATTACGTTGACGCAGCGTCTGCAGGTCGCGGGCTGTTTGCGTCAACTCGCCCACGGCCAGACGCGCCTCCGTAAGAGCCAAAGCCATCGGCCGTAGCACCGTTTGGAAAACGCTTTCCACCGGGGAAAAGGCACCGGTGGTATCCAGAAGCATAAGGACGAATGCGCCCACGAAGAGAAGAAGGGGCAGAAAAGGGCGCAGACGACGGTTGCGCATGGCTTATCGGCAAAGCACCGGCCTCCATACCCGCCGCAAGGAGCGAGACCGGTTGCGCTCAGTGCAGCGTGCTGCCACGATCGATGCTGGATAGGACCTTACGCAACTGATCCAGATTTTCCAGCACCTTTTCGGCCCCGCGGGCCACACAGCTCATGGGGTCTTGGGCCACATAGACTTTCATGCGCGTCTCCTCGCTCAGCCGTTCGGCCAGCCCGCGCAAGAGCGCGCCGCCACCGGCCAGGGCGATGCCGTCTTCCATCAGGTCGGCGACGAGTTCGGGCGGCGTATCGTCCAGGGCGCTCTTGACCGTGTCGACGATGATATTGACCGAATTGCTCAGCGCCTCGCGGATCTCGACCGAGCTGATCTCGATCTGTTCGGGCAGCCCGGTGATGAGGTTGCGACCGCGCAAGGGGAAGAGGATCTCCTCGGCCAGAGGATAGGCCGAACCGGCGGCGATTTTGGCCTGTTCGGCCATCCGCTCGCCGATGAGCAGGTTGTATTTTTGCCTGGCGTAGTTGATGATGTCTTCGTCCATCTCATCGCCGGCCACCCGCACCGAGCGGGAGACGACAATGCCTCCTAACGAGATGACGGCCACTTCGGTGGTACCACCCCCGATGTCGACGATCATGCTGCCTTTGGCACTGGTCACATCGAGGTCGGCCCCAATGGCCGCGGCCATGGGCTCCTCGATCAGATACGCCTCACGGGCACCGGCATTCAAGGTAGCGTCGTACACGGCCCGCTTCTCGACTTCGGTGACACCCGAAGGCAGACCGACCACCACGCGTGGGCGGGGCACGATCATGAACACCTTGTCGTGAACCTTGTTGATAAAGTACTCGAGCATCTTCTCGGTGACATCGAAGTCCGAGATGACGCCATCGCGCAGAGGGCGGATGGCAACGATGTTGGCCGGAGTGCGACCGATCATCTCTTTGGCCTCGGCTCCGATGGCCAGGACCTTCTGGGTCTTGGCGTCGATGGCGACAACCGAGGGTTCGTTGATGACGATCCCCCGGCCGCGAACGTTGACAATGGTGTTGGCCGTACCGAGGTCGATGCCGATATCGAGGGAAAACAGGCCAAGAAGCCAGTCAAGGGGATTGATCACGCAGTCGGTCTCCTCAAAAGCGCCCCGCTCACGGCCGGCTGCAATCGGCGAGCGGGCGTGATGAAAAGCGAGTCGGGCTTGACCCGACTCAGAAGCTGTATTATAGCACAAGCGTATTGCTAAACGGCTATCCGATGCATCTGCCAGGGGCTTGCATGGGACGTCGGCCGCGGCTTCCTTGACTCGGTTCTATCTTTTGTTGGTGAGAACGTTAGAACGTTATGCCTGCCTGCCGCTCTTGCGCCAACACACTCCGGAACCGAGTCGCTTCCTTGGCCGGTTCCCTGTAGGGACCGTTTCGGGGTATAATAGCGCATTTGTCCGAACCGAAACGGAAGTTCCCGGCGGTTTGAGCACATCATTTCGGCGCCCGATGGCGCCTTGCCAAGGATGAGTTATGGTGCAAGAGAGCCCTATCGAATCGAGCGCCCTGCAAGGCGATAACGGTAATGAGGCCTGGGCCGAGACCCATCCGGAAACAAACCTGGGTCCTATCGGTCTGGTACGGCCTGTCGATCTCGAGGAAGAGATGCGCATCTCGTACCTCGACTATGCCATGAGCGTCATCGTGGCGCGGGCCCTGCCCGATGCTCGCGATGGTCTCAAGCCCGTCCATCGTCGCATCCTCTTCGCCATGCATGATATGGGCCTCCATGCCAACCGGCCCTACAAGAAAAGCGCCCGCATCGTCGGCGAAGTCCTGGGCAAATACCATCCCCACGGTGATGCGGCCGTCTACGAGGCCATGGTGCGCATGGCTCAGGACTTCAGCCTGCGCTATCCCCTGGTCGACGGTCAGGGCAACTTCGGCTCGATTGACGGCGACAGTCCGGCGGCCATGCGCTATACCGAGGCCCGTCTGGCCCCCATCGCCGACGAATTGCTGGAGGATATCGAGAAAGACACGGTGGACTGGGTGTCCAATTTTGATGACTCCTTGCAAGAACCGCGCGTCCTGCCGGCGCGGCTGCCCAATTTGCTTATCAACGGCGCCAGCGGCATTGCCGTCGGCATGGCAACCAATCTGCCGCCCCACAACCTGGGCGAGGTCTGTGATGCGATTGCCTATCTGATCGACCGTTGGGATGCGCGCGACGAGGTCACGGTCGAAGACCTGATGCAGTTCATCCAGGGCCCTGATTTCCCCACAGGGGGTATCATCCTCGGTTTGGACGGCATCAAGCAGGCTTACGGCACCGGGCGCGGGCGCTTGATCGTGCGGGCGCGTACCGTCATCGAGGCCATGCCCGGAGGACGCTTCCGCATCATCGTCACCGAAATTCCCTATCAGATCAACAAAGCCGGTCTCCTCGAACGCATTGCCGAACTGGTGCGCGAGGGCCGACTGGAAGATATCGCCGATCTGCGCGATGAGTCCGATCGCCACGGGTTGCGCATCGTGATCGAGCTGAAAAAGGGCGCCGCACCCAAAAAAGAACTCAACAAACTGTTCAAGTACACGCCGCTGCAGACGACCTTCGGCGTCACCAGCCTGGCTTTGGTCAACAACGAACCGCGGTTGCTGCCCCTCAAGCGCATGCTTCTGGTCTATATCGAGCATCGCCAGGAGGTGATCACCCGTCGTAGCCGCTGGGAACTGCACGCGGCCGAGCAACGCGCCCACATCCTGGAGGGCTTGCGCATTGCCCTTCGGTTTTTGGATGAGGTTATCGCCATCATCCGCCGTAGCGAAACGGCGGATGCTGCCCGCAGCGCCCTTTGCACCCGCTTTGGCCTGAGCGAGGCCCAGGCCCAGGCCATCCTCGATATGCCGCTGCGCCGTCTGGCGACGCTGGAGCGCCAGAAAATCGAGGACGAATACAACGAGCTTCGGGTCCGCATTGCCCATTTGCAGGACCTGCTGGCCCATCCGGCCAAAATTTTGGCCCTGATCAAGGCGGATGCCCTGGCCCTCAAGCAACGCTACGGCGATCCCCGGCGCACGCTGATCAGCGTTCAGGACGTCGCCGAGTTCAGCGAAGAAGACCTGGTCAGTCAGCAGGGGATTATCGTGACCCTGACCCAGGGCAACTACATCAAACGTACCGATGCCCGCCTCTTTCGGGCCCAATCGCGCGGTGGCATGGGTGTACGCGGCATGGAGACCAAAGCCGAAGATGTCGTGATCAACGCCTTTTTTGCCCGCACCCTCGATACCGTTCTCTTCTTTACCAACCTGGGCCGGGTGTATTCCGAACGGGCTTTCAATCTGCCGGAAGGCAGCCGCACGGCGAAGGGGGTCCACATCAGCAATATCCTCAATTTGCAGGCCAACGAACAGGTCACGGCCGTGATTCCGGTGGAGAACTTTGCCGATTCGCAATACATCATCCTGTGCACGCGTAAAGGGCGCATCAAACGGATGCGTCTGGATGAGTTCGAGCGCGTCCGTCCGTCCGGCATCATCGCCTTCGGGTTGCCCGAGGATGACGAGCTGGTGCGGGCCAAGCTGACGAACGGCAACCAGGATGTGATCATCGTGACCCGGCGCGGTAAGGCTTTGCGGTTCAACGAAGAAGCCATCCGGCCCATGGGGCGCACGGCGGCCGGCGTTATGGGCATTCACCTGATCGACGACGATACCGTGGCCGGCCTCGGTACACTGACACCCGGCAGCGAAGAAGAACTGCTCATTGTGACCGAGATGGGCTGGGGCAAGCGGGTGAAGCCGGAGGAATTGCCTATCCAGGGCCGCTACACCCAGGGGGTGTGGATTACCGACCACCGTCGTCTCGACGAGACCGGCCCCATCGTCGTGGCCCGCACCGTCTGCCCGGACGACGAGGTCACGTTTATGACCCTCAACGGCCAGGCCATCCGCATGAAGGTGAATGCCATTTCGGTGCAGGGTCGGGTCACGCGCGGGGTACGCTGCGTGCGTCTGCAGCCCGGCGATCGCTTGGTTTCGGCCGCGCGTATGGTCGATGTCAGTGACGAGCCACCGGCCACCGAGACCGCCGCGGCGGTGTCCGCTTGAACGCAGAAAGGGATGATGTTGCCATCACTCCTCGAAAAGCCACGCGGTTCCCAACTTGAGTTTCTGGCCCGGGTCTCTCCCGAACCGTTGCTGGAGACGATCGTGGCCTTTGCCAATAGCGAAGGCGGCCAGATCGTGCTCGGCGTCGATGAGCATGGCCAGGTCCACGGCGGCGTTTCGGCCGAACATGTGGAGGCGTTGCTGCTTCAGATCGAGGAGCAGATCCGTCCGCCGGTGCGGGTGGAGATGAGCACCTACGAGCTGCCGCCGGGAACGGTCGTCGTTTTGCGGGTACCGCGCACGGGCGAATTGCACAGTCTCAGCGATGGTCGGGTGCTGGCGCGGCGTGGCCACCATAATGAGCTTCAGATCGGCTCGCGGCTGGCGCTGCTGGCAGCCGGTCGCGCCACCGGGGCCTTCGAGATGGAGCCGGTGCCCGGCGCCACCGTGGCCGATTTCGACCGCGAAGTCGTGGCCGAGTACGAAGAAAATCGCCAACGTCGCCAACCCCTGGCTTTTGTAGGTCCCACGGAAGCCCTGCTTCGGCACATCGGCGCCCTTACCGAAGACGGGACGGCCACGGTCATGGGAGTGCTCTTGTTCGGCCGCGAGCCGCAGCGTTTTTTGCCCCAAAGCGGTCTGACCTTTGTCAAGTTCGCCGGGAGCGAATACCGCGGGGCCGATGGGCGCATCGGTTACGGCCGCCGTGAGGATATCAACGGCCCTCTCCCCCGCGTGATCGAACGGGCCTGGCAGGTGGTGCGCGAGGAAATGGATAAACGCTCCGTGGTGCGCGGGCTGGTGCGCGAGGAAGAGACCGAGTATCCAGACACGGCCGTGCGCGAGGCGTTGGTCAATGCCGTGGCCCATCGTGACTATCACATAGCCGGCCGTCGTATCGAGGTGCTCATGTATCGCGACCGCCTGGAGATCACCTCACCGGGCGGCTTGCCGGGCTATATCACCTTGCAGAACATCCTCGACGAGCATTACAGCCGCAACCCCCGCCTGGTGAACGGTCTCTGGCAGTGGGGGTACATCGAAGAGCTGGGCCTGGGGGTTAATAAGATGTTCGAAGCGATGGCCGCGGCAGGCCATCCGCCGCCCGAATACAAGGCCTCGCCCTATGCGGTCACAGTCACCCTGCGCAAAGGGCACGAGGTGGGTGAGGCGAGACCGCGGCCGGAATGGCAGAAGGATATGAACGAGCGCCAGTTGCGGGCCTTGCAATTCGTCCAACGCGAAGGGCGCATTACGAACAAAGACTATCGGGAGCTGTGCCCCGATGTCAGCGCCGAAACCTTGCGCCTGGACCTGGTCGATCTGGTGGAGAAGGGACTTCTGCTCAAGATCGGCGATAAAAAGGGCACGTATTACGTCCTCAAACGCAAGGCCGGTAAGAGTGACGTCTCGGCGTAAGCTCCGGCCTCGTTCGCGTTTGGGAAACGGCGTCGGATATCCCAAACGATATCCCAAGTGCGTTTGGGATATCCGGGTAGAGCGGCGGCACTCCCTGCGGTCTGTCAAGGTGTTGGCACCAAGCAAGCCCTGAACCCGGCCAGAGGCGGGCTTGCCTACCGGCCGACTCATGGTATACTTGGCCTATCTCCCCGTATCCCCCACCTTCTACCTTTGCCATGACTTTACGTAGCCCTCAGGCTCGTCGTCGTCAGCAGCGTCCCCGTTCGCCCTGGGCCGCCCTTCTGATCCCCATCCTCGCCATGGTGATCACTGCGGTCCTGTTCTTTGTGTTGGCCAGCATGCTGGGCGGTGGGCGCACACCTGTTCCTACGCCGACGTCGACATCTGTGGGGGTTGTTCCCGCCGTCACACCCTCGCCGACACCGGCCCCGTTGCCGACACCGACGGCCACACCGACCCCGGAACCGCCAACGCCGACCCCCACGGCCACGCCTGGCTTAGATGTTCTGCGTGTGGGCGGCAAGGCCACGGTCAATGCCGAAGCCGGTTTGCGGGTGCGCAGCGGTCCGGGTACGCACTTCGACCCCGTCACGACCCTGCCGGTGGGCACGGTGGTGGAGATCATCGGTGGGCCACAGCGGGCCAATACCTACACGTGGTGGCAGATTCGGTTTACCCTGGCCGATGGCACCACCGGTGAAGGCTGGGCGGCAGGGGATTTCCTGGATCCCGGTGCGGGGTAATACCGGGGGCGTCGGCC
>JBBINH010000026.1:0-48600 GCA_037443945.1 Caldilineales bacterium
CGACGCGAACGATCAACTTGGCGAGGGTTTCTTCGGTGCGTTTCTGCGCTTCGGCCAGCTCGGCGACGATGGCCTCCAACCGGCTGAGTCGCTCCTCGGCGCGGCTGAGCCGCTCCTCGGCGCGCTTATGCGCTTCGATCAGCTCGGCCACACGCTGCTCGGTACGTTTCTGCGCCTCGGCCAGCTCGGCGACGGTGGCCTCCAACCGGCTGAGTCGCTCTTCGGCGCGGCTGAGTCGCTCCTCGGCGCGCTTATGCGCTTCGATCAGCTCGGCGACGGTGGCCTCCAACCGGTTGAGCCGCTCCTCGGCGCGCTTCTGCGCTTCGGCCAGCTCGGCGACGGTGGCCTGCAAGGCCTCGAAGTCCTCGCGGCGCACCGCCAGTTGTGCGCGCAGTTCCTCCGCAATCGCCTCGGCGAATTCGAGTAGAGGCAGTTGGAGGTCCTGCGGAAA
Source organism: Caldilineales bacterium (assembly GCA_037443945.1). Lineage (GTDB taxonomy): Bacteria > Chloroflexota > Anaerolineae > J102 > J102 > SSF26. The sequence goes on from JBBINH010000026.1 coordinate 452, forward strand.
ACGACGGGCAATGGCTACCAGGCTCATGCTTCACCTCGCTAAAGGGGATATTCTACCACACGGATGGCCGAAAGGCGCAACCGGAGATTCGGTTCGCAAGTGTGTTGCGACGAGAAGGCGGCAGGTATAACGTTCCAACGTTAGAACGTCCCCCGCACAATGTCACCAACCCAAGATAGAACCGAGCCGTGGATGGTTATCACGGCGATCATGTGCTATACTTCGGCAAATCCATCGGCTTAGCGCCGATACCATTCTGCCGGATAGGACGCTTGTATGGCCAAAAAGACCTCCAAACCGCTTTCGCCTCTCAAGGGCAGCAAGCCCATTGCCGCTACTGCGCAGGGCCGGCGTGGTCTCCCCGGTTGGGTATGGATTGCCGTTGGCGCCGGCCTCGCTCTCCTACTGAGCCTGGCCGGTGTCGCCCTGCTGGCCAATCGGCCTCGCGCGACCGTAGCTCCGGGCAGCAGCCTGGCCGAACAGCTAGGCCAACCGGTCGAACGTCGCACCATGGGCCGCAGCGATGCCCCCGTCGTCGTCGTGGCCTACGAGGACTTCCAGTGCCCCCATTGCCAGGACTTCAACCTGAGCCTGGAAGAGACCATTCGGGAGCTGGTCGCCGCCGGGACGGTGCGTTTTGAATTCAAACCCCGTTTCGTCATCGGGCCTGAATCGGTCACGGCCATGATGGCGGCCGAATGCGCCGCCGACCAGGGCCGTTTCTGGGAATATCACGATGCCCTCTTTGCCGCCCTCGAACGCAATCCACGCGCCAATCAAATCTCGGATTTCGAAGCGTTGGCCGTGCAAATCGGTCTGGATAGCGCCGCGTTCAATCGCTGCCTGGAAAGTCAGCAGCACAAAGAGGCCCTGTTGCGGGAAGATATCCAGGCTCGAGACGACGGTATCAACGCGACGCCGACCGTGTTCATCAACGGCAAGCGCTACCAGGGGCGCTTTGACCCGGCCGAATTCCGGGCTGCCGTCGAGCAGGCCCAAAAGGAGGCCGGTTCATGAGCCGCGGTCTGCGCACCGCCCTGGTCGTTTTGAATCTCGTGGGCGTTGGTATTGCCGGCTACCTGAGCTGGGTGAAATGGACCGATACCGAGGCCTTCTGCGGCGGCGTCGGTGACTGCACCGGTGTACAGAACAGCATCTACGCCTACTTTCTGGGCATCCCCGTGGCCTATCTGGGGCTGGTGGCCTATCTCGTCCTCTTGGGTCTGGCCTTGTACAACCTGTGGGCCGCTCCCGAACATGGCAGCCTGAGCTATCTGGCCCTATTCGCCGGGGCTGTGGGTGCTCTGGCCTTTTCGACCTACCTCACCTATGCGGAGCTGTTTCTCTTGCGCGCCATTTGCCCCTGGTGTGTGGCCTCGTTCGTCAACCTGGGCGTGATCACCGTCTTGGCGGCGGCCGGGGTATTCGGTCAGGGTTCTGAGGTGGACGGCGTCTGAAGGAGTGTGTGGTATGCGTACCGTGGAAACGCTGCTCGTGGATGGCATCGTGGTCACCATGAATTCCAAGCGGGATGTTTTCGCGCCGGGGGCGGTCGGTTTCAATGACGGTTATATCGTCGTCGTCGGCCCGTCCGAACGGGTGCGGCAGCAGGTGCAGGCGCAACAGGTGGTGGATTGCCGCGGTCAAATCATCATCCCTGGCCTGATCAATGCCCATACCCATGCTCCCATGACGTTGCTGCGCGGCCTGGCCGACGATCTGCGCCTGGATGTGTGGCTGTTGGGCTATATGATGCCGGTCGAGCGGGAATTCGTGGGGCCGGATTTTTGCGATGTCGGCACGCGATTGGCCTGCGCCGAGATGCTGCTCAGCGGCGTGACCACCTTCAACGACATGTACTATTTCGAAGAAGCGGTGGCCAAAGCCACGGCCGCCGTCGGTATGCGGGCCGTGTTAGGCCAGACCATCCTCAAATTCCCCGCCCCGGACGCCGGCTCCTATGACGAGGGGCTGGCCCGCTGCCGGGAGTTTATCGAAGCCTGGCGCGGGCACGAGCTTATCACACCGGCCGTAGCCCCCCATGCGCCCTACACCAGCACGGCCGAGATTTTGCAGGAGGCCACCGCCCTGGCCCTGGAAATGGACGTCCCTCTCCATATTCACCTGGCCGAGACGGCTCTGGAAGTCCAGGAAGCCGTGCGCGATTTCGGCGCACCGCCCATCGAGTATGTCCATGACCTGGGGCTTTTCGAGGCGAAAGTCATTGCGGCCCATTGTGTCCACATCCGCGATCGGGAGATCCCGCTTCTGGCGCGCAGCGGCGCCGGGGTGGCACATAACCCCTCTTCCAATCTCAAACTGGCCTCGGGCTTTGCGCCCGTTCTCAAGTTGCGGGCGGCCGGCATCCCCGTCGGCATCGGCACCGACGGCCCTGCCAGCAACAACGACCTAGACATGTTCGAGGAAGTGCGGTTGGCCTCGTTCCTGCCCAAGGCCACCACCGGGGATCCGACGGCTCTGCCCGCCGTCGATGTCTTTGCCATGGCGACCTGTGAGGGGGCGCGGGCGCTCCATCTCCACCACCGCATCGGCAGCCTGGAGGTGGGCAAATGCGCCGATATCGTCGTCCTCGACCAAAACGGTGCCCATGCCACGCCGCGTTTCCATCTCGGTCCTAACAACATCTACAGCCATCTCGTTTATACCGCCAAGAGCACCGATGTGCGCCATGTGTGGGTGCATGGTCGCCAGCTCGTGCGCGATCGCACGTTGCTGACCATCGACCTCCCGGCCGTGCAGGCCCGGGCCATCGAGATTGCCGAACGGGTCAATGCCTTTATGGCCGCACGCGAGGGCAGTCTGCTCAACAAGACCGTCGCCATCGGTGGCTTTGAACAACAGGAGACCTACGAGGTGCAGGTCAAGGTCCCGGTCGACGACATAGACGCCGTCGAGCAACGGCTCCTGACCAGCGGTATCGAGATCATCAAACAATCGGTGCGGCAACAGTTCGACACCTACTTTCTCTTCGAGGGGGGCACGGACGATCGCTATCTGCGGTATCGTGAGGATAACGAGTTGATCGATGCGCAGGAGGAAGGCCGTGTCGGTGGATTGAGCGTACGTCCCACGTATACCCTGACCCTGATCGAAGGCATCAAAGAGCGGGAATTTCAGGATTCGGTCATCCTTTCCCGTTCCCGCTACACCGCCCAAGCCACCTATTCCCTGCGTTTCTATCGCGAATACTTTGCCCCCAAGCGAGAATACGAGATCGTCAAATGGCGCAAACGCTATCGAGTCAAGTACGAAGGCACCGAATTCGCCATCAACATGGACCGGATAACCCGTCCCCAAGGGTTGGGTAATTTTTTGGAGATCAAGGCGCGCACGTGGTCGGCCGGCGATGCCGAGCGCAAGGCCCATCTCGTCTCGCAGATCCTGCGCTTGTTGGACCTCCGTCCCGATCGGCACCGTCGTGGGGACTATCTCGATTGGGTGCGATGAGCGCAATGTGTAGCCTGTATCGGCGGTCCGACAGCGCATAGGCGGCAGGGGATGCCAGCAAATCGTCGCGCCGTCCTCTGTGTGATTGCCGCCGCCGCTGCTGGGCCACATCGGGTCTGTGGGTCAAGCAGATCGTGGCGCGCGCAGGGACCTCGGCCATCGATTTGGCCTTCTGGCGCGACACCGTCACCTTTCTCATCCTGGCCATCGTCCTCACGGGGGTATATCCCCAATGGTGGCGCGTGCAGCGCCGTGACTGGCCTGCCTTGGCCGGGATGGGTATTTTCGGCATCGGCCTCTTTCATGTGCTGTGGAACCTGAGCGTGCTCACGAACGGCATGGCCCTGGCCACCATCCTGGCCTATCTGGCCACCCTTTTGGTCCCGCTCGGAGCCTGGCTGTTGTGGCGCGAGGCAGGAACGCCGCGGTTGCTGGTGGCGGCGGCGCTGGCCGTCCTCGGCATCGGGCTCATGGTCGGATTGTCCCCCAACGACACCGCATTGAGCCCACGGGGTGTCCTCATCGGCATCCTGGCGGCCTGTGGTTATGCCTCCTACAGCCTCTTCGGCAAACGGGTAACCGGTCGCTATCACCCCTGGGTCGTCTTGACCTATGCCTTCGGCTTTGCGGCGCTGATCCTCCTGTTGTGGCAGATTGCCCGTGGCGGCGTTCTTCCGCTACCTCCGTCTACCTGGCCATCGTTTGTGGCCTTGATCCTGATCGCCACCATCGGCGCCTTTGGGTTGTACACCATGGGCTTGCGTCGTCTGCGCGCCGGCGTCGCCGCCATTGCCGCCACCTCCGAATTGCTCTTTACGCCCATCCTCGCCTATGCCTTTGTCGGCGAACGTCTGCACCCGGAGCAGATACCCGGCGCGCTGCTTATCGTCGCCGGCGTGTTCCTGGCCGTCATGTCCTCGGCGCGGGCCAGAGCGATCCGAGTGTCCCCGCAAGCCGAAGGCCCGGGCTGAACTGCTTTTCCCGGTCTGGCGGTTGCGAGAAGCGCTTTCTGGGGGTACACTTGGGTACTCTCTATGACCGTCAATGTTGAGACACTATCTTCGGCTCTAGCAAGAGCCGTTTTGTTGAGGAGAACGTTATGACCGTTGCCACGCTTCCTGTGTTTTTGCCTGTCAAACCCCGTCACACCTGGCTACGGCAGGTATCGGTGGCCTGGGTGCCCGACCATCGCAACCCCGTCCTGGAGACGACGGCGGCAGGCGTCCTGGCTGCCTTTGCCCGGCTCGGACACGTGGTCCAGGAAAAACCGACCAATGAAACCGATATCCTGCTGACAACGGCACCGTATGGTGTCAATGTCAACTGGCGTCATTCCCTGCTTTTTACCGGCCGTGCCCGTTTCAAACTGGAGCGCAATCCCACCATCTTCACCATGACCCACATCCGCCCGGCCGAACTGCAGGCGATGCTGGCCCACTTCGAGCGGGCGCTGCAGAAACCCGAACCCGACCCGGCCGACTTCGAGTTCGACGGTCTTTCGGCTCAGGCCCATCACGTCCTCTATGAACAGGGCAAGCGCGGCGGTCCTATCCTGGCCCTGGAACGCCTGATCCAGGCGCAGACGAAATCCATCCGCGTCCTGCTGGTTGTGGGCGATGACCGCCCCGAATGGGTCTATCATTTCGACCTGGTGGGCGCCTATCCCAAGAGCGTCGCCACCGACCCACCGGAGGCCTTCTACGAGGACATCGCCCTGCGCCTGGTCACCACCGTCAGCACCCGCGAGGTAACGGCCCACGAGGTGGTCGGCGAGCCCATCCCCTATACCGTCTGGTGCCGTCTGGAAACCCCGGCGGCCATGATCCGCGCGGCCAAAGAACTGGGCAAACGCCGCTTTTTCACCGAGATGGTGCGCATCAACGACCTGGTCAACGTGCCCGTCGTCGGCACCTCGGTGGCCAGCCAGTACAGCGAGGGCTGTTTTGCTACCTGGGATCCGGTCATCGCCGGCCTGATCGCCACCATCACCGGCAGCGCCCGGCCGGTGGATAAGGACAACCTCACCGAAGATGAGCTGAGCGTCATCACCGGCGTGCGACCCGGCGGCATCGGCGCCTTTGTGCGCCACGTTGAAGGCAAGCGCAACGACCCCCCTTCGTCCGAGGCGGTAGAGATGCTCGAGATGGACCAGGACCTGCCCCGCATCCGGCTGGGCCCGGAATGGGGCATCGAGGCAATGGTACCGGTGGTGCGCTCCAAACTCCACGGTCATCGGGGCGTGGCCTCCTATCGGCCGGACAAGGTCGAATACGTTCCCCTGGACGAGGCCTATTTTCACTACATCGTCTCCTGCGCCACCGAAGCCCAGGCCCATGGCGTGCGAGGCGCCTTTGCCCGCGCCGAAAGCCTGAACCATCCCGACGATCCGCGCCGGTTGGCCTTCACCATTCTGCCCGGACACGGTCTGGTCCTGGTCGAGAAGTGGATGCCCGGCAAGGCTCCCTTCCAACTCATGTGGGAGGCCATGGATGCCGGCGATATCGTCATTGCCAGTCACGTGCCCCAGGGGCCGATGACCTACGAACCGGACGGCACCGGGGCCATGGTGTTGCACGAGCTGACCTGAGCCGAGATCGGCTGCCGTGCGGCATGCGGCGACCACGGCAGCCGGTGTGCTACCATGGCAGGGTCAACTGACCGCCTTCGGCTTCGGGCCACGGCGCCGGCGGCCGGCGCGGTCGCAGACGGCGATCGAGAACGGCGATACGGGCCGCAATGGCCTCGCGATAGGACGACGGCGCCTCCTGGCCGGCCCCGTACATTCGGCGATACCGAGGGAGCAGATCGGGCCGGTGCCTGTCCAGATAGCGAAAGAGGGTGGGGCGGGTCGCCTCGTAGAGCCGTAGGACCTGATAGAAGGCGATGTCGGCGCCGTGGTCGTAGGCGGCCTCGATCACGGCCTTCAGCCCTGCCTCATCGTCGTTGAGACCGGGCAAGATCGGTGCCACGGCCACGGCCACAGGCACACCGGCCTGGGCCAGAGTGCGCACGGCCGCCAGACGTTGATACGGCCCCGGCACATCCGGTTCCAGCGTGCGCGCCAAGGCCTCATCGAGGGTGGTGATGGACACGATCAACCGGAAACCCGCACGCCGTGCCAGCGCCGCCATGATCGCCGCATCGCGCACGGCCATGGTGTTCTTGGTGATGAGGCTGGCCGGCGTCCATTGCTCGTAAAGGACCTGTAAAGCCCCGCGCGTGAGGCGATAGCGTCCCTCAATGGGCTGATAGGGGTCGGTGGCCGTGCCGATGCTGACGTGTTCCCGGCGCCAGCTCGGTCGTCGCAGGTCCTGGCGCAGGGCCTGGACCAGGTTGCGTTTGACAAAGACCGTAGCGCTAAAGTCGGCGTCGGGGTCCAGTTCCAGAAAGGTGTGCGTATAACGGGCATAGCAATACACACAGCCATGCCGACAGCCGCGATAAGGATTGAGCGACCACTTCAGCCCGGGCAGCCGATAGCTATCCACCCGGTTCAGGGCCGAACGCACGTCGATTTCGATATAGCGGGTGCGGTCGCCGGTCGTCATGGTTCGAGTTTAGCATAGAACAAATGTTCCGGTCAAAATCGGCAAAACCCCACCCGCTTTGGCCTTCGTTCCCATCCCCACCGGGAGCGAAGGCCCCTAGGCGGTTTGAGCTCGACAGGGACCGCACAATCCGCTCAAGACCAGATGGTCGGCCATCACCAGAAAATCATAATCCCGCAAGATGGCCGCGAAAGCCGCCATCAGCGCTTCGTCGCCGATTTCGACCTGGCGGCCACAACCTCGACACAACAGATGGTGATGAGGATGGTTGTGGGCGATCTCGTACACCGTCTCACCGCCGATTTTGGCCGCCACGATTAGATGCAAACTCTGCAAAAACTCGAGATTCCGATAAACGGTCGAACGATTGATGGTCGGCGCCTTGGCCTGCACGCGAGCGCAGATCTCCTCGATGGTCGTGTGACCACCACCTTCGCACACGGCATCGAGGATGAGTTGGCGCTGCGGGGTCAGGCGGAACCCGCTGCGACGGATGCGGGTGGCGTAATCGCTCGTGGTGTGGGTCATGGTGGGTTCAAGGCCTTTCCAGTCCGTGTCGTTCGAGCAGGGAGACGTCCTCGAACAGGCGCTCGGTCGGCCCATCGGCGACCACGCGCCCTTCGTCCATGATGATCATACGCGGAAACAGCTCTCGCACCATGGCCATATCATGGGTCGAGACCAGCATGGTCAGCGGCAAGCTTCGCAACAGCCGGATGAGTTGACGACGGCCGCGCGGATCGAGCCCGGCCGAAGGTTCATCCAGGACCAAGATGTCCGGGGCCATGGCCAGGACCGTGGCAATGGCAATCCGCTTTTTCTCCCCCATGCTGAGATGGTGCGAGAGCCGCGGCCCGTAGTCACTCATGCCCACCTCGGCCAGGGCCGCCGCCACCCGGCGGCGCACCTCGGCCTCGGGTAGGCCCATATGCAGGGGGCCGAAGGCCACGTCCTCGAACACCGTCGGCGAGAAGAGCTGATCGTCGGGATTTTGGAACACCAGCCCCACCCGTGTCCGGATCAGGGGCAGATTGACCTTGGTGATCTCCAGGCCGCCAATGCGCACAACGCCCTGTCCCTGCAAAATGCCGTTCAGATGGAGCATGAGGGTGCTCTTACCGGCGCCGTTAGGGCCTACCAGCGCCACCTTTTCACCGTGGTTGACGACGAGCGACACATCGCGCAAAGCGACATGCCCGTCGGGATAGGCAAAATGAAGATGCTCGACGACGAGCGCGGGGTCCTTACCGTTCCCCGACGACGGCGCCGAAGGCGAAGGCATGGGATGAATGACCGGCATTAGCGGAGGAGAGATAGACGTCCTGCGAGCTGGATCAGCGTCAGCGCGGCTACGGCCAATGCGGCCAACAGCCAGTCCTGACGCCCCATGACATGCGGATTGAGGGTGTACATATGGCCGCGATAACCGCGCGCCAGCATGGCCTGATACACCCGCTCACTGCGCTCGAAGCTGCGCACAAACAACTGCCCGGCCATATAACCGGTCACACGGGCCCGCCAGAGGACCGTTCCTCCGGCCTTATGGCCCGGCAATTGCCCGCTGCGGGCCGCTCGGGCCCGCAACAGCCGGATGACCTCATCGGTTAGAACGAACAGATAGCGATACATAAAGCCGATCACGGCCACAAGCAATGACGGCAACCGCAGGTGGCGAAGGGCATGGAGCATATCGGGGAACGGAGTCGTTGCCGCCAGCAAAATGGCCATCATCACCGACAGCAGCGTGCGGATGAGGATGCTGATAAAACGCAACAAACCGGCATCGTTGATCTGCAATGACCAGGAACCCAGCCGAAACGCCACCACGGGGTCACCGGGCAAGCTGAAGAGCGTGGTCACGGCCACCAGGGCGAAAGGCAGCGCCACGAAGGAACGGCGCAGGGCAAAATCCCAGGGCAAACCGGCCGCACGGGTGACCAACAGCACCCAAACCAACGCCAGGACGAAGCCCGGCCAGGCGCCATCGGGTAACAGCACGTTGGAGACGATGAAAAGCAGCGTCACCACCACCTTCACCCGCGGGTCCAGGCGGTGGATAAGGCTGTTGCCGAACCGATAGCGATCGAAGACGTTGGCGTGCACGGTCCGATCGGGAAAGCAGCGCTAGCCTTGCCAGCGCGGTCGCAGCAGGCGCACCAGCATAACGGCCACAACGCCGACAACCACGGCGCCGATGGCGCCTGCCAGAATGGTCGAGAGCGCCGTTTCGCCCAGGAAGGGGATCGTGTAGTCCGGGATGATCGTGTAGGGCGCCTCCAGGCCCCGCTCGATAAAGCCCAAATCCTCCGCCACCCGTTCCAGACCGTCGGGATCGGCCGAGGCCAGAGGGGCCAACACCAGCAACAGGGCGACGAGAACGACCCCACCGAGCACCCAGCCGCGGCCGCCGCGTGCTTTCACCGCCGTTTCGCCCAGCAGGTCGGGCCGAATTTGGGCAATGAAGACCAACGCCGCCACCGTGATCAGGGCTTCACCGATGCCGATCAGGGCATGGACCCCCAGCATGGCCGGCAACACCACACTCAGGACGGCCGTGCCGCTCAGCCACAACTGCACGGAGGTCAAAAACGCAGCAGCCATAACGCTCAGCCAGGCGGCCACCCCAGCCATAAGCAGGCGCACCCTCCGATTCCTGCCGGCAAACGCGCGATAAAGGCCGTATCCGATGAACGCCGTGAGGATGCCCATGTTGAAAATATTGGCGCCCAACGCCAACAGGCCCCCATCCTGGAACAACAGCGCCTGGATGGCGATCACGGCCGTCATCACCAGAATGCCGGCCCAGGGACCGAGCATGATGGCGGTGAGGGCTCCGCCCAAAAAGTGGCCCGATGTCCCTCCCGCCACCGGGAAATTCAGCATCTGGGCGGCAAAGACAAAAGCGGCCATGATGCCCATCAGCGGTACCTGTTGTTCGCCCAGACCGCTCGTATCGGCCTGAAGGCGGCGGGCCGCCACGACCACAAAAGCCGCCGTCACCAGCCAGAAAGCCAGGGCCATGACCAGACTGAGAAAGCCATCGGGAATATGGAGCCAGGGGAAAAAGGCAGAAAGCAGGGTATCCATGATGCGAGCCTCTGAGTCAAAAAGGGTAGGGGCCGGGCTTCGCCCAAGCCGGCGGCTCGAAAGACCGACGGCCGTCGAAAATAGTAAGCTCTATTGCATTTTATTGCAAGAGCAAATCATAGCACGTCGTCTTCGAAAAGGCAAAAAGGAGGTGGCTTTGGGCTCTCCTCGCCAGGATAAACCTGAACCGATGTCCCGGTCGTGCCGGTGCTTCATTGCCGCCGATGCTCTGTCGTTGGCCCGGTGTCACTGCCGCTGCGCCGACGGCTCGACGTGTCCGGGGAGGCTCCTATGCCATCGGCGTCCGGTGGCGGTCGGGTAGGTCATCACGGCTTTTTTGCGCCTGGGCATAGGCGGCCAGCGCCCGCTCTCGGGCCCAGGCGTGGTCCACCAGCGGGGCGGGATAATCCCGTCCGATGAGACATCGGCTTTGGCGTTGCACATCCGGCGGCATCTGCCAGGGCGCATGGATATAGGCCGTGGGAACTTTGGCCAGTTCGGGCACCCAACGTCGGATGTAAAGGCCTTCGGGGTCGAATTGGGTGCTCTGCACCACCGGGTTGAAGACGCGGAAATAGGGCGCCGCATCGGTGCCGGTACCGGCGGTCCATTGCCAGCCGCCGTTGTTGGCCGCCGGATCACCGTCCACCAGGTTCTGCATGAACCAGCGCTCGCCCCCACGCCAGTCGATCAGCAAATCTTTGACCAAAAACGAGGCCACGATCATGCGGGCGCGATTGTGCATCCAACCTGTAGCGGCCAGTTGCCGCATGGCCGCATCGACGACGGGATAACCGGTGCGCCCTTCACACCAGGCGCGGAAGGCGGCTTCGTCCTGTTGCCAGGCGATGCTACGCAGATCGGCCCGAAAGGCCTGGCGCAGCACAAAGGGATGATGATAGAGGATGGCGATGTAGAACTCCCGCCAGATCAGCTCGTTGAGCCAGGCCTCGGCGCTTTTGCGGGCTTCCCCGTCGGGCGCGGCGGCGATGGCCTCATAGGCGGCATGGACCGCCGTGCGGGCCGAGAGCATCCCGAAGCGGAAGTAGGGGGAGAGCTGGGAGGTACCCGCAAGGTCGAGGCGGTTGCGTTCCTGGGCATAGCGGTAGATGGCCGGGCGCTCGCCGCCCACAAAAGCGGCCAGCCGCCGGCGGGCCTCGGCCTCGCCGGGCACAAAAGGCGAGACCGCAGCGGCGGTCGGCAACGGCTCGCTGCGGTCGAACGGCACCGTCGGGATGAACGCAGGCGCCGGCAAGGGCGCCGCCGGTAGCGGCTGGGCCTTCCAGGCCCGGCTGAAGGGCGTGTAGACGACATAAGGCTTGCCGTCGGGCCGCACGATGGCGGCAGGCGGGTGTACGGTCAACCCTTCGCACAGATGCAGCGGCAGGGCACGGGCCACGGCTTCATCACGGCGTCGGGCATAGGGCGAATAGTCGGCTTCGGCGAAGATGGCCGTGGCGCCTGTAGTCGCCATCAGCTCCTGCAGCTCGGCAAGGGGTTCCCCGCAACGGATGATCAGCCTGCTGCCGCGCCGTTCCAGATCGGCCGCCAGAGCGGCCAGCCCACCCCACAAAAAGGCCAGACGACGCGGGGCCACATGGGGTCCTTCAACCAGACCCGGCGTGATGATGAACACCGGTAAAACAGGCCCGCCATGGGCCAGGGCGGCGTTGAGCGTCTGGTTGTCGTACAGGCGCAGGTCTCGGCGAATCCACCAGATGGAGGCGCTCATGGTATCTCCGGTTCGGCATGGCACAGAACGGCTTCCTGACGGCTCGGCCGGCGGTCGGCGAAGACGAGACGCGTCCCCAACTCGTGCGCAACGGCCGCCGCCACACGCAAACCGCCCAGGGCCACGGCCGCCGTGGACTGGCCGGGGAAAATGCTATCCCCCACCATCCACAGACCCGGCGCCAGGCGGGGCGGCCAGGCCCGCCAGAGGCTGGTCTGGGGAAAACCGCCCACCCAGCCGCGATGACGGCCTGTAAAGCGCGCAAACGTGACCGGCGTGCCGGGCAGGATGAGCCTGGCCGCCTGGCGTAGTCCCGGCAGAACCTGTTCCGCCGCCGCCAGCAGGCGGTCGGTATACACCTGACGGCGTCGTTCATAGGCGTCGCGATCCCGTTGCCACAGTTCCCACCAGGGTTCCGGCCGCGTGTGGGTGCTGAGGGTGAGCGTGCGATGGCCGGCCGGGGCCCGTGTGGCGTCCCAGCTCGGCGACAGGGAGAGGAAGACGGTGTTGCCTTCGGCCAGGGGTTCGCGCCGGATGATCTGATGATGGAGGGGCAGAGCGGTCGGGGCGGCTTCGGCCGCAAAACCCACATAGACCACAAAAGCTCCCCACGCATCGGCCGGCAGCGGCGGCAGGCGCTGCCAACGCCGGGGTGCCGTCTCGCCCAGCAGGGCGGCGATATTCCAGGGGGGTAAATTGACGATGACCACATCGGCGGCCAGGCGTTCGTGGTGGGTGGTAATGGTGGCCGGGCCGTGGTCGTTCAGGGCGATCCGTTCGACCCGGTGGCGGAACAGAACGCGACCGCCCTGATGCCGGATGGCCCGCACCAGAGTTGCCGCAATGGCCCCCATGCCGCCCTGCAGGTGCACCACTCCCCGTCGGGGCAGATCGAGGGCCGCCGCCCCGTATAGAGCATTGGCATGGGCAGCGGTCGTCTGGGCCGCAATGAGGAGCTGAGCATCGACAAACAGCCGCAGCGTCTCCGGCGCATGGCGCAGGTGGGCTGCTACCGGACGAAAGGCATCCTGCCACAGTTCCGGATGCCGGTACCGGCGGTCGGCCAGCAGCCAACGCCAACCCGTCGCCAGCAGCGCCGCCACCTCGCCGGCGGTTTGCGGAGGCCAGCTCGGCCGGCGCAGGGCCAGATCCCATAGGGCGGCGGCCGTCCGTTCTTGCCAATGCCAGAACTCCATACCGGCCGGTCCAAAAGCCTGACGATACACCTCATGGCGTCGTTCATCCCCCCAGCGCGGGATGGCCGTGCCGTCGGGCAGATGGACGACCATGGCCGGTTGGGCCGGTCGCACCGGCCAGGGATCGCAACCGGTGGCCGCCATCAGGATGTCCATCGGACCGCCAGGATAGAAACCACCGGCCAGGGTGGCCCCGGCATCAAAACGATAGCCCTGGTGGTAGAACGTGCCGGCGCAACCGCCGGCATAGACATGGGCTTCCAGGACGGTCACGTCGAGGCCGGCATGGGCCAGAGCGGCGGCAGCGCTGAGGCCGCCTATCCCGGCCCCGACCACGACGATACGGGGAGTGCAACGCGCTTTCATCGGCAATCGGGTCGTTTGTTCAGAAGCTGACGGGTGCGCCAACGACGGTAGGCAAAGAGCAAAGGCAAGCCAAGCCACATCCCGGCACCGATCAGCCGCGCCGGTCCTTTGGCAGCCAGTTCCAGCTCGATCGTGTCCTGCACCTCGGTAATGGCCTCGGCAATGGACACAAAGCGATGGGTATGTAGCCAGTAGCCGAACGGTCCGACGATCTGGCGGTCGCGAAAGCCGTGCTCGTCGACGGCTTCGATGCGGGCCCGCCAGCGGATGGGCAACGGCCCCAACCACAACGTGAAGTCCATCTCTGCGCCTTCGTTCAGTTCGAGAGGCGATTCGTGGATGCGCACGATAAGCGGTGGTGGGGTAATGGCGGCCATATTGGCGGCGCGGCGATGGAAGGCCACCACATCACGCCGGGGCGCACAGACCCGAAAACGGGATTGAAACGTCTTCATGCGATGGAATCAGGGTATAAAAATTCCGAAGTCGGTTGGACTTCGGAACGACAAAACATCATCAATGAGCAAGCAATGAGGACTACTTGACCAAATCGCGTAAAGCATAGAAGAGTTCGCTAAATCGGAACTTAAAGCCCAGATCGAGCAGTTTCTTGGGAATGGCGCGTTGTCCTTCGAGCACAAGCGTAGCGATTTCGCCCAAAGCCAGGCGCATGACAAAGGCCGGGGTCGGCAGCAGCGAGGGCCGGCTCATGACCCGACCCAACACGCGGGAGAACTCGGCGGCCGTGACGGGATTGGGCGCCGTGAGATTGAAGGGACCGGTGGCTTTTTCGTTCGTGAGCAGGAAGCGGATGGCGGCAACTTCGTCATGTCGATGGATCCACGGCCAGAACTGGCGTCCACTGCCGAGCCGTCCACCGGCAAAGAGCCGATGTTGGAGGATGAGCAACGGCAAAGGACCGCCCTCCGGGGACAGGACAAGGCCGGTCCGGATGATCACGCGGCGCACGCCGAGTTCTTCGACCGGCGCCGTGGATTGCTCCCAGGCGACGCAGGTCTCGCCCAGGAAATCCTGGCCCGGCGGCGAATCCTCGGTCAGGATCACGTCATCGCTGCGCTGGCCGTAGTAACCCACGGCCGAGGCCTGGATGAGGACTTTGGGTTTGACCGCAGCGGCTTCGACGGCATCGACGACGGCCAGTCCGGCGTAGACGCGGCTTTCATGGATGCGGCGACGGCGTGCGGGCGTCCAACGGCTGGGGATCTTGCCGGTGCCGGCGATGCTCTCGCCGGCCAGGTTGATGATGGCATCGGCGCCGTCGGCCAGATGGCCCCAACCCTCAGCCGTGCGGGCATCCCAGGCATGGGCGCGGGCACCCGCCGGGAGAACGGTCGTGGCCCGTTGCGGATCGCGGGTAAGGACGATGACCTCGTGGCCATCGTGTATCAGGGTGTGGACCAGAGGACGGCCGATGAGACCGGTACCGCCGGTGATAAGAATGCGCATGGACTCCCTCCTAAGCGATGCGGATAAAGAAGACGGTTCAGCGGTGGCCGTTATCGGTATCGGGGTAGGCCAGTCGGCGTAAATAGGCGACGATGATGGCGCCCCGGGCATCCAGATGTTCGGCCGCTGCCCGGTAATAGGCCTGCAGGTACAACGGCAAGGCCTCTTCCGGCAGATGACGTTCGGCGAGCAGGCTCTGGATCCAGGTGATATCGGTGCGTAGGAAATGCAAATCGCCCAGGCGTAAGGCGGCGTGAATGCTCTGGGCCAGATGGTTATTGGCGATAAAGAGATGCAAGGGATTCAGCGGTCCCCGAGCCAAAATGCCTGCCTCGCCCAGGATCTGATTGACCCGCATGTGGATATGTGGCACCTGGGTCAGGAAATGGCTACGAGCCTCTTCATAACCGGGTGGGATAGGCACCGGCTTGGGCAACGGTGGTGGTGCGTTGAGGAGTTTTTCAACCTCGAGGGGAGCATCTTCCAGACGATGACCCAGGTAGTAACCGGGAATGCGCTCGATCAGAGCAGGGGTCTGCGTAAAGACAAGCCCGCCGAAGGCCAACGGCACGCGCAGGTGCAGAAGCCGGTCGGCCATATCGGCCAGGGTGGCGGCCGTGGTCAGCAATTGGGCGCCCAGGATAACGAGCTGAGGCCGTGCCTGTTCCAGGGTCGTTTCCAGGCGGTTCAGCGGGACATTGGCGCCCAGGTAGAGGGTATGCCAACCGCGGCGGCGCAGCAGGAAGCTGAGGAGCAGGACGGTGAAAGTGTGCGATTCTTCCGGCGGACAGCCGAGCAGGATACGATCGGGTCGTGTCGGCTGGGTGGCGGCGATGAGCGCCTCCAGCCGGCGCAGGGCCAGTTCGGAGGCGAAGTGTTCTTGCTGGACCGTAACACGGCCGGCGTGCCAGGCCTCGCCGATGGCAACCACACCGCGACGAAGGATTTCGAGACAGACCGTTTCGGGAGGATAGAGGGCAAAAGCCTGGGCCAGAAGCTGTTCGGCGCGTGCTTCGTCAAAGGCCATACAGGCGTCTACCCAATCGTCCCGTAAGCGGTTGAGCATTTCCCCGGCCAGGGGGACGATGGTCGTCCCACTCTCGGTGGGCAGGGTTTGTAGGGGATCCAGACCTTCGGCGACGAGCTTGTGCCAGAGATCGACGGCGCGGCTGATGGTCATGCCCTCTTCCTGGCGGGCGATCAGCCACTTGAGGATCTCGATATCGCGTTGGGAGTAGAGGCGATGCTTGCCACGACTGCGCTCCGGTCGCGGCAGGCCATACCGTCGTTCCCAGGCGCGCAAGGTATCGGGCTTGAGCCCGGTCTCCCGAACGACCGCTTTGAGGTTGAAGGTGGGGGTCTCGTCGGCAAAAACGGCCATGGTAAAATAGTCGGTAAGAACCCGGAATGGGTGGATTTGAAATCGGCTTTAGGATATCATGCCGCCTTTTTGCTGTCAAGTATTTATTAGATAAAACATAGACAAAGATATGACGGTGGCCGCACAGGACCGCATAAGCCCGGTTTAAGCCCGGCAAACCGGGTAGGCCTGGCCTTGATCGCCGCTTGACGCCGGCCCTTTTCGCACCGCCGGACGCTTTTGACACCCATCCGGCTTCGTGTTACACTGATCGCAATTTGATCGGCCGTAAAAGCGTTGATGGAGACGAGTAGGCGGGCCTCGTGGGCGCAGCGAGTCCGGGACGGTGGAAGCCGGATGCACACCCCCGCCGAATATCCCTCCGGAGCTGTCGACCGAACGGAGCAAGCCTCGGCTGCCCCCAGTAGACTCGACCGGACTCGTGGCCCGTTATCCGTCACGGAGCAATGGCTGTTGCTCGCCGAGAGAGCGCCGATGCCGCCGAGGCCCGGCGCTAAGCAGGGTGGTACCGCGGAAGCCGACGCTTTCGTCCCTGACGGACGAAGGCGTTTTTTTGTCGTCGATCGGCCGTACCCGCCCAAACACCGTCGGCGCAACGGGCGCCGACGCCGTCGGCCTCACCCGATGCCATCCCCTTTCTATCCCAACCGATGATGATACCGACGACCGAACTCCTGTATCAGCACGATGCCTATTGCCGTCGCTTCGAGGCCGTCGTCCTGGCCGTGGATCCGGAAGGACGCCGTGTGGCCCTCGACCGCACGGCGTTTTATCCCGGCGGAGGGGGTCAACCCCAGGACCTGGGCCATCTGGGTCCCTGGCCCGTGCACGCCGTCCGCAAGGAGGGCGCCACGGTGTGGCACACCCTGGCCGGTGAAGGGCTGCCCGCCCCCGGTGATGTCCTGGAGGGGGTTATCGACTGGGAGCGGCGTTATGCCCTCATGCGCACCCATACGGCCCTTCACATCCTGTGCGGGGTGGTCTGGCGCGATTACGGCGCCCTGGTTACCGGCGGCAACATGGAACCCGGCGAGGGACGCATGGACTTTGAGTTTGCTACCCTGCAAAAGGAGCTGGTCGGCGCCATCGAGGCCAAATGCAACGCCGAAGTGGCGGCCGCCCGCGAGGTGCGCGTGCGTCTGTTGCCCCGCGAGGAGGCCTTCCGCATCCCCGACCTTATCCGCACGAAGATCAACCTGTTGCCACCCGATATTGCCGTTGTGCGCACCGTCGAGATCGTCGGGCTCGACCTGCAGGCCGATGGTGGCACCCATGTGGCCAATACCCGTGAGGTCGGTCAGATCCAGGTGGTTGATTACAAATCCAAAGGCGCCATTAACAAGCGAATTTATATCAAGATTGTGTGATATTCCGTTTTTTGCGGGCTTATGCCTGCAAAAAAATTTGGCCGAATACGTACAGGAGTAGTCATTATGCCGTTTAAGCCCGTTCCCGCAGAAGTTGACTTTATTCAGCAAGAATACGAAATCTTGGATTTCTGGAAACGCACCCAGGCCTTCGCCAAATTGCGCGAGCTGCGCCGCGGGCAACCGCGCTGGTCGTTCATCGATGGTCCCATCACGGCGAACAACCCCATGGGCGTGCATCACGGCTGGGGCCGCACCTATAAGGACGTCTTCAACCGGTTCTGGTCCATGCGCGGCCGCGAACTGCGCTATCAAAACGGTTTCGACTGCCAGGGCCTGTGGGTGGAAATCCACGTCGAACGCGAGCTGGGCTTCACCTCCAAACGCGACATCGATGCCTTCGGCGTGGAGCCTTTTGTGCGGCATTCCAAGGCCCGTGTCCTGCGCTATGCCGCCGTGCAGACCGAACAGTCCATCCGCCTGGGCTATTGGATGGATTGGAACGACCCGAACATGCTCCGTTATCTGGCCGAGAAATTGCTGGAAGACCCCTCTCAGGTCATCACCGTAGCGGGCCCCGATGGGCCGGTGACCGATACGGTCGAGATGATCGTCGGTCGCCTGGGTATGCCCGAATTGGGCGGGAGTTACTTCACCTTCTCCAACGAGAACAACTACATGATCTGGACGTTCCTCAAGAAGTGTTGGGAGAAGGGCTATCTTTACCGCGGGGCCGATGTCATGCCCTGGTGTCCGCGCTGCTGCACCGGTATCAGCCAGCACGAGATCGTCACCGACGGCTATCAGGAATTGACCCATCCCGGCGTGACGCTGCGTTTTCCCCTGCGCGGACGGCCGGGGGAAAGTCTGCTGGTGTGGACGACGACCCCCTGGACCCTCACCAGCAATGTGGCGGCGGCGGTGGGTCCCGATCTGACCTATGTGCGCGTGCGTCAGGGCGAGCATATCCTCTATCTGTCCAAGGGCACGCTCGCCATGCTGGAAGGCCCTTACGAGATCCTGGACGAAATGCCGGGCCGCGCCCTCGAAGGCTGGACCTATGAGGGTCCCTTCGATGATCTGCCGGCAGCGCAGATGCCCGGTGGCTACCATCCCCTGGAGGAATTGGGTGTGCTCCAGGGCGAGATCAGCGCCGTCGAGGCCCATCGCGTCATCCTCTGGGATGCCGTAGGCGAGGATGAGGGGACGGGCATCGTCCATATTGCCCCCGGCTGTGGTGCCGAGGACTTTGCCCTCAGCAAGCAGTATCAGTTGCCGGTGGTGGCGCCTCTCGACGACGAGAGTCGGTTTTTGCCCGCCTTTGGCTGGTTGGCGGGCGCCTATGTGGCCGATGTGGCCGAACCCATCTTTGCCGATCTCCGGCGCAAAGGGTTGCTCTACAAGGTGGCGCCCTACACGCATCGTTATCCCACCTGCTGGCGGTGCGGCACCGAGCTCGTCTTCCGGCTGGTTGATGAGTGGTTCATCAGCATGGGGCCGGTCTACGACAAACCGCGCGAGGAACTGACCCCGGAGGAAAAGGCCCGCAGCCTGCGCTACCAGATCATGGACATCGTCGATCAGATCCGCTGGATCCCCGAATTCGGCCATGCCCGCGAACTGGACTGGCTGCGCAACATGCACGACTGGATGATCAGCAAGAAAAACCGCTATTGGGGCCTGGCCCTACCCTTCTGGGTGTGCGAGGCCTGCCAGCATTACCATGTCATCGGCGACGAAGCCGAGCTGGAAGAACGGGCCATCGCCGGTTGGGAGCAATTCGTCGGCCATACCCCCCATCGGCCTTGGGTCGACCTGATCAAAATCCGCTGCGACCGATGCGGTGGCATCATGCATCGCGTCCTCGATGTCGGCAATCCCTGGCTCGATGCCGGCATCGTGCCCTTCAGCACCCTGCGCTATCGCACCGACCGCGAGTACTGGCGGAAATGGTACCCGGCCGATTGGATCAGCGAGTCGTTCCCCGGCCAGTTCCGTAACTGGTTCTATAGCTTGCTGGCCATGGCCACCGTCCTCGAGAACTCGCCGCCGTTCCGCGAGAACTTCGGCTATGCCCTGCTCTACGGCGAAGATGGTCGGCCCATGCACAAGAGCTGGGGCAATTTCATCGAATTCAACGAAGCCGCCGACCGCATGGGCGTGGACGTCATGCGCTGGGTCTATTGCAACCATAAGCCCGAAAACAACCTGCTCTTCGGCTACCAGCGTGCCGACGAGGCCCGTCGTCGCTTTCTCATTCCCCTCTGGAACGTCTACAACTTCTTTGTCACCTATGCCCTCCTCGACGGTTGGGACCCGGCGGCCCATTTCGACCTCGATCCGGCCCATCCCGAAGGCCCGACACCGGTCAGCGCCAATCCTCTCGACCGCTGGATCCTGGCCCGGCTCAACCAGGTGGTGGCGCGGGTCACCGATGACCTCACCAACTCGGATACCTTCGGCGCCACCCTCGCCCTGGAAGCCCTCCTCGAAGACCTGACCAACTGGTATGTCCGCCGCAGCCGGCGCCGTTTCTGGAAGAGCGAACAGGACGACGACAAAGCGGCCGCCTACCATACCCTCTATCATGTCCTGGTCAAGATGATCCGCTGTCTGGCGCCGATCGTGCCGTTTGTCACCGAGGTCATGTACCAGAACCTGGTGGTCCAGGTACGGCCCGATGCCCGGCTCAGCGTGCATCATACCGATTGGCCGACGGCCGATCACCAGGCCGTCGACGAGGCGCTTCTGGAGCACATGGCGCTGGCCCGGCGCATCACCAGCCTGGGCCTGAGCGCCCGTAGCAACGCCAACCTGCGCGTGCGCCAGCCGCTGGCCCGCGCCTTGGTGCACGTGGGCGAGGGCCGTCAGAACCTGACGCCGGAACTGGTCGCCATCATCGCCGACGAGCTCAATGTCAAGGCGCTCGAGTTCGTCGCCGATCCGGAGCAACTGATCACCTATCGCATCCTGCCCAACAATCGCCTGCTAGGCCCGCGTCTGGGCAAGGACTTCCCCCGTCTGCGCGAGGCCCTGGCCGCCATGGACCCCAACCGGGTCGCGCGACAGGTGCAGGCCGGCGAAACGGTCACGGTCCGTCTCGGCGAGACCGAAGTCGAGCTGGAGCCGGAGGCGATTCTGATCCAGACCCAACCCGCCACCGGGCTGGCCGTGGCCGCCGATAAAGTGCTGACGGTAGCCGTAGATGCCACGGTCACGCCCGAACTCAAGGCCGAGGGCCTGGCCCGCGAGATTGTGCGTCGCCTTCAGAACATGCGCAAGCAAGCCGACTTCGCCATTGCCGATCACATCACGACCTGGTACGAGACGACCGACCCCGAACTGAACCGCGTCTTTACCGCCTGGGGTCCGTACATTCAGGCCGAGACCTTGAGCGACGAGCTGGTGGCCGGCGTGGCGCCGGCGGATGCCTATCGCCAAGCGCACAAGCTGGACGGCATCAGCCTGACCCTGGCCGTGCGCAGAAAGTCGAGTCACTGAAGGCAAGGGGGTAGATGAAGGGCGCGACTTCATCTCCCCCTCTTTGGCCGATCGCATGCTGTGTTTAGGTAACCCGCCGACACCGCCGGCAAGCGTAGCCGTCCCGGCGCCGAACATGGGACGAAATAATTTTTTTATCATTTCTTGAGCGAGTATGCACAAAATTGATGTGAAAAACGAAGTAAACGTACTAAAATCGGCACTTTTCGTTGATTTTGATAACATCTATTTAGGACTTAAACAGTTGGATGAGGATGCGGCCGAACGATTTGCTACCGATCCTGCGCGCTGGCTGGCCTGGATGGAGCGTGGCATGCCCAGCCATGAGGAGGCATCGCCCGAGACCTTACAGCCACGGCGTCTTTTGATTCGTCGTTGTTATCTGAATCCGCGAGATTTTTATCGTTATCGTCCAGCTTTTACGCGTTCTGCCTTTAATGTGATCGATTGTCCGCCTTTGACGACGCAAGGCAAAAATAGTGCCGATATCTACATGGTGATGGATATCATCGACACGTTGGAACATAAAACGCGGTTTGATGAGTTCATCATCCTCTCCGGCGATGCCGATTTCACACCGGTGCTGTTGCGCCTCCGCGCCCACGACCGCCGCACGGCCATCCTGGCCGCCGGTCCGGCTTCCGAGGCCTATAAGGCGGCCTGTGACCGGGTCATCCTGGAGGACGTCTTCATTGCCTATGCCCTAGGGCGGGCCGAAGATGAACAAGAAGAGGGGCCTCACCGCAGGCGCGAGGCAGGGATGGCGGCCTCGTCGGAGCTGCTGGATGCCATGGCGGCGCGACTTTATGCCGAAGCGAGCGCCAACGGCGAGGTGTTGGCCACACATCTGCCCCGGCTTTACATGAGCTTTCCGGGGTTTCGCGACAGCAACTGGTTCGGTTTCTACTCCTTGCGGGGGCTGACGGCCGAGCTGACGCGACGGCAGCCGGCCCTGCGCATCACCGAAGGCGACCCCTGGCGGGTAACGGTGCAGCCGCCGACGCGGCCCGCTGTCATCGTGACCGGAGCCGGCGGTGAACAACCCATTGCCGGCGACGACACCTTGCGCCAACGCATCCTGGAAGCCGTGCGGGATCTGGTCGCCACCGCCACCGACCCCGTCGATGTGACGGAGGCGGCCGCGGCGATCACGTCTCGCTTGGGGCCACAGGTGATCGAATCGCACTGGGCCGGTGCCGGCACGCTCAAGGACCTGCTCCTGGCCGTCGAAGACCCCACCTTTGCTTTTGCACCTGCACCTGCTCCCGGCTTTATTTACGACCCTCAGCGCCATGAGCCCCCGCGTGAGTCTCTGACCGTGGCACACCCGGCCCTACCGCGGGAACTGGTCGAGCTGATCAATCGCATCCATCAGGCCACGGGGACACCCGATCTGACCCCGACCCAATATGCCGTGCTCTTTGAAGCCATTGCCGAAGAGCTGGCCGAGAATGCCTATAACCTGACCCAGACCTCCAAAGCGGTGCGCGATCGCTGCATCGAACGCGGGCAGGCCGTCTCCCGTGGGGATGTCGGCTTTGTGCTCAAGGGCATCATTTACCGGGGCCACCGCTTCAGCAAGCGCGATACGGCGCCGGTCCTGGCCCGCATTTTCCGCAACAGCGTGCTGACGCGCTGCGAGGATGTGGAGCTGGCGCTGAGCGAGGCCGAGAAAAGCCTGGTTGATGCCTGGATTCTGGGCGGGCTCAACGGTCGCTAAGTCGTTTTGGCCTTCCGACCCGAAGCGGATATCGATTCGGGCGCGCGGTGGCCTGAGGTCCGGCCCTTGCCGCCGTGGGCGTCATGGCCGGAGCCGATTGTCGTCAGGCCTTGTGTGGTCAGAGGAGATGAACCCATGTCACGGTTGGCAGCCTATGCCCTGCGTTGTGGACGCGGTTTGCAGGCCCTGGTTACCCTGGTGCGGAGCGGTATGGACCCCGACCTGCGGCCGCTTATTCCCCTCATCCGCCGGGTTGCCCGCGAATTGCCCGCCCGCCAGGAAGCGCAGTCGCTGCCGGCCTTTCTGGCCGAACTGACCCCGGCCGAGGCCGATCTGGTCGGGATAGAGCCGGAACGGTTGCGGCGTCTGGTGGACGCCCTGGCCCGTGTGGATCGGCGGCATCCCTTCGGGTTGTGTTTGCGGCGGGCGCTGCTGCGTTATCACTTTCTGCGGCGGGCCGGCTTGCCCCTGGGGATTGTTTTTGGCGTGCGCATCCGCCAACCCTCCGAACGGCCGGGCCTGGCCGGCCATGCCTGGAATACCCTCGACGGTCGGCCCTGGCACGAGGACGAAAGCGATTATCGCGGGTTCACCGTTCTGTATCGCTGGCCGGAGTCGTGAAAGCCGGCCTCGACCCGGTGGCTCGGCGGGGTTTCAAAGGGTGCCCTCGTCGCGGGCCGGCAGGGATGGCATGATCTCAATTCGGGCGATCTCCAGGTAGCGTTCGTCGGCGGCAGCCAGCAGGCCGCTCTGCAGGCGTCCCCAGGGTGTGGCGATGAGATACTGGTTGTCCAGCCATACCACCAGCCCCAGCGGTCCCGGCGGGGCCGGCGCCGTCAGCACGTCCTCGTGATCCACCCGAAAGCAGGCCCGGCGCCGACCCCAGACGATCTGGTAGGTATGCCAGGTCGTCTTGTCGAGCGTCAACACGGTTTCGGCCACCCCCAATGCCCGCTGGTAGAGGGGCCACAGACGGCGGTAGAACCCCGGCAGGTTCAGAAGCAGAAGGGCCACAGGCCCGGTGGGCGCCAGGGCCAGGGCGGTCGGACGCCGGGCATCGAGGACGGCGGCTTTCCAGCCGCAACCGGGTACGCCGACGGCCAGAGGGATGTGCGACGGCGGCGAGGTATACAGGAACCACAAGGCCTGCGGCAAGGCCGGCAGACGATCCCAATGCCGGGTGAGCGGTTCGTTCCAGAAACCGAAGCCCGCCGTGCCGGGCGGATCGGGTGTCGAGAACCGGGCCTGTACCGTGAGGGTCAGCGGCGGTCGCCAGGGAAAACGCCACCGCGGCAGGCGATGGTAATCGTCGATCTGGGCGTTTGTGTACACGGAAGCGGTGGTGGCGACATTGATCAGCCGCAGCCGACCCTCGCCGGTCTCGACACGCCCGCCACCGGTCTCCACCCGGCGCCAGGGCGGGGGCAGATCGGGCCCGAAGTCAAGGTGCATCGTCGCTTTCCTCCGGTTCCGTGTCGCCTTCCCAGGCTGCCGCCGCAGTCTGTTCCTGGGACCGGGTGGCGATGAGGACCGGGATGAGGGCTTGCCGGACCCGACGCCGTTCGATCCGCACTACCCACCCGGCCGTCTGGGCCAGCTCCGGCAGGCGGTGCCATCGGGCGATGGTCTCCTCGTCCGGTGGCAGGAGGCGGTCCAACACCCGGTGCAGGGCGCGGCGCAACGGGTCCTGGGCGAACACGGTGAGCACGGCAACGAAACGGCCGCCCGGCGCCAGGACGCGGGCCAGCTCGTGCCAGGCCGCCGCTTCCAGGATGATCTCGGTCGGGAAGGTGGTTATGACGGTATCGAACGTGGCCCGGCCGAAAGGCAGCGCCCGCCAATCGGCCTGCACCAGGCGCCATGGCTGTGAGGGGTATGCGAGCCGCTTCCGACTGCGGCGGAGCATGCTCGCCGAACGGTCAAGGCCGATCGGGTTCAGCCCTCTCCGGGTGGCAATGGCCAGCAGGGCGCCGGTGCCGCTGCCCACTTCCAAAAGCCGTTCCCCGCGCACGTAGTCCAGCACTACCTGTCGCCAGGCATCCCAGGCCCCCAGGCTGACGGCCCAACTGATCGCGTCGTAAGCCCAGGCCAGCTCGTGATACAGGCGCCGGAAAAGCCACCGGCGCCATCGTCGGGCGGAAGGGTATCGCCATCGTGCGGGCATCGGTCCGGCCGGGAGCATCGTTTTCACAGCCAACGACGTCGCCAAAAGTACAGAAGCATCCCTGCTGCCACCCCGGACATCAACCCCAACGCCCATAGATAACCCAAAGGCCAGTTCAGTTCCGGCATGTTCAACGGCCAGGTGGTGTCGAAGTTCATGCCGTAGACCCCGGCGATGAAGCTGAGGGGGATGAAAAGGGTGGCGATGATGGTCAGCCAGGGCCTGAACGACGTTGATATCGCCCAGGCCATCGACATTGACCCAGGTCACGGGCCAGGCGATCAGGAAGTGCCACAGGGCGGATACATCGGTTATCGTTTCCTCGATCAGAGCCTCCGGACCATAGGCCATGACCCGGATCTCCGGCGGGAGGCGGTGGGATCGGGGATGAGCGTGCCGGGCGGGGCGCCGGGCGGGGTGCGGCGCCGACGATAGAAACGGGGTGAGCGTGTGTCTTTAGCCATGGCCCAGAGGACTCAGATCAGGCCCAATTCCTGATAGAGGGACTCCAGTCGGGGAACGATATGGGACCAGTCATAACGGGCGGCCAGTTGGCGGCCACGACGACCAAGCGCCCTGGCCTCATCCGGATGGAGCAGGAGATGGCGACAGCGGGCCGCAAAGTCGGCAGCGGTATCGGCCAGCGCCATTTCCTCGCCGTTGCGCACGGGGAATCCTTCGGCGCCGATCCGTGTCGAGACGATGGGGCAGGCCATGGCCATGGCCTCGAGCAATTTAAGGCGGGTACCGCCGCCGGCCAGCAGAGGGGCCACGAACAGGTCGGCGTGGGCCAGATAGGGGCGCACGTCCGCCACGGCGCCGGTCAGGGTGATATCGGCCCATCGGCGCAGACGTTGCAGCCGCGGATGGGGCGAACGGCCTACCACCCAAAAGTGAGGTCGCAGTCCGCCGGCCCGCAGGCGCGGCAACACGGCCTCGGCGAACCAGAGGGCCGCATCCACATTGGGCCGAAAGTCCATCTTGCCGGTGAAGACGAGGTGAGGACCGGGGAACGGATACGGCGAGGGATAGGGTTGGTTGGGGTCGTAGGCAGCCATGTCCACGCCGTTGCTGACGATGGCCAGGGGTGTGTCGGGCGCCAGCGCCCGCAGCAGAGCGGCATCGACGGCGCTGACCGCCGTGAGCGCCCGCACATGGCGGATAAAGCGCTGCTCGTAACGGCGCAGTTTGAACGTCTGGACGGCCGAATACGCTGCGGCAAGCCAGCGCCGGGGTCGGCGCAGGTCGGCCAGGAAGCTTCGCCATTGCAGCACGGCCTCGACATTGTAGGCGTCGTAGATGATCGGCGGTTTTGCGCTTTGTGGCGGCAACTGCAGCGCGTAATGGGCCATTTCCAGGCCCTGCACCTGGATGATGTCGGGCCGATGGTGGCGCAGGTAGTCCTGCAAAACCGCCATAGCCGCCGGATGCCACAGGCGCAGGGCCATATCGGGCCAGGGCGAGATCAGCATGTCGCGCAGGCGTTGCCGTGGGCTGCGTTGCGGTTGGGGCGCCGTGATGAGCAGACGCACCCAGTCCCGCACGGGACCGGCCGTGGGATCGTCGTCCGGCGCCAGCAGGCTGAAGAGGTCCACGGTGTGACGGGTGGCCAGCCCGCGCAAAAGATGGAAGTTGCGTAGGGTAGCGCCCTGATGGGGAGGATAAGGAAACTGAGGGGTCAGCAGCAGCAGATGCACCTCAGCCTCCTTTGTAGCGCAGCCGCCGTCGCAGGTCGTCCAGATAGTAGGGCGGAGCCGCCAGGAGGGGTTGGGGCAGTTTGCTGCCGTCGAGATAAGCTGCCAGGTGCAGGGGGGAACCGTCGAGCAAGACGGCTTTGCCGCCGGCCCGTTCCAGGATGGGCAGTGCGCCGGCGATATCCCAGATGGCCGTGTGGGTGTTGATCATGCCCACTCCGCTCCCGCGGGCGACATAGCAGATTTGGGCCGCACAGGCGCCAAAGGCCCGCACCCGGCCGGGGAAGTCGATCTCCCAGGCCCGATGGGCGTCGGCCACGCCGAAGAGGATGGTCTCGCTGTGGTAGGGTTCCGGGGGCATCACGGCAATGGGTACGTCGTTGAGGGTAGCCGGGCCGGTCAGGTCGGCGACGAAGCAGTCCCCGGTCGCCGGTAAGTAGACCACGCCCGCCAGCGGTCGATCGCCCTCCAGCAGGCCGATGCTGATGGCCCAAATGGGCAAACCGGCGGCAAACACGGCCGTGCCGTCGAGGGGGTCGAGCACCCAGGTGCGACCGCTCTGTCCCCGGTTGGCGGCGCCTTCCTCGCCCAGGATGCCATCGTCGGGATAACGGCGACGCAATTCGTCGACCAGGAACTGTTCGACCTCACGATCGGCGGCGGTGACGATGGTGGTGTCGGGTTTACGCTGGGCGATGGTACGCCGGAAATGGCGCAGGGCGATGGCGCCAGCCGTTTTGGCCAGGGCAATCACCCAGTTGCGGTCGAAGGGGATGGAGTCGGTCATGGCCGGAGCATAGCATAAAGGGTGTAAAAGCGATAAAAAAACAGGCCAAGCCGGTCGCCGACAACGGCGGTGCCGGGCCGTCAGGGGTGCTGAGTGATGTTTTCACATATGTGAAAATATTTCATTTTGTTGACGCTTCTTATTGACAATACGAAGCTAGTTTCCTAAAATGTCTTCACAAATTTATGGTTGTTGCACTTATGTGAAACCCGTTGTCATGGAAAACCAGCGGCTCGAGCTCTTGGCCCGTATCGCCGGCCTCTATTACGAGGACGGTCTCACGCAGTCCCAAATTGCCGAGCAAACGGGCTATTCTCGCTCGGCCATCTCGCGGCTGCTGGCCGAAGCCCGTGAACAAGGGGTGGTCGAGATCCGGATCCATTATCCTCTGGAACGCCGTCCGGATCTCGAGCAGGCTCTGTTAGAACGATTGCCGCTGAAGACGGTGCGTGTGCTGAAGCGGGGTTTGCTCAACCATGCGCAAATGCTGCGGCGCTTGGGTGCCTTGGCCGCCCCCCTCGTGGAGGAGTTGATCGGCGACAACGCCACCGTGGGTATCTCCTGGGGAACCGGTCTGGCCGAGTTGGTCAATGCCCTACGTCCCCGACCGCTGACAAGGATTCATGTCGTCCAGATCATCGGCCTGATCGGCACTTCGGAACTGCCGGAGATCGACAATCCCGAGCTGACCCAACGGCTGGCGCGGACGTTGGGTGGACGCTATTCGATTCTGCCGGCCCCTCTGTTGGTGGATAGCGAAGCCACGCGTGAAGCCCTACGCAACGACTATCGCGTCCAGCGGGTGCTATCGCAAGCGCGGCATATGGATGTGGTTCTGTTGGGAATCGGCGCCGTGGAACCTCAGTATTCTACGCTGGTGCGCGCCGGCTATCTCAGTCTGGAGCAAGCCGCCGAGCTGGCCCGTGCCGGGGCCGTGGGCGATGTCAGCGCCATCTACGTCGATCGGTTCGGTCGTCTCATCGACATCCCCCTGACCCGTCGGATCATCACCATTGACCCCGCCGCGCTGGCGGCCATCCCCAACAAGGTGGGGATTGCCGGCGGCCAGGCCAAGCCGCTGCCGATTTTAGGAGCCGTGCGGGCCGGTTTGGTCAATGTCCTCATCACGGATGATGTTGCTGCCGGCGGTGTGTTGCGTGAATTGGAGAGCGAAGGACACTAGTCCATACAGAGAAGAGTGCTTGATTTGATTTTGATTTTTGAAGTTTTTTATCTTTTTCCTTTTTTATTCTAAATAATCCGATCAAGAGAGGATAAATATGCCTATTAAGCGAATTATCGTTGCCTGTGGTTCTGGCGTAGCAACTTCGAATGTTGCTGCCGAAAAATTGCGCGATTTGTTGCGTGAGCGTGGTTTGAACCTGGAGGTGCGGGCGGTTGATATCAAAAGCCTGGAATCGGAAGCCAAAGTCGCCGATTTACTTGTGTCGATCACTCCCTACGCTGCACGTGATCGCGAGTTACCCATTCCTACGCTTAACGGTATCCCGTTATTGACCGGAGTAGGGGTGAAAACCCTCATTGATCAAATCGTGGAAATGATTAAAAAAGGATGAATAGGACGATTATTCGTAGAATAAAGGAGGTGATTACATGATTTGAATAATTGATTTTTATGTTTATACGTGATTTTTTCCTTCTTTGTTTCGTTTTTGCTTATCTATGGAGGACTATGCCATGAGTTCGGCTCTTGATTTCATCCGTTCCATCCTCGATTACGGTCCGAACGTGGTCTTGCCGCTGATCATGTTCATTTTGGGGCTGGCCATCGGGATGAAGCCGGCCAGGGCCTTGGGCGCCGGTTTGCTCCTCGGCGTTGCTTTCACCGGCATGTTTACCTTCTTCGGGCTGGCTTTCGATGCGCTGCCCAAAGCCGGCCAGGCCATGGTCGCCCGCATTCCCGGTCTGCGTTTCGAGGCCTACGATTTCGGCTGGACCGTGGCTGCCACGATCTCCTGGGCCTGGCCCTTTGCCGTGTTCATGTTCCCCTTGCAAATCGTTATCAACATCGTCATGCTGGCCCTGGGGTGGACCAAGTGCCTCAACGTCGATATGTGGAATGTGTGGCACAAGGCCACACTGGGAGCCTTTACAACGGCACTGCTCGGTAATACCCCCACGGCGTTGGCGATCGGCTTTGTCGTCGCCGGTCTGTGGGTCGTGATGGAGCTGATCAGCGCCGATAATACCCGCGAGCAGGTTTACAACCTGACCAAGATCCCGGGGATCGCCGTTTCCCACAACATGCTCCTGGATATCCTCTGGATGGCGCCTATTCTGGACCTGCTCGATCGGATTCCCTTCCTGAGCCGCATTCGCACCAGTCCGGCCGATTTGCGCCGGCGCATCGGGGTCTTCGGCGAGAACTACGTCCTGGGCGCCATTTTGGGGTTGATCTTCGGCCTCCTGGCGGGTTATGATCTCAAGGGCGTTGCCACGCTGGTCATCCAATGCTCCGCCATCGTCACCCTCTTCCCCTTGATCGCCGGTTTGTTCGCCCGGGCGTTGGCCCCTGTTTCCGAGGCAGCCCAGGAGTTCATGCAGAAGCGTTTCCCCGGCCGTTCCTTCTACATCGGTCTGGACTGGCCGGTCCTGGCCGGTATCGACGCGCTGTGGGTGACGGGCATTTTGGTGGCGCCCTTCGCCCTGCTGTTCGCCATCATCCTGCCCTACAACACCACGTTGCCCTTTGCCAGCATCATCGTCGTCTCGCTGATCGCGACCACCACCGTCCTGGCCCAGGGCGACCTGGTGAAATCCACCCTGTTGTCCATTATCGGCCTGCCGGTCTATCTGGGGGCAGCTTCGTTCTTTGCGCCCTACTTCACCGAATTGGCCCAACAGACCGGCACCTTCCAGATTCCGGAAGGATACGGCATGATCACCTGGCTGGAGATGAATGCCGCCGGGGTACGGCTGATGGTCTTCTCCATCCTGGACATGCTCAACGGCCGCTTTGTCCCCGGGATTGTCTTCCTCGTCCTCTTCCCGATTTTGGGTTGGTACTACTTCCGCACCATGAAGCGCCGCGAACGCGCGGCGGCCGAACAGAGCGGCGGTATCGCCGGAGTCGTCCCGGCGTGAAAGGGCAACAGACGGCCTTGCCGCTTAGCTCGCCGCTGGAGGGACCCGATGCTCCACCGGGTCCCTCCAAGGGGGATTCTCTTTTTGATGTCTGTTTGCCTGCACCATGACAATCCTGACCGTCACCCCCAACCCGGCCCTGGACAAGGTCCTAGGGGTGTCCCGGCTAAGGCCGGGCGAGGCGACCCGAGCCACGGTGCAGGCGCTATACGGAGGAGGCAAGGGCAACAACGCCGCCCGTGCCCTCGTGCGCCTAGGGGCGACGGTGATCGCCACCGGTTTTCAGGGCGGTCATACCGGCGTTCTGGCCATGGAACGGCTGAGGGCCGAAGGCATCCAGACCGAGTTTGTCCTTTGTCGTGAACCAACCCGGACCTCGCTACTCATTCACGAAGAGGCATCCGGCCAGGTCTATGCCCTCTATGAACCAGGACATGCCGTTACGGCTGACGAGATCGCAGCCTTGCAAGAGCGGCTCTGCGATCTCTTGCCGCGCGTGTCCTGGTGTCTGTTATGCGGTTCCGGACAGACCGAAGCGGTCGCCGCCTTGTTCGGTGCGATCGTGGCCCAGGCGCGTCAAGAGGGCGTGCCCTGCCTGCTCGATAGTTCCGGAGCAGCGCTTCGTGCCGGGATCGAGGCCACACCCTTTGCGGTCAAGGTCAACCTGGACGAATTGTCCGAGTACATGGGGCAGGCTTTGACCGAGCCTGCTGCGCAGCTCCAGGCCTTGCAGGACTTGCACGCGCGCGGTATTCCTCTCGTTGCGCTGAGTCGAGGCCCCAACGGTTTGCTCGCCACCGATGGGGTCGAGGCCTGGGAAGGGATCTTGGTGATGGATCGGGTGGTCAACGTCGTTGGGTGTGGCGATTCGCTGCTGGCCGGCATGGTCTATGCCCTAAGCCGGGGGGCCGACCTGCCCACAGTGGTGCGCTGGGGCGTGGCCTGCGGTGCCGCCAACACGCAAGTCATCGGTGCCGGCTTTATCCGGCG
Source organism: Caldilineales bacterium (assembly GCA_037443945.1). Taxonomy (GTDB): domain Bacteria; phylum Chloroflexota; class Anaerolineae; order J102; family J102; genus SSF26. Next base: position 32,025 of record JBBINH010000026.1, read on the forward strand.
TGAACAGGTGGAACCGTTGCTGCCCGCCGTGACGCTCAAGCGCGTTTTTCCCTCCTCGTAGCCTGACAACATTCCATCGGCAAAAAGGCAAAGCCCTATGAGTGATGCGATCATCGACATGCGGCGATTTATCGCCGAATTGGGAGCTATCGCCTACGCGCGCTTCCTGACCGACACCGCCGGTGGGAACATCAGCGCCCGTGTGGACGATGTGATTCTCATGACCCCTCGTTATGCCGGTAGCCGGTATTTGTGGCGATTGCGACCGGAGCAGATCCTTATCCTCGATCTCGAGGGGCGTAAATTGGAAGGCGTGGGCGAGGTCTCCCGAGAGTATCGGGTCCATTGTCGTTTGTTGACCGAATTTTATCCCGAAGGTACGGCCGTTTTTCACGGGCACGCGCGCAATGTCCTGGTGTTTTGTGCCGCAGTCCAACCGATTCCACCTGTTCTCTATGCCACGGAGAAATTCGGTGTGATCGAACACGTCGTCGATGCCCCGGCCCACACGGCCGAGCTGGCCGACAACATCGCCAGGGCCATTGCAGGGCAGCGCGAACGGTTGCGCAAACAAGCCGCGGCCGTTTTAGCGCCGAAACACGGTCTTTTTGTGCTGGGTCGTGATCTGGAAGCGGCTTTTGATGCCGCCGAACGCATTGAGGGTAACGCTTATTGTGTCCTGATGATGCAAATGTTGAAGAAACGATGACCAACACCTCTTTCTTGCCCGTTTTGCATGAATCGCTGGTTTTGTTGGATCTCGCCGCTGATGATGCGGCCGCGGCCATGCGTTCCCTGGCCGCGGAGCTCTATCGGCAGGGGTTTGTCAAAGCCAGTTACAGCGAAGCCGTCCTCCGGCGCGAGGCCGTTTATCCCACCGGCTTTCCTACGGCCATCCCCGTCGCCCTGCCCCATACCGACATCGAACATTGCCTGCGGCCTGCCCTGGCCATCGCACGCCTGACGCAGCCGGTGCCATTCGGCATGATCGGCGACCCCACCCAGCAGGTAGAAACCCGGCTGATTTTCATGCTCTCGGTCACCGATCCGGCGGCTCAGGTGCGTTGGCTGCGGCGCCTGGTCGATTGTTTTCAGCAGCCCGAGTTGCTCAACCAACTTTTGCAGGCTGCTTCCGCGGCCGAAGTGGTGGCTTTGCTGCGGCCTCACCTGGAGGAGGGAGAGGCCAAAACGGCGCCGGCAGTGGCTACAGACGCCCCGGCCCTGGAGCTGGTTGTGGCCCATCCGGTGGGACTCCATGCCCGTCCGGCGGCGAAGTTCATCCAGACGGCTGCCCGCTTTCCCTGTGCCATTCGCGTGGCCAACCTGAGCACCGGCAGCCGCTTTGTCGATGCCAAGAGCATTTTGGGCGTGTTATCCCTGGGCGTGAGTCAGGGTCATCGCATTCGTATCGAGGCCGAAGGCGAAGCGGCCGGAGCGGCTCTGGCCGCGCTGCAACGTCTGATCGAAAGCAACTTCGACGAGGGCAGCTAAGGGGCCATCGGCCAGGCCGACGTTCGCTTTCCGCAGACGGCGTAACGGCCGCGCAGGGCGGTCGATCAGAACAGGACCCACGGAGCCTGGCGTCCGGCGGCTTGGGGCTGCCGGGCCATCCGAGACGGCCCCGGCCCGCACTTGCGTCCGGGTCGGCCGAGGCACTGCGGTTGTGGCGCGTCTACGGCTGGCCATGGCCCGGCGTGGGTGGTAGCCGGTAACTCCTGCTACCACCCACGGCAACGGCGGGTCTCGCTTCAGCGCGGCCAGTAGTTGGCAAAGCCGGGCGCCACGAAGTTGTAGGTGTAATTCGTCAGGAACGGCCCGTAGGCGATGACGATCAGGACGATGGCGGCGCCGATCCACACGCCCCAACGCTCAAACAACCTCGGCGCCCGCTCCGAGGGGCTGAGCGCCTCGGCAAAGGCATACTCGGCCTCATCCACCGTGACCCGTTTGCCGAAAAGCGAGAGGACGAACACCAGGAAGAAGAGCAACCCGCCGAGGTACATGATGGTGCCGCCGGCGGCCGTGAGCAACGAGGGTAACTGCCATTCCGGCTGCCAGTAGTTGGCCAACGATATCGGCACGCGTCGCGGGACGCCCAGAAGGCCCGCCCAATGCATGCCGCGGGCAAAAACCATCACCCCGATGAACCAGAGCCACGACTGCACCACGGCCAGTTTGGGCGCCCACACCTTGCGGCCGGTCAGTTGCGGCAACAGCCAGTAGGCGATGCCCATAAAGGTGAGGGTCACGCCCGAGCCTACGGTCAGATGGAAATGACCGGGGATGAACACGGTGTTATGGACGACCATGTTGATGTTGTACGAGGCGTTGATCAGTCCGCCGATGCCCCCGAACATGAAGCTGATCCCGGCCAGCAATTGCGCCGCAACCACCGGGTCACCCCAGGGTAGCTTCCACAGCCAGCCGAAGTTGCCCCTGCCCCCGCGGCGTCGGCCGCCGTATTCGATCGAGGCGATGACGGTAAAAGCCGTCAGCATGGAGGGAATGAACAACAGGAAGGTCAGCAGGGCATGAAGCAGCTTCCAACCCACCGGTACGCCCGGATCAACGTACTGATGATGGAAACCCACCGGCGTCGAGAGGATGAGGAAGATCAAAAAGGCCAGCCGCGCCAGCGGGTCTGAGAAGAGCTTGCCGCCCACACGCTGGGGCAACACGGTGTACCAGGCAATATAGGCCGGCAACAGCCAGAAATAAACCAGAGGATGCCCTGTGTACCAGAACAGGGTGCGCGCCAGTTGCGGGTCGGTGTATTGGGTCCAGCCCAGCGACCAGGGCAGCAGCAGCACAAGCACCTCCACCGCCACGCCCAGCGACGCCAGGAACCACATGGTGTACGTTACCAGGGACATGAAGGCCGGCAGAGGGGTGCGTTCGCCGGGGTGCTCGCGCCGCCAGGCCCCGTAGATCTGCCACAGCGCCAGCCCCACGACCCACGTGCTCACGACCACGAGCACCAGGCCGAAATAAAACATGGGCGGCGCCTGGAGCGGCGGGTAAAAGGTATACAACACGGTGGCCTGATTGCGCAGCATGGGGATGGCCGTTACCACCAGGCCCACGACCATGAGCACCAGACTCAGCCACGGCACCCACAGGCGGGGATAATCGCGGCCCAGGGCCTTGGCCGTGGCAAAGAGGAGAAAGCCGGCGGTGAAGGCAAAAGTCCAGATCAAGGCATTGAGCACGCCGTGCAGGCTCAGACCGTGATAGTAGCTCCGCACAAAAGGCAGCAGCCTCTGCACCAGGGGATAGAGGTCCACACGTGCCTGATCGAATGCCTGCAAAGGCCCGAACAAGGTACCGATGAACAGCGCCAGGGTGGCGACGATGAGATAAAGCAGGGTGATGCGCTTCAAACCGGTGGACATGGGTCATTTCTCCGCAAGAGTGTCAAAACGATCGTTACGGCGTGGCCGCCGTCGTCGCTGCCGCCGGTGCTTCGACGATGATTTTGCCGCTCATCAGATGATGATTCGAGCCACAGTATTCGTGGCAGACGATCCGATATTCACCGGGCGTCTTGAACCGGTAGGAAAAAGAGGTGACCTGGCCGGGGACCACCATGGCATTGAGGATCGTGCCCTGGACCTTGAAGCCGTGTTGGACATCGCCGCTGGTCAGATAGAACTTGACCCGGGCGCCTTGCGGCACGCGAATTTCGTTCGGGGTCCATTGCCAAAATTGGCCCACCATGTACACCTCATATTCGCCCGGCGCTAGCTGGCGCAATCCCGGTTGGGCGAAATCGGTGGCCGCCAGCCTGGCCGGATCGACGATCCCGGTCGGGCCCGGAACCTGCACGCCGCCGGCAAAGGCGGCCGTGATCAAAGCCAGGAAAAAGACCAAAACCAGGCCGAGGGAAAAATAAGCCCAGGCTTTTTCGTAACGATGGATGTGCATGGCTCTTGCTCCTCAGCTACGTAGCAGCATCTCGATGTAGGCATATCCCCAGAAGAAGATAATGCTCAGGAAGAAGAGCACCAAAATCCACACAGTGCCGATAGGGTTAAAATCCTCGTGATCGGACATCGTATCCCTCCACAGAAGAGCGTTTACGGAAGCGGCCGCAGGGTTCCATTATAAAAGCTCCCTGCGCAGACGACGAAGACCGTCCGTTACCCGATTGGGTTGGCAGCCTTCCAAAACCACGACCGGAAGCGGGGCCCCGGTCGTGGCCCGTCAGCAGGCCGTCAGCACCAACACCCCTTCATGACCGCGCAGATGCAGCCGACCATCCTCCTCATGGCGGGCAACAAGGCCTGGATCGCTGCGGTAGCCGCGCAAACGGAGCGAGGCGACGTATTCCGGTGGATCAGTGCAGAGGATAAGGCGCCCGTTTTCCTCACGCACGTCTATCGGTTCGGCCGTCAGGTAGTGAATGAGCACCCCGGGCCGGAGACGCCAATCCAGGGGCAGGATAAAACCGCGCCGCGGGGGCAAGGTGATGGCGTGACCGTCAAAGAGCGGGTTGCCGTCCAGGGTCACCGTGGTGGTGATGGGGTCGTCCTGGTAGTTGTTGAGGAAAAGAAAGCGGCCGTTGGGACCGGCCGACAGACGCACATCCACCCAATCGCTTAGGCCGAACGGCGACAGGCAGCCCATGCGTTCGGCCATGCGCCAGACAATGCCCAGGTCGTCCAGCGTATTCGCCGCCAGAGAGGCGCCGAACACCAGAGCCTGGCCACGGCCCAGCGTTTGCACGAAACCGACGATGCCGCCATCGCTGCGGGTGGCCACGACCTCGGCGAAGCGGCCCTCGTAGGCCTCGACGAAGGACGCAGGTACATCCGTGTAGCCGAAGGCGCTGATCGACTCCGTGCGGAACGGTTCGCCGCCCACGATGCGGGTGATGCCGAGCGCATCGGCCAGAAGCGTGCAGGGCCGATGATCGAAATCCTCCTGACACAGGCGTCCGACCAGCACCAGCCGTCCCCCCTGGCGGACATAGGCTGCCAGTTTGGCCTGGACGGCGGCATCACAAGCCCGTTCCACCATCACCCACAAGGTCGGCATGCGTTCGGGGTCGAGCTCGGCGCGGCTCAGCTCGACGGCCGCAAAGGGTCGATGGCCCAAGGCCAGCCCCCGGGCAATGAAATCGAACAGGATGGTCTCCCGCTGATGGGTGAGGATACGGGTCGTCGCGGCCGTGAAGGCGTTGTCCACCTCGGTCATGAAGTAGTCGAGCACAAAGCCGATCGTCGTCACCGTTTGGGGACGGGCCAGGACCAAAGCGTCGCCGTAGACCGCCAGGGTGCGGGAAAGCCGACCGTAGCGGGCATAGTGCCGTCGCGTGGTGCCGTCCTTGCGCACGGGATGGCCCCAGTCATGGCGCCGGACCGGGCTGAGCAGCGGGTCGTTCTCGCCGTCGAAGAAGAGATAATGGTTGATGGCCCGCATATCGCAAGAAAGGCACAGGCGGGTGTGCAGGTCGAAAAACGAGCTCTGCGCGCCGCTGAAGTCCTGATTGCCACCGGCCTGGAACTCGATGGAGAACAGGGGTTGTTGAGGGTTTTGCAGGGCCGTGGTCATGGCGTTGACGAGAAGCAACTCGTGCAGATTGCCCTCGCCGATGAAGAGAGGATAGACATCGATGGCGCTGAGGATATCCTCCAGGGCCATCACCTCGACCAATTGGGACAGGCCGATGGGGAAGGTTTTGCCGCCGTTGGCGAAGCCGTGAATGTTGATCACCGCCGGGACCTCTAGACCGTGGGCCCGGGCCCGCTCGTAGAGCCACATGGCGTAGTCGCGCAGGTAGCGACGGTAGAAACGCCGATAATCCTCCCAAACCGGCACGGCATAGGGCGGCTGTGGCCGGGTCAGTTGCTCGTGCAAAAAGGCCATCAGATCGGCGGCAGGGTAGCGCGTGGCCAGTTCGGCACCGTAGGTGACCCGCAGATGGTCGGCAAAACGGGCCAGGGTGTCGGGATTCGTGTCTACCAGACCGCGCACCCAGTGCGGCATGCCCATTTCGTTGTCGAGCTGGACGAGCACGATGCGCCCCCCGCGGGTGATCTGCCGCGGGGCCAGGATGCGAAAGACGGCCGCATACCAGACCTCAACCCATTGGCGGAAATCGGGATGGAGATAGGCGGCGATGGGCTGTGGCCGGCCGTTCTGATCGATCAGGGCCATGGCGGGCGCGCGCGCGAACACCCAGGGCGGGATGCCCTCGTTGATGGTCTCCGCCATGATGTAGGGGCCGGGCCGGGCGATGATGAACAGGTCCATGGCGGCGGCCAGGTCGAGAAAACCGGCCAGGTTCCGCAGGGGATGGGTGCGGCCCTCCAGGTCGACTTCGCCCTCGTAGGGCTGATGCCACAACCAGGGAATGTACGAGGCCACGGCGTTGAATCCGGCCGCCTTGAGCAGGCCCAGGCGGTGGGCCCACTGGTCGGCCGGCGTACGAAAGTAGTGGAACTCGCCGGCCTGGAGCAACAGCGGTCGCTCATCCAGCCAGAAACGGTTCTGCTGCACACGCCATATGGGCATAAGGCGCTCGCAACGGCAACGGAAGGAATGTCAGGACGATGAGGAGGCCGGCTCACTCGAAGCCGTTGGGATGAGGTCCGAGGACCTTTCGACCTCTTCCGGCACCCGTTGGGAGGATTCGCGCGGGATAAAGCGGGTGGGGATGCGCCGGGGTTGGAAGGGCATGTCCTCCTCCAAAAAGGCCAGAAGCTGACGGGTGGCCGTGGCGCCCCATTCGAAGCGGGAAGCGCCCACGGTCGAAAGCGAGGGGCGCATGTAGCGCGAGAGCGGGATGTCGTCGAAACCGACGACGGCGATGTCGTCCGGCGCCCGCAGACGGTGCTCGCCCATGGCCCGCAAGAAGCCCATGGCCATCTGGTCGTTGGCACAAAACACGGCCTCCGGTAGATTGCCTTCGGACAGGACGGCTTTGCCCACGGCATAGCCGGAGGCCTCGATAAAATTACCCTGATAGACCGGCACATCCAGCCCGTGTTTGGCCGCCTCGGCCAGGAAGGTCCGCATACGCTCGGCATTGTCGAAGGAATCGGCCGCGCCGGCAACGAAAATCATCCTGCGCAGGCCCTGCCGATACAGATGGCGAAAGGCCTCGCGCACGCCGGTCGGGTTATCGAGCAAGAGCGGCAGGATATAATCGTTGACGAGCAGGCGGTCCAGCACCACGATGGGAAAGCGCTGTGAGGCCAGCCTGAGCACGGCATCATCGGGGATTTTCGAGTCGAAGACAATGGCGCCATCCACCTGGCGGTGCATGAGAATACGTCGCGCCGAGCGGGTTTCCGGCGAGACGATCAGCTCGTAATCCGTCTCCAGGATGACGCTGTGAATGCCCTCCAGGATTTCTTCGTAGAAAGCGCCGCCAAAACGGGTGATAAACACCCCCAGCGTCCGGGTTTTGCGCTTCTTGAGATGCCGGGCATGGGCATTGGGATGGTAGTTCAGCTCTTCGGCTGCCTGCCAGACGCGACGACGGGTGGCTTCGCTGATATGGCCCGTCTCGTTGAGCACATACGAAGCCGTCGTCACACTGACACCGGCGCGTTTGGCAACATCGCGAAGGGTGGTCATGGCGCTAAACGGCGGAGGCAAAGACGGAACAGATCGCTCGCGTTCCCGGAGCTTCTCCCCGGCTTGCGGCTTAGCCAGCGGGGACAATGGACAATCGCTCCAGGCCGCGGCGGAGATGGGGGTTGTTCATGGTGATACGATAGACCAGGTTGTTCTCGGCATTCGCCAGCATGAGCAGGGCAATGCCCTTGTCGATGCCGATCACATCGCCGGCATACCAGTTGTAGCTCAGGTTGTAGGCATCGCGAAAGCCGTAGCGACTTTTCAGCTCGGGGATGCCGTAGTAGTTGCGCATGGCCTGGACCGCTTCCTCGGGCAAGAACAGGATGGAAGCGATGGCGGCATAGGGCGGCACGGTGTCATCCACCTTATGGGCCTTGTTATCGTAGCCGGAAGGGGGCGCGCCGTAGGCGCCTTCGTAGCCGTGGGGCCCATCGCAGGCACTAAGACCCCACGCCAGAGGGCCCAGGGTCTTGAACTTGGGCTGCATGGTCACGGCATAATCGTAATGGGCGCGGGCGGCCCGCACGGAATTCGTGAACCAATCCACCCCCTCGCGGTCGATCGCCTCGCGGAAGTCCAGCCAGGCATGGCTGAACTGATAGGTGAAAAGCGAGCCGAACCACGAGTGGATGAAAGGCTCGCCGTCGCCGTAGCGGGCCACATGACGCCTGAAGCGATAATACGGCTGCTCGTCCACGGGATGGGTGGGTGAACCGGCGGCCAGGACGTAGAGCATGAGCTGTTCGGCATAGAAATCCCAATGGCCCTCGAAGCCCTTTTCGGGGCGATAGGCCATGTAGAACATCTGACGGGACGGATCCAGGAACCAGGGCCACTCCACCTCGCCATAGAGCTGCTCGGCCTTGGCCTGGATCTCGCCGCCGAAATAGTCGCCGGCGGTCAGCACCCCCATCAACAGGATGGCCGTATCGATGCTCGAAACCTCGCTGTTCCAGGCGCGGCGGCCGGTCTCCATATCCAGAAAGTGATAGAAGAAGCCATGCTCGCGCTCCAGGCGCAGCAGGGTATCGAGGGTACCCCGTACCCGTTCGGCCGCCTGCGCGTGGGTGATGTACCCCTTTTCCACGCCGATGGGATAGGCCGTCAGCGCAAAACCGACGGCGGCGATGCTGGCAATCCCCGGCGAGCCGGGATAGCGATCGCGCACCAGCCCGTAGCCCGGACTTTGCGGATCCGTGTTCGCCTGCTCCCAGAAGAACGCGAACGCGCCCTCCATCTCGAAGGCCATCACCTCGGCAGGCGCCGCCGTGGGAGTGGGCAAGGGCGACGGGGTAGCGGTGGGGGTGGGCGTGGGTGGCATGGGGACCGTGGCCGCGGGCGTCGGGGTAGGGTCGGGCAAGGGTGACGGCGTGGCGACGAGGGTGGGCGCCGTCACGACCGGCATGAAGACGGGCGCTGGCGACGCCGTCTCGGGACCGGCGCCGCAACCCGCAACCAGAACAAGGAGCAACAGCAGGATAACCCAACGCTTATTCACCGGCAATACCCGCCCTTTCGACCGATTCCACGAACCACCGCTGCAGGACGAAATACAGCACCAGCAGGGGCAGGATGTTCAGAAACGTACCGCTCATCTTCACGGCCTCGTTCAGACGATCGAAAATGTTCACCGTGCCCGGAGGGTACAGACTCTCGTAGGCCTGGACAAAGCGCGAAAGCTGCATGGGCAGGGTGGTGACGCCGCCTTCCAGAAAAATGGTGGTAAGAAAGGTCTCGTTCCAGTACCACACCGTGGAAAAGAGAAACGAGACGATATAGGCCGGAACGACCGCCGGCATGGCGATGGTGAAGAAGATCCGGCGTTCCGAAGCTCCGTCCAGTCGCGCCGCCTCTTCCAGTACCGCCGGTAGGGACAGAAAACTTTGATAGAAGATGAGGATAAAGATGGCGCTGCGATAACCCTGGCCCAGGAGGGCCGGCAGGATAAGGGCCAGCGGATGACCCAACAGCCCCAGCTTGCGATAGGTGAGCATCTGGGGGATGACGGTGTTCTGGGGCGGAATGATAAACGTCGCCAGAAGGAGGGCAAAAATCAGCTTTTTGCCCCAAAACCGATAACGGGCCAGACCAAAACCCACCAGCGAAGCGACAAACGTCTGCAGCAACGAGGGGATCACACTGATCAGCACCGACGCCAGCAACGTCTTAGGGTAATTCAACACCCGCCACGCCTTGAGGTAATTGCCTGTGTACAATTCCGTCGGCACCCATTGCACCATGGGATTGAGCAGATCCGTCGGGCTTTTGATGCTGGTAACGAACATGAACAAAAGCGGATAGAGATAAACAAAGCCGATGGTCACCAACAGGGCGTACAACACGATCAGAAAGACCAGACCATGACGGGCGCGGCTACCGAAGCGCAGCAGGCGCAGCCGATCCCAATCGGGTCGGCGTAGACGAAGCGCGGCAGGCAAACGGAGGGCAATCATGGTGGGCTTACCTCCCGGGCGCGCGACGGGTCAGGAGCACAAAAACAAGTCCCAACAGCACCAGCATCACTCCAAAGTAGAGAAAGGCCATGGCGCTGGCGTAGCCGATGCCGCCGTGGACATCGTAGGTGCGATCGTACACATAGCGCACGACCTTGTTCTCGGAGAAATGGGAGAGGGTGATGATGGTATACACGGCGTTGACCACCGTCACCGTGGACAGCGACGGCAGCGTGATCTTCCAGAACATCTCCCAGCTCGAAGCACCGTCGATGGCCGCGGCCTCGTACAGGCTTCTGTCGATGCGCTGCAGCCCGGCCAGATAGATCAAAATCTGCACCCCCGAAAACCACAGGATGAGGATGAACGAGGTGAGCAGATACTCGACCGGATTGCGCAGCGCTCGCGGCCATTGCGCCAGGAACGCAACCACGGCCGGCATATCGGCGATACCCGGCGCCGAGGCCGCGCCCTGGGCCACCAGCTCCTTGATCACCGGGCCGCTGGTGATTACCACCGGCAGGAAGAAAATCGTGCGAAACAGCCCTTTCAACTTGAAATCCAGATTGAGAAAAAGGGCGATGATCATGGCGAAAATAAGCACGATCGGCACCGAAACCAGGGTTTCGATCGTATAACCGATGAGCAGCTCGACGAAATTGGGGTCGGTAAAAAGACTGCGCGTGTAATTCGCCCGACCTACAAACTGCAGACGGATGCCTTCGGCGCTCACCGTCACCTGGTGCAGACTGTAGCGGAAAGTCTCGACCAGAGGCAACAAAGTAAAGAGGGCAAAACCCACCAGCCAGATCAGGACAAAGCTGTAGCCGTTGAGGGCCTCGCGGGTGCGCAGGGTGAGCAGAGAACGCCGTTGTGGACGGATGGTCATGGCGCTACCTCCTGCAAAACGGCATCGTGGGCGGGCACCATCACGCCCGCAGCGGAAAACGGTTGATCCGTGTAATTGACCACGATCCGGCGATGGTTGGCATAGGTGGTGGCAAAGACGCCTTCGGCCAGGCGTTGTCGGGCCACGATAGGCCAACCGCGCACCGGACCCAGCAGGGCATTCAGCCGGCGATACGTCTGCTGCACCGACTCGCCCCACTGGGCATAGGACGAGGTATAAATCCAGTGCGAACGGGTGGTCAACATCCGGGCCGTCGGCTCATGGGTGAGGAAATAGGAGGGATAGATGCCGAAATCGATATGGCGCAGGATATCGGCGGTCAGATTCGGCGAGAAATTGAGGGGCGGCCCGTAATAGGGTAGATGGCCTGCCAGAACGATAGGCAGGAAAGGAACGGTCTCGGTGGTGTAGATGTAACCGCTATCGCCCAGGGGCATCTCGTAGTAGGCGCGCGCCAGGCCCCACAGGTAATCGTTCGGGCGGTAGAAGGCCGGCGGCGTCGGCACCGTCGCCAGCAAGGCCTGATATGCGGCGATGGTCTCCTCCCGATTGAGGGGGCGGCTCTTACGAAAATCGCTGTACAGGGTCCAGCCGATGCCGTCCAGGGCCAAGCCTGCCCCCAGCCGGTCGGCGACATCGGCAGCCAGGCTGCGAAAGCGTCGCTCCAGGGCCGTCGCCGTGAACAGAAAATAGACGTGGTTGCGATTGGCGCTCCGCAGCTCGCGGTTGGTGATGGCCAGCGCCAGGTCGTTGCGCGGGGAATAGCCCCTTTCGCCCTCCAGCGCCGCCTGCGGGTCGAGATAGAGGGCGAAATGCCCACCGGCCGCGTTGACAGCGGCGACGACCTCCCGCAGCGCCTCCAGACTGCCCAGCGCCTCCTCCAGCGCCAGCCGGGTCGGCGGCATGCTCGACGCCCCCAGCGGTTGCCAGCCGTAGTAGACGACCTCCGGGTGGCTCACCTCCAGATCGGCCAGCAGGGCCGCCATCTGGTCCACGGTGGTCATGGGGATAAACCGGTGCCAGAGCAGGACCTTCTCCTTATCGCCGCCCAGAAACTCAAGACGGATGCCGATGTTCGCCGAGGAGGGGTTTTGCGGGCGCAGAACGCCTTTGGCGACCAGATAGCGCTGATAGCTCCGCGCCAGACCCACGTAGTCGGCCTCGGGACCGCTTACAAAGCGGTAGTGGACCACCACATCAAAGGCATTGGGCCGGCTTTGCACGGTTGTCACCCCGGCGCCGGCGCGATTGGTGGCCTGGAAGTAGCTTTCGTTGTAGATGAACGCATTGTGGATGAAGTTGAAATTCGTGAGAATGCCCGCCGGGTGGACGACCAGCTCGCCGTAGGCGGCGCCTTTTTCGATCACGGCCAGGAAGGCATTCTGGCCCTCGCCGTGCACCATGCCGAACACCGGAAAGGACAGCGGATAGGGCCGATTCACCTCCGGATCGAAAGGCAGTGTCCCTATCATCCCCAGGTCGGGGCCGTAGTAGCGGCCGTAGAACAGGTTCTTGGCTTTGGTGCTGTCGGCAAAATGGATCAGGCTGCCCGTGCCGTCGGGCAGGATCATATAGCCGGGGGTCTGACTGCCGCGCGTGGCGCCCAAAAACGGATACAAATGCACCAGACCCAGGCGATAAGCCGGATTCTCCTCGCGGATGGTAGCAAAAGGCACCTCGACCCGCACCCCTTCGTCTTCCAGTTGCAACCGCAGCCCTACGCCGATGCCGTATTCCAGAAACGTGACCTGCGCGGCTACGCCCTGAGGGATGGGCGTCACCTCCAGGGTGTGTTCGCTGTTGGCGATGGATACCCGCTTGCTCACCGCTTTGGCATCGAGATACTCGATGCTCAGACCGCTGCGGGCAAAAGCATGCCAGGCCCGGTTGAGCCGATCGCCTTCCTGCAGCGCATCCACGCCCGAATGCCACAGATAACCGCTGCGCTTGTCCAGCAGCTTGAAGGCCAACGTCGTGGGGTCGACATAAAGCCGAAACCGCGCGTTCTCGGCCATCGGCTCGTAGCCCGGCGGAATCACGATCCCCTCGTCGGCCAGCGCCCGACTCGGCCAAGCCCCCAACAGCACGAGCAGCAGGAGCACGGTCGCCCAAAGGCCACCACGGTGCCGACCACGCCGCTCAGCCACGGAGCCCGACTTCCTGGACGATCGCCCGCACGAACTCGAAGAACTGATTGAAAAGCACATAGAGGATATAACCGGTCAGCAAGAAAATGGCCATCGTGAATAGCGTTATCAGGACATTCCTTATCGTTTCTGACAACGAGTAATTGTGAATCTCTTTTACCATGATAAAAAACATTAAACCGATCCAGAAAAGCATCAATTGTGTAGAAAACGTATAGAGAAAAATTTCGTTTAATGTCAAAAGATTGGAAAACAGTGCAATAGGTACGGCAAACAAAGCATAGGGAAACAGACTATAAGCGCTGCCGATGATGACATCACGCACACGACCCTCACCATCGCTGATGGTCGAAACCAGATAGTTGGCTGCATTCCACAGGAAAAGCGCCAAAACCACATAGGTGATCTCGCGTTCGACCCGGATCTGGCCGGGGTTGGCATAGGGGCTGAAAATGAACGCGGTTAGATACAGGGACAGCACGCGCGCGATCACGACCCAGGCATAGAGCAGGAAGGCAAACGTCAGGCTCCCGCGTAGGTCTTTTTTGATGTAGTAGAAACTATCGGCCGGATGGCGGATAAACCGCAACAGGAAGAGCGCATCATCCACCAAGCGCAAACGGCGCCACCGCCGCAGCCGGGCCCGCCAGGGGTTCAGCCAGCCATAACGCCGCTCGACCCGGCCGAACACGCCGGCAAACGCACCCAGACCGATCATCACCATCAACCCGCTGCCCAGATAACGCTGCAAGACGGCATTGCGCAGCTCCCAAAAGGTCTCGGAGTAGCCGCGACGGTCTTCGGCATAGCGGTACATGCTCAGGGCGCAACCGTAGTCGTTCTCCTGATAGCAAGCATCGGCAATGGCCTGGTAGGCCATGATGAACAGCCCGTTGTAGGTCAGCACCTCCTCGAAATGCGGCCTGGCCTCGCGATACAGCCCTTCCATGTAGAGCCGCACGCCCTCGTGGACCTTGCGGGCAAAATCGGTGCGGCGAAAGAGCAGCACGGCGTTTTTGTCCTTATCGAGGACGTAGAGGATATCGCCCGCCCGCACGATGGCCGTGGGATTGCGTAGGGTACCCAGGCGTTGCTCGCCCCGGTCGGGGGCGCCGAACACGAACAGCAGCGTGCCGTTTAGGTCGTATTCGTAGATCTTGCCGTTGGCATCAACGGCCACCAGCAGACCGTCGGCGCTGATGTGCAGGTCGCGGAAGGTGGTGGAGCCGTGGATCGGTCCGTAGAGATTGCGGCCGGCGATGTTGAACTTGCGGATGCTCCGCTCTGCCGTCGTGCCGGCCGTCACCGTATACACCAGGCCGCGGTGGTCCAGGGCCACATTGGACGGCGAAGGGGCCACGTTTTTGATGAACTGCGCCAGTTGTTCCTCGGTCAGGAACAGACGCTGCAGGATCATCTTCAGGGACATTTGCGCCGTATTGGCCCCGAAATAGCCGATAAACCGGCCATCGGTGTTCATCAGAACCAGACCGTTGACCGAGCCTTCGCTGACGATGTAGAGATTTTTGCGCACATCGACGGCGATTTTGCGGGGGAGAAACTCCTGACTCCGCCCGAACAGCGGCTCGGACGGCCGTCCCAGCTCGGCCAGCACGTGACCCTGGCCGTCCAGGATGACGACGGCGTTCTTGCCGGCATCGGCGATGTAGAGAGTTCCCTGCTCGTCGACAAACAGCCCCGTGGGCGCCTGCAAGACGTCAGCGCCCAGCGTGGCCACGATCTGAAAAGACGTATCGAGTTTGAGGATACGATGCTGGCCCGTGTCGGCGATGTAGAAGAACCCATCCGGCCCCTGGACCATGTCTTCGGGACCGGCCAGGGGCAGGTCGATTTCGGTCACGGGGATGTAGGCGTCCTGAGTCAGATACAGCTTGCCGCCGGGTCCTAGGGCCCAGGTGGTATAGGGCACCAGGGCGGCGACCGGGGCCGTGGTCACGAGGAGGGGCGCCAGCAGAAGCAAGAAGAGAAACCGCTTCATTTCAGGCCGGAATGGGACATGGTGCTCATCACCTGGCTTTGCAGAATGATGAACATGATCAGGTTCGGCACAAACAGGATCAGCGCCGCCGCCGCCGCCATCCCCTGCCCGGCCACGGCATTGGCCCCCATGGCCGTGGTGGTCAGGGTGCTGAGATAGTAGGGAAAGGTCTTCAGGCTCTCGTTGTTGATGTACAACGTGGAGGTCTCGGCGTTGTTCCAGGCGGCCTGAAAGGTCAGGATGGCGAGCGTGGCGATGGCCGGTCGCACCATAGGCAGGATAATGTGGCGGTAGATCTGCCAATCCGAGGCACCGTCGATCTGAGCGGCCTCGATCACCTCATCAGGCACGGCGTCCATGAACTGCTTGAGCAGGAACAATCCCACCGGCATGGCCAGACCGGGCAGGATGTGCACCCAGAAACTGTCGAGAAGCCCCAGGCGCATGATGATCAAAAAGCGCGGGATGGTGACGGCAATGGGCACGAACATCAGTGCCACCGTGTTGATGGCGAACAGGGTGGTTTTCAGCCGAAATCGCTTTTTCGAGAGGGCATAGGCGGCGGTACTGCCGACGGCAATGGAGGCCACCACCATGGTGGCCGTGACCATCAGGCTGTTGAACACATAGCGACTGACCGGAATCCCTGCCGTAGCCATGCGCGCAAACAGATCGCGCAGATTTTTGAGGGTGGGATTGACCACCCAAAAGCGCGGGGGATAGGCAAAAAGCTCGTCAGGCGGCTTGAAGGCACTGGAGACGATGTACACGATGGGCAAGAGCATGAACACCGACAGCGGCACCAACACCAGATAAAAAGGAATCTGGCTAACATGAAAGCCGCTCGGATTGATCCCTCGATTGGCGACACCGGTCCAGCGTCGAAACCATCTTCGCTTCATAGTCCGCTCCTGTCGGCGTAACGGCTCCTCATGCCATGCGCCCTCGCCGCTCAATCCTTGCTGAGAAACAGCCGATTGGCCAGCCGGGCGAAGAACCAGACCATCAGCAACAACACCACGGACACGGCGGCGGCATAGCCCATCTCGTAGCGCAGAAAACCGTAATCCTCGATATGGTTGACGATCAACTGGCCTGCGTATTGGGGCGTCGGATTGCTCCCCGAAAGGGTGACGCCGATGGCCCCGGCCTGAAAGGTCCCCACAATGGCCATCACGGCGCCGAACAGCATCTGCGGCTTCATGGCCGGGATGGTGATGTAGAAAATCTCCTGCCAGCGGCTCTTGAGGCCGTCCAGGGCCGCGGCCTCGTACAGATCCGGGCTGATATCCAGAATCCCGGCCAGCATGGCCAGAAAGCCGATCCCCATACTGCTCCACAGCGTCACCAGGATCATGATGGTCATTAGGTACTGCGGCGATTGCAGCCACTGGATCGGCTCCGCCACGATCCCCAGGCTCAGCAGCACGCTGTTGAGATAACCGGTCTGGTCGCCGCTGAAGAGCGTGCGCCACACCAC
>JBBINH010000027.1:0-43545 GCA_037443945.1 Caldilineales bacterium
TTGTTCGGTACGGGCCTGGGCCTGGGCGAGTTCTTCGAGGCGTTGTTCGGTACGGGCCTGGGCCTGGGCGAGTTCTTCGAGGCGTTGTTCGGTGCGGGCCTGGGCGGCGGCGAGGTTGCGGACTTCGGCGACGAGGGCGCGATGGTCTTCGGCCAGGGTACGGACTTCGGCGGCCAGGGCGCGAACTTCCGCCACCAGGCCGCGATGTTCCTCGGCCATGGCCTCTTGCCATTCGGCTATGCGGTGGACCAGGGCCGGCAATTCCAGCAGCTCCTCGGTGAGCACCAGTTGTCGGAGCTGTGCCCGCCATTGCGGGTTCTCCGCGAGCAGCCGGACGAGATCGTGGAAATCGGCCACCGTAAAGGGCATAAGCACAAACCTCCGGATTTTGCTGTGGGGAAGTATAAACCCGGTGCTTAGCTGCTTGCAAATGGCCTGGCGAAGATGGGTGAGGACGCGGTCTGGGGAACCCTCAGAGGCTCCAGGCGGCCAGCGCCAGACAGAGCCAGCCGGCAAGGAAAGCCACTCCCCCGAAGGGGGCCACGACACCGAAACCCCGGCGGCCCGACAGCGCCAGCAAATAAAGGGAACCCGTAAACAGCAGCGTACCGAGTGCGAATAACCAACCCGCCACCACGCCTAACCAGGCCTGAGGCCGCTGCACGGTTACCCAACCCGCCGCCAACAAGCCGACGACGTGATAGAACTGATAACGTACCGCCGTCTCAAAGGTGGCCAGACGTTCGGCCGAGAGATGGCGGCGCAAGCCATGGGCACCGAAAGCACCGAAGGCCACGGCGATGGCGCCCGAAAGCGCAGCCAGAACGAAGAAAGTCGACATCGCCAACGGCATCCGATATGGCTAAAGCGCGGGGCGCAACCGACCGCGCCCCGCGCACACGATGTGGTCAGAACAGACCTACGACCTTGCCGGTTTCGAGATCGAGATCGACATCGTAAAAGACCGGCCGCAAGGGCAGACCGGGCATGGTGCTGATCTCACCCAGGAGGGGATAGAGAAAGCCGGCACCCACGCTGGCGCGGATATCGCGCACATGCACTTCGAACCCTCGCGGCGCACCTTTGAGCGCCGGGTCGGTACTCAGGCTGAGATGTGTTTTCGCCATGCAGATGGGCAACTTATCAAAACCGTTGCGGGTATAAAGCTCGATTTTACGCTCGGTTTCTTCGGAGTAGGTCACGCTCCCGGCGCCGTAGATCTCCCTGGCGATGGTCTCGATCTTTTGCTTGATGCTCCATTCCAACGGATAGAGAAAGCGGAAGTTACTGGGCTTCTCGGACGCAGCAATGACGGCCTTGCCCAACTCCACAGCCCCGGCACCGCCATCGGCCCAATGCGTGGCCACCACGGCATCTTCGGCCCCGGCTGCAATAGCCCGCTGTCGGATCAACTCGATCTCGGCCGGTGTGTCGGTCTGGAACGAGTTGATGGCAACCACCACCGGGATGCCGAAGCGGCGGGCATTGCGGATATGGACCTCCAGATTGGCGCAGCCTTTGTCCACCAGTTCCAGATTCTCCTCGGTGTAGGCCGGGTCGAGAGGTTTGCCGGCCACAACCTTAGGCCCACCGCCGTGCATCTTCAGCGCCCGCACCGTCGCCACCAACACAACGACATTGGGCACCAGACCCGAATAGCGGCACTTAATATCGAAGAACTTCTCCATACCGATGTCGGCGCCGAAACCGGCCTCGGTCAGCACAAAGCCATCCGGGCCCACCAGTTTGAGCGCAATTTGGTCGGCGACGATGGAGGAATTGCCGTGGGCGATGTTGGCGAAGGGGCCGGCGTGGACAAAGGCGGGGGTGCCTTCCAGGGTTTGCAACAGGTTGGGCATAATGGCGTCTTTCATCAGCACGGTCAGGGCGCCGCCAACGCCCAGGTCGTCGGCCGTGATCGGCTCGCCCCGCCGGTTGGTGCCGATGACCATACGGCCCAAACGCTCGCGCATATCGGCCAGACCGGTGGTCAGGGCCAGAATGGCCATGATCTCGCTGGCCACGGTGATATCAAAGCCGGTCTGACGTTCGAAGCCCTTCTCCTGCGGTCCCTGGCCGATGGTGATCCCCCGCAGGAAACGGTCATTGGTGTCTATCACCCGGCGCCAGGTAATGGAAGTGGGGTCAATATCCAGACGGGCAAAGCGACTACGCTCTTCCGCGGTCAACGCATTGGGATCGGTCTTGGTGATACCCAGCTTGCGCAGACGACGCAGCATGACCGGAGCAAAGCGACGTTGGCCGTGTTTATCGGGCGGGCACAGGCGGTTGAAAAGGACATCGTCCGAGGCGATTTGGACTTCGTGGAAGATGCGGGCATCAATAGCCGCTGCCAGCAGGTTATTGGCCGCCGTGATGGCATGAATATCGCCGGTCAGGTGGAGGTTAAAATCCTCCATGGGGATAATCTGGCTGTATCCGCCACCGGCAGCGCCGCCCTTGATGCCAAAAGTCGGTCCCTGGCTCGGTTGGCGGACGCAGGTGAAAACCTTCTTGCCCAGATGAGCGCCGAGGGCTTGACTTAGCCCCACGGTCGTCGTCGTTTTCCCCTCCCCTAGGGGCGTTGGTGTAATCGCCGTGATCAACACATACTTGCCGTTCGGTCTATCGGCCAGGCGCTCCCGAACCTCGAGATGGACTTTGGCTTTATAGTTGCCATAAAGCTCCAATTCTTCCGGCAAGAGACCGGCCTCTTCGGCGATCTGACGGATGGGGATGGGTGTGACAGATTGGGCAATGGCGATGTCGCTGGGGACAGGTCGCTTGAGGTCGGTAAGCTTATGCGGCATAGGTGACTCCAATGAGGGATGGCGACAGAGGAAAGGCGTTTTTACGTCTGCAGTAGGATAGGGCAAAGTGTCACGATAAGCCAAACGGGCCCACGGCCTGATACATCAGAGCCAGGCCCCCTTGTCCAAAGAGTGGCCCGTCCCTTTTTCAGCGACGAACGATACCCTCGACCACAAGATGGAGCGGTGTGGTCGGTAAGGGCTCCTCGTAGGCGGTGATGTCCTCCAGGATGAGGCGAATGCGCAACGGTTGGTTCCCGGGGACGCGTTGCAGATGGGCCAGGATGGCCTTGTCGGCCTGAACGCCGAACGTCTTGAGCAGGCGTCGGATGTCGGCGTGGGTCAGGTCGGACTCCATAAGCATTCCTCCTTCGGGTAGCAGCCCGGGAAACGTCGGGACCATCGTCTCGACGGAGTGGATTAGTGTGGGGTAGGAAGCGAGGGGGCGCCGGATAACTTTGCCCCGGCCCCGCAGGAACGGCGCACGACCAACAAGGCCGGCAAGACCAGGGCCGGAAAACGGTCGATTTTCCCCTCGATCAGGCCCACGATCATGCGTGCGGCTACCGTTCCCATCTCGTGAGCGGGCTGGCGAACGGTGGTGAGGGGTGGATCGGCCGTGGCGGCCATGGGGATATCATCGAAACCAACCACGGCGATATCCTCGGGCACGCGATAACCGAGCTGTTTGAGCCCGTGTATGGCGCCAAGCGCCATGCGGTCGTTGAAGGCCAGGATGGCCGTAGGGGGTATCGGTAGCTTCAGCAGTGTCTCGATGGCGCGCATACCGCTGGTCTCGGTCAGGTCGCCATAAACCACCAGGCCGGGGTCGAAGGCAATACGGGCCTCGGCCAGCGCCTGCCGATAGCCGGCCATGCGCTCGCTCAGGTCGGTCAACGGCACGGCCGCATCGATGACCCCGATTCGCCGGTGGCCCAGGGCCAGAAGATGGCGGATGGCATAGAGGGCACCCTGGCGATTATTGGCATGGACGGTGTTATCCGTACCCCAGGGCGAGCGATAACCCAGCACGACGAGCGGCAAGGCACGCCGGCGCAGACGAATGCTGGCCTCCTCGATTTCATGGCGATGGACGATGATGGCGCCGTCCACATAAGGGCTTTCTAACAATCGGTCCAGGCCGTCGGACGGATGGGCAGCCGATCGCGCCGGAAACAAAGCCAGATGGAAGCCGTGTTGTCCCAAAAACTCCTCAACCCCGCGGGTGAAAACAAGCAAGTGCGGATCGCCGAAGACAAACTCGGCCGTATAGGGAAACACAAGCCCTATGGTTCCCGTGCGCACAGTTGCCCCGGCTTTGATGGCGATTTCGTGCGTGCTCATGGCCTGACTCGCATACCATAAGAAGGAGGCCACAATTCAGTATACGAGGTAAAGGTGCCCAAGAGCCATGATCCCGATCACGCCGATCGGGATGGACTGTTCGATGGAGTCGGCGAATCTTGGAAAAACAGCTCCGGACCGGTGGGGGTATCGCGTACCGTCCATCCCTGGGCCTGGATCTGCGCCCGAAGGGCGTCGGCCGTGGCCCAATCGCGACGTTGGCGTGCGGCCTCGCGCGCGGCGACCAGCTCGAGCACGGCCGGGGGCGGCGTCGGCGGCGTCCTGCGGAAAGGCGCCACGTGCGCCAGCGCCGCCGCAAGCGTCGGATCGGGCTCGGGGAGATGAAAAGGCCCCCAGCTATCCAGCGCAAAGGTCGTGCCGGTGGTCCACACGGTTTCGATGCCGCCTTGGATCTGCGTGATACAACCATTGCCCAACACCCGCGCCTGACCTGTAGCCGGCTCGATCAGCAAGGCCGTATGCTCATCAATCCCCACATAGAGCGTTTCCGGCGGAAGCAGCGCCTGCAAGGCGGTGAAACGCTCGCGTCCCATAAAACAGCAGGACGTGTCCAGATTGGCGCCACCCTCGCGGTTATTCCAATGGGGCACAAACACGGGCGCCAAACCATAGGGCGCCCAAAACCCCAGACCGGGTTGCCAGTGCAGGTCGGCGCCCACCTTATAAATCTCGTACACCGGCAAGGCAAAGGCGCCGGCCGCGATCGTGGCAGCACTGGCCAGGACGAGCGCAGCCCCCTGACGCTGCCGTGCCTGCACCAGTTGCCAGGCCAGGCTATCGCGCAACTGGCGCACGGCATAGGTAGGACTGCCCGGCCCCAAGAAGAGCAGATCGGCATCGGCCAGGGGGGCCACAATGGCCGGATCGTCAGGGCTATAGGGGCTATTCCGCTTGCGGGCCGGCACGACGACTGTGCGCGGGTGATGGTTGCGTAAATGGCGCCGGATAAAGGCTGCCACCTGTTCGGCTACGAGCGCTGAATTCGGCTGGAAACCCGCCGGCGTCTCCAGGATGACCACCAGCGGCGACGGGGGAAGGTATCGGAAGACGGCTTCGTAAATGGCCGTGCTACCGGGTGCTGTCTCACCCGAACCGAAAAGCAGGATCGGACCCGGAACAGGACCCATGGTTGACCCTCATCCATAAAAAAACGGACGATGTGGTCATCGTCCGTTGGGGTAGGTCAAACTAGCGCTTGAGTAACTCTAAAAACTCGCTGCGGGTGCGCGCATCGTGGCGGAAAAGGCCGCGCATGGCGCTGGTGACGGTCAGGCTGTTCTGTTTCTGGACACCGCGCATCATCATGCAGAAATGGCTGGCTTCCAGCACGACGGCAACCCCTTGGGGTTCCAGAATCTCCATCAAGGCATCGGCGATCTGATTCGTCAGGCGTTCTTGGACCTGAAGCCGTCGGGCGAAGACATCAACGATACGGGCGACCTTGCTCAGACCGATGATCTTGCCTTTGGGCAGATAGCCGATGTGGGCTTTCCCGAAAAAGGGCAGCAGGTGATGTTCGCAGAGAGAGTAGAACTCGATGTCTTTGACAATCACCATCTCTTCCGACGATTCGGCGAAAATGGCATTGTTGACCACATCGGCCACCGAGGTCGTATAGCCACTGGTCAGGAAGTCGAGGGCTTTGGCCACCCGTAGAGGGGTACGAAGCAGACCCTCGCGGCGGGGGTCTTCACCCAGACGGACCAGGATTTGCTCGATCAACCCCTCCAGATAGGGGTCATACACTTCATCGGCCACGCGCACATCGAGGTCGCCGGCATAGTGGCCGTTAAAGGCGGTGTCGAGCATACGGATGGGTTCGTCGGTGAGTTTCATAGGGTGCATCTCCGGTGAGGCGAGCGGTTGGACAGCGGAAACACCGGCAAGCGGTGTGAAAAGTGGCCAGAACCGGCTGGGGTGGCCCTTCGTTTCGAGCCTAGTATAGACGAAAGACGGCACGAGTATCATCCTTCTTACCCCCTCCCCGGTCGGGCCGAGAACCGGTGCCGGGGCCATCAACCCAGGTTGAGCGGGATCGGACGGGTTCGGGTCCGGGAGGAGTCTGGCGTAGGATCGTTTTGGCCCCTGCCGGACGAGCAGTCTAGCAAAAGTCCGATATGTTGTCAAGATATTTACTTGGTTTTGTCAGGATTTGTGATCGCTCTGTCCGGCAGGACCGCTCTGACCTCTCTCCGGTTCGCCGTTCATTCGGCACAATGGTACAATCCTCCTCATGACTCAGGTCAAAATCTGTGGACTGACCCATCTGGCCGATGCCGAGGCTGCCGTGCGGGCGGGCGCCGATCTGCTCGGCTTTATCTGTTATCCCCCTTCGGCGCGCTATCTGCCGCCGTCGGCCATCGGTGCCATCTTGGCCGCCTTGCGGCCGCTGCTGGATGAGGTCGCCCAAAACCAAGGGCGTCGCGTGCGCACCGTCGGCGTCTTTGTGGATGAAACGCCGACCAGGGTCGCACAGGTCCTGGCCATGACGGGCCTTGATCTGGCGCAACTCCACGGTGGCGAGCCACCGGCCGCCCTGGCGGCCCTGGGTGGCCGCGGTTTCAAGGCTTTGCGCCCCACCCATCGGCTGGAAGCCGAGGCCGAAGCGGAATGGTACGCCGAACTCGGTCCGGCCGACGGTCCTGACTTGCTCGTGGATGCCTTTCATCCCCAGGCTTACGGTGGCACCGGGCGTCGCGCCGATTGGGAGACGGCGGCCGCTCTGGCCACGCGCTATCGCTTGCTCTTGGCCGGTGGGCTGACCCCGGCGAATGTGGCGGCGGCCGTGGCGCAGGTGCGACCCTGGGGAGTGGATGTGAGCAGCGGGGTAGAAAGTGCTCCCGGCCGCAAAGACCACGCCGCCCTGACCGCTTTTATCGCAGCCGCCAAGGGAGGTTGAAATGGGGCAGCTCTATTTCGACATGCGTCCCGGTGCCACCCTGGGCGCCGAAGTGCGTCTGGCCTGTTCGGTGGCCATTCTCGACGAGGAGGGCCGCATTCTGCTGCAAAAGCGCACCGACGGCGATTGGTGGGGGCTGCCCGGTGGTCGGTTGGACCCCGGCGATACCTTTACCGCCGCGGCCAAACGCGAGGCGCGTGAGGAAACCGGCCTGGAGATCGAAATCATCCGCCTGGTCGGCGCCTACACCGACCCCGACGTGTGCACCGTCTATCCGGACGGCAACCGGGTGCAGATAGCCGTCCTCCACTTTTTGGCGCGGCCCGTCGGCGGCCGCCTGATCGAAGGCAATGACGAAACGGCCGAGCTGCGTTGGTTCCGACCCGACGAGCTGCCGTCCAACTTGATCCCCACCCATCGCTTGCGCATCGCCCATGTCTTCGCCGACCCGCCCCTCCTCCATGTGGATTAGCCCATGGTGTCGTCGCTGTTGGATCGCTTTCAGGCCTTACTCGTCCATCCCGATCCCCGGCGCCAACGCCGGGCCGTTCTGGTCTTGCTCATCCTGGTTGGGTTGAGCATCGGCCTGCTGATCGGGTTGGCCGGGCCGGCCATTGCCCTGGCCCTGGTCGTGGTCGGTATCGGTGGCTGGTTTGTCATCCGCAGTCCACTGTGGGGCCTGGTCGGCATTCTGGCCGTCGCCACCCTGCTGCCCTTTGCGACCCTACCTTTCAAAATCGGCTTTACCCCCACCTTTTTGGATGTAGCCGTTTTCGCCACCCTGGCCGTGTGGGCTTTGACCTATGCCACCCGCACCGAAACCCGACTGGAAGTTTCGGCCATCGGCGGCCTGGTCGCCCTTTTCCTGGGTCTGGCGATGATAACCTTCGCTTTAGGCCTGCGCCATGCCCGGCCTACGCCCAATCACCTGCGCCAGTTTCTCGAGATGGTGCTCAGCATCATCCTCTTTTTCGTCGTCATCAACACGGCACGCACGCCGGCCCAGCTTGTCACGCTGGCCAAGAGCCTCCTTCTGGGCGGCACGGCTGCGGCGACGTTCGGGGTTTTGTTTTACATCCTGCCGCGCGAGGTGACCGTTTGGATCCTGAACCGGCTGACGCGGCTGGGCTACCCCGGCGGATTCGGCGCCCTGCGTTTCGTCAACGACGACCCCGACGGCCTGATGCGCGCCATCGGCACCAGCGTGGACCCCAATGTGCTCGGCGGTCTGATGGTCCTGGTCGGCGTGTTCACGGCTGCCCAGGCGGCGGCAGTCCTGCCTCTCTTCCGCCGCCGTTGGCTGTTGCTGATGCTGGGCCTGCAGGTGCTCTGCCTGTATCTGACCATCTCGCGCGGCTCGATGCTGGGCTTCGTCGTCGGCCTTCTGGCCATCGGTGTCTTGCGCTATCGCCGTTTGCTCCCTTTCTTGATTCTCGGCGGCCTGCTCTTCTTCGTCCTGCCCTTTACTCAGGATTACGTGCAGCATCTGTTAGCCGGTTTTGCCGGCCAGGATCGGGCCACGCAGATGCGCTTTGGCGAATATCGCGATGCCCTCACCCTCATCAGCCGTTATCCCCTGTTCGGCGTCGGCTTCGTCGGCACTCCTGAAATCGGCCTCTACATCGGCGTTAGCTCCCTCTACCTGCTAATGGCCGAGAAGATGGGCCTCGTGGGCCTGAGTGTGTTCTTGCTGCTCGTGGTCGCTTTTTTGAATGCGCTCGTGGTCGCCTTACGCCGACGACCCAAGCCCCCTCTGGAGGCGCTTCTGCTGGGCGTCATGGGGAGCATGGTGGGCTTGCTGGCAGCCGGCGTTTTCGACCACTATCTGTTCAACCTGACCTACCCGCACATGACGGCCCTGCTGTGGGTGCTGATCGGTCTGGGCATGGCGGCTGTGCATCAGACCGGCTCGTCACGGCCGCCGACAGACGCCCACTCCGAATGAAACGGCAACGGCATGGGATGCTCGGCTTGGAGTATCGCTTACCCGCCTCTCTTTCACCTTTGGCTTCGGAGACCCCTATGCCCAACGATAACTTGACCATCCAGCATCAGCCGCTCAAGCGCTGTGATCTGTTTCGCATCGCCGGGCGGATCGACGGCGAAAGTGCCCCGCGCTTGGAACAGGCCCTGCGTCAGGTGGTCGAAGACGGTCGCTATCGCCTGGTGCTGAACATGGCCGATGTGACCTTTCTCAGCTCGGCCGGGTTGCGGGCGCTTATCAGCCTTGCCAAAACGTGTCGGCGCTATAACCGGGGAGATGTACGCCTGGCGGCGCCCAGTCAGCGGGTGCAACAGGTCCTGGAATTGGCCGGCCTGGATGCCTTGTTCCAGACCTTTCCCACCGAAGTCGAGGCTGTGGGTAGCTTTTAGCGGTGGATACGCCTCCTTCGGCCTCTCGGCTCCAGATCACGGTCACCTACGGGGCGCTGCCCACCATCCGCACGTTCACCGAACGCTGCTGTCACGAGTGCGGTCTTGACGACGAACAGACGTTTTGGGTCCTGTTGGCAGTCGAAGAGGCCATTACGAACATCATCGAGCACGCCTATGCCGGCAAGGGCGGTGAATTGGACATGCGTTGCTGGCGGGCCGATGGCGATTTTTACGTGCTCTTGCACGATCGCGGGCGTCCTTTTCGGCCCGAAGCCATCCAGACGCCCGATCTGAGTATGGGCCTGGAAGACCGTCACGTGGGTGGTTTGGGCCTCTATTTCATGCGCCGCTTGATGGACGAGGTGCAATTCACCTTTGACGACGAAGGCAATCATCTGCTCATGGTCAAGCGCCACGCCGTGGGATGAACGCCTCTGAGCAGCAGCCACAGGCTCCTTTGGTCGCCTTGCAGGCGGCCAGCCAGGCCCTGGCACGGGTCCGGGTGGACGAAGACGAGATTCTCGAGCATCTCCGGCAACAGGTCCAGGCGCTCTTACCGCCCGGTCGGGTGCACATCCTCCTGTTTGCCGGCGCCGAAGCCAAGCTTTATGCCTGGAATCGCCAGGGCGAGCGCCTGCCGCCGGCTTATTTCGAGACGCCGGCCGGCCGGGGGATCGTCGGCTGGATGCGCGAGACCCGAGAATCGCTCCTGGTGGGCGATTTCCGCCGGGATTGGGAGGCGTTGCCGGCCCGACCCGGCTATCAGCATCCCGATCCGCCGCGCGCGGCCATTTTTGTCCCCCTGGTCGTCGGCGATGAGGTCCTGGGAACGCTCTCGGTGCAAAGCCAGGAGCCGGATGTCTATTCCCCTGACCACCTCTGGCAACTCAAGATCCTGGCCAATCAGACGGCGGCGGCGCTCCAGGCCAGTCGTCTCTTGCGGGCTGCGCAGGCTCGGGCCGCCCAACTGCAAACCCTGGCCGAGGTCACCCGTTCGGTTGTCTCCATCCTCGACCTGGACAGCCTGCTGAGCCATGTAGTCGAGGTGATCCAAAAGGCCTTCGGCTACTATCATGTCCAGGTCTACGTCATCGAAGAAGGGACCGATCGGGCTGTGTTTCGGGCTGCCAGTCACCCCGAAACCCATACGACCTGGTTGCAAAGCCGGCGCTATGTTCCTATCGGCACGGAAGGCATGATCGGTTGGGTGGCCGCCCACGGCGAGACGCTGGTGGCGCCGGATGTGTCCATCGATCCCCTCTATGTGCCCGACGATCCCCGGCTGTTGCCCCACACCCGCAGCGAGGCGGCCATCCCTCTACGGTTGGAGAACCGGGTCCTGGGCGTGCTCGACATCCAAAGCGACCGCCTGAACGCCTTCGGGCCGGACGATCTGGTGGTGCTTCATGCCCTGGCCGATGCCGTGGCCCTGGCCGTGGCCAATGCCCGGCTGTACGCGCGTGTCCAGGAGGATGCCTGGATCACGGCGGCCCTGTGGCAGGTGGCCGAGGCGACCGGCCAGCTCACCGAATTGAGCGATATCGTAACCACCGTGGTCCGGCTGGTGTCTTTGCTGGCAGGTGCGCAGACCGTGGCCCTGTGGCTGGACGATCCCCACGACGAGCGACCGTCCGATCGGCCGACCGCATCGGCCTATCGTCCTGTGGCCCAATGGGGCATGGACTCAACACGCGTCCCGCTCTTCTGGCAGCATAGGCTGACCGTTACCGACAGCCCGGCTTTGAGCGCCCTGACGCAGACACGGACGCCGATCGTGTTGCGTCAGGACCAGGTGAACGAACGGTTGGCCTCGGTTCCGGCCCAGGTTCTGGCCGCCGATGTCGTTGTCCTGCTGCCGTTGCTGGCCCGTGGACGGCTGCTGGGCGTGATGGCCGCCGCTTGGCCGGAAGCAGACGGTCCCCCGGTTGAACGACGCCTGCCTTTGCTAAAGGGCATCGCCGATCAGGCGGCTGCTGCCGTTGCCGGTGCCCGACTGATCGCCGCCCAACGGGAAGAGGCCTGGGTCAATACGGCCCTATTGCAGGTGGCCGAAGCCATCGGCCGGGCGGCCGATCTGACCGAGACGCTGGAGGTGGTTGCCCGTCTGACCACGACGTTGACCGGGATGGACCGCTGTACCCTGTGGCTGCGGCGGCCCGGCGCCGACCATTATGAACTGGCCATGAGCTACGGTCGGCGGCCTCTGCCGCCTTTGGAATCCGGCCTTGTTCGGCATTTGAACCAAGCGCCCTTGCTCGACCGCCTGCGCCAGGAGCGCCGGCCGGTGATCTGCAACGCCCCCGAGCGCGCTGCCTTGCTGCCGCCGGCCGTTGCCGCCGCTTTGGCCACGGGCGCTATCGCCGTCCCGCTCCTCGTGCGTGCGGACTTGGCCGGGATGATGCTGGTCGAAACGGTCACGGCCCCTCCGCCGCCCGGTTCGCGGCTGTTCGACATCCTCACCGGCATCGCCCATCAAGCGGGGGTGGCCATCGAGCGGGCCTGGCTACAAGAAACCGAACTGGCCCGCCAGCGCCTGGAGACCGAACTGGCGCTGGCCCATACCATCCAACGCGGGTTTCTGCCGGAGGCCGTCCCTACCGTGCCCGGCTACGACATGGCCGCCGCCTGGGAACCGGCCCGACAAATCGGCGGCGATTTTTACGATTTCATCCCCTTGCCCGACGGCCGCCTGGGTCTGGTGGTGGGCGATGTCGCCGATAAAGGCATCCCGGCCGCGCTCTATATGGCCCTGGCCCGCACGGCCATGCGCCTGGTCGCGCCTCGGACTCCCTCGCCGGCGGCGGCTTTGCAGCAGGTCAACACCGCCATCCTGGACACGGCCTATGCCGACATGTTCGTGACCATCTACTACGCCGTTCTCGATCCCGCCTCTCACGAGGTCGTCTATGCCTCGGCCGGGCATGGATTGGCGGTTCATGTCACGGCCCAGGCCGTGACTTTTGTGCGCGGACGGGGCAACGCCCTGGGCGTTTTCCCTACCATCACCGTTGGCGAAGAGCGATGCCGGCTGGCACCGGGGGATTACCTGGTCCTCTACACAGACGGCCTCACCGATGCCGTCAATCCCGCCTTGGAGGACTTCGGCGAGGCACGGCTGGTGGCCTTTCTGGACGCTCATCGCGGCCTGCCGGCGGCCGAGCTGGTCCACCGTTTGTTGGCTGCAGTCGACACCTGGTGTGGTGAGGCTGCCCGTTTCGACGATTACACCGTGTTGGTCGTGCGCCGGATGGCGGCCGAATCGAGCCGATGATTAGCGATGCAAACGAAATTGAGTTTTGGCGCCTCTCTTTTTATAATGCCTAGACCCAACGCACGCGCTGCTTGGGTCGTTTGTTGGCTTCCTTTTCCGGTACTCGTATCGGACGCAAACCGACTCGGCCTCCGCTTATCGGCGACCATGACGTATAGCCGTTTGCAACGTCTTGATCTGCCGGAGAAGGCTCTATGTTGAGGCGATTCCGGCCCGGTCTCCGTGCCCGTTTGTACTTTCTGGTTCTTTTTGCCGTATTCCCTGCCCTCCTGTTGACAGTGTACGGCGGCTGGCGCAGTCGTCGGCTTGTGGCTGGGCAGGTCCAAAAAGCGCTATGGCAGATAGCCCGGTCGACGGCGATAACCCAGGCCGAAATCGAGGAGGACGCGCACACGGTTCTGATGCTGCTGGCGCAGGAGGCGGCACTATGGGGCGATGATGTCGCCGCCTGTACGGCGACGTTGCAGGAATGGCATCGGCGCTTTCCGCGCTATGCCAATCTGATCCTGGTAGAGCGAACGGGCGATCTGCTGTGCAGTGCAGTTCCGCCCGCCGAGCCTGTGAATTATGCCGACAGAGCCTGGTTCGCCGCCGTTTTCGACCGCCGCGAGTTTGTGAGCGGCGGCTATGTGATGGGGCGCATCACGGGACGTCCCCTCGCGACCTATGCCTATCCCCTCGTCGATGCCGGGGGCGAAGTTCGGCGCATCCTGAGCGCCGGGCTTGATCTGAGCTGGTTGCAAACGCTGGTCGCAGGCGTGAACCTGCCCGCCGATGCCGTGCTCACCCTCGTGAACGAGCGCGGCCTCATCCTGGCCCGCGCGCCCGACGGCAGTGAGTGGATCGGCCGGGATATCGCCGCCACCCCGCTGTTCCGGGCCGTCCGGACCCCCGCATCCCCACAAGGCCTCTTCGAGGCCGTGGATGTCGACGGCGTGCGTCGCCTGTGGGCCGTCGTTCCCTGGCACGAGACCATGGATCTTGAGACTTCCTACGTCCTTGTCGGCATCGCCGTTACGGCGGCGTATGCGGCCGTAGACCGCTGGGTAGGGGCTACCCTTATCGCCCTGGTCCTGGTGGCGATTGCGGCTCTTCTCGTGGCCCGGTTCGGCGGCGATCTCTTGCTGTGGCGACGGTTGGACCGTTTGCTGGCGGCGGCCCGGCAAGTAGCCGGCGGCGATCTGGGCGCACGTAGCGGCATCCCCCACGAAGACGATGAGATCGGCCAACTGGCCCAGGCTTTCGACCACATGGTTACGACCCTGGCCTATCGGGTCGAAGAACTGGCCGCGCTTCAGGCCACCCTCCTCGATATCACGGCCCCCCACGAGCTGACATCCTTGCTCCACGCCATCGTCGAACGTGCGACGCAGCTCATCAAGGCCGACGGAGGCGGCCTCTACCTGTGCGACCCGGAGCGTCGTCAGGTGCGTTGTGTGGTCAGCTACAACACCCCGCGCGATTACACCGGGGTGACCCTCGCCTACGGGGAGGGTGCGGCCGGCCGGGTGGCGCAGACGGGCGAGCCGTTGCTGATCGCCAACTACCGGACATGGGCAGGCCGTGCCGCCGTCTACGAAGAAGACCAACCCTTCAGGGCCGTCCTTTCGGTACCCGTCCGTTGGCAAGGCCAGGTGACGGGGGTGCTCCACGCCTTGCGCTCCGAAGACCGGCCCTTTAGCCAAGAGGATGCGACCTTGCTGAGTCTTTTCGCCGACCACGCCGCTGTGGTCATCGCCAACGCCCGCCATCGGCAGGAGATGCAACAGGAGTTGGCCGAACGCCGTCGGATTGAGGCCGGCCTGCGCCAACGGGAAGCCATCCTCGATGCGGTTGCGTTCGGCGCCAAACAGTTCCTACAGCCCGGCGATTGGCGCACGGTCCTGGCCGACGTTCTGGCCCGTTTGGGTACGGCAGCAGCGGTCAGCCGCGTTTGCGTCTTTGTCAACCATCGCAACGAAGAGGGCGACATCCTGACCAGTCAGCGGGCCGAGTGGTGCGCGCCGGGCATCACGCCCCAGATCGACAATCCGCTGCTGCAGAACATCTCCCTCGTTGGCAGCGGTTTCGAACGTTGGGCAGCCTTGTTGAGCCAGGGCCGGGAGGTCGTCGGGCTTGTGCGGGACTTTCCGGCCTCGGAACGCGACTTCCTGGCCGCGCAAGATATCCGCTCCATCCTCGTCATCCCCATTTTCGTCCGGGGGTCCTGGTGGGGATTTATCGGCTTCGACCAATGCGATTACGAGCGTGTATGGGAGAGCGCCGAGCTCGATGCCCTCAGGGCGGCGGCCCACATGCTCGGTGTGGCCATCGAACGCCAGGACATCGAACAGGCCCTGCGGGAGAGCGAAGCCAACTATCGGCTGCTCGTGCAGACCTCGCCCTATGCCATTCTGGTCTCCCACCAGGAACGGGTCGTCTTCGCCAATCCCGCGGCGGCGGCGCTGATCGGCGTGGCCACACCGGCCGGTCTGACCGGGTTGTCTTTGGTCGAGTTGGTGGCCGAGGCGGACCGCAAGACCTGGACGGCCCATCTTGAGCGGTTGCAAAACGCCGGGGAGGCCAGCGTGACGATGGATGTGGCCTTCCAACGACGCGATGGTCGTGCGGTATCGGTAGAAGCGATCGTTTCTACCCTGCGCTTCGAGGGCCGTCCGGCCATCAAGGTGATCGCCCACGACATCACCGAGCGCCGGCGTCATGAGCGCGAATTGGAAGCCTATGCCATGCTCAGCCGGGCCATCGGCGAGACCCTGGAACTGGAGCCGTTGCTCGACCATCTCCTGGCAGCAGCCCAACACGCCGTGCCGGCCGGGGAGAAGGGGAGCATCCTCTTGCGGGAGGCGGACGGCCGTCTGCGCATCCGCAAATTGCGGGGGTATCAAGACCCGCGGCTGCAGGACTTTGCCTTTGCCAGCGATTCGGGTTTTGCGGCTCGTGCCGTCCGGGAACGCCGCCCCATGCGCTTCGACGACGTCCGTAGCGATCCCACCGTTCGCTACGACGGGGAGATCGAAGAAGCGCGCACCTTATTGAGCGCCGTGGCCGTGCCCCTGGTCAGCCGGGATGCCATCCTGGGGGTTATGACGCTCGATTCCACCCGCTACGCCGCTTTTACCGATGCCGATCTGCAGACCTTGAGCGGCTTTGCCGCTACGGCTGCCCTTATCATCGACAATGCCCGTCTCTTTGCCGAGACCCAACAGCGGCTTCGTGAGCTGGAGATCCTGTTCCGGCTCTCCCGGCTTCTGCGCACGGCCCAGACGGCCGAGGAACTGTTGCCGTTGTTGCTTGAGTATTTGCAACCGACGTTTGCCGGTGACGCCACTCTGGTCGGCTTGGTGCAGGCCCAGCAGGAGGCTTGTCGGGTCGTGGCAGCCACCGGCGAGCTAAGGGCCAACATAGGCGGCGTTTTTGCCGTGTCCGAAGGCATTGCCGGCGAGGTGCTACAGACACGGCAGCCTTATATCAGCCTCGATTTCGCCGTAGACCCCCATTGCCAGACGGCGCTGCGCCATCGCGAGCGCTTTGGGCCTGCCGCTTTTATCCCCATTCTCTCCGAGACGGCTCTGATCGGCATTCTCATGGTCGCCCGCTATCGCCGCGAAGGGGCGCAGCCGTTTCGTCCGGAGGAAGTACGTCTGCTGACGGCCGTCGGCGAAATGGTGGGCAATGCCCTCCGTCGCATCACCCTTCATGTGGATGCGCTGCAACGGCTACGGCACATCCAATCGCTGCACCGGATCGAGACGGTCAGCAGTGGTACCCTTGACCCGAAGGCCGTGACGTCCGCCTTGCTCGATGAGGTTATGGCCCAGCCGGGGGTGGATGCTGCTGCCGTGCTCTTTGTCAACGGCGAGACGGAAACCCTCAGCCTGGTTGACAGCCGCGGGCTCCCGGCCGATCTGAGCCGAGAGGTGCCCTTGCGCAACGACCATGCCGAGCGGGTGCTGCGCCAAGGTCATGGTCTGACTTTGAGCGGGTCCGAGATGGCCGGCATGCGCTGGGAGCAGTTGCGGGCCTTGGGCTTTCAGGCTTGTAGCGCCGCGCCGCTGATAGCGCGGGGGCGGATGCTAGGAGTGGTCGAGGTCTACCATCGTTCTCCCCTCGGCTTCGCCGGCGAATGGCGCGCTTTTCTGGAGACGCTGGCCGGCCAGGCGGCGCTGGCCCTGGATAACGTCCGGCTTTATCGGCATCTTCAGGACTATGCAGCCGAGTTGGAGCACCGTGTGGCCGAACGCACGGCGGCCTTGCAGGCGGCGAATGAGGAGTTGCGCCGTGCCCATAGCGAGATCAGCCGCGCCCTGGCGCGCGAACGCGAGTTGAGCGAGCTGAAAAGCCGCTTTGTCTCTATGGTCTCGCACGAAATCCGCACGCCTCTGGCGGCCATTTTGTCTTCGGCCGAGCTCCTCGAACGCTACGGCGCGCGTTGGTCCGAGGAGAAGCGACTGACCCACCTGCGCCGCATTCAGAACACCGTGCAACGGCTGACCACCCTTTTGGAGGACGTGCTATGGGTGAGCCGAGCCGAGGCCGGACGCCTGCGCTTTCATCCCAAACCCCTCGACCTTGTTGCCTTCTGCCGGGATCTCATCGAGGAAATGCGTCTGACCGCAGCGGATAGCCATCAGCTCATCCTCGATCTGACGGCCTTGCCCGAACCCAAACACCTGACAGCCGTTCTGGACGACCAGCTCCTTCGCCAGATCCTGCATAATCTGCTCTCCAACGCCATCAAGTATTCACCCCAGGGTGGGCCTGTGCGATTGGCCTTGCGTCAGGAAGATGACTGGGTTGTCTTGACCATCGCCGATCGCGGCATCGGTATCCCGGATGCCGATCAGGAACGGTTGTTCGAACCCTTCCATCGCGGCCACAACGTCGGCGCCATCACCGGAACGGGTTTAGGCCTCAATATCGTCCGCCGGGCCGTGGAACTCCACGGTGGAAGCATTGGCGTGCAGAGTCGGGAAGGGGAGGGCACAACGGTTACCGTGGTCTTGCCGTTGACACCGCCGACCTCCTCGACACCGACGGTCGCAACGGCGCTTGCTGCACATTCGGAGCAAACATAACCATGGCCCGTATCCTTATCATCGAAGATGAAACCGTCCTGCGCGAGAACCTGGTCGAGCTGTTGGAAGCGGAGGGCTATGAGGTGATGGCCGCCGCCAACGGCCGTGAAGGCCTGCACCTGGCACGGACCCACCTGCCCGATCTGATTCTCTGTGACATCCTCATGCCGGAGATGTCCGGGGATGCCGTGCTGGAAGCGCTGGCACGCGATCCGGTCACCGCCGTCATTCCGTTTATCTTCCTGACCGCGCGGGCCGAGCGCGAGGATATGCGCCTGGGCATGAACTTAGGGGCCGATGACTACATCACCAAGCCCTTTACCCAGGCCGACGTCCTCCAGGCCATTACCACCCGTCTGGAAAAACGCCGGCGTTTGGTCAGCCTATATGAGGCGAAACTGGAAGAGCTGCGGCAGAGCATGGCGAAGATGTTGCCCCACGAATTGCGGACGCCCCTCAGTCTGATCCTGGGTTATGCCTCGCTTTTGCTCGAGTCGCAATTGGTCCTGGAACCGACCGATTTGCGTACCATCGCCGCCAGCATTCTCGAAGCCGGCCAGCGTCTGCAACGGTTTATCCAGCGTTTTCTGCTTTATGCCGAATTGGAGTTGGCCAGCCGCGATCCTGCCCGCCTCGCCGCCTTGCGCAGCTTGCATGTGGGGACTTCGGCCGCACGCATGGCCGAAACGGTTCGGCGTCAGGCCCGCGCCGTCGGCCGTGAGGCCGATTTGCAACTTGCTCTGGAGGAGATCCCCGTGGCCATCGGCGAGTCCCATCTGCTCACGGTGCTGGAAGAGCTGACCGAAAACGCCTTCAAGTTCTCGCCACCCGGCACGCCGGTGGTGGTCGAAAGTCGGCTTGGGGACAACGATTGGATCATCATCGTGACCGACCACGGCCGGGGCATGACCCCGGAGCAGATCGATGCCTTTGGCGCCCGCGGACCCGACTTCTATCAGCAGCGCGGTCAGGGGGTCGGGCTGGGATTGGCCCTGGTCAGGCGGATTGCCGAGCTGTACGGCGGCGATCTCCGTATCAGCAGCACGCCCGGCGTCGGGACCACCGTCACCGTGTGCCTGCCGCTGTCGTGAGTGCCGGGCGTGGCTCCTGCTCTTCGTGTCGGTTGACGCTCGCCATCGATCGAAGCTTATGAGCACGCTCCTTATCCGTCACGCCGACCTGTTGCTGACCATGGACGATGAAGGTCGTCGTTTTGAGGATGGCGCTCTCTACGCCGAAGACGGGGTGATCCGTCAGGTGGGGCCGACGGCCGCCCTGCCGTCTACGGCCGATCGGGTCATCGAGGCCCGTGGGCGCATCGTCATCCCCGGCCTCATCAACACCCATCACCATCTCTATCAAACGCTGACGCGGGCCGTGCCGGCGGCGCAGAACGCCGATCTGTTCCGCTGGTTGCAGACCCTCTATCCCATCTGGGCGCGGCTGACACCCGAAGCCGTCTACGTCTCGGCCAAATTAGGGTTGGCCGAGCTGATGCTGTCGGGTTGTACGACCTCATCCGACCATCTCTATCTTTTCCCCAACGGCAGTCGGATTGACGATGAAATCCAAGCCGCCGTGGAGTTGGGCATCCGGTTTCATGCCGCCCGGGGCGCCATGAGCTTGGGCGAATCGCAGGGTGGATTGCCGCCCGACAGCGTGGTCGAGGAGGAAGAGGCCATCCTGGCCGATTGTCGGCGGGCCATCGAGACCTTTCATCAGCCGCAGCGTTACGGGATGATCCGGGTGGTGGTGGCGCCGTGTTCGCCCTTTTCGGTTACGCCTGCCCTCATGCGGGAAAGCGCGGCGCTGGCCCGCAGCTACGGGGTGCGGCTGCACACCCATCTGGCCGAGACCCGCGATGAAGAGCGCTTTTGTCAGGAGCGTTTTGGCCGTCGTCCGGTGGAATATGCCGAGGATTTGGATTGGCTGGGGGATGATGTCTGGCATGCCCATGCCGTCCACATCAACGCCCAGGAGATCGCGTTGTTCGCCCGCACGGGTACGGGCTTCTGCCATTGTCCCAGCTCCAATATGCGGCTGGCCAGCGGGATAGCGCCGGTCAAGGCCGCGCTTCAGGCCGGGGTGAAGGTGAGCCTGGGCGTAGACGGTTCGGCCAGCAACGACAGCGGTCATTTGCTGGCCGAAGCGCGCCAGGCCATGCTATTGCAACGGGTGGACGGCGACCCTGCCGGATTGACGGCCATGCAGGCGCTGTGGCTGGCCACGCGCGGGGGCGCACGCAACCTGGGGCGCGATGATGTGGGCCAACTGGCGCCGGGCATGGCTGCCGATGTCGTCGGGTATCGCCTGGATACGGTGGACTTTGCCGGCGCTTTGCACGACCCGGTCGCCGCTCTGGTGTTTTGCACACCGGCCCGCGCCGATTTTGTCGTCATTGCCGGGCAGGTGCGCATTGTGGACGGTCATTTTGTGGATCTCGATCTGGCACCGCTCATCGCCCGGCACAATGCCTTGGCCCGCGCGTTGGTGCGCGGGGAACGCCCATAGCATCCCTCCATCATGACCGACCCGCCTTGTCCGCCATCGGGCGACGGACGACTGCGGTCGGCATAGAGGCGGTTCCGCCCTCTCAGGCCTCCTTACCCGGCTTTTGGTTATTTCACCCCGGTATTCTGACCCCCATTACGGAGGTCACCATGCCCATGTTCGCCTTTCGCAGCGCTTTCTTCTATCGGCTCCTCTGTCTGATGCTCATCCTGAACGTGCTGCTGCTCACGACCGGATGCCTGCGCAGCTTCAATCCGCCTTCGGATGAGGAGGTGATTGCGGCGGCCAAGCGGTTTGCCGCCGTTTTGCGTCTGGCCGGCCGTACCGCCGATGAGATCCTGGAGCAGGCACGGGTGGAGGCTCGGAAGTGGGAACCCAAGGCCCGGCTCTTCCTCGAGACCGTACGGCGCGAGCTGGAAACGGCACCGCCATAACGCGAGCGGGCTTTTAGCGGAGGTAAGAGCCCGGATTTTGCTGGACGCCGCGCAGGCGGATTTCGAAGTGCAGATGCGGGCCGGTGCTGCGACCGGTGCTACCGATGGAGCCGATCCGTTGGCCTTTGGCTACCGATTCGCCCACGCGCACGAAAATTTTGCTGAGATGGGCGTAGTAGGTGGAAAAGCCGTTGCCGTGGTCGATGACGATAAGGTTGCCGTAACCGGTGCGATCCCAGCCGGCGTAGACGACAAACCCGGAATCGGCCGCCACAACCGGACTCCCGATCCAGGCGCCGATATCGATGGCGCGATGACCCGACCAGTACTTCTGGGTGATGTAACCGCTGGCCGGCCAGCCGAACACACCCGAGCCACGCTGCGCACCCTGGGGGATGGGGCCGCTGTAAATGGCCACCTGACGGGGGATAAACGGTTTTTGGCCGCCGGGAACGATCAGATACGTGCCCGGTGTCAAGGGTTGGTTGGGGTCCGTCAGTTTGTTCCAGGCATAGCCGACGATGGCTTCGGGCGCCACTTTGTATTGTTTGGCAATCGCGGCGATGGTGTCTTTGGCCGTGACCCGATGATAAACACCGTTGACCGGCAGAATGACAAGGCGATCCCCCACGCGCAGGAGGTCGGGATTGCTTTCCAGTTCCGGATTCGACCAGAGAATGGTTTCCGGTTTGAGGCCGAATTTTTCGGCAATGCCGTACACCGTATCGCCCGGCTGGACGACATAGGTCTCCACATCGAGCCGAGGCCGTTCGGGGATGATGGTAAAGGGCACGGCCCGACGGGTCAGCGCACTCTGGGTACGCGTATCCACCCCGCCCCGTGCGGCCAGGAGTTCGATAAAAGTCAGCGGTTCGGGGGTGGCCTGCGGTGCCGGCAACAGTTCACGCGGAGCGACTTCCCATCGGGGTAGTTGCACCCGACTCAACGCCAGAAGCCCCACGACCACACCCAAGAGGACCAGGTGAGAGGCCAGTCGCAAGGAGGTAAAACGGTCGCCATCCAGGCCCAACACCTCATGGCGTATCCAGAGCCATAAGCGGCAACCGTACCTCCATATGGCATCGGCCGACGTCTCGTTTACAGGAGGGGGACTAACGGCGTCGGCGTCAGACTCGGCGGTGGATTGCATCAGCAGTGTACCCTGTCAAAGGAGATAAAAGCCTGTCCCTTCGCCAGGAAGGGTGGGGAGTCAAGCGGGGCCGATTATAGCATGAGGGCGGTACCCGTCCAAATGAACAGGTACCGCGTATGCGCTCATACCATCCCCTTCGTTCCGATTGGCGAGGTCAAGCGCGGCGATGCTCAGCCTTCGCGATGGTTGAGCGAGGCCAGAAATTCGCGATTATCGCGCGTGCGCCGCAGGCGATCGCGTATGGCCAAAAACGGTTCGACTTGCGGCTGGCTAAGACGAATGGCCTCCACCATGCGCCGCAACGTGTCGACCTTTTGTAGCACCTGACCGTCGAGTAACAGATCGTCGCGCACCGTACCGCTTTTCTCGATGTTGATGGCCGGATAGATGCGCCGTTCGGCCAGATGGCGGTCCAGATGGAGTTCCATGGTGGCCGTCCCCTTCAATTCCTCGTAGATGGCATCGTCAAGGGGATTACCCGTCTCGACCTGAGCGGTGGCAATGACGGTGAGGCTACCGCTGCCTTCAAGCTTGCGGGCGGCGCCGAAGAGCCGTCGCGCCGGCTGGACGGCCGCCGGATTGAGACCGCTGGGCAGGCGTCCGGCCGGATCGGCCAGCAGGTTGTGGGCGCGAACCAGCCGTGTGAGCGAATCAAGCAGGATGACGACATCCCGTCCCATCTCGGCCAGGCGCATGGCGTGATTGAATGCCATCTGCGCCAGATGGATATGCCGTTCGGCTGCTTCCTCAAAGGTTGTCCCCACGACCAGGCCCTCTACCGAACGACGCATATCGGTGATTTCCTCCGGGCGCTCGCCGATGAGCACAACCATCAGAAAGAGACCGCGATAGTTGTCGGTGAGGGCATTGGCAATCTGTTTGAATAAGGTCGTCTTACCTGCCCGTGGTGGACTGACAATCAAACCCCGTTGCCCACGGCCGATGGGACAGATCATGTCGATCAACCGTGTGGCCAGGATATGAGGCCTGGTTTCCAGGACGTACTGCTCGGTGGGGAAGACGGGCGTCAGGTTCTCAAAATGGGGACGCTCGCCCGACTCGTCGGGTTCGTAATTGTTGACCAGCGTGATCTTGAGCAGGCTGCGATACTTTTCGCCGTTTTTAGGTAGACGCACGGGACCTTCGACCAGGTCACCCGGACGCAGATCAAAGCGCTTGATCTGCGCAGGCGAGACGTAGATATCGTTCTCGCTAGGCGGATGACGAAAACTGCGTAAGAATCCTCTGCCGTCTTTCGTGATGTCCAGATAGCCAATACCCTGGATAATCGGTTCTTTTTGGGTGCGTTTGGCATCAAGAAGGGCTACCAGCTCTTCTCTTTTGAGACGGCTGTAGCCGCTCAGACCTTCCTGTCGCGCCAATGCGCGCAGATCCTTCAAGCTCTGAGTGTCCAGATTGTCGTCGTACACCATCTCTTATGACGAAGGGGGAACGCTGGCGTCCGCACATGACCGGTCCAAAGTCATCGTGCAGACAGCGAGAGCCAGCAGGCGAAATGTTTTTTTGATAGAACGAGCGAGAGGGGCACCAACAACTTAGTATATCACGACCCAACGGCAAAGCCCAAAAACGGATAACACCCTCTGTAAAATTCCGAGACGATGCCGAACGGCTTATCATCCGTCGATACCAGACGCTCATGATCGGCTTGTTTGTGGCTGCGATGCGGTTTCACCGGCAAGTAACCGGCGGGCCTCAACCAGCTCCTGGCGCTGCTTTTCATCCGGGACCGGAAAAACCAAGTCAAGCCCGGCCAGGGTGCGCACGATGATCTCGGCCACCACCAGGCGGGCGAACCATTTGCGGTCGGCCGGGATCACGTACCACGGCGCCCAGGGCGTACTCGTATGGTTGAGCATGTCCTCGTAGGCCTGCATGTATTCGTCCCACCGTTCTCGTTTTTTGATATCGGAAAGCGAAAATTTCCAGTTTTTCTCGGGTGATTCGATTCTTTCCAAGAAACGTTTGCGCTGTTCTTCTTTGGAGATGTTTAGGAAAAATTTTAAGACAATTGTGCCATTATTAACCAAAAACTTCTCAAAATTATTGATTTCTTCGTAGCGACGCGCCCAGATGCCGGCGTCTTTGAGCTTTGGCGGCAGATGCTGGCCGGCCAGAATCTCGGGATGAACGCGCACGACGAGCACTTCTTCGTAGTGGGAACGGTTGAAAATGCCGATACGCCCCCGTTCCGGCAAGGCCTTGACATGGCGCCAGAGGTAATCGTGATCGAGTTCTTCGGCCGAAGGGGTCTTGAAGCTGTACACCTGGGTCCCCTGCGGATTAAGGCCCGACATAACGTGTTTGATCAGGCTATCCTTGCCGGAGGCATCCATCCCCTGAATGATAATGAGCAGCGCATACTGGTTTTGGGCGTAGAGTCTTTCCTGATAGGATGCCAGTTGCCGGATGCCACGACGCAGGGCTGCTTCGGCATCCCTTTTATCGAGGTAGTCGGCCTTATAGCCGGGATCGTAATCCCGTGCCAGCACGATGTTGCGGCCAGGGGGTACCAGGAAAGGGCGGAGAAAAGCGTCGCTGTCCATAGGAGAAGCCGGGAAAGGTCGAAAGGTCTCAGGCAGGGAGAGGGAACGGGGAGGAGGAATGCACTCCCGATGACAAGAGCCGCCGTTATCGGGTTGAAGCGTGGATTCGGCACGGGCTATTGTAAGTAGGGGATGACCATCGGCGCAAACGGGGCGGTTTTCTTGACTTTTGTCCTTCATCGTCCCACACTGGAGCCCACGTATGACCCGTGCTCGTGTTCTCGGCCTGTTTCTATGGGCTACGGCGTTGCTGGCGCTGTTCCTGGTCTTGCGCCAGGTGCCACCGGTGGCCCTGTGGACGGTGTGGCGTCGTCTCACCGGCCTGCAAATGGTGGCGCTGATTGCCGCCAACGGCCTCATCCTCGTCCTTCTGGCCGGACGCTGGTGGAGCATTCTGCGAGGACAGGGCTACCGTATCGGGTATCGTCGTCCTGTCGGTTATCGGCTGGCCGCCTTTGCGGTCGGTTATCTCACGCCCGGTCCTCAGTTCGGGGGCGAACCGCTTCAGGTCTATTTGCTGCGTCGCCACGCGGCACTGCCTCTGACCACGGCCACGGCGGCTGTGGCCCTGGATCGTTTGCTCGAACTGGTCGTCAACTTCGGCTTCTTGCTCCTGGGAAGCGGTGTTGTGATCGCTCTCGGTTTAGTAAGGTCGACCTCGGCGGCGTTCCTGTCGGCTATGGCCCTAGTCCTGCTCGGGCTACCGCTGGTTTATCTCGTCGTTCTGGCGCGCGGATGGCAGCCCCTGAGGCGATGTCTGGCGGTGTCGACCCGCCGTTTGGGGCGCGGTCAATCCCTGGCGACCCTTGTGGCCGAGGTCGAGACCCAGGCCGGGCTTTTTTGCCGAGAGCGTCCCGGTCATCTCTTGCTAGCACTGGGGATCTCGTTGCTGGCCTGGGCCGCCATGGTGGCCGAGTACTGGCTGGCCGCCCGCTTTCTGGGCTTATCCCTAGGGCCGGCACAGACCGTTGTCGCGCTGACGGCAGCCCGTTTTGCCTATCTGCTACCCATGCCGGGAGGCCTGGGGGCATTCGAGGCCGGCCAGATGCTGGCGCTGACCGCTCTCGGCTTCGACCCGGCGGCGGCCGTTGCTCTGGCGCTGTTGATTCGCGGCCGTGATCTGTGCACGGTTGCTTTGGGCGTCTGGTTGGGGCGCCGTTATCTGTACGAAACCATGGCGCGGTGAAGGGTTTGAGCAGATGCCATGCCGTCAGCGGCTTAGAAAGGCCAGCAAGCGGGGATGAACGAGATCGGGCCGTTCGATGTGGGGAAGATGACCGGCATCGGGGACGGGCAGAAATACGACCGTTTCGCCCAAGGCCCGGCGCACCAGCTCGCTTTCGGCAAAGGGGACGGTGCGATCGGCTTCACCCCAGATGAGTAGCACCGGTCGCTTATGCACGGCCATGGCCTCGTAGACGGGCACGGCATCCCGGCTTAGCACGTGGCGGATGGTCGAAAGGAGGGCCCGTCCTAAACCGTGATAGCGCAGTTGTTGGCGATAACGCTCCAGCCAGTCAGGCGGCATACGCGTCGGATCGGCGAAATCGGCCACCTGCATGTCCGGCAACATGGGCAACAGCGCGGCATAGGTCAGGTATTCGCCCAGGATGGGCACCCTGAAAGGCGCCGTGCTGCGCGAGAGGGTGAAGGGATCCATCAAGACGACCCGGCGCACCCATTCGGGATGATCGCGGGTGAACGCAGCAGCGATGACACCTCCCAACGAAATGCCCACCACATCCACCGGGGGTTGCCAGTTCAACGCCGTCAGCAGTTCCAACAACTGATTCTCGTACAAGGTCAGGTCATAGGGGCCGGGTGGGCGGTCGGAGTAGCCGCGACCGTAGAGATCGTAGCGCAGGACGCGAAAACCGGCTGCAGCCAGGGCTTCGAAGGTGCCATCCCACAGGTAGGCAGGGACGGAGAAGCCATGGATAAGCACCACCGGCCGACCATCTTCCGGCCCGGCGATTTCGTAGTGGACGACACCCTGCTGCAGGCGAATAAACGCCCCGCCTACCCCGACGCGATCGGCATCGGTCAGTCGCTTTCGTTCGGGATTGCGTAGGAAAGGCAGCGCCACAAGGATGACAAGCACCAGGAGGCTGCCGATCAAGAACCTTTTTCGTCGCATAGACACCTCCCTTTTGTCGTAGGATAATCGTTTGGCACGAACAAGCAACAAAATGATAACAGCACTCCTTTGCTTTGTCTCTATTCGTCCATCCCGTCCTCGCGGTTTTATAATGGTGGACCAGGTCAGGTATCGTGTTGGCCACCTTGCCCGGTGCTTGAGTCCATATGGCCGACCTTTTCCCTAATTCTGCTCCTGGGAGGCGCTATGTCGAACCCCAATTTCTGGTTGATTTTGATCCTGGGCATCCTCATCGGCTGGTTGTTGCAATGGTTGTTGGAGTTGTGGACCTTTCGGCGCGAGCTGAGTCAAGCGCTGATCGGGAAGGAACAAGAGCTGGCAACGGCGCAGAAGCGGATTAATGAGCTCGAGGCCGAGTTGCGCCGTGAGCGCGATCGCGCCCATGCGCTTGCCGAAGCCCTGGCCGCCTACCAGACGGCTGCGTCGACGGCGGCGGAGACTCCGGTAACGTCTTGAGGTGCCTCATGAGTCCGCTTCGTCCTCCCTACTGGTCGTGGCGACACGACCGTGTGAAGCTTGTCGTCACCGTGGTGTTGGCAGCGGCGGCATTGTTTCTGGCCTGGCGCGGCCGGCCGGCAACGACCGTGGCTCCTGTGATCGTGG
The DNA here is from genome assembly GCA_037443945.1 of Caldilineales bacterium. Classification (GTDB taxonomy): domain Bacteria; phylum Chloroflexota; class Anaerolineae; order J102; family J102; genus SSF26. Next base: position 27,223 of record JBBINH010000027.1, read on the forward strand.
CGCCGACACCTGGGGCCGTCTTGGATCCCCTGGCCCCGAACGAGATGAGGGGCACGGCGGCGCCGGGAGCCGTTATCGCCATGTACGACGGCGAGTTCCTGTTGGGGACGACAACCGCGGCCCTCGACGGAAGCTGGCGCTTTGTGTTACCGCCGTTGTCCGAGGGTCTGCATACCCTCTCGGTCCGTATCCTGGACGAGCGCGGCCGCGTGTTGGCCCGCACCGATCTGCCCGACATCCGGGTCGAGGCGGCAACGCTCGCCATCGCTACTCCCGCCCCGGCGACCGTACCCCCGGAGACCACGCCCATCCCCCCAACGGCGACGCCGGTCGCCGTCGCCGCCACGCCGACTGCGACCCCGACGGTTCCCATCACCCCGTCTCCTCCCGAAGCGCCGGTGGCGAGACCGGAACCTACGGCCACGCCGACGAGCACGGCGGCCACAGTCGCCGCAGCGCCCACCCCGGCACCGGCCGTCGGTGTGCCCATCGTCGTCAGCGGCGTTACCAGACCCCAAGCTGTGGTGACGGTCACCGAGGGGGACACCGTCCTGGGTCGGGTAACGGCAGATGGACAGGGCGCTTGGCGGATCGAACTGACCGATCTGGCGCCCGGCCGACATGAACTCACGGTGACGGTGAGCGATGCCGCAGGCCGACCCGTGGAAGAGCCGCGGACCCTGACCATCGTCGTCGCCCCTGCCGTCCCCCTTGCCGTAGCACCGACGGTCGAGGCCACTCCTACGGCACCGCCGACGGTCGAGGCCACTCCCATGGCGTTGCCGACGATTACGGCCACCGGCACCGTAACGCCAACATGGGCAGCGCTACCGACCGTCCTGGTCAACAGCCGCCCGACGCTCACCGGTACGGCTTCACCGCGCAGCCGTATCACCGTCTTCGATGGCGAAAAGGCGTTGGGTCAAAGCGTGGCCGACGCGCATGGGAACTGGTATTTCGTACCCCGGCGTGCTTGGGGGCCCGGTGAACATGCCCTGCGCATCGAAATACTCGCCCCCGGCGCCGCCCAGGCAACCGTCTTCACCGCCACGGTGACCGTTGCCGCCGACGCCCGTCCGCTGCCGCCGCCCACCATTCGGGCCCCGCGCCGACAGCGCCTGGGTGCGGGGAGCCTGTTGCGGGGGACGGCGCCGCCCCTGGCCGATGTCCGTCTGATGGCCGATGCCGAGCTCGTGGCCATCTTGCGGGCCGGTCCTCGTGGCGGTTGGGCCGTGCGTCTGCCGGCCACATGGCCCGCCGGGACTTACACGTTTCGCCTGGAGGTGCTCGGCCCGCAGGGGGAGGTCATCGCCGTCTCGGCCGCACGGGTGATCGAAGTCATCAATCCCGGCCCACCCACGACGCTGCCCAGGACAGGTGGCGATTGAAGGCATACCCGAGGAACCACAGGTCACAATGGCTTGGCTCCTCGGGTACAAGCCCTGTCGCAGCCCCTTCCCAAACCGGCAGGAGCTCTTCCCGGCGCAATGGGGCTTTTTTCTCTGCTGCCCTCATTGCCAGGATCTCGGCGGATGGGCCCCTAACGGCCGCTGAGGAGATCGCCCAACAGTTTACCGCCCAACCCGGCCACGCCGGTCGCTTCCTCACCGCCGCGACCGGCGCGCGCGCCGGCCAGGATGCGATCGGCCAGGCGCGAGAGGGGTAGGCTCTGCAGATAGACCTTACCGGGACCGGTGAGGGTGGCCAGAAAGAGCCCTTCACCGCCGAACAGGGCGTTCTTGAACCCGCCGACGAAGCGGATGTCGTAATCCACCGACGGCGCAAAGGCCACCAGACAACCCGTGTCTACCTTGATCGTTTCTCCGGCGGCCAAATCCCGTTCGATGATGGTGCCGCCGGCATGGACAAAAGCCAATCCGTTGCCGCTCAGGCGCTGCAGGATGAAGCCTTCGCCACCGAACAACCCGGCTCCCAACTTGCGGGTGAAGGCCACTTCGACTTCGACCCCTTTGGCCGCGCAGAGGAACGAGTCCTTCTGGCACAGAAAGGAGCCGCCTAGGGTGCTTAGGTCGAGAGGAATAATTTTGCCGGGATAGGGTGCCGCGAAAGCCACGCGTGCCTTATGACGGGACGTGTTGGTGAAATCGGTGATGAAAAAGCTCTCCCCGGTCACGACGCGCCTCAGGCCTTTGAGCAGGCCGCCGCCGGTTGAGGTTTGCATCTGGATGCCGTCGTCCATGTACGCCATGGTGCCGATTTCGGCCCGCACGGCCTCACCGGGGTCGAGTTCAATTTCGACGAGCTGTAAATCGTTGCCGATAAGGCGAAAGTCAATAGCATCGGCCACGGTAAACCTCCGAAAAGGGGAGCGAGTCGAGAAGTTCGACGCGGATGTCGAACCGAGACGATATAGGGCAAGGGGCAAAGCAACCTCGTAAGGAAGACGGCGTAAGAGCAGAAAACCGGCTTCCGAGACCCCTGGCATTTTACCATCAGAGCCGTGCATCGGTTATGATGGCCTTATGCTTCTGTCCTCTCCTCCTCGCCCTGCGTCGGCAGCCGACATGCGGTCGCGGCTTCTGGCCTTTGCGGCGGAGATGCCGAAGATCGAGCTGCATGTCCATCTGGAAGGGGCTATCGCCCCGGCGACCGTGTTGGCGTTGGCCCGTCGGCACGGGCGGTCGCTGCCCGCCCAGGATGAGGCCGGTCTGCGGGCCTGGTATCGTTTCCGCGATTTTCGCCATTTTGTCGAGGTCTATCTGACCATTTCGGAGCTATTGCGCACGGCCGAGGATTTCGAGCTCATCGTCTACGCGTTCGGCCAGGAGATGGCGCAACAGCACATCCGCTATGCCGAGGTCACCTTTACGCCCTACACCCATCTCTGGCAGAACAAGGGCCTGCATCCCGATGATCTGATCAACGGTCTGGAAGCCGGACGAGCGCGGGCCCGCCGCGATTTCGGTGTCGAGATGGCCTGGGTGTTTGATATCCCCCGCAACCTCAGCTTTAGCAACGGCGTCTATACCGGGCGCGCCACCGATCCGACGGTGGAAATGGCCATTGCCTATCGCGACCGGGGCGTGGTGGCATTAGGCCTGGGTGGCAACGAAGTGGGGGCGCCGCCGGAGCCTTTTGCCCCGGCCTTTGCCGCCGCCCGTGCCGCCGGATTGCACAGTGTGCCTCATGCCGGCGAGACCGCCGGCCCGGAGAGCGTCTGGGGCGCCCTACGGGCGCTTGGTGCCGACCGCATCGGCCATGGCGTGCGCAGCGTCGAAGACCCCGAGTTGCTGACCTATCTGGCCGTCCGGCGTATTCCCCTCGAAGTCAACCTCACCTCGAACATCTGCCTGGGCATCTATCCCGACTATACGAGTCATCCCCTGCCCCGTCTGCTGGCGGCCGGCGTGGTGGTGACCATCAACAGCGACGACCCTCCCTTATTCGGCACCACGCTGACCCGTGAGTATCAGTTGCTGGGCGAGCATTTGGGGTTGACGGCAACCGAACTCGAAGGCCTGCTTATGAACGCCCTGGCAGCCAGTTTTTTGCCGCCTGCGCGTAAGGCCGCGCTGGCCGCCGAGTTGAGCGCCGAATGCGCCCGCCTGCGCCAACAGTACGGCCTGGAGGCATGAACGTCCGCAGCGGCGGGTCGATTTTGTCGTGCTCATGACTGCCTTCAGCATCCGTCCTGCAGCCGAATTCGCGCCGGTAGTGTTGGCTGCTGCCGGCAGCGCCGGTTGCGACAACCATCCCCTGTCGTTTTACCTCCATCCCGAGCGCTACGTTCGTTTTGTCAGGGCCCACGACATCCGGCTTGAACTCTCGTTTGTGGCCCTGAGCGAGGAGCAGATCGCGGGCCTTGTCCATCTAGGCCAACGCGAGGATGCCGGTTGGATAGGCGGACCGGTCGTCTTGCCGGGCTATCGTCGCCGTGGCATCGGGTGGGCCTTGCTGGAAACGGCCACGACGGCGGCCTTTGCCGCCGGCATACACACCCTTTCCCTGGAAGTCCTTGCCCACGAGGAAGCGACGTTGCGCCTGTGCGAACGCCTGGGTTGGCGCTACGAACAGGAACTGCTCACCTGGTATCGTCCGTTGGAACAGGATCTCTTGCCCGTGCCCGGCGAGTTTTTGCAAACGGTGGATCCGGCCACCATCCTGCGCACGGCTTTTCACTGGCACGATCGGCCTCTTTGCTGGCAACGGCAACAGCGCACCTTGCTGCAAGCGCTCGATGACACCATCGCCGCCTGGGCCATCGTTCGCGAGGGCCGGCCTGTGGCGTATGCTGTGGGCCGCCGACCGCACAACGGCCGTCTGCATCTGCTCGATGTGGCCGTCGATCCTCGGGTAGGCATCCGCAGCGCCGGTCGTCCTCTCCTGCAGGCTCTTTACCACACCTTTCGGCAGACGGTTGTCTTTCTGGTCGGCGAGCCGGTGGATTCGCACCTCAATCCTCTGTTCGTGGCCTTGGGTTATCGGGTGTTCTGGCGCCAATATGCCTTACGCCTGGAGCGCTGATCCGACGCTTTTGGTATGCTTTGTGACAATCTCCTTCGTTTCACCCCTCTGCGTTTCTCAGGAGGTTCCGACCCTATGGGCAAACAGGTGTATGTGACCTGGCAACGTCATCGGTCCTTTGTCGCCACCACGGATGAAGGTCATGTGGCGGCCATGGACGGTGGTCCCGATGGCCTGGCGATGAGTCCCAGTACGCTCCTGTTGGCGGCTTTGGGTGGTTGTGTTTCGACGACCGTCATCGGGGTATTGGAGAAGAAGCGCCAGCAGATCAGCCATTTTCAAGTGGATATTACGGGTGAGCAGATGCCCGATTGGCCCAAGGCCTACACGCATATCCACCTGACCTATAAGGTGCGCGGCAAGAACATCGACCCGGCCGCCGTGGCGCGGGCCATCGAGCTGGCCGAGACCAAGTACTGCACGGTTTCGGCCTCGCTCAATGTCCCGATCAGCCACAGCGTCGAAATCACCGAGGAGACGCGCGGCGAGCCGATGGCGCAACCGGCCTGAGTCCGGTTAGAGTCCGTTGCACCGGGTCGATAGCCGGTTTAGTACTGGGTCAGGGTGCCTCGGCTCTGCGCCCACCGACAGGCCAGGTGCAGGGTCAAAACCCCGACCGGTATCAGGATAAGGGCATACCCTGCCAGAATGACGAATTCGGGCAGCAAGGTTGCCGTGTTGCCGGTCAGGAGCAGGGCGTGCCGTAGCCCGCGCAGGGCGTAGGTCTGGGGCAGCCAGCGCGCCAGGTCGGGCAGTGGGTCGGGCAGAAGGGCCGGTGGGAAATAAACCCCCGCCAGCAGGGCCGTGGCGGCTTCGAACAGCCAGGCTACGGCATTCCCGCGCTTGGCGACGATGATCAGACCGGCGCCCATCAAGCCCAGGCCGCTCAGGGCGACACAGGCCATGAAAGCGATCAGGAAAGCGCCCACCCAATTGGCACCCGCCAGCGGCACGCCCAGAAGCATACCCAGGAGCAGGTAGAGGCCCGTTTCGATCAGAGCATAGGCATAGGGCCAGAGGTTGAAGCTCACGATCAACCACGGCCAGGCTACCGGCCAGAGGAGCTGCGTCTCGAAGGTACCGGTCTGTTGGGCTTCGGTGATGCCGGCGCCGTAACCGGTCAAACTGATATGGAAAAGCCGCTGAAAGGCCAGTCCGATAAGCACATAGGCGAAGTAGTTGCCGCCGTAAGGCGCCAGGGTCGGATGTTCGGCGACAAGGAGCCGACCGATGAAGTAAAAGACGACGACCTGAAAAGCCGTGCCCAGAAAACGCAGCAGAAACGCCAGGCGATAGCTGCGGCCGATGCGCCAATCCCGCAAGAAACCGGCCTCGAGCACACCGCCGATGTATCTCATACGCCGACCATGCGGACATAAAGCCGGCGCAGACCCTCGGCAATCGCTTCCTCGGCCGGCAGACCGGCGTCGGCCAGCAGGGTCGCCGGTGCTCCCTGGGCGATCGCATGGCCCTCGCGCAGGACCAGAAGCCGCGAGCACAGAGAAGCCACCACGTCAGGTTGATGGGTAGCCAGGAGGATGCCGGCGTCGGGCATTGTGGCCAGATGGTCGCGAAGCAGGTCCAGCAGGCGATGGGTGGCGGCGGCATCGAGGCTGCGGGTAGGTTCGTCCAGCAAGAGCACCGGGGGACACGGCAAAAGAGCCCGCGCCAGCGCCAGCAAGGTGCGCTGTCCGGTCGTTAATCGGCCCACGGGGAGATGGGCCACCTCGGCCAGGCCCACCTGTTCCAGCCGAGTGGCGATGCGGCGTCGGAGCTCCTGACCGCGCAGGCCGTAGCCGCGACCGAAAATGTCCAGGTTTTGACGGGCATCCAGGCGCCAGAAGAGACTGCGCTCGGTCTCGGTGACCACACCGAGATACCGGCGCACGGTCGGACCGGTCCAAAGCGGATGGCCTGCGATCCAGGCTTCCCCCTGGTCGGGTCGGATCAGGGTCGCCAGGATTTTGATCAGGGTCGTCTTGCCGGCGCCGTTGCTGCCGATCACAACGGCCAGTTCGCCGGGCATCACCTCGAAGCTCACCCCGCATAAGGCGGGCCGGTGATAGGATTTGTGCAGGGCGGTCACGCGGATGGGGACTGACATCGGCCGGGTAAACCACGTTGCCGGCGATGATAATCGGGGACCGGGCTGCCGGCAAGTCGGTCCTCTTATGGTACAATGGCGACCGGAAAATCCCTATGGCTGCTTTGCCTGCGTCCCCGTCAGCACCGGAGCCATTGCCCGGCACCGTCAAACCCTATCGGCGTCATCTGATCGTCTGCACAGGGCACGCCGATTGGCCCGCCCATCTGGAGGCGGCTTCCGATCTGGCCGGCGAGCTGGCACGCGCTATGGCCGCCCAGGGTGAGGCCCTGTCCTATCCGGTCAAGGTGACGGCCTGCGATGCTGCCGGTACGGGACCGGGGTGCGATATCCTGGTGTTTCCCGACAACCTGCGCTATTACGGGGTGACGACGGCCGATCTGCCCGCACTGATCGCCACCCAGGTCCTGGCCGGACGGCCGGCCGCAGGGATTCGCCACGAACCCCTCGATGGTATTCACATTTTCGTCTGTACCCACGATGCGCGCGACCGGCGTTGCGGTGTGTGTGGTCCTCCTGTTTACGCGTCTTTTGCCGCCGAGATCGCCGCGCGCGGTCTGGAAGGACGTGTCCATCTCTATCGCAGCAGTCATGTCGGCGGTCATCGCTATGCCGCCAACGTGCTCATCTACCCGACCGGCGACTGGTACGGGTACGTAACCCCGGCGGCCGTGCCTCTTTTGATCGAACGCGCCCTTCTGGGCGGGGATATCGTTCCCGAACTCTGGCGCGGGCGCATGGGGATGTCGCCGGAGACGCAAGTCGCCTTTCTGGCCAACCGGTCTTCTGCTGCCTTACCGTAACCGTTGTCCTCCCCGAGCTTGCCACCGCCTATCGGCCCATGACTTCGCTGACCCCTGATTCGCCTCCTGCCGAACGCTTGCCCGAGATCATCCGTCGGTTGCGTCAGGTCCACCCCGATGCCCGCTGCGCCCTGGACCATCGCAATGCGTTCGAGTTGTTGGTGGCGACCATTCTCTCGGCCCAATGCACCGATGAGCGGGTCAATCAGGTAACACCGGCCCTCTTTGCCCGTTATCCCACCCCGGAAGCGATGGCGGCGGCCGACCGCGCCGAGCTGGAAGAGGCGATTCGTCCCACCGGTTTCTATCGCAACAAGGCCAAACACATCCAGGAGGCTGCCCAACGGATAGCCTACGATTTCGGCGGCCAGGTGCCGGCTACGATGGAGGCGCTGACCACGCTGCCCGGTGTGGCCCGTAAGACGGCCAATGTGGTCCTGGGGGTAGCGTATGGCCTGGCCGAGGGCATTGTCGTGGACACGCATGTGGCGCGGCTGGCCCAGCGCCTGGGGTTGAGCCGACATACCGATCCCAACAAGATCGAGCAAGACCTGATGGCGCTAATCCCGCGCACGGAGTGGATCGATCTGGCCCACTTGCTCATCTTTCACGGCCGCCGGGTGTGCACGGCCCGCAAGCCCGATTGCCCGAATTGCGTGCTCAATGACCTCTGCCCATCGGCGACGCTGTAGGGCGCGACCCCGGCTGTTGCAGACCGGTTAGGCTTTCCGATTGCGATCGGAATCCTGTTCCGGCGCCGATGATGGCGCTTCTCTTCTCAACGACGAGAGGTGACAAATGATACCACGACAAATGGAAGCGTTTCTGCGCGAGGTGCTTTTGCCGCGCACGTGGAGCAATCGCCTGCAAAGGGAAGGTCCGCTGTGTTTTATGGAGTTTCGGGGCACCGATGTGGAGCGGTTGCATCGGCTGGGGATCGAGGCCGATCGGCTGGGGCCACGGTTGGTCGTCTGCCTGTGGGATGAGGAAAGCCCCCTCGAGATCGGCGGTTACATTGTTGTGGACAACCTGGCTATGGGCCGTCCGGCCATGGGTGGCATTCGCATGATGCCCGATGTGACCCCGGCTACCGTGTTCAATCTGGCGCGCGGGATGACGCTCAAAAACGCGGCTGCCGGCCTGCCCTACGGAGGCGGCAAGGCCGGTATCGTGGCCCCGGAGCGCGATCTCACTCCTGCGGAGCATACGGCCATCATCGCCGGTTTTGCCCGCCTGCTGGCCCGCTATCGCCAGGTCTATCTGCCGGGACCGGACGTGGGCACGGATGACGCCGATATGAAGACCATTGCCATTCACAACGGCCTGGACGGCGTTCTCTCCAAACCGGCGGAGATGGGTGGTAACCGCATTGACCAACTCGGTGCGGCTGCCGGGGGAATTGCCATCGCCATTGCCGCACTTTTGGTCGAGCTGCCACGGCTGCGGGTTTTGCCGCAGTTCGCCCATTTGCAGATACCGGCGCAGGCCGAGATGACGGTGCTCATCCAGGGTTTCGGCGCCGTAGGCAGCCATGTCGCCCGTTTGCTCACAGCCACCGAGCCGGCTCCCCGCATCGTCGGGATCAGTGATGCCCACGGCTATCTGTACAACGAGCAGGGGTTGCCCGTCGCCGAGCTGCTGGCCCTGCGCGAGGCCGGCGGCCTGGTCACGTATCCCTACTTCTTGCAACGGTTGGCGCATCAGCCTTCGCCCCGTCCCGCCACCAAGTTCGCCAACGCACCCAACGATCTCCTACGCGAATCGGCTTTTTGCTTTGTTCCGGCCGCACCCATCGCCAACTACCTGGCCGTGGATGCCGAGAGCGGAGCCTGTATGACGGTCGATCGGATGGGCCGTTGGACCATGATCGTCGAGGGGGCGAATACGTACTCGCCCGAACCGGCCCGTCGCGCGGCCCGTATCCGCATGGAGCGCGTGGTGTACTGGCAACGTGGCACGGTTATCGCCTCGGATTTTCTGGTCAATTCCGGTGGCGTCATTTTTGCCGCGCAGGAACAGCTCATCCCCACCCCACCTCACCTGGCCATTCCCAAAACCATGCTGGGAAATCGGGAGGCCGTCGAGGGCTGGCTGGCCGCCCACGCCGACGAGTTCGCAGCCCTGGCCGAACAACGGCTGGCCGCCGGGATCGCCTGGCGCGATCAGGCCATCCGCCGCAATATGAAGGAGTTGGTCGACCTGCTCGTCGCCGATCCCGATATGTTACCCCTGGAGGCGGCCGAGCAGATCAGCATCCGGCGCATCGCCTCCAGCGAGCGCTTCCGCCGTGTCGCCGATATTATGGAGCCGTTGCTCACGATCGCACCGGATCGCAGTGTGCGGGAAGCGGCCGAACTGCTGATCACCGATCCCCATGAAATGCTGGCCGTCATCGGCCCTGACGGTGAACTGGTCGGCGTTGTCACCGATTGGGATATCACCAAAGCCTCGGCTACGGCCTGCGCCGCCGATATCCCCGTCTCTCAGATTATGTCCCGCCATGTGATTACGGCCCATCCCGATGACAGCATCCTCGATGTCCTGCGCGCTCTAGAGACGTATGAGATCTCGGCCATGCCGGTGGTCGCCGAGGGCGCTGTGGTCGGGATTATCAGCAGCGACATTCTCACCCATAAAACGCTCTATCGGCTCCTACAGGCCGAGATATGACGAAGGCCGGCCCATCCCTTCTCAGCCGGTGTTGGCAAGGAGAGGGCATGAGAAGGGATGGGCACCGGGTTCGTTCCACCCCATAGACCCCGGTTTTGCGATTGACCTATTTCACTTCGTGCGCGCGGTTTTGTTCGTCTACCAGGAAGCGACGGACATAGGGCGCGGGTATCTCCAGGGCGAAGCGGGAGGGTTGATGCTTGAAACCATCGCCGCAATCGCGCACCGAGAAGAGATAAACGGCTTCTTTGGCCCGGGTCAGCCCCACATAAAAAACCCGTCGTTCTTCGGCCAGTTGGGCCGGATCGTCGGCCGCGCGCCATAGGGGAAGATGGTCCTGCTCGACGCCAAAGAGGATGACGACCGGGAACTCGGTTCCTTTGGCATTGTGCAGGGTCATGAGCACGATGCTGTCTTCCTCCAGTTCGTGGGCAAAGGTGTCGATATTCGTGAGCAGCGACTGATAATCGATGAAGGCGGCCAACGAACGATCGGCGCTGTAGCGTTGAAAGGCCTCGAGGTGGCGGAGGAAATGCGATTCGATCTCGGCCCACCGGGTGTCCTCCGCCGTCTTGGGCAGGGGATGATCGGCCAGCCGTCGGTGCAAGGTATGGGCGGTCATCCGGAGGTGAGCGGGGAGCTCTTCGATCAGCTCGTCCAGCAACGCCTGACCACGTCCGACGACGACCATGCGCGCGGCGCCGTCAAGCAAGGTCGAAACGATGGCATCGGCCGCCGGTGCCGTGGCCAGTAGGCCCATGCCGACAAGAGGCAGGACTTCGGCCAGGGCTTCCCGCTCTTTTTCGCGCACCACATGGCGCAGAAGGGCCAGGAAGACCTCGGCCGTGGCCTGCACATCGGCGCCGGCGCGGTGTTCGACCGCGGCCGGAAGGCCCAGGCGGTGCCGCAGGGCGGCCAGGTCGTAATGGGGTTCGTCGGGCCACAGGCGCCGCGCCAGCCGTAGCGTGTCCACATAATGGGGACTGAAGCCGCGATGGCACAAAACCCCACAGGCACGGTCGAGGAAACGGTTATCGAACCGGGCGATGTTGTGTCCGACGACCGTATCGTCGCCGAGGTAGTCCAGAAAACGCGGGAGCACTTCGTGCAGAGGGGGCGCCGTGGCGACATCCTCATAGCGAATGCCATGAACCTGGGTGGCAGCAGGCGGGATGTAGCCCCGTTCGGGATGGACAAAGCTGAAGAAAGGCTCGTCCACCGGTCGTCCCCGACAATAGCGGGCGGCCGCCAGTTCGACGATCTCGTCGCGGCGCACATGGATGCCGGTGGTTTCCAGGTCGTAGACGACAAAACATTCGTCCTCGATCTTCTCGTAGCTTGCCAGCAAGCGCTGCGCGTATCGCCAGGCCACCACGGCCAGGGCGCCCAGAGGCGACGTGGCCTCCAGGATCACCGCCGAGGCGGGCAAGGGTTTCGTGGCCGGTGGCCGTCCCAAGGCCAATATCAGGGCATGCGGTGGCGCCGTCCCCGACCATGCTTCGTAACTGAGCGTCTGAGGATGGGCTTCGAGATAATCCACCAGCGTATGCCGCCAGATGAGGGCAGCCGCATACCCGTCGATATCGGCGGGATGCAGGATGAGGATGGGACGACGTTCGGCCACGGCCGTCGCTAACGCCATGATTGCGTCTGGGCCGTCATCGACGGCCATGAGGTCGGCCAGGATGGGGATATCGGTAGCCCGCCAGGGCGAACGCTGTTGGTTCAGGAGCTGAAAGAGCTGGCGGATTGCGGCGCCGGCCTCGCTGCGCAGGTCGGGCAGGGCATCCAGCCATTGCAAAAAGTGGCTCAGGTAATTGCGTGTAAGCGGGCTGAGGCTCGCCAGATCGGGATCGGGAGCGCCCATCTGCACCCTGCGGGCCAGCTCAACCAGGTCGATACCTCGGGCCTGGGCCAGGCGATGCAGCCGAATCATGGTCAGTTCATCGATGTGGCGCACGGGAAAGTGGATGCCGGCGCTAAAGTTCTCTTCGGTGACCCGGCGCACCATCTGCAAAAAACGGACCACCTCGCGCACGATCGGTTCATCGAAGAAGCTCTCTTTGCGCAGCCGCTGCACCCGCAGGCCGGCCTCGGTCAGCCATTGTTCGGCCGGATCGCCGATTTGATGGGTCCGATAGAGGACGGCGATATCGCTTGGTCGGTAGCCCCGTTCCTGAATCAGTTTGTTGACCAGAGTGACCAGCCAGCGTTTTTCCTGCTGGCTATCGTGGAAGATGTAGTGGTAAATGGGCGCATCGTGGGCGACAACGCTGCGCAACGGCCGCCACCGTTCGTGATTGCGTTGCGCTGCCATCATCCGCTGGGCGCCGGCCAGGATCGTCGGCGGGCAGCGGTAGCTGCGGTCGAGACGAATGAGGGTAGGGCGATATCGTTCGACAAAGCGGTCGATCAGTTCCGGTCGTGCGCCCCGCCAACCGTAGATGGCCTGGTCATCGTCGGCTACCACCGTGATACTGCTGCCGAGGGGGGCCAACAGTCGGATCAATTCGTACTGGGCATCGTTGATGTCCTGGTATTCATCCACCAGGATATGGGCCAGGGTGCGCTGGAGGTGTTGGCGCGTTTCCTCGTCCTGGCGTAGCAAGAGCACGGTATACCGGATGAGATCGTCGAAATCGAGGGCATGATGGCGTTGCAACCACGCTTCATAAGCGGCAGCGATCTGCCCTAGCACGGGCTCGGAGCCCGCAGGCGGCATGGTGGGGTCGGCCAGCGCATTTTTTCGCTCGGCCAGATAGGCCAGGAGCCGGCCGGGCGGGTAGAGTTCCCGGCTCAGTTTGGCCCCGCTCAATATGCGCGTGAGGATGTGATACTGATCGTTTTCATCGATGATGACAAAATCGGGCTCAATGCCGATGCGGGCGCCAAAGCGGCGCAAGATGCGCATGGCCGCCCCATGGAAGGTATAAACCCACACACGACCGGCCTGATCGCCCAATAAGGCGAACAAACGCTCCCGCATCTCTTCGGCCGCGCGATTGGTAAAGGTAATGGCCAGAATATGTTCGGGTATGCTCTCCTTTTCGCGGATCAACCAGGCAATGCGATGGGTTAGAATCCGGGTTTTGCCGGTGCCGGGACCGGCCAGAACCAGCAAAGGCGATGGACGGTGGGTGACGGCTTCCAACTGGCTGGGGTTCAAGTCGGCAAGCATGAATGCAGACCCCGACCGGGTGATTTCACTCATAGTCAACCTGTCGAACTAAGGGATAGAGGCCTGTATTGACAACAAGGATGATCAGGCCGAGATGAGACGAACCGAGATATCCTTCACCGGGCGATCAACACACCGGCGAAAGGGAGCCGCGTCATTGTAGCATAAGCAAAAGGCGAGGGGAGAAGGAGGCCACGGGAGACGAGAGGAAAGGGGGTAAGCAGTTGATATCGCCCATGGTTTCTTCGGGCGACTGCGAAAACGGCCCGTTTTTGACGGCCCGGAGAGGCCATGCTACACTGACAAACGCCCAACGTTGCCGCGTGTTTGCAGGCAGTGTCGCTTGCCCTCCCGTCTGTCGAGAGGGCTTTTTTCTGCGTCGTTTTTCCCTGTCTCCTCGTCACCGCGTTTTGCGGTCATCGGTTAGCTTTCGTCCGGAGTGTCTCCATGCTCGTGCTCAAATTCGGCGGTACCTCGGTGGGCAATACGCAGGCCTTTGCCCAGGTAGCCCAGATTGTCAAGCGCGCTCGCGAACGGGATCCGAATATCGTCGTGGTCACTTCGGCCATGAGTGGGGTGACCAACATGCTGATCCACGCCGCCCAGGCGGCAGCGGCAGGGCATGAACAGCCCTACCGCGAGGCCCGCAGCGATCTGCTCCTCAAACACCAGCTTGTGGCCGGCCAGCTCATCGAAGACGGTGTGGAGCGCGCGACCTACGGTCGACTCATCGACGAACGCCTGCGCGCGTTCGAGCGCCTATGCCAATCCATTTACGTCCTCGGTGAATTGACCGCCCGCGGCTTGGATGTGGTTTCCGGGCTGGGCGAGCGGATGGCCGCGCCGCTGCTGGCGGCGGTGCTGCGCGGCCAGGGCATTCCGGCCGAGTGGGTGGATGCCGCCGAGATCATCGTGACCGACGATACCTTCGGCGCCGCCGTCCCCTTGCTGGAACCCACCTGTGCCCGCACCCAGGCGCGCCTGCGGCCCCTCCTCGAAGAGGGCAAGGTGCCGGTGGTCACCGGTTTCGTCGCCGCTACGGCGAACGGCGTCCCCACCACCTTGGGACGGGGGGGCTCGGATTACTCGGCCGCCATCCTGGGGGCCTGTCTGAACGCCGACGAGGTGCAGATCTGGACCGATGTCAACGGCATTATGACCGCCGATCCACGCATCGTCCCCCATGCCCACACCTTGCCCGAACTGACCTATATCGAGGCGGCCGAACTGGCCTACTTCGGCGCTAAGGTTCTCCATCCCAAGACCATCCTTCCCGCTATCGAGGCCTCCATCCCGATCCGGGTGGCCAATACCTTCGATCCGGATGGCCCTTCCACCCTGATCGTCCGCGAAACCAGTAACGGCGGCGCCGTGAAGGCCATTACTGCCATTAAACACCTGACCCTCATCAACGTGGAGGGCCGCGGCATGATCGGCGTGCCCGGCATTGCGGCTCGCACCTTCAAGGCCGTAGCCGGGGTCGGCGCCAATGTGCTCATGATCAGCCAGTCCTCATCCGAACAGAGCATCTGTTTTGCCGTGCCCGAAGCCGATACCCCGGCCGTCGTGGCCGCCCTGGAGAAGGAGCTGGCCCAGGAACTTTCCCGACATTTCATTGACCGGGTTCGGGCCATGCATCGCATCGTGATTATCGCCGTCGTCGGTGCCGGCATGCGGGGAACACCGGGCATTGCCGGCCGGGTGTTCAGCGCCTTGGGGGAAGCCGGCATCAATGTCATCGCCATGGCCCAGGGGTCGAGTGAGGTCAACATCTCCCTTGTGGTCTCGGAAAACGATGCCGAAGCCGCCGTGCGCCGCATCCACGATGCCTTCTTCGGCCCCTCCACCGGCCTGAATGCCCTATGACCCTCTCTGTGCCGCTTATTCAATTCGGGTTCGGTCATGTCGGTCGCGCCGTAGTTGCGCGCGTGCTGCGGATCCGCGATGCGTTGGAGTGGCGCTACGGTCTGGATTTGAGCTATCGGGCCGTGTGCGACAGCCAGGGTGCCATCGTTGACATGGACGGCATCCGCTACGGCGATCTGCAACGGGCCCTGGCTGCCAAGGCGGCCGGCACCGGCCTGCACGAGCTTGAAGCGGGCTATCATCACCAGGGCCTGCTCGATATCGTCGACATCGCTGCCGAGGAACGAACCATCGTGATTGACGTCACCGCTGCCGATGACACCGTGCCGGCTTTGCTCAAAGCCCTGGACCTGGGGTGTGGCGTCGTGCTGGCCAATAAGAAGCCGTTGACCCAAAGCTTCGAGATGTTTCGACGCCTGACGGCCGGCGGACATCTGCGCTATGAGGCGACGGTAGGAGCCGGGGTGCCGGTCATTGCCACCCTGACCGAAAACCTGATCGCCTCCGGCGATGCTATTCGCCGCATTGAAGGGTGCCTGAGCGGGACGCTGGGTTTTCTGACCACCGGTCTGCAGGCGGGCGAGGGCTTTGCCGCCCTTGTGCGCCGCGCCCACGCATGGGGTTATACCGAACCCGATCCGCGCGACGACCTGGGCGGGATGGATGTGGCCCGCAAGGCCCTCATCCTGGCCCGTACGCTGGGGTGGTCCTTAGAGTTGGACCAGGTGGCCGTCGAGGCGTTGTTTCCACCCGCCTTGGCTGCCGGCACCGTGGCCGACTTTCTGACGGCGGCCGCGAGCCTGGATGAACCCTATCGCCGCCGTATGGAGAAGGCCGCCGCCGACGGCAAGACCCTGCGCTATGTGGCCACGCTGGATGGCGGGCAGGTTCGTGTGGGTTTGCAGGAGGTGCCCCTCGATAGTCCGATCGGACGACTCCAGGGCACGGATAACCTCATCGCCTTTTATACCGAGGTCTATCACCCGACGCCGCTTGTGCTCCAGGGGCGCGGGGCCGGTGCCGAGGGTACGGCGGCCGGCGTCCTGGCCGATATCGTGGCGCTGGCGCGACGGTGACGTCGGGCCGGGGTCGGTCACCGGGACGTAAGGCTCGGCGCCGTGGGTGTTGGCGTCGTGGGGTTTCGCGAAGGGAGGGTTGTGACCACGCGTGGTCAAGGAGGGGCGGCCGGGCGGCCCCCTGGCCATTTCGAGGGGGCC
>JBBINH010000028.1:0-38706 GCA_037443945.1 Caldilineales bacterium
CCGGCTGGAGACCGCGGCCCGACGCATCGGGTCCCGCAAGCCGAAGTCGCGGCCAAAAGGGCCCTGGTTGGATACCTGGTAGACTTGCTGCGCCAGGACGCGGCCGGTCTGCCAGGCTTCGATCTCCTCAAAACGCGTGATCGTCCCCATGGCACCCTAACGTTGGAACGTTGGAACGTTCAAACGTTCGAACGTTGGAACGTTCCGACGCTTGCACGTTGTTCTCATTCCCGCCCATATCGGCCTGGACCTGTTCACTGCGGCTCTGCAGAGCACGCAACACCTCCATCTGCACCCAGCTCACCACCAGTTGGATCCCCACCAGGGCCAACGAAGCACCCGCTAAATAGTAGAACCACAAGCGCGCCGTCGGCCAGCCTCGCACCCCCAACGCCAGACTGCTCAGACCCAACACTCCCGACCCCAGCAGGGCCATGCCCCCCATCCAGCCGAAATGACGGTCAAAATTCACCAACGGCCGACCGAACAAGCCCTGCCGCACCGGCCGACGATGGAACAAGGCCACGAAGTAGTTGAAGCTGATGCCCAGACTGACCAGGCTCAGCCCCGAAACCGCCAACACCAGCCCGGCAAAAACGGCAAACGCGCCCCAGGGCCCCAACGCCGTCACCCCGCGCGCCCGCAAAAACACCACCCCCAACGCGATGACGGCCGCCAGGCCCAGGGCCACCATCCCGATCAGACCCAGCAGCCGCACCGGGTTGTAATGCAGGGCCGTCCAGATGATCGATTGGGCAAAGCGCATGCCGTCCCGCATCACCCGCAATTTTGAACGCCCGATGCGTTCGTAGTACGGAATGGGAAACTCCACCATCCGCAGTTGCTCATGCACGGCGCGCGTGCTCATCACCGGCGTCAGATTGAGCCCGTCGGGCAGGGGATAGAGCCGCTCCAACACCGCGCGCCTGAACAGACGCATCCCGCTGGCCGAATCGGTAATGCGTTGGGCGCTGATCAGGCTGACTAGATGGGCAAACAGACGATTGCCCAGCCGCCTTACCCAGGGCATATCGCTTTGCGCTCCCGCCATCCGCGAACCGATGACGATATCGGCGTTCCGACGCACCCCCTCCCGATACAACATCGGAAAATACTCCGGCGGATAGGTGCCATCGGCATCCAAAAACCCAATCCACTCCCCGCGCGCCGCCGCAAAACCGGTCTTGAGGGCGGCACCATAGCCTTTGTTTCGTTCATGGCGAATCAGCCTCACTTCCCGATGGCGCGCCGCTATGGCTCCGGCCACCACCGCCGTATTATCCGTGGAACCATCATCCACCACGATCACTTCCACTTCGCCGAGACCGGCCTCGGCCAGCGCCGGCCGTATCGCCAACACACGCTCCAAGATGGCCTGGATCCCCTCCTCTTCGTTCCAGGCCGGGATGACAATGCTCAATGTGCTCATAGCCTCCTCCGCGCCAACAACCGAATCATCCTACAGATAAACGGTACGCTCCCGACGAGACGCGCCGGCCTCGATACGCTTCAGCACCCGGGCCGGCACGCCCCCCACCACGGTATGCGGCGGGACATCCGCCGTCACCACGGCGCCCGCCGCAATGACCGCCCCTTTGCCGACACGAATCCCATCGGTCAGAATCGCTCCCGCCCCGATCCACACATCGTCCTCCACCACGATGCCCTCGGCCGTAATCCCTTGCTCGATCAGCGGTCGCTCCGGATCCTCATACACATGATCCACCGCCAGAATCTGCACGTTCGGTCCCGTATAGACCCGGTCGCCGATCTGAATACCACCCTGCCCGCGCAGGATGTTGTACTCACCGATCAGGCTATCGCGCCCAATATCGATGAAAGCATGCGGTAAATTACGAAAATTATAGACATGTAAAACAGAACCATACATGATGAATGTGTTATCTCCAATACGAATCCCTTGCGGACAGGCGTGTAAATAGACCCTTTCGTCAATATAAACATTCTTCCCTAAATGAATGTGATCCGCAAAACGCAGGCGAACTCCGGCTTCGATGGCGACAATCCCGTCCATGCGCATGATGGCACGATAAAGAAAAGCCCTTAGACCGATACCGAGCACGGTGGGCACCCAACCCACCAGGGCATAAAGGCTTTGTTCGAGAACATAGCGATACAGACTGCCGGCCTGACGCCGCAGATAAAGACCAAGCGACGGTGGCTGCCGGGAGGATGCGCTCATGACCGCTTCGCCTTCGTCGGGCAAGGCTCCGCCCTTCCCTGCTCTGCCCAACCCGCAGGGACGACCCCTTTCTGACTGCTGCGCGGAGCTGACGCTACAACGACACAGCGTTTGGCCTGCGAAGTGCGGATACGGGACGACAGGGCTGCGTCCGCCAAGACGGTACGACAGAAGAACCGGCTATGACCATATCACGCCGGTCCTGGACAAACGCCGACCTCACCCGGCTTACCATAGCCAAAAGGCAAGGGTTTTTTGCTTGCATAGTGCGGTCGACTTTTGCCCCCTTGCAACAAGCGACCGTTTTTTGGTCAATGCAGGCGATAACGGAAGCGCTACAAGGGTTTTTTGCTTGCATAGTGCGGTCGACTTTTGCCCCCTTGCAACAAGCGACCGTTTTTTGGTCAATGCAGTACATAAGACGCATCGGCAAGCTTATCCTTTTTCGTTGCGGCGAGTCAACGAAGGGTCAGGGCTCGTTCGCAGGGAATCTCCTTTCCGCAACACTCTGGCAGGGGAACGAGAGGTGATTGAGGGCCTAAAAAACGTACACCAACGAAAATCAGTTTGTCAAGTCGACAAGGCCCGCAGAAGGGGCTTGGCAGGCCTCGCGCTCGCTGCTATACTACCGCCCATCCGGTTGTATCCTTCTCGTCCTCATCTCGAACGGGCATCGACCATGAACAATCCCTTTGCCATCCTCTTCGAGCCGGTTCCGGTGGGACCAGTGGTCGCTCCCAATCGCTTCTATCAGGTGCCCCATTGCAATGGGATGGGCTATCGCATGCCTCAGGCTCTGGCCGAGATGCGCCGCATCAAAGCCGAAGGCGGCTGGGGTGTGGTCTGTACGGAGGAAGTCGAAATCCATCCCACGGGTGATCTGGCCCCCTTCTTCGAGGGACGATTGTGGGATGACGACGATATCCCGCCCCTGCAGGCCGTAGCCGAGGCCGTTCACGCCCACGGCAGCCTGGCCGGGATCGAACTTTCGCACAACGGCATCGACGCGCCGAATTGGTACTCGCGGCTGCCCCCACTGGGCCCCCGCTCGGTAGGCGTGATCGGTGGCACCGGCTATGAACCGGTCCAGACCCGACGCATGGACAAAGAGGACATCCGCAATGTACGACGCTGGCATCGGGCGGCGGCCTTGCGGGCCAAAGCGGCCGGTTTTGATATTGTCTACTGTTATGCCGGTCACAACCTCAGCCTGGCCATGCATTTCCTCTCCCGTCGTTACAACGACCGGACCGATGAATACGGGGGCAGTCTGGCCAATCGTGTGCGCTTTCTGCGCGAGTTGATCGAAGACACCAAAGAAGCCGTCGGTGATCGCTGCGCCGTGGCCGTGCGTCTGGCCGTGGATGAACTGCTCGGACCCGATGGCATAACCAGCGAGGGCGAAGGCCACGACATCATCGCTATGCTGGCCGAGCTGCCCGATCTGTGGGATGTGAACATCAGCGATTGGAGCAACGACTCGCTATCCTCCCGGTTCGGCAGTCAGGGGTATCAGGAACGCTACATTGCCTTCGTCAAAAAGCTGACGAGCAAGCCCGTCGTGGGCGTAGGCCGCTACACCTCGCCCGACGCCATGGTGGCCGCCATCCGGCGGGGGATTATGGACTTTATCGGCGCCGCGCGCCCCTCCATTGCCGACCCCTTCCTGCCCCAGAAGATCAAAGAAGGCCGTTTCGAGGACATCCGCGAGTGCATCGGCTGCAACATCTGCGTCAGCGCCGACAACAAGGTCGTTCCCATCCGCTGCACCCAAAATCCGACCATGGGCGAGGAATGGCGCCGGGGCTGGCATCCCGAACGCATCGCTCCTCGGCGCCGCGATGTCGAGGTCCTGGTGGTGGGAGCAGGACCGGCCGGCCTGGAATGCGCCGTCAGTTTAGGACGCCGTGGCTATCGTGTCGTCCTGGTCGAGGCCCGTCGCGAACTGGGCGGCCGCGTGGCGCTGGAATCGCAACTGCCGGGTCTGCGGGAATGGCGGCGGGTGCTGGACTGGCGCGAAGTCCAGCTCAAAAAATTGCCGCAGGTGGCGGTCTATCCCGGCAGCCCGATGACGGCGGCGGATGTTCTCGAAGCCGGCACCGCCCATGTCATCGTCGCCACCGGCGCCACCTGGCGGCGCGACGGCATCGGTCGTACGCTGTGGCAGCCCATCCCCGGTCTGGAGAGCCTGCCCGTTTATACCCCCGACGACATCATGGCCGGCCGGCTACCACAGGGTCGCGTGCTCATCTACGACGACGACCACTATTATATGGCCGCCGTGCTGGCCGAACGGCTGGCGCAGGCAGGATGTCAGGTCACCCTGCTGACGCCGGCGCCGATCATTGCCTACTGGTCCCAATTCACCCTGGAGCAGGCCCGTGTGGAACGCCGTCTGCTGGAACTGGGGGTTGCCCTTTATCCTCGCCATGTGCTGGTCGCCATCCAAGCCGACGGCGTGACCATCGCCCATACCCTGACCGGCCGCACGCGCGAACTGGCCTGCGCTGCCGTCGTCCTCGTGACGGATCGCCTGCCCAACGACGGCCTCTATCAGGCGCTGCGACCGGCCCTGGCCACCGGCCAACTCCGATCCCTGCGGGTGATCGGCGACGCCGAGGCCCCGGGCATCATCGCCCAGGCCGTCTTTGCCGGCCATCTCGCCGCCCGCGAGTTCGAGGAAGACGCGGTCGAGGGGGTGCCCTTCCGGGTGGAGCGGGTGCCTATACCGCCGGCCGCCGTTCGCGCCGGAGGCTACGGGTCCGACCCGGCACCGACGGTGGTGGTGGCGGCGGCACCTCGGGGAGCGGGATCTCGCCCAGGCCGGCCGTGAGCATGCGTCGCATTTCGGCAACCAGGGCCGGGTCGGTGGGCGGCGGCTGATAGGCCGCCAGCCGCGCCTCGACCTCGGCCCTCGCCCGCTCCGGCAGGGTTTTGCTGCCGGTGCGTTGCCAGGCTTCCAGGTTCATGCGGTCCCAGATGGGGCCGGGCAGATAGAGCTGTTTCGGCCAGTGCTTGAGGGTGTGGGGTGCCGTCAGCATATGCCCTTCGGCCAGTTCATGTTCCACCATCGCCAGGGTAGGCAGGTCCTCCTGCACCTCCAGGGGCCGCAGATAGGCATAGACCTGGCCGCAGACTTCGTTATCGAAGACGAGCTTGGGCAAATGAAAGGTGAGCAGATAATCGAGCATGCCCGGCCCCGAAACCAGATGGAGACCGGCCATGGCCGCATTGAGCACGCTGGCCCAGGTTTCGGCGCCGGCCTGAGCATCCAACTGCTTGCTCTCGCTGGTGGCCGTGTAGGCCTGGGTGGGCAGGCCCAGATGACGGCCGATGGCGGTGTACAGAGCCACCAGCCGCAAGGCCTCGACGGCCGGCATGGGCGATGTGGCCTCGCGCATATGGAAGGCGGCGGCGCCACCGCCGAAGAAGACCGGATGCCCCGGCTTCAGGACCTGGGCCATGGTGATCCCGGCCAACACATCGGCCACATGAAAAACGGCCGCCCCCACCGGCGTCACCGGTGCAATCAGCCCCATGATGGTCAAAGGGACGATCTCGACGGGAATGCCCCATTCCAGACAATCGAGCAGGTTCTGACACGAATCCTCGGAATAACGAAAGTTACCCGTGGCCGTGATGGTAAAGACGGCAAACGGCCGCGCCGCCAGATCGGCCCGGTCGCGGCGGAAGAGGCTCAGCATCTCGGCCAGGCGCGGGACGCCGTGCTCGGTAAAGGCGCCGCTGACAATAGGTTTGCGCGTGTGCGGCAAGGCCAGATAGAGCCGCCAGGCATCGGCGATACGGTTTTCGACATCATGGGTGGAGAAGGCCGTGGCGACAAAGGCGATATGTTCCAGGCCGTCCGCCAGGCGGATGTACTCCACGAAGTCGGCCGTCCGGGCCAGGCGGATCTCGCCGGTGCGATGGTCCAGAACACGCAGGCCGCTGGAACCGGGGGCGAAGTACACCTTGTCGCCGCCCATCTCGGCGTAGGGTTCGCCGTCGCGGTTATAGAGCACAAAACGCCGCGGGGCCGTGTTCAGCGCCCGGACAACGGTTTCCTCCGGGAAGAGGATACGCTGACCGTCGGCGGTCGTGGGCAGTCCGGCCTCGCGTAGCCGTTGGCGCAGGGCCGGCCCGCGCACCTCGGTCCCGACCCTGGCCAAGACGGTCATGGCTTCGGCGACAATGCGATCGAGGAGTTCGGGGAGGGCAACGGTAAACGTAGGACGCATAGGCACAAACCGGATGCGGAGCGACAACCGTCAGGCTATTTCACACCGCCTGTCCGCAAACCGCAGGCGGATGGCAAACGGAACGGCCGAGGGTGGAAGAGAAGCTCGGCCGAGGTTCTCCTCAGGGGAAAACCTCAATTTGGGCCGGCGAACGCAGGATGATCTGGGGCACGCCCTGGTAAAGGCTAATCTCGCCCGTCACCCACACCTTCTTCCCGGCATAGAGCTCCACCGGCGGCGCCGGAAAAGCCGGATAATCCTCGACAAAGACGACCACGACGAAGCGGTCACGCGCCGGGCTGAAGTTGAGAAAGGTGATGGTGCCGATATCACGGGCGCTGACGATGCGGCCTTCCACGGTAACCGTCTGGCCCACATAGCGGTGGGCCTCTTGCCAGGGGACAACGCCCATCGGAGTCGGCGCCGGCGTGGGTGTGCCCGCAGCCGCGACGATTTCGATCTGATCGGGCGCTTCGACCACGATCTCGGGCGCCCCCTGATACTCCCTGACCCGACCGCGCACCCGGATGGTCTGTTGGTTGTACAGCTCTTTGGGCGGCCGCGGGAAGCGATCGTAATCGCCGGCGAAGATGACCACGGTGAAGGTCCCACGCCAGGCCTGGGTGAAGTTGAGAAACGTCGCCCGTCCCGAGTCGTAGGCGCGCACGACCGTGCCTTCGACGATGACGACCTCGCCGATGTGACGGCCCGCTTCCTGCCAGGGCACCACGGGCAGCGCGGCCGCCGAAGCAGCCTCGGCCTCTGCCGTCGTCACTTCGCCCAGGATCTCGATCTGGACCGGCGCTTCGACGATGATCTCCGGCGTCCCCTGATACTCCTGCACAACCCCGCGCACGCGGATGAGTCGGTTGCGATAGAGATCGCGCGGCCGTTCGGGAAAACGATCGTAGGCCGAGGCGAAAATGACGACGGTGAACGTGCCGCGCCAGTCCTGCGTGAAGTTGAGGAAGGTGGCCCGCCCCGAGTCGTAGGTCCGCACAACGGCGCCCTCCACGACAACCTCGGAACCGACATAGCGCCCGGCTTCGTGCCAGGGAATGACGCCGACGGGCGTCTCCGAGAGGGACCGGGCCACGGCCCAATCGCGGCGCAGCGTGGTCAGCAGGCGTGCGATAACGGCCTCATCCTCGGTGATCAAGCCCAGCTCCCGATTCAGCTCCAGCGAAGAGCGGGTCAGGTTGATAGATCCCACCAGGGCACGGCGGCCGTCGGCTACGATCACCTTGGCATGGACCATGGGCTGGGCCAGCCGGCGGACTTCGGCGCCCCCTTCCAGCAGACGGCGATAGTTCGGCAGCGAGAGATCCTCCTCGCCTTGACGCAAAGGGCCGAGAAAACGCACGCTCACGCCACGACGGGCGGAGGCCAAAAGCCGTTCGGCTATGGCGTCATCGAGAAGGGTGGCCTGTTCCAGCCACAGCTCGGTGGTCGCTCCGTCGATCAGGGCTTCGATCTGACGCCGACTGTTGAGCGGGCTGAGCACCAGATCCGGATGACGAACCTGAGTGTAGGCGGTGTCGTTCCAGTCGCGATCGAAGATGGTCGCGATTTCCTCGACAAGGGCCGGTTCGCCGAGCACCAGGCCGTATTCGCGGTTGCTGTTGAAAGAGGCGGCGGTGAAATTGAAGGTGCCGATGAGGGCCAGACGGTCGTCTACGACCAGGCTTTTCTCGTGGGTAAGCCGGTAGCGAGCGGCCGGCGCCCACCGCACGCTAACGCCCCCTTGTTGCAAGCGCGCAAAGGTCTTCTGGTTCTCGGTGCCGTCTCCCACCGGGTTTTGTTCAATGAGCACGCGCACATCCACCCCGCGACGGGCCGCCCGTATCAGAGCCGCCTCGATGGCGTCGAACGTGAACAGGTAGATTTTGCACCGGATCGACTGCCGGGCCGTATCGATCAGATCGAGCACGGGCCCCATGCCGTCATCGGGCAGCACCACCAGGCGCTGTGCCGCCGGTATGGGCATGGCCGTAGCCGTCGGTGCCGCCGTCGGTACTGGCGTCGGTGTCGGCACGATCGACGGCTGACAACCGAGGACCAGACCCAGCAGGAGGAGCAGGAACAAAAGCCGGTAGCGCATGGAAGGGTTCGGGCCGGCGCCGAGAAGGCGAACGTATGTCAGGCGGAAAGGCTACGGCCGCTCGGAGTGGCCGGATACCGGTTTGGCGTCCGGCAAGGCTGGGCTTCTCCGGTCGTTAGCCGCCCAGTGTGGCGACCATGACGGCCTTGGTTGTGTGGACACGATTCTCGGCCTGATCAAAGACGATGGCATGCTCCGATTCAAAGACCTCGTCGGTCACTTCCAGACCGTCGAGTCCGGTCTTCTGGTAGATCGCTTCGCCGATGTGGGTTTCGCGATTGTGGAACGAGGGCAGGCAGTGCATGAACTTGACATGCGGGTTTCCGCTCAGGCGCAGGACCTCCAGGGTCACCTGGTAGGGTTTGAGCAGGCGGATGCGCTCATCCCACAGCTCCGGCGGCTCACCCATGGACAGCCACACGTCCGTATGGATGAAATCCACCCCGCGCACGCCCTCGGCGATATCGGCCGTCAGGGTCAGACGGGCACCGGTGGCCGCCGCAATCCGGCGACAGGTGGTCACCAGGTCGGGATCGGGCCACAGCGAGGGGGGCGCCACCAGGCGCACATCCATGCCCAGCTTGCAGCCCATGACCATCAGGGAATTGCCCATGTTGTTACGGGCATCGCCCAGATAGGCATAGGCGATCTGCGCGAGGGGTTTGTCGCTGTGCTCCATCATCGTGAAGGCATCGCACAGTGATTGCAAGGGATGAAAACGGTCGGTCAGACCGTTCCAGACGGGAACACCGGCGTATTGGGCCAGCAATTCCACCGTCTCCTGGGCGAAACCGCGGTATTCGATGCCGTCGTACATGCGCCCCAGAACCCGAGCCGTATCCTTGATGGACTCTTTATGACCCAATTGCGAGCCTTCAGGTCCCAGATAGGTGACATGGGCCCCCTGATCGTAAGCAGCCACCTCGAAAGCGCAACGCGTACGGGTAGACGGTTTTTCGAAGATCAGCGCGATATTTTTACCTCTAAGCCTTTGTTGCTCATAACCGCCATATTTGGCGGCTTTCAATTCTGCCGACAGTTTAAGTAAAAATTTGAGCTCTTCTGGGGTAAAATCCAGTTCTTTGAGAAAGCTACGGCGATAAAGATTGAAAGGCATAAACGTTATCCTGAGCAGATTCACCAAATCGGGGTCAAGACGGGGAAGACGGTAACGCCGATCATAACTCCCAAGCCGTCCTTTCGTCAAAGAGGAATCTCAGCACCCGTCGGCCGGCCCGGTCGACACCGCGCGGCCCATTCGCCGACCGCTGCCCCGCTCGGTTGGCGCCCCGATGCCTGTTGGCGATGTAACGGCGTAGACCTTCTCCCCGCCCTGGACAAAGCGGGGAGAAGGTATCGCCTCAATCCGCAGCGGGTCTGTCGCCGACGATCTGGTCCGGCGCGGTGACAAAGATGGCGGGATCACCCTGGTACCAGCGTATCACGCCGGTTATCTGCACCGTCTGGCCCTCTTGATAGAGGATATCGGGTTGTGCGGCGAATTTCGGCCAGTCCTGGCGGCGGATGATGGCCTTGAAGCTGCCCTGATGCGGGCTGGCAAAGCCGAGCAAGACGTGTTTGCCGTTGTTGACCACGTGCTGCAGCGTGCCGACCACGGTCACATGGCGGCCGGCCCAGGCGCGCGCCTCGGAGTAGGAGATGGTAGCTATCGGCTCGGGGTCGGGCGACGGCACGGGTTCGGGGACTGCGGTTTCCCCTGTCGTTGTCGTCTGCGGGTTGCCGCCGGTCAGGGCGATGATGGCGCCGTCGGTGCTGCGGAAGTAGACGTTGTCGTTGCTCACCACCCAGACGGCGTATTCGCTCCAGTACTGGTCGTATACGGCGCCCTGGTTGTAGTAGATGTAGAAGCCGAAATCGTAGCCGCGGGTGTTGAACAGGCCGCTGGGGCAGTAATGCGAAGCGCTGAAGGCGCAGGCGCCGGTGTCGTCCTGGGATGTGACCACCGTGGAAAGCCGCTGGGTGGTGATCGGGTTCGTGAAACTGCCGCGCGCGTCGGAGCGATCCAGGATGCGCGCGGCGAAACCGGCCTCCCAGTGCCCGCCGAAGAGATAGTCACCGGCCATGGAGACGTTGGGCTGCTCGTCGGTGAGCAGGAACGGGTTAGGGTCGCCCGGCGGCCAGTCAAAGGCGATGAAGCGCACGTCGCCACCGGTCAGCCCGCTCACCGTGGTGTTGTCCAGCACCATCTCGCCGAAGTGAGAGTCCCAGCGTGAATCGTAGCTGCGGTGCGCCCGGATGACGGTATAGACGATGTCCTTGCCGTTGGCCAGCCGTTTCACCACCGGCTGCGGCCCCATGGGCAGGTAGTCGCTGTCGCCGTAGCCGCCGTGGCCCACATTGGCGATGTAGGGGATGCTGCCGTCGTCCAGGTCCAACACGAAGAGGGCCTGTTGGTCGGGGTTGTCGGTCAGGAACTGGCGCATCTCCGGGTTGGTCCGCGGCCAGGTACGCCAGAGAGCCTCCCAATCCAGCCGCACCTTGACAAGCACATAGCCGGCGTTCTCGGCGATCACCGGCCAGCCGTAGCGGTACTCGGTGGGATCGGCGAAGTTGCGGCTGGTGTGGACCGGCCGCACGCGCCATTGCCGGGTGCCGTTGCCGTTACGAACGGCGTGGACGTACAGATCCGGCTCGGTGGCGACGATCACCAGATCGCGCGAGGGGGAGTAAGCCGGCGGCACGGCCACGGTGGCGCCCGCGTCGTAGGTCCAGAGGGAGGCCAGGGTGGTCTTGTTGACGGCGTACACCGAGTTGCCCATGGCGAAAACCACCCGATCGCCGAGCACGATCGGCGGCAGGGGTAGCTGGCTGCTCTGGCCGCTGGCGAAGGTGCTTAGTATGGCGCCGTCGCTCGCCCGTAGCTTGTAGAGGGTGCCGTTGGTCGAGACCACGAAGACCGCGCCCGTGTCCGCGTCGTAGGCCACGGTCGAGCGCACATCGCCGATGCCGCTGCCCTGCCAGAGCTGCGCGCCGGTCGCCTCGCCGAGCGCAAAGACGCCGTCCACGCCGGCCGCGATGTAGACCCGACCGCCGCCGGTGACCGGCTGCACGTTGCGCGGCAGCGAACCGCCAGTCGTCACCTTTTGCACCCCACCGGAAGGACTGACGCCGTTCCAGATCCAACGCAAGCGCCAGGGATAGGGCACCGTCTGCTCCGTATAGCCGGTGTGCTGGGCGTCATGGGCGTGTTGGCTCCATTCCCAAGCCGTGCTCGTTCCCCCGGTGAGGGTAGGCGTCGGGGTGGGCGTGGCCGTCGGGGTGCGGCTTGGCGTGGGAGTAGGCGTTACCGTAGGGGTGGGGGTGGCCGTCGGTCCGCTGCCGCCGGCGGTGTAGCGTATGCGCAGATAAGGCCCCGTCACCACACCCGCCTCGGCAAACGCCACCGTGTACCCCGTGTTGCTGCTGCTACGCCAGCTCCCCGTGAACGTACCACTCACGTCCCAACGCAACCGCAGCCCCAACCGCGTGATGCCCCCAGGCACGATCGCCGTCGGCGTCAGCGCCACCCCGTTGTAGGCACCCACCACGAAGGCGCCGTAGCCAATGCTGCCCAGCTCCGTCGTCCCCACACGACCGTAATCCGCCGCCACCACGGCCCGGTCGCTCTGCGGCATCGCCGGCACAACCACCAGGTCCGTGGCGCCAAGCCCAGCGGTCTTCCCCCGCCCGTACAGATACAGCCAAGCCTCCACCACGCTCGCACCCGCCGGAATCCCCCGCGTATCGCAGGTGATGACCCCACGCCGCAGACGATTGAACGTGTTGGCGTTCGCACCCGCAACCAGCCAGGCCACACGGTTCTCCGCCGCATTGCTCCGGGCCTGCGTGCCGCTGCCGCTGCGCAAGGCGGCAAAAGTCTCGCCCGCGCTCCGATTCCGCTCCACAAACCCGTCCACCGTCGTCGTCTCCGGAGCCGCATCGGGCCGACAGATCACCTCCACAACGCCCGTCCCCGCCGGCGTCGGCGTGGGCGTTGCCGTGGGCATGGGTGTCGCCGTGGGGGTCGGTGTCGGCATGGGCGTGGGCGTCGCCGTGGGCGTTGGTGCATCGGCAAGGTAGGCAAACCGGGCCGCAATATCGCCCCACGGCACCGTTGGCACGGTCAGAACCAGGCCGCCGCCGGGGTGGGTCAAATCTTCCGTCAGGAAGGGGGTGCCGTTCCAGGCATTCCACCAGGTGATGCGATAGGTGCCGGCGGCCAGGTCGGGCACGGTGATGGTGCCGGTTACCGGAGGGATGGTCATGCCGTCCACCACGTTACGCCAGGTGTACTGGCGATGACGCGCCCACAGGTGACCACGGCCGGCGCTGCGATCGACCTGGCCCAGGACGATCACATCGGGATGGGAGGCCACCGCCCGCAGGTCCGCATAGCGGCCGTTGTTGAGGGGAATGCCGTCCATGAAGTCACGGAAGGCGCGGAAATGGAAGTACAGGTTGTGGTTGCGGATATGGGTCGGATCCCAGTAGAGCTCGTACAGACCGCCGGGATTGACCTGCGCCCAGAGGAAATGGTGCAGCCATACGCCTTGGGTGTCCAGGCGCTGATCGTGGTTTTCGTCCCCGCGATAGTCGGCATCGTCGCCGATGGCCACCTCCCCGCGCGTGACCGGTTTGCCCGACCCGGAGGGCGTGCGGCCGCCGATCTGCTGGCTGAGGGAAGCGGTGAGATGGGCGGAATCGTCGTAAAGGACCGTGGGATCAAAATCACCGTTCAGATACACCGAACGACCATCCGGGCCGATCAGTTCGACTTCATCGATCCAGGCGTTGCCGCCCGTGCCGAAACCGTTCTGGAAATGGATGGAAAGGGCATGGGTGGCGTCGTCGTTCAAGATGATCCGTTCGGAGAGGGGCGCCGGCAGCCCGTCGTGGGTCGTGCGGCTGTCGAAGGTGCGCCAGTCGTAGGTGCCGGCGGGCGCCGTGCACAGCCAGGACTTGCCCGCTTCGGCCGGCGGCGGCACCACGCTGCTCTGCGCGTCGTCCAGGATCCACAACAGCCGCGGGCCGGCCAGGCTATTGGGCAGGCCGAACTCGCACGTACCCGTGAAGCCCTCCGCCTTCATGCGGTAGCGGATGACCCACTCGCCGCGGCCGCGAATGGCCAGGGAGCGGGGGGTGCTGCCGGCGTTGGGGAACTGGACGTTGCCGGGGATGCGCACCGCAGCCCCGCGGCCACCGTAGACGTAGGCCGGCCGCTGCTCCAACTGGAGCGGATCGCCGATGTTCCGCGCCCAACCGGCGTAACGATTGCCGCAACAGGCGTACTCGTGGATGTCGGCGTAGTCCACGCCGGCATAGGCGGGATTGCTCCAGAACTCGACCACGGGAAAGCTGTGCCAGGTGGAGGTGGTTACCAGGTGGCCGTGCGGATCGTGCTGATCCATAAAGCGGCCAAAAGCATCGGCCATGGCATAGTGATTGCCGTTATACGGATCGCCCTCGTTGAGCAGCTCCCAGGAATGCACGGCGCGCGCGTAACCCCAGCGCGCGATCAGGTAGCGCCAGAAGTACTCGTGCAAGCGGCGCACCGTGGTGCCCGGGGCGGCATAAAAGCGGTTGTTATCCAGCTCGTAGTAGCCTCCGACCGGGTTGCCGTTGGCATCCAGGTGATTGGCGATCCAGTCGTTCTTCTCCAGCACCACCGGACGCACCGTCACCCCGTTTTGGGCGGCGCGATCCAGGATGTAGTCCCATTGCCACGCCGGCAGAGGGTCGAAGTAGAGATGATAGGCGAAGCGGCCTTTGCGCAGCACTTCCGGCCCGCTCGGTTGTCCCGCCACCACCTCCCGCAAAGAGACTTCGTCCACATAGGCGTTGCCGCCGGTGGTGTTCTCCAGGATCAGGTAGAGATTGTCCAGGAAGTACCGGTCGGGTCCGGTGGTCAAGGTGCCGGTCACCTCTGTCCATTCGGTGTTGCCGTTGACGTGGCCCAACAGCGGCGTGGAGATACCCTCGGTCTGCGCCGGGTCGGCGCATGTGTCGCCCAGCCAGCCGGCCGTGCGCACGGTAAAGCCGAAGGGATAACGGCCATCGCGCGGGCCGGTCACGCCAACCGTTTTGACCCGCACCCGGAGCTGATAGGTGGTATTCGGCTTGACGGCGATGTCGTTGCTGAAGCCCTGGAACATGCAAGGGTTGCGCCGGTTCTCCATGGCCGGGTTGGGGTAGTCCCACAGCCGCAGGGAGAAGAGGTGATCGGCATAGGCCACGGCGTAGGTCAGGCTGGCCGGATTCAGGTAGCCCCCTTCGCCGGGCAGGTGGTGGGAATGCCAGGGGTTCCAGGGCGCCATGTAGATGCCGCTGCCGCTCATCCAGATGCGCAGGAAATTGACCCGGTTGGCGGCCACACGGGCCATTTCCTCGTCCACGGCAAACGTAAAGCGGGCGTTGTCAAAACCGCTGCCGTAACCCACGCCGATAAAGGGCGTGCCGTCTGTGTACTCGAACAGACCGGGGTCCTGGGCGGCGATGCGAATGAAGCCGTGGTTGTGCGGATCGCCCGACGGCACGACGGCGAAGGTGCCCTCGCCGCTCTGGGCCGTGCCCGAGGCATCGGTCACGCGCAGGCGATAGCGCCAGGTGCCGGTTTGCTGCGGCGCAAAGCGCACCTTCCAGACCGGTTCCCCCTGGGGATAGAGCCAGTTGCGGCCGTTCCGGCAGCCTGTCGCCGCCGTATCGCCGATGCAGCGCGACTCGTAGGCCTGGTAGAGGAAGCCGGGCTGCACCAGGACCGTCTGCCAGTTGTCGGGCGTGAACAGCCCTTCCACGGTGATGCCCACGCCCGCCGGCACGTTGGGGGGCGGGTTCGGGTCGTAGGGGAAGTTGGGGTTGGTGGCGACGCTGCCCTGGACGGCAAAGGTCAGCTCGAACTTCTCGTACAGGCCGACGGTAGTGGCATTGGCCTGCACGTCAACGATTTGCAAGGCCGTTGGTGCGGTCCCGGCAGTGGCACCGGCAGCCCCGATCATGAGCAATAGGAGCCAAACCGCAACCCATAACCCTCGTTTGGGCAGCAGATGTCGTCGCAAGGAAGCGGACAAAACGATGTTCATAGGCAAAACCCGGCAACAGTGTTCTCAGACCAAAGGCAAAGCAACGACGATTGCGGAACGGGTGATCTCCTGGCCGTAAAGCCCAAGCCCGTAGTAGAAAAGCCCATCATCGGCAGGACACAACCCAACCCACTCCCCAGAAGACCAAGACACCGCCCTCACCGGAGGAGGCAAAGCCCACCCAGCGATCCGATACCGGCAACGGACCGGTGTGTATGGACGATAGCGGGAGAACCGATGGCGCATGATGGTTATGGGCCGGGGCGCGATAACAGCTGCGGTGATCAAGCCCACCGTCCACTCAGGTCCGCAGCCGTCATTCTAGCCTTTACCCGCTCGTCCGTCAAGTAAGCTTGACTCGGTTCCGGAGTGTGTTGGCGCAAGAGCGACAGGCAGGCATAACGTTCTAACGTTCAAACGTTCTAACGTTCAAACGTTCTCACCAACAAAAGATAGAACCGAGTCGTAAGCTTTGCACCTGAGTAAGGCTAAAAAACAGGCCCTGAACAGCACCGATTGCCGAGTCGATCACTGCGGGACGAACGATGGGAATCCATCTCACGATCGGGTGGTATAATGAAAACGGTATGAACCCGATTTCGGCCTTTTTCGTCCGTCACATCATCGCCGTTTACTTTTTCTACGGACTGGCCTTTTTTGCCCTGGGGTTGATCCTGCTTCAGGCCAGTCGGCGGCGCTCGGCGTTCCGCTTTGTCCAGGCCATTCGACCGTTGGCCCTGTTCGGCCTGCTTCACGGCCTGCATGAATGGCTGGAAATGTTCCAGAAAATCGGGGCCCTTACCACGGGCTATACACCCGGTCTGCTGGCGGAAATCCTGCGCACGGCCATCCTTGCCCTGTCGTTTTTGCTGCTGCTGGCCTTTGGTCTTTACCTCTTCGGCCCGGAGGCCAGGCCCTGGCGCAGTCTTCTCAAGCCGTTGCTCTTGATGACGGGCCTGTGGATAGGAGCCATCGTCGTGGTGAACACGCGGATGCGACCATCCCCTCTGGAGCTCGTCGCTATGGCCGATGTCCTGGCCCGCTACAGTCTGGGCATTCCCGGCGCCATCCTGGGCACGGCGGCGCTCATGCGCCAGCAACAAACTTTTCGTGAACACGATATGCCTCAATTCGGCCGCGACCTGGTGTGGGCCTCTACGGCTCTGTTCCTCTACGGCGTGATCGGCCAGTTGTTCGTGCGACCGACGGCATTGGTGCCGTCTCATCTTCTCAACAGCACCACGTTTTTACAATGGTTCGGGATTCCGGTGCAGCTCTTTCGGGGGTTGATGGCCGTAGTTTTGGCCTATTTCCTCGGCCGCGCGCTGGAGGTCTTCGAATGGGAGAATCGCCGCCGACTCGACGAGGCCGTGCAGGCCCGTATCCAGGCCCAGGCAGCCCAACTGGAGAGCGAGCGCCGCAACCGCCAGGAGATCGAACAGCTCTATCGCCGGGTGCACGACCGCGAGGCTTTACTGGCGCGCTTGTTGCATCAGATCGTGGGCGCGCAGGAGGCCGAACGCCAGCGGATTGCGCGCGAACTGCACGACGCCACCGGCCAGTCCCTCACGGCTCTGGCGCTGGGGCTGAAAGGCGTGCAGACGTCGTTGGAGCGCAGTGAGCACCCGGCGGCGACGGTCGTGCGGGAGCTGGGTGCGATCAGCGCTCGGGCCCTGGGTGAGTTACGACAGATCATCGCCGACCTGCGACCCTCCTATCTTGACGATTTGGGTTTGGCCCTGGCGCTGCAGTGGTATGCCCAAAAGTTCCAGGAACGTCACGGTATTCCCACCCAGGTCTGTGTGACCGCCGATGCCAACCTGCGCCTCCCTTCCGAATACGAAATCGTTCTCTTCCGTATCACCCAGGAAGCGCTGACCAACATCGTCAAACACGCCGCCGCGACTCAGGCCACCGTCACCCTGAGCCGAACGGACGAAGCCGTGGAATTGACCATCACCGACAACGGTCGCGGCTTTGATTTGTCCACCCTGCTCCCCTCCGGCCACGACGAGGGCGCAGGCGGGTGGGGCCTGGTCGGCATGTGCGAGCGGGCGGGCCTGTTGGGGGGACGTGTCGACATCGAATCCCATCCCGGCCGGGGAACGCAGGTGCGGGTGCGTATCCCCTTACCGGCCACAACCACCGCCGAGGAGGAGCCTTCCCATGACGAACACCGTGCGCGTGCTGCTGGTTGACGATCACGAAATCGTGCGCACCGGTTTGCGCATGCTCTTTCAGGCCGAACCGGACATCCTCATCGTCGGCGAGGCCGGCAGCGGCGAAGCGGCCATTGCCGCCGTGACCGCGCTCAAGCCCGATGTTGTGGTGATGGATATCGCCATGCCCGGCATGAACGGCATCGAGGCCACCCGCCAAATCAAGGCAGTCAGCCCCGAAACGGCCGTGCTGGCCCTGACCATGCACGAGGAGGAACCCTACTTTTTCCAAATGCTGGAGGCCGGCGCTTCGGGCTATGTGCCCAAGCGTGCCACAGCCGATGACCTCATTTCGGCCATCCGCATCGTGGCCCAAGGCCAGGTTTTTCTCTACCCCTCGCTGGCGCGGCTGCTTGTGCAGGATTATCTTCAGCGCGAAACGGCCGATCAACCCGCACAGAGCGATCCGCTCACCCCGCGCGAACGGGAAGTGTTGAGCCTGATCGCCGAAGGGCTAACCAACCGGGAGATTGCCGAGGCTTTGGTCATCAGCGTCAAGACCGTAGACCGCCATCGCGAGAACATCATGCACAAACTCAACCTGCACAATCGGGTCGAACTGGTCAAATCCATAGCTCGGCCGGGTCGGTGAAAGCCACGGTGATGCTCGCGGGCAGAACGTATCCCGAGACGTATTGCCAGGTAGCACCGGCATCGGTGCTGGTGTAGAGGCCGTTGTGGGTTCCCACCCAGAGCGCAAACGGCGGGGTCAGACCGCCACCCAACGTGGAGGGAATGACGCCGAGTTTCTCGGCGGCCCGCAGGTCGGTCCAGGTCTCGCCCCGGTCGCTAGAACGCAATAGGCGGCCCCAGGTATCGAGGACGTAAAGCGATTCGGGTGTGGTGGCCTGGGCAAGAGCGTAAAGCGGATAGCGATCGCCAAAGCGGAAGGAAAGTGCGGGTGTGGCCGTAGGCGAAGGTGTGGCCGTGGGCGTCGCCGTGGGCATCGCCGTAGGCGAAGGTGTGGCCGTGGGCGTCGCCGTCGGCGTCGCCGTGGGCGAGGGCGCGGCCGTGGGCGGTGGGCGATAGCTCTGCACGATAAGCGGGAGCCAGACGGCAGACCGGATCACCGGCGTGGGTGTGAACGTCGGCATAGGAGTCGCCGTCCGCGTCGGGGTGGACGTCGGTGTGCGCGTAGGCGTGGCCGTCGCCTGGCAGACCTGGAGGCTGAAAAGGTCGAAGTACTGCACGGCCACCGGACCGACACCGTCGTTATAGGTGCCGAATTGCAAGCGCACCGGCTGACCGGCAAAACGACTCAGGTCAAAACGGCGGTTGATCCAGACCCGGTCGTTATCCAACCGGGCGAAGAGGATGTGGATGCGATTATCGGCCTGGGTGATCACCATGCCGTACTGGAGATCGGCCTCCAACGGCTGCAAACGCTCGTAAAACGCCGGCAGGGTTTCGGCGCGCAGCAGCGCCTCCCAAGCCGCCGGGTCGGGTTGGGCGGTGGTTTCGGCAGCAGCAGCCTGCGGCCAGACCCACAGGCTCAGGGTCAGGGCGCCTGTGGCGGGCAACAGCACATCCTGGCTGAAGTCGCTGTAGCTGCGACGGTTGGCAGACGATGCGGCGATACCGGCCTGCATGGCGTACCAGCCATGGTAGTGTTGGTCTTGCGTGCGCCGGGCCGGGTAAGCTGTGTTCGGTATCCGCCAGACCCCCTCGTATTCGAAGCTGCGATTGCTCAGCAGCTCGGTGCAGGGATCGGGCGTAGCGGTGGCGGCGGCCCCTGTCTCCAGCCGCCAAACCCCGCTCTCGCTCGCCACCAGGAGGCTTTCGGGCATCGCCGTGGGCACCAGCAGATCGAGCATCGGTGCGCCGTCGGGCAGCCCTCCCAGATTTTGCCAGCTTAGACCGTTATCGGTGCTGCGGTAGAGGTCGGAAGGCACCGCCGTCTCATCCGCAGGATTGGAATCGCCCGTTGCCAGGTAGAGGGTCGGCACCGTGGCGAAATCGGGTCGCACGGCCAGGGCCGTCACCATGCGATCGGGGACCGTACTCACCTCTCGCCAATGCAGACCGGCGTCATCGCTGCGCCAGAGCCGATCATGGCGGGCATAGGGCGGCCCGGAATCGAAGCGATAGACCGTCAGGAAATAGGTCGTGGCCGTTGCGGCCGCCAGGTGCCCCACCTGCCAGCCGGAACCACCGTCCGAGGGGAGCAACGGCGGCGGCGCCGGCACCGTTTGCCAGCTCAGGCCGGCGTCCGTCGAACGATAGAGGTCATGGCCGGCAGCAAGCAGGGTCCGATCGACAACAAAGCCCGGCGAGAGGACAAAGCGGTAGGCGGCATGGGGCGAAGTCAACCAAAACGGGCTGAAGGCCCAGGTCTCGCCGGCATCGGTCGAGTAGTGGACACGGCTATCGGCCAGCATGAAGAGGCGACGATCGGTAGCAAAAGCGGGCGATAGCTGCACCTGGCCGACATAGGCGGCGTTCTTGAGCAGTTGCCAGCTCGTCCCCCGGTCGGTCGAGCGGAAAAGGCTGCCGCCGATGCTGACGCCACTCACGCGGGCGACGAAAAGGGTATCGTCCACGGTGTAGGCCGGGCTTAGCGCCATGTCGGTGATCGTGCTGGCCAGTACGCCCCACAAGCCGCCTCCGGTAGGCGCCCAACGGTCGACCGTATGGCGCCACACCCCGAATTCGGTCCCGGCAAACAGATCGCCGCTGCCGGCATAACCCGGTTCGGCCGCCAACACCGTCACGGGCAGGCGGTAGAAGCCGCGACTCCGATGGAAGCTGAGGCCGCGCTCGCGGCCGATCCACACCCCGTCGAGGGTGCCGGCCAGGAGGGTGCCGTCGGTGGCAAAGTCAGGCGAAACGGCCAGCCGGAAGATGGTCTTGCCGGCCAGATCAACCGGCAACGGGACGAAGGCTTCGCGACTGGGGTCGTAACGATAGAGGGTGGTTCCGGCCGCCACAAACAACCCGACGCCGTCGGCGCTGATGCCCAGGGCATCGTAGTCGGCTGCCGGCTGGGTGCCGAAAACCTGCCAGGTGAGGCCACCATCGGTGCTACGCCAGACCTGGCGATCGAAGGTGGCATAGGCCACGAGCCGACCCAGTTGGAAGGCCAAATCGAGGATCGGCCGATCGGCGAGGACACGGCTCCAGGTGGCCCCGCCGTCGCTGCTGCGCCAAAGTCCATCAGCGGCAGCGGCCAGGGCGATCCGGGCGTCGGTGGGCGCATAGGCCAGCCGTCGCACCGGCCAACTCGCCACAACCTGCGTCCAGGTGTCCCCTGCATTTGTGCTGTGATAGATGCCGCCGTAGGTGCTACCCGCCAGCAGACGGCGATCGGTAGCAAAGGCCGGACTGATGGCCACACTGCTGACGGCAAAAGGCGTGCCGGGCCGTTCCAGACCGGAAACCTGCCGCCAGGTGGCGCCGGCATCGGTGGTCAGCCAAACCCCTGACCAGAAACCGGCCACGCCCAAGCCCTGGTCCGGCCAGGCAGGCACGAGGGCCAGATCGAACAAAGCGCCGTTGACCGGACCACCGGCAAAGGCCCACCGCTCCCCGCCATCGGTCGACCGAAACACCCCACGGCCACCCCACGAAGCTCGCCCGAAATCGCGACCACCCCCGGCCAGGACGGTGCCATCGCGGCCAAAATCCGGGCTCAGAACCAGGGCCTGGGCAGGCCCGTTGCGAGGGCCATCCAGGTCGATCCAGGCGGCAGACGAGGCCGTCGTCGACAAAAGTCTCGCTCCTGTTCCCAGAACCCAGACGCCGATGAGAACGCTCAGCACCGGCCACAGCCACCGTCTGCGCGCAGACGACATAAGGCGATGCATGGTGAACCCTCACGACGAAGACGATGCGTACTCGCATCGAAAAGTAAGCATACCTACTCAAGTCAGGACGAAAGAACAACGAAAAAGGTTGCGGTGACGACCCTGCTTGCTTTGCACCACGACATAACCCGGCCGTCGTTGCCGATGGACGATAACCCAACTTGACATCCTGCCCGCTGCAGCCGACACTTTCGCCATGACCTGCACCCGCCTTTGGCGTGTCCTGGCGCTGTTCCTCTTCCTCAGCGTGATCGTGACCTGGCCGCTGGGGCGTCATGGGCTTAGCCACGTGCCCGGCGACGGCATTGACGACCCCGCCCTGGCTTGGAACCTGTGGTGGGCGCGGCATAGCTGGGTGGACCGAGCCGGTCAAAACGGCATCGTGCATAGCCCTTTTGACGGCGATCGCCTGTTTTATCCCATCGGCATCAATCTGGCCTTCTACACGCTGACCCTGCTGAACGCCGCCCTGAGCATTCCGCTGCAACTGGCCGGCTCGGTGATCTTCGCCGCCAATGGGCTTGTGCTCGGCAGTTTGGTGCTGAGCGGTCTGGGCGCCTACCTCTTGGGGCTGGCCGTCCTCGGCGATATGGAAAGGCCCCGCACCGACGAAAGCCGAAGCCGCCTGCGGGCGGCCGCGTTTCTGGCTGGGTTGCTCTATGCCTTTGCTTCGGCCAAGCTGTTCTACATAGCATTGGGTCAATTCAACATCGCCTCGTCCCAATGGCTGCCGTTCGTGGCCCTTTACCTGTGGCGAAGCGGCCGTGGGCCGTGGCGATGGCGCTACGGGATGCTGGCCGGTCTTTTCCTCTGTTTCCAGACCTGGGCCGAACTCACCTTCGGCAGCTTTGCGGCGCTCCTGATCGCCCTGGCCGTGGCCGGGACCGCGGCGGTTGCCGGAGTCGAAGCGTTCCTCCCACGCTATCGGGCCAGAGCGGCGGCAACCCTGGCCGTGGCCCGACGGTTGCTGGCGACGGCAGCGGTGGCCGCGGTCCTCTTTCTCCTCGGTCTGACGCCCTATCTGCGGGCCATGGCCCCCGATCTGGCCGCCGAAGGCGATTTTTTGGTCGAGGGGAGTGGCTTTGCCGAGATCTTCTCGGCCGATCTGGTGGGGTTCTTCTTCCCTACGCAGCTCCATCCGCTCTTCGGCGGCCTCATCCGGCGCCTTGCCGATGATTCGGCCATCCGCCCCGACCGTTCACAGTTCCAGGTCAACAAAGGTCAACATCTGTTTCTGGGCTATACCGCCATGGCGCTGGCTGCGCTGGGGCTGTGGCAACGTCGAACGCGCCGGAAACTGGCGCCGATAGCAGGACTGACCGGCTTTTTTCTCCTGGCCGCGTTGGGACCACGGTTGCGCTGGAACGGCTACGACACGGGCATCCCCGGCCTGTTTCCGCTTTTGCTCAAGATTCCTTTCTTTCAGGCGAATCGCTACCCCAGTCGCTACAGCGTCCTAGTTCTCTTGGGCCTGGCCGTGCTCGTCGCCGTGGGTGCGTCCGTTGTGCTGGCGCGCAAACGCACCGAACGGCACCGTCTCACCGCCGGGCTGCTGGCGGTCCTGCTGCTGGGCGAGCATCTCTCTATCCCCCTCCCCCTCTCCGACCTGCGGCTGCCTGCTGCCTATCAGGCCGTGCTGGCGGATCGGCAACCCGGCGCCCTGCTCGATCTGCCCCTGGGCTGGCGTAACGGCTTCAACGTCTTCGGCAAGTCGGATGTCATCATCATGTTCATCCAGTGGTATCAGACGTACCACGGCCGACCCCTTTTGAGCGGAAACACCAGCCGCAATCCCGAGCACAAATTCGGGTACTTTTTGGAAAATCCCGTCCTCGGCGTCCTGGCGGCCTTACAGGACGGGCGTCCGGTGCCGGCTGCCGACCTGGAGCGGGCGCGGGCCTTGGCGCCTGAGGTCTTGCGCTTTCTCAACGTCCATACGGTGCTCGTCCATCGCGACCGGGTACCGGCGGCTTTTACCGGGCAGTTGGAAGCGCTTTTGCCGCTGAACCGGGTGGCCGAGGAGGATGGCATCATCCGCTATGCGGTGCGGTTGGCGCCGACACCGCCGGCGGTCTTCATCGACGCCGCCGAACCCGGCCTGCGGACGTATCTGGCCCAGGGCTGGGGGGCAGCGGTGGTGGATCCCCAGACCGGACACGTGCGCGTATGGGCCACGCGTCGTCGGGCGCATGTGCTTTTGCCCGGCCTCGACCGACCGGCCACCTTCCGCCTGCGGCTGTGGGTACCGGGCGAGCAAAGCCTGGCCCTGGTTCTGGACGGCCGCGTGCTGGCCCGCCATGACCTGCCGGCCGGCCAACACGAGTTGCTCCTGCCGCTACCGGCGAAGGCCGATGGCTTTCCCCATCGCCTGGTGCTGGAAGCCGGGCGCAGCTTTGACCCCGCCTTGTTGCCCTCGACGACGCGGGGTATCGGCACCACCGGCGTCGCCAGTCCGGTCCACATCACGGTGCGCAGCGCCGGCAAGGACATCGGCGACTTCGGGCATGTGTTCGTGAACGGTGTGGACTTCAGCGCCAATCGCCGGGGGTACAACCTGGTCGCCATCCGACCGGACGATGGCGCCGTCCTGGCCGCGGCCTCTTTCGATACGCACGACCCCTTTGTGACCGGGCCCAGCGCGGCCATGGCGGCCTGGATCGAGGCCTTACCCGACGGCGTCATCGTGGCCGGGGCCGTGCGCGATGCCGCTGCCCTCAATCTGGGGGAGGATGCCGTTCAGGCCCTGAGCCGTCTCGGCGTTGTCGGCGATATTCGCGGTCACTTGCGGCGGGCCCATGCCTTCGTCGGTGTGAAAGGCGCCATCGCCGGTACGGTGCCCGAGGTGACATCCGACCTGTGGCCGGCCACGGTCGCGATAGGGGAAGGTCTGACCGAACCGGAGCCGACGCTGGCCTTGCTCGGCCTAGGATGGGAAAGCCACGATTCTCGCTAAGCCGGATATGCGCATTTTGCACATCTACAAGGACTACCATCCGGTGCTTGGTGGCATCGAGAACAACCTGCGGCAACTGGCCCGAGCCCAGGCCGCCCATGGTCATGACGTCACCGTGCTGGTGACCAACCCCCAGGGTGCCCGCACGACGGTGCGTGTGGAAGAGGGCGTGCGGGTAATCCGGGCGGCCCGGCTGGCTACCCTGGCTTCTACTCCCCTCAGCCCGGCGCTGATCGGCCAGATCGCCCGTCAACGGCCCGACATCACCCATCTTCATTTTCCCTACCCCGTCGGCGAGATCGGCCAGTTTCTGTGCGGTCGTGGTCGGCCTACCGTCATCACCTATCACAGCGATGTCGTGCGCCAGACCGGGATTCTGCGTCTGTATGCGCCGGTGTTGCGGCGGGTGCTCGCCCGGGCCGACCGCATCCTGGTGAGCAGCCCGGCCTATCGCGAGAGCTCGCCCTATCTGCGACCCCTGACCGGCCGCTGCACGGTTGTCCCCATCGGCATCGAATTCGAGCGTTTCGCCGCACCGCGACCGGACGAGGCAGCCCGCTGGCGGGCGCGCTATCCCGGACCGCTGCTGTTGTTCGTCGGTCGTCTGCGGTACTACAAAGGGCTGAACTACCTGATAGCCGCGATGGTGGAGGTGCCGGCCACCCTGCTGATCGCCGGCGACGGCCCCGAAGGACCGGCGCTGCGGGCGCAGGCGCAGGCGCTCGGTGTGGCAGGCCGGGTGCATTTTCTGGGCGACGTGGCCGATGCCGATCTGCCGGGTCTTTACCAGGCGGCGGATGGGTTTATCCTGCCTTCGAGTCGGCGCAGCGAGGCCTACGGCATCGCTCTGTTGGAGGCGATGGCCGCCGGCGTGGCCGTCATCTCCACCGAGTTGGGCACGGGTACTTCGTGGCTCAATCGCCATGGCGAAACGGGATGGGTTGTCCCCCCGTGCGACCCGGCCGCCCTGGCCGCAGCGCTGCAGGCGCTGTTGGCCGACGAGGAGCGCCGACGGCATATGGCCAGGGCAGCCCAAACGCGCGCCGCTGCCTTCGACCTGAAGCGCCAGGTGGCGGATGTGCTGGCCGTGTATGAGGAGGTCCTGGCTGCTCGCCATCGTCAACGTGGCGGGTAGAGCCGATAAGCCGGGGGAAGACACGGGAACGCTTGGGTGCCGGTCCTACTTGGCACGCTCAGGATGGCTGCGGTAAGATCGGGCTTATGCGCTCGCGATTGCACATCCTCGGCGAGGCCGTCATGGAGACGGCATGGCTGGCCGCGCTGGTCGTAGCCCCTCTTTTCTTCAACGTCTATTCGCAGCGGGTCTTCGAACCGGACAAAATCAGCCTGGTGCGCTCGCTGGCGTTGGTGGCTTTTGTGGCCTGGCTGGTGCGCACGGTGGAGGACCCGGGCCGCGTGCAAGGCGAAGGGAACACACTGCGGCAGCATCGCTACGGGTTATGGTGGCGTCGCGAACCGTTTCTGGTACCCGTGCTGCTGTTGGCTGCCGTCTATGCCCTTAGCACAGCGCTGTCGGTGGCCCCGCGCACGAGTCTGTGGGGTTCGTATCAGCGGTTGCAGGGGCTTTTTTCGTTTTATGCCTACATAGCCCTGTTCCTGGCCGTGCGGACGGGCCTGCGTCGCCCCGAACAGTGGCAGCGACTGGAGTATGCCGTCATCCTGACGAGTGTGCCCATCGCGCTCTACGGTCTGCTGCAACGCTTCCAGCTCGATCCGCTGCCATGGGGCGGTGATACGACCACGCGTGTGGCGGCCAACCTGGGGAATGCCATTTTCATCGCCGCCTATCTCATTATGGTCGTGCCGCTGACTCTGGCGCGGTTGATCGAGGCCTTACGGCGGCTTTTGGACGCAACGAAGGGTACCGTGGCCGATGCGCTGACGACAGGGGCGCTGTGCTTTGTCCTGATTGTGCAGTTGGCAGCCATTGTGTTCAGTCAGAGTCGCGGCCCCTGGCTGGGGCTGGCGGCCGGTGGTTACATCTTCGTGCTCCTGGGACTGACGGCGCTGCGCCAGCGGGCGATCGTTACCGGGCCTTTGTACCGGCGCGAAGCCCTGACGGCGCTGGGCATGGGCCTGGCGGGTCTGGCCCTTATCGGCGGCGGGCTGGCCGCTTTGCGTCTGTGGTCGGGTGCCATGGGCTGGCTTGCGGCGGTGGCGGCGATGCTGGCGGCAGCCGTGCTTTATCTGGTCCCCCTGCTGAACCGCCGGGGCTGGCGCTGGCTATGGCTCAGTGTCATCGTCCAGGGAGTGCTCCTGGTGGTGATGCTCGTGCTCATCAATCTGCCCAACACCGCCCTCAACGTCGCCTTCCGCCAGATTCCGTATGTCGGTCGCCTGGCGCAAATCGCCGAAGTGGACCGCGGCACGGGCCGCGTGCGGGTGTTGATCTGGCAGGGGGTGGTGGACATGATGCAGCCCCATCCGCCGCTGACGT
The DNA here is from genome assembly GCA_037443945.1 of Caldilineales bacterium. Taxonomy (GTDB): domain Bacteria; phylum Chloroflexota; class Anaerolineae; order J102; family J102; genus SSF26. The sequence goes on from JBBINH010000028.1 coordinate 27,052, forward strand.
TCCCCGACGGCTACACCGACCGCCTCAATCCCCTGCGACCGCTGGTGGGTTACGGTCCCGAGACGATGTGGGTCGCTTTCAACCGGTTTTATCGGCCCGAATTGGGCGACCTGGAGGCGCGCAATGCCTCCCCCGATCGTTCCCATAACGAGACCTTTGACACCCTGGTGATCACCGGGCTGCTGGGCTTTATCGCCTACGCCGCTCTGTTTGCGAGTGTGTTCTTCCATGCCCTGGGTTGGTTAGGCCTGATCCGGAGCGCCCGTGACCGTCGGTTGTTCTGGCTGCTGGGCCTGGCCGGCACGGCTCTGGGCATCGGCGTGCCTCTGCTCGCCGGCCAGGCCCACTACCTGGGCCTGGGTGTGCCTTTCGGCTTTCTGTTGGGCGTGTTGGTCTATATTACCCTGGCCGGTCTGGGCGAGCACCACGCCGTTGACCGGCTGGATCGGCGGCATTTGCTCATCGTGACGCTGTTGGCCACCATCGTGGCCCATTTCGTCGAGATCAACCTGGGCATTGCCATCGTCAGCACGCGCACCTACTTTTTCGTCTTCATCGCCGTGCTAACCGTCCTGGGGAAAGCCTGGTTACGGCCCGAGACGGCGGAACCGACGCCGGCGTCGGCGTCACGGCCGGCGCCTGCCCCTCGCAAGGGAGGCAAGCGCAAGGCAGCGCCGGCCTCGGCGCCGCCCAGGCCCAACTCGGCGTTCGCAGAGGACCGGCGAGGGACGATGCCGGCCTATGCCCTGCTGCTGGCCTTGATTTTGCTCATCCTGAACTGGGATTTCATCTCCAACCAGACCGCCCGCACCGATGCCGTGAGCGTGTTCATCCAGTCCTGGCTGACCCATTTGCGCCAGGGCGTCCCTGTGAGCGGGCCGGGTGCGCTGTGGATCCTGCTCTTCACCGTGGTGGTGGCCTTGCTTCTGGGCGCAGGCGAGCTGGGGCCCTGGCGCGGTCGTCTGTCCGTCGCCGGGCTCGGCGCAATGGCCGGGATCGGGTTCGCCGTTTGGCTGGTCTACGGTTTGTTCCAAGCCCGCCGTCTGCTGCCCCTGCCGGCGGAGTGGTCGCTGGAGATGAAGGCCGAGTATGTGGTCGGCAATTTCATCGCGTTTGTCCTCTGGCTGGCCGCTCTGTTGCTGGGTTTGGCCGTTGTCCTGGCCCGATCGCAATGGGCCACGGCGCGGGGGTGGGCGCGGCGCCCCGCGGCCGCGATCGGTTTGGGTTTGGTGGGTCTGACGACGGCCATGGCGCTAATCGTCACCGTCAACATCAACCTGGTGGCGGCCGATATCGTTTTCAAACTGGGACAAAACAGCGATAACCGTCGCGACTGGCGTTCCTCCGTCGTCTTTTACACGAAAGCCGTGGCCCGCCAGCCCGATCAGGACCATTATCGGCTTTTCCTGGGCAGGGCCTTGTTGGAAAGCGCCCGCCAGGCGACCGATCCGACGACGCAGGAAAGTCTTCTGCGCCGGGCCGAAGAAAGCCTGCGCCGCGCCCGCGAGCTGAACCCCCTCAATACCGATCACAGTGCCAATCTGGCCCGTTATTACGCCACCGTGGCCGCCCTCACCGACGACCCGGCTTCGCAACGCCTGGCCCTGGAACAGGCTTCGACGTACTACGCCCAGGCCACGATGCTCAGCCCCAATACGGCCCATTTACAGAACGAGTGGGGCACCGTCCTGGTGCAACTGGGGCGGTATGAGGAAGCACGGGCACGCTTTGCGCGCTCGCTCGAGCTTGATCCGAATTTTGCCGACACCTATCTACGGCGGGCGCAGTTGGAAACGCAGTTGGGCCATTGGTCGGCAGCCCTGGCCGATTACGAGGCCGCGACCCGGTTGGCGCCCAACGACATCCGTGGGCACAGTGGACGCGCGTATGCCCTGGCCCAATTGGGGCGGATTCCCGAAGCCATTGCCGCCAATCATAGGGTGTTGCAGCTCGAGCCCAACGAGTTGAGCACGCTGCAAAATCTGGCACTGCTCTATCAGCGTCAGGGGGATCTCGATCAGGCCCTGGTCTATGCCCGCCGGGCACGCGAACTGGCGCCTCCTGCCCAACAGGCTCCTCTGGATGAGCTCATTCGTCGGTTGCAAGAAACCGAGCCGTAGCGTCGCGGCGGTGTATGACCATCGTGATGGTGATCACGGCCTCGGCCGCCCCAAGTGTTCGCATTCTGTGTCAAGTTCTCGCCTATGCTCCAGGCCGAAATGCTTATCTTCGCGGCGGCGCTGACGCTCGCCCTGGGTGTTACACCGCTGGCGCGACGTCTGGCCGTGCATACCAACATGGTTGACCAACCCGGTCGGCGCAAAGTGCATGCCACCCCTACACCGCTCCTGGGTGGATTGGCGATCTACACGGCCGTCATCGTGGCGCTTGTCCTCTTCGGCGACCGATTTTATGTCAAGCAAGTAGCAGGCATCATCATCGGCGCTACGCTCATTTCCACGCTGGGGCTGTGGGATGACCGCGTGTCGCTGCCGGCGGGTCTGAAGCTCCTGGGCCAGTTGCTGCCGGTAGCCGTGCTCGTCCTCGGCGGCGTGCGCATTGCCCTTTTTCCCTGGCCGTGGCTCAATATCCTGGGGACCTTCGTCTGGGTGTTGTTCATAACGAATGCGGTCAATTTTCTGGACAATATGGACGGGCTGTCCGCCGGGGTGGCGGCCATTGCCGGCGCTTTTTTCGTGTTGTTGGCAGCCTTTTCCGGTCAGTACCTGGTCGGGGCGTTGGCGGCAGCGCTGCTGGGAGCCTGTTTGGGCTTTTTAGTGTACAATTTCAACCCCGCCCGCATCTTCATGGGCGATACCGGCAGCCTGTTCCTCGGCTTTCTGCTGGCAGCCGTGGCCATCAAATTGCGTTTTCCGACCAATACGCCCCGTGTCACCTGGATGATCCCGGTGTTGGTGCTGGGCGTGCCTATTCTCGACACCGGGCTGGTGATCGTCTCGCGTTTGCGCCGGGGTCTCAACCCGTTTACCCATCCCGGCAGCGACCATCTCTCCCATCGCCTGGTGTTGCTCGGTTTTACCCGTCGCGAGGCCGTGCTTATCATTTACCTGCTGGCCGGCATGTTCGGTATGGTGGCCCTCTTCATCAGCAAGGCCAATCCGGTCGAGGCCCTGACTATCGCCACGGTCGTTTTGTTCGCCTGTTTCTTCCTCATCTGGCGGCTGGAACGGGTTCTCACCACGAACGCGTCGTCACGCCGCTAGACCCTCTTCTCAACCCTCCCCCGGCAAAGCCCCAAGTCCATCCTGCGGGTTTGCCTCCTCTCTCGGATGGAGAAACGACTCGCCTTGAATGCTTTCCGCTTGCTTTTATTGGCGTTGGCGCTTCTTCTGCTTGCCGCCTGCGGTGGGACGCCCACGCCTACCCCTTCCCCGGCGCCGGTCACAACCGTTCCGGCCCCACCCATCCCGGCCACGACGCAACCGCCGAAGAGCTGGTCGCAACCGCCGCCTCTGGTGATCGATCCGAGCCGGATTTATCAGGCCGTGTTCAAGACGGCCAAGGGCGACATCGTCGTCGAGCTGTATGCCGATAAAGCCCCGCGCACCGTCAACAATTTCGTCTTCCTGGCCCGTGAAGGCTTCTACGACAACACGACGTTCCATCGGGTGATTGACGGCTTTATGGCGCAGGGCGGTGATCCCACCGGGACCGGCAGCGGTGGCCCCGGTTACACGTTTCCCGACGAAATCGTGCCGGAGCTCGTCTTTGACCGCCGTGGTCTGCTGGCCATGGCCAACAGCGGGCCCGATACGAACGGCAGCCAGTTTTTCATCACCTTCGGTCCCACGCCCTGGTTGAACGGCGCCCATACCATCTTCGGCGAAGTCATCCAGGGGGATGAGGTGCTCGATAAGCTAACCCGGCGCGATCCCGAAGCGAATCCCGATTTCCCCGGCGACACACTCTACACGGTGGAGATCCGCGAGGTGGCGGTCTCGCAACGGCCCACGCCTACGGCCACACCCACGCCCTTTGCCCCCGATCCGCAGGCTGACGACCATTTTATGGCGGCTTTGGCTCCGGAAGAGCGGCATAACTATTGGAATAGCCCGCCTCCCGATGCTCTGGAGCCGGGTGTCATCTACCAGGCCGTTTTTCGCACCGAGGTAGGCGATATCGTCGTCGAGCTGATGCCGCAATTGGCCCCGCGTGCGGTCAACAACTTCATCGCCCTGGCCCGTGCCGGTTACTATGACGGCACCCATTTTTACCAGGTTATCCCGGACCTGGTGGCGTTGGGCGGCGATCCGCTGGAAAACGGCAGCGGCAGTCCCGGCTATGTGCTCCCCGATGAATTGAACCCCAATGTGTTCAACGATGTGGGCTGGTTGGGCGTAGCCCAGCAGGCCCCGGATTCGAATACGGGGCAGTTCTTCTTGACCCTAGCGCCGGCACCCTGGCTGGCCGAACGCTTCACCCCGCTGGGCCGGGTGGTCAGGGGACTCGATGTCCTGGGCAAAATCGAGATCCGCGATCCCACAGCCGTCAACACCTCGCCGGGTACCGCGCTGCAACGGGTGGATATCCTCACCGTGAACGAGTCGCAACTGCCAACACCCACACCGACGCCGACGCCCTTTGCGCCCTCGCTACCACGCCGTGATCAGCGGCCGCTGGCCGCGTTACCGCCGGCACAACGAAACAACTACTACAACACGCCGCCCACCCTCCAGATCGATACGAATCGGGACTACATCGCCATCTTTCGCACCGAAGTCGGCGATTTCAAGGTCGATCTCTTTGAAAAGGACGCGCCGCGCACCGTCAACAATTTCGTCCTCCTGGCCCTCAACGGGTTCTACGACGACACGACCTTCCATCGTGTCATCGCCGATTTCGTCGCTCAGGGCGGCGATCCCACCGGGACCGGCACCGGTGGTCCCGGCTATCGCTTTGCGGATGAGTTTGTCCCGGCGTTACGCCACAATCGCGAAGGCATTCTCAGCATGGCCAATGCCGGGCCGAACACAAACGGCAGCCAGTTTTTCATCACCCTGGTCGCAACGCCATGGCTCGATGATCGCCATACGGTCTTCGGCGAAGTCATCGAGGGCATGGAGGTTGTCAGGCAGATCCGGCTGCGCGATCCGGAGACGGATACCACGGCCGGTACCCGCCTGCTTCGTGTGGATATCGAGACGCGCTAACCTTGGCCCGGTTGACCGGGCGGCGGTCTTCCATGTCGCCGCCCGGTCGTCTTTAGCAGATACGAGGCGGATATGGACCATTCGCTTCAGATTACCTCTCCGTCCTGGCGACGCTGGTTTACGCATGTTGGCGTCATCGTTCTGATTATCGGCTTCTCGGTGCTCGTTGTGCTGAATGCCGAGCGTCTACGGGCGTTGGGTCATTACGGTTATCTCGGTCTTTTTGTGCTCAGCGCTCTGGCGAATGCCACGATTATTGTGCCCGTGCCGGGTTGGTTGTTTTCCTTGCTGGCCGGCATGGCCCTCAATCCATGGCTGGTGGGGCTAAGTGTGGGTACCGGGGAAGCCCTGGGCGAGCTGACGGGCTACGCGGCCGGGGCCAGCGGTCGGATTATCGTGGAAAACCGGCGGCGTTACGAGCAGATCAGCAGCCTAGCGCAACGGTATGGCCTGCCCTTTTTTGTGCTGCTGGCGTTTATCCCTAATCCCTTTTTCGATCTGCTCGGCATCCTGGCCGGCGGTTTACGCATTCCCCTTGTGCGTTTTCTCCTCGCCACCTGGCTGGGCAAAACGACTCGAGCGATGCTTCTGGCCTTCGGCGGCTATCGCATTCTGGCCAATCTCTTGGGGTTGTAATGGCGTGGTCCGGCCCGAGCGTCGTGGCAACCCCGCACCAACGCCGCGCTTATCCGCGACGCAATAGATAGCTCAGATCCTCGGCCATAAACTCGGACGAGGTGTTAGGCGGCCAGATCAGCCGCAAGCGGCCTTCGGGATCGAGAAGCAAGACCGACGCCGTGTGATCCATCAGATAACCTGCCGCACTTTCGACCTCCTGACGGGCAAAATAAACCCCCAGGGGAGCGGCAGCGGCCGCGATCGCGTTCGGGGTACCGGTCAAACCGATAAAGCTGGGGTCAAAGGCGGAGACATAGGCGGCCAATCGCTCCGGCGTGTCGCGCTCCGGGTCCACCGTGACCATGATAACCTGAACGCGCGACGCATCGGCTCCCAACCGACGTCGCGCCTGCGCCAGCTGCGCCAGGGTGGTCGGGCATACATCCGGGCAAAAGGTGTAACCGAAATAGAGAGCGACCCAACGTCCCCGCCAATCACTGAGCCGGACCTGCTCACCCGTGTGGGCCGTGAGGGTAAAATCGACCACCGGCGCGCCGGCCGGCATGACCTGACCATGGAATACCGGCGGCCGAAGCCGTTGCCAGGCCCAGGCGCCCAGAACGATCAGGGCGATTATCCCGGTTACGAAGACGATCACAAGAGTCGCACGAGGCCGCTTCATCGCAAGGGGGGCCATCACTCAAGGCGCGTAGCAGAGGAAGAGATGGGCAGCTTCGTAACCCAGCCGGGCTATCCCGCGGCTGTTACGGACTTCCTTTTGCAAGACCTGCAGATGCGAGAGGATGCGATCGGCCGTCGGCGGATGGATAACCGGACGATAGGCCGCACGGATAATACCCCAACCGTCCACCAGGAACATGGCCGGGTTGAGGGTGTAGGTTCCATCGACCTGCGGTTCGTAGAAGACCTCAAATCCGGCTCCGACGACGGTTTTGAGGGTGGTAGGGTCGCCGGTGACAAATTGCCAGAGGCTCGGATCGGCGCCCACACGGTCGGCATAGGCGCGCAGGGCGGCAGGGGTTGCCTGTTCGGGATCGAGCACGATGCTCACCAGGCGGACCGGGACGTCGCCCGTGCGCTCGCTCTGGAGGCGAGTTTGCACCGCCTGCATGATGGCGTCCGTTTCCGGGCAAACGGAGCGCAGACACCCCGCATATGTAAAGCTGTAGAGGACGAAATGGCCTCGCAGGCTCTCGCTCGTGAGTAGCGTACCCTCGGCCGTGCGCAGAGCAAAGCCCGGAGCCAGCCGTATGCGGGGGAGAACCTTGATCGGCTGCACGATGACAAAGAGGAGCAGAGCGGCGAACAACAAGGCGAACAGTGCCAGCAAGATAACCTGCCATCGCCGCAGCGACAAGGCCGGCAACAAGGGAGCCGGAACGGTGCGCATGGGTCCATCCTACCACGTCGGGTTATCCTGGGCAAGAGTGAGATGGGTGCAAGCGGATGTCCACGCGATGGCGCGGGGGACGGGCCGGACACCCCCCCTGCCAACAGCTCTTGGCCTGACTCCGGCAGCGCCGGGAACTCGAGGTCGCCCACCGCACCTTGTGGTGTGGCTACCGCGCCGCCCTGTGGAACAGCGAGGATTTGCGGGTCCTGTGGACGCCGTTCCCAGACGATCGGCTCAAAGAGGAACGGCTACCGCAGAGGCCGGACGCCTGGCCGCCGTGGAGCCGATCTTCCGGCAATTTCCCCACCGGGCAGCCGGCAGCCACCCGGAACGGGAACTGCGCCGGGTGCTCTACACAGCCCTGATCGGAGTCGGCGATTCCTGCTACACCCTGCTGTTTATCCCGGCGATCCGTGCAGTCGGGATAGAGGCCGTTCTCGGCGCCCGGCGCAGGGGACCGTCCCCGGCCGACGACGCCGTAGCGGCCGGCCTGTTGCCGTGGATGCGTCTCGCCTTGCCCTCGCCGGACAGAGGCCGAAGCCATGGCTTAGACAAGACGGCGACAGGCATGGCGCCCTGGGGCCGAGCGCCCGGACAGGGTTTTTGAACCCTGAAAAGCAGTAGGCGCAGCCCGAGCTACGCCTACCCGAGCTGCGCCTACCCTGCGAACACGCGCCACCGGTGGGGCTCGAACCGTCTAGGCGTCGGTCACGCACCCTTCCGAGGCGGAGGAGACCGTCTTGTAGTACTTGTAAAGCACGCCCGTGGTGAATTTAGGCGGCGGCGCCTGCCAGGCGGCGCGACGTCGGGCCAGCTCTTCGGCGGAGACATGCAGCTCCAGCCGGTTGTTTTCGGCATCGATCGTGATCGGGTCGCCATCCTGCACCAGGGCGATGTTGCCGCCGACCTGGGCCTCGGGTGTGATGTGGCCGACCACGAAACCGTGGGTGCCGCCGGAGAAACGCCCATCCGTGATCAGCGCCACGCTCTTGCCCAGGCCGGCCCCCATGATCGCCGAGGTCACCGAGAGCATCTCGCGCATGCCCGGGCCCCCTTTCGGTCCTTCATAGCGGATCACCACCACATCGCCATGGGTAATGCGGCCCTCCTCGATCGCCCGTAGGGCAAGCTCTTCCGAATCAAACACCTTGGCCGGACCGGTGAAACGGGTGCCTTCTTTGCCGGTGATCTTGGCCACGGCACCCTCTGGAGCCAGATTACCGTAAAGGATCTGCAGGTGGCCGGTCTTTTTGATGGGATTGAAGATGGGATGCACGATCTGCTGCTCTTCCTTGAGGCCGGGTAGCTCGGCCAGATTCTCGGCCACCGTCTTGCCGGTCACGGTCAGGCAGTCACCATGGAGGAGGCCATGCTCAAGCAACAGTTTCATCACGGCAGGCACACCGCCAACCTGCCAGAGGTCTTCCATCACCCAGGGGCCGCTCGGTTTCATATCGGCCAGCAACGGCGTGCGGTTCGAGATCGCCTGGAAGTCATCGAGCATCAGCGGCACATCGGCGGCTTTGGCCATCGCTATCAGGTGGATGACGGCGTTGGTCGAACCGCCCAGCGCCACGACGACGGTGATAGCGTTCTCGAAGGCCTTGCGCGTCATGATATCGCGCGGCTTGATGTCTTGTCGCAACAGGTTGAGCAGCGCCGGTCCAACTGCCCGACATTCGGCCAGCTTTTCGGGACTGTTGGCCGGATAGGAAGAGCTATAGGGCAGGCTCATGCCCAGCGCCTCAAGGGCCGAGGCCATCGTGTTGGCCGTGTACATGCCGCCGCAGGCGCCTTCGCCCGGGCAGGCGTTGCGTAAAATCTCGCGCAGTTGCTCTTCGGTGATCTCTTTGGCCAGCCACTTGCCATAGGCCTCGAAGGCAGAGACGATATCGAGTTTTTGATCGCCCAGATAGCCGGCGCGAATCGTGCCGCCATAGACGATGATGGTCGGACGGTTGACGCGTGCGGCGGCCATCGCCGCGCCGGGCATGTTCTTATCGCAGCCCGGCAGCGAGACATTGGCATCGTACCACTGGGCGCGCATGACGGTTTCGATCGAGTCGGCGATCAGGTCGCGCGAGAGCAACGAAAATTTCATCCCCTCCGTGCCCATCGAGATGCCGTCGCTGACGCCGATCGTGTGGAAGATCAGACCGACCATGCCGGCCTCTTGGACGCCTGTCTTGACCTCACGCGCCAGGCGATTGAGGTGCATGTTGCAGGGATTGCCCTCCCAGCCCATGCTGACGATGCCGACCTGAGGCTTCTGCATGTCCTCGTCGGTCAATCCCACGCCATAAAGCATCGCCTGCGAGCCGACCTGGGACCGTACCTGCGTGAGTTGACGGCTATAGCGGTTGAGTGTGCCATTGCGTGTCAGAACGTTCATCATTTCTCCTTGGAGACTACAGCGGATATGAACTCAAGATCTGATGTCGAGAACGTAAAGTGGTGGCGTTGCGGCGCCTCATGCCAACAAGGGAGTCGTGATTTCTGGGATCTCAAGAGGAGCGGTGGCCTGCCTGCGCGTCGAGGGCGCCAAAACGGCGCGTGGCCTGTCCGGGCCGGCGGTCATCGGCTTTGCGCCGCTTACGTCATAGCCCTGCGTCATCGCCAGCGTGATGGCTTCACGGTGGCTGCGGTCGATGGTAGGGGACCACAACAACGGCGAGCTCCGTTGCGACGGTTATGCGGTCGCAATCCTGCGTCCGGCAGGTGGACGGAAGCAACCGCTGCAACCGAGTTATCGGTTGGCGATTGTACCAGCTCATGGGCGTCTGGTCCAAGTCGCACAGGCCGCCTATACGGGCGTACGACGGTCCGTTCCTTCTTTAGCCGAATCCAATTAGTTTTTCCGCAACAAAAACTCAGTAGAATACCCACAACGAATAAAGATCCAGGCCACCTATACCCGGCGGACCTTTTACTACGCGAATATAATACCTTCCCCCACTGCTAGTATCATACACAATCTGCTCCTCGCTATTGCCTGCATTGGTCGAACGAGCAATAGAAGTAGTCGGTGGATTACCATATAAATACAGATCAAAGTTCATACTTACAGGAATATTGCTTAAGCGCACGATTAATTGCCTAGCATCAGGAATCTCTACATAGTACCAATCCGATGATTCATCCTGACACATGGAATCACGATATTCAAACCACGGCAACACCAATACAGCTTGCGACCAATTATCGTTAGATCCATAACGATCACACAATGTTGGCTCTCTTGAATTATGTAACAAAATCGACGTAAAAGTCAGAAAAACCCTCGGCCGCACCGTCGGCGTACGTGTCGGCGTCGGCGTACGGGTCGGTGTACGCGTAGCCGTCGGTGTGCGGGTCGGCGTACGTGTCGCCGTCGGTGTGCGCGTCGGCGTACGGGTCGGCGTCGGCGTGCGAGTTGGGGTACGCGTGGCCGTCGGCGTCGGGGTTGGCGTCGGCGGTACCGCGAGGCTCAAGCTGTAGCTCCCGGTAGTTTGCGAGGAGTAAGAGGTCACCTCGATGATGTAGGTGTCGGTGGCAGGCAAGGCATAGTATCCGCTATCGGGCGGGATGCGAGAATTGGTGCCGTCTCCGCCGTCGTCATCCCTTTCCAGCACGGAACCGTCGGAGCGCAACAAGTAGAGATAGGTGTCGAAGTTGGAGGAGCGCAACGAAATGGCTACCTGCTGACCGGCAGCAGCGCTAAAGGAGTAGCGGTCGGCGTAATAGGCGTTGCCTCGCACAGCAGAACGACAGTCATCGCTTCCCAAGGCGCCGTCCACCGTTGCACCAAGGCCGAGGGAGATGACAGTGCACAGGGTGATGTTGAGCGAAGCCGCCGCCCAGCCGCCGTACTCGTAGTGCTCCAGCCGCACGCGATGATACCCGGATGGTAGATAGACGGTGGCGCCATAGCGCTCCCGCTGCCGTTGCCACTGCTCGATGAGCAGCCGGTCATCCACCCACAGCCGGCCGCCGTCGTCAATGAAGAGGTCGAAGCCGTAGAAACCAGGCCGGTCGAAGTAAAGGTAGCGCTGGAAACGGGAGGAGAAATGATCGGCCGGCACCTCGGCCGCCGGAGCGCCGTCGGCCCATTCAAAATCCAGACGGTCTGTGTTCACAATGGCCAACGGCCGGCCGGCCAGCCGGTCGTTGCCGAAGAACTCGCCTCGCCAGGTAGCAAGGAAGGCGGTGCCGAAGGCCTGGATGCGGTGGTTCCAGGTATCCGCCACGTAAACCGTGCCGTCGGGGGCCACCGCCACGCCATGAGGCCAGCCAAACTGCCCGTCGCCGGAGCCCTCGGAGCCCCACTTGCTTAGGAAGCCCCCTGTCGCCGTGAAACGCTGGATGCGGTGATTGCCGCTGTCCGCCACATAGACTGTGCCGTCGAGAGCCACGGCCACGCCGCTGGGTCTGGCGAACTGCCCCTCGACGACGCCGAAAGTCACGACCACGCCG
>JBBINH010000029.1:0-38302 GCA_037443945.1 Caldilineales bacterium
CCCACAGCGCCCGCCCGCAGGACCCCTCGACCTTTACGACCCGTGGGGCTCCATCCAGGCGGCGGTGAAGTACACATGGCATGAAACAATCGCCCGGCACATGACCCATCTCAGCAAGCCTCGGGCCTCTGCGCCGGCGTTGTGGCGTTTTGGCGTCGTGATAGCCCGTTCTTGCAGTCTGACGACCGTAACCTGCCTGCCGGCGAGACTGGCGGGGAGTAAGGAGGCGGCGATGCGGGAGCGTCTACGGGAACCTGTATCGGGAGGCCTCCACCGTTTCTGCTCCGTCGCCTTCTGAACTGCTGGGTTGGGCGTTGCACCGTCTGGCCCTGGTCCTGGATACCACCACCCTTAGCGACCGTCTCGGCGTGGTGGAGGCTCAGCTGCGCGGCAGCCGGCGGCCTTGCCGGGAGCAGCCGTTGGACCGGGTGGCCGAAGCCATCCCACCGGATTGGTTTGTGCCGGTGTCAGAAGGAAGAAAGGGGGTGAGAGGATACGCCTAAGAAGAGAGGGCGTTCCGCCAACCTACCTGCTGCTCCTCTCGCACCAACCCACTTGGGAACCGAACCGATTTGCTTTCCATCCCCAAAAACGGCATGCTTGGGTGGTACAGAGAAACGGCTTCAACCGGTCTTTCGCAACCGGCACTCCCTCTGCCTGCCCCATGCTGCGCCTTTTTATCGCCATCAACCTGCCTCCCGACCTGCTGCAGACCCTGGCCAAAGTGCAGGAACAACTTCGCCGGCATCTGAGCGGTCTGCCTCTGACCTGGGCCCGGGCCGAAGGCATCCATCTGACCCTCAAATTCCTGGGCGAGACCGACCCCCGTCGCGTGGAGGACATCCTCACCCGCCTACGCGCGGTTGCCGCCATCTGGCGACCCTTTGTCGTGCCGGTAAACGGCCTGGGCTGCTTTCCCGACCGACGCCGTCCGCAGGTGGTGTGGGTGGGGGTGCAGGACCCCGACGGCGCCTTACAACGGCTGGCCGCCGCCGTGGACGCTGCCATGGCCGATCTGGGCTGGGAACGGGAAAAACGCCCCTTTACCGGGCATTTGACCTTGGCCCGGGTCAAACGCCATGCCGACAACGAAGAACGGCGGCGGATCGGCGAGCACATCGCGGCCTTTGCGCTCTCTGCGCCCGGTCTGCTGCCGGTGCAGGCGCTCCATCTCATGCACAGCCGGCTTGACCCCGACGGTGCCGTCTACAGCGAACTGGCTGCGGTCCCCCTGGCCGCATCCCCGGAGACCTGAATCGTGACCACAACCATGGCTTCTCCGACTCCGATTCCTCTGATCGCCGTTATCGGTGGCGGGGCATGCAGCGCCGAAGAGGCGGCCCTGGCCGAAGCCGTGGGCCGTTTGCTGGCACAGGCCGGTGTTGGTGTGGTCTGCGGTGGTCGTGGGGGTGTCATGGCCGCAGCCTGTCGGGGCGCGCAGCAGGCAGGCGGTATCACCATCGGCATTCTACCGGGGACAGACCCGGCCGAAGCCAACCCCTGGGTGCAGATTGCCATTCCCACCGGCCTGGGAGAGGCGCGCAATGCCCTGGTCGTCGGCGCCGGTCGTGGCGTCATTGCCATCGGCGGTGAATACGGCACCCTTTCCGAGATCGCCTTTGCCCTCAAGGCAGGCAAGCGGGTAGCCGGTTTGCACACCTGGGCCATCCCCGGCGTGCAGCAGGTGGCCGATCCGGCCGCAGCCGTGGCTTATGTGCTTTCCGGCGTCCTCTCCTCGGCGGCGTCTTGAGAACCCGGTGCTGTCGGCAGCGGCTGCGAGCGTTTCCACCCCCGCGCAATGAGGGTGAGCGGGCCTGTCACCACGACCGTGGCCAGAAAGGCCAACAAAAAGAGGACGACGACGGCAATGCCCTGGGCCAAAAACTGCCCCGGCCAGTCGGGAGCAAAGCCCGTAGCCGGCCATAGGCCACCAACCCCCTGACCCTTCATCCCCAGGTATTCTCCGGCGCCGATGCCGTTGTAGCCGAGGCCGGCCGTACCGTCGGCCAGCAACCCCACGGCCAGAATGCCCACCAGGGCGGGTAGCCCGAACGTGCTCCAGACTCCGCCCCGGTCGTATAGGCGCCATCGCTGCTCCAGAAGATAGGTGCTCAGCAGCATAAGCAGGCCGGCCACCCCGCCCACAAGCAGCATGGCCAGAGGGGTCAAAAACGGCGCGCCGGCCAGAGCGGCTACCCACCCGGCCGCTATCCCTCGCGCGGCCAGGAGCGGGTCAGGGCGACCGGCCACGAACCAGGTGTAGAACAGGGGTAGCAAAGCGCCACCGGCGGCGGCAAGGATGCCGTTGACCACCACCCGCAGCGGCGGCAACGCGGTCCAATCGGCCAGGGGCCAGGCCAGCAACCAGGCCATCCCACCGGCCAACAGCAGGCCGGCGCCGCCTACGGCCAACAAGGGCAGGTGGACCGGCGGCAACGGAGCCGGACCGGTCGGTCGGGGGAGGCGTTCGCCCAGGGTCAGCGTCCCGGCCAGGGCGACAACGCCGGCCAGCCAGAAGAGCCAAGCCCCACCGAAATCGACAAACCCGTGCCCAGCGCCGATGTTGAATCCCAGATAGGCCAGCCAACCGCCGCCCTGGACCCAATTGCCGACGAGGGGATAGCCCGCAGCGGCCATGCCCAGGCCCAACAGCGCCACGACGACGGCGGGCAACCGTCCCCGCAAGGCCACCATCGGCAAGAGCGTTGCCGTTGCCACCCCGGGCAGGGTATTGGCCAGCAACAGCAAGGCCAGGGGGGTTTGGGCTTGCTGCAGGCCGAACCCGGCCATACCGGCCATCCCCCAGGTGACGCCCCAGTCTGCGGCGATGGCCGACCATTCCCACACCAGGGCTGCCAGATCGGGATGGTCTACGACCAGGCCGATCCCGCCGTAGTGCAAGGCAAAACCGGTCGCCGCATAGCCCACCACGGCCAAGGCGATGGCCGTCGGCAACGTCAGGGCCACCTGACGAGCCTCGGCCTCGGGCAAACCGGCCGCTACCAATAGGGTCAGGGCCGAGGGCACAAGCCAGGCCAGGCCACCGGCCATCAAAAGCCACATCGGGATCAAAGCGGTTGGGCTCACGTCGGGTATGATAGAAGAAGATGATCGCAACCCGCTACTGTAGACCGACTGCTCAAGACAGCAGTCGGCACGGCAGGCGATGATACCAGATGGTCGAATCCTCTGCAAAAGCACCACCACTCCTCCTCGATGCCATGCTCGGCAAGCTGGCCCGCCGCCTGCGCTGGTTGGGCTATGATGCCGAATATCGCAACGACCTGTCCGACAGCGAGCTGATCGCACTGGCCCGTCGGGAAGGCCGTGTGCTCATCACCCGCGACCGGGGCCTGGCCAATCGCCGCGCCTGGCGCGAAGACGGCCGACGGCTCTATCTGGCCGAAACCGAGCTGGAAGCGCAGGTGCGGGTTATCATAGCAGCTTTGGGGCCGCCACCAGGTCCGTGCCGTTGTATCGTCTGCAACGGCGCCTTGGAGCCGCTAAGCCCGGCCGAGGCGGCCCCTTTGGTGCCGCCTTATGTGGCCCAGACTCAAACCGAATTCGTCCGTTGTCAGCGCTGCCGGCGGGTGTACTGGCCGGGCACGCACCTCACCGGCCTGGAGGCCTGGCGGCCGTGAGAGCCTTCCTGGTGCCGACGACGCTTTTCGTCTTGGCGCTGAGCCTGTACCTGGGCACCCTGGCGCCTACCGTCGCGACCGTCTTCGACGACTCGTTGGAACTGCAACTGGCCCTTCCCACCCTGGCCATTATCCACCCGACGGGTTATCCCCTGTACAGCGTGCTGGGCTGGCTGCTGACCAAACTGGTCCCCATCGGCGATGCGGCCTGGCGCGCCAACGCCTTCTCGGCCCTGGCTGCGGCCGGCGCCGTGGCCTTGTTCTATCCGACGGCCCGCCGCCTGGGGAGCGGAGCCGTGCCCGCCGCCACGGCGGCCCTACTCTTCGCCGTCGGCCCGGTGTGGTGGAGCCAGGCCACCATTGCCGAGGTGTATGCCTTCCAGGGCCTGTTGACCCTGCTCATCGTCCTGGCGCTGTTGACGTGGGACGAGGCCCGCGGCCCGCAGCGAGAACGGCGGCTGGCCCTTGTCGGCCTGACCTTTGGCCTGGGCCTGGCCCACCATCGGCTCACCCTGCTGCTGGCACCGGCGGCCCTCGTCTTTCTCGCAAGCGGCGAACCGGGCCTGCTACGCCGACCCCGGCTCCGGTTGCCACCGCTGCTGACCCTGGTGACGCCCTTGTCGACCTATGGTCTGCTGCCGTTGCGCCGTCATGTCGGCTCCCTGGACGGCCGTTACGCCGAGATCGGCTTTTGGGGCTGGGTGATGGGTGGTGGATACAGCCTCTTCCTGCGCGAGAACCCCTTTGGCCTCAGCCGCAGTTGGGCGGATCTGCTCGGCGTGGTGCTGGCCCAATACGGCGTGGCCGGTGTGATCCTGGCTCTGGCCGGCCTGCCTCTCTGGCGTCGGCAACCCCGACGTTTGCTGCTGCCGGTCCTGGTTCTGGTGATGGACCTGATTTTCGCCTTCACCTACCGAGTCGCCGATATCGAGGTGTTTCTGCTGCCGGCGATTCAGGTCCTGGCCCTGGCCATCGCCGTGGGCCTGACCCCCCTGTGGGATACGCTTCTGCTCGCTCTGACGTCGTGGTCGCGCTATCGCAGGCTACCCCTGGCCGTGGTCGGACCGCCGGTGATGGTTTTGCTCCTGCTTTTGTGGCCACTAGGACTGGCCTGGCAACGCTTACCTGCACAGGACCGCAGCCATCCTCCTGCCCGCGCCTGGAAGGTCCACGATGACGGCGTGGATATGCTGATGCACGTGGCGCCGGATGGCCGTGTCGTCGGTCTCTTAGGGGAAATGACCCTGCTCCGCTACTTTCAACGTACCCAGGGCCTGCGGCCCGATGTGGAGACCGTGGCCGCCGATCCCGAACCCGAACGTCTGGCGGCCATCGCGGCCGGGGTAGCATCGGGCCGGCCCACTTACACCACGCGGCCGGTGACCGGCCTAGCCGAATCCTTCAGCCTGAGTGCGGCCGGACCGCTCATTCGCGTGTGGCCACCGGGTCAGGCTGAGCTTCCTGCGCCTGCGCACCGGGTGGATGTGGCGCTGACCCCGGCCGTGCGCCTGGTGGGATGGGAGCTCCTCTGGCAGCGACCGCGTAGCGGTCCCGCCGCTCGGGTGTATCTGCACTGGCAGGCCGAAGCCCCACTTACGACCGATTTCAAGGTTTCGGTCCGTTTGCTGGCGGCCGACGGCAGCCTGTTGGCCCAGCGTGACAACGTGCCGGTCCACAACACCTATCCCCCCATCCGCTGGCGGGCAGGTGAGACGGTGCGCGACGCTTACGATCTGGTCCTGGCCGATATGCCTGCCGATCCGGTGACTTTGTGGATTATTCTCTATCAACCCGCCGACGGTCGTGAGATCGCGGCTTGGACACAGCCGGGGATTTCACCCCCCAGGCCCTGAGAAGGTCAAAAACGGGACATCCGCCTCCCCGAGCATGGTATGCCGGTCGTCGGCGCGCGGGCCGTGGCCCAAACGTCAAATGATCCGCAATTCCGGGTCGGGGCGGAAACTGAGGACGCTAACCTGAGCGGCGAGCTGGCGGGCGATGGTACGGAAGGCTTCGGCAATCTCGCTGTTGGGATGGGTGGCCACAACCGGACGGCCCTGATCGCCGCCCTCGCGGGCGCGTGGGTCGAGGGGCAAGCGACCCAGGAAGGGCACACGCAATTCCTGGGCGGCACGTTCGGCTCCACCGTAGCCGAAAATCTCATAGCGCTGGCCCGTATCCGGGGCGATGAAATAGGCCATGTTCTCGATGATGCCCAACACGGGCACCTGGAGCTGGCGGAAGGCCGTCAGCCCGCGGCGGGCGTCGGCGAGGGCCACATCTTGCGGGGTCGAAACGATAACCCCACCCGTCAGCGGCACCGATTGCGCCAGGGTCAATTGGGCGTCGCCGGTTCCCGGCGGCAGATCCACGACCATATAGTCCACGTCAGGCCAGGCGACATCGGTGAAAAGCTGCCGGATGGCCGAATGGAGCATAGGCCCGCGCCAGATCACGGCCTGATCGGGCTGGAGCAAAAAGCCCATGGACATGACATGCACGCCATAGGCCTGCGCCGGCACCAGCTTGCCGTCACGCGGGGGTGGCATGCGCTGCACGCCCAGCATTTGCGGTACATTGGGGCCGTAAATGTCGGCATCGAGGATGCCGACTCGGGCGCCCATCTGCGCCAGAGTCACGGCCAGGTTGACGGCCACGGTGGTTTTGCCGACGCCACCCTTGCCGCTGGCTACGGCCAAAATGTTGCGGATGGGCAGGTTGAGCCGCCCGGCAATGCGGCTATCGGGGCGAACATTGGCATCGAAGCGGACGTGGACCTCACGCACGCCCGGCACCTGAAGCACGGCCTTGCGGACGTCGTGTTCGATATGGTTTTGCAGCGGACAGGCCGGTGTGGTCAGGACGATGGTCAAATCCACCGCCCCATCTTCGATGCGCACATCGCGCACCATGTTGAGAGAGACCAGGTCGCGATGGAGTTCGGGTTCCTGAACGCGGCTCAAAGCCGTCATAATGGCTTCACGGGTCGGTTGGGTAGCCATAGGTCAAAAGGGGAGGAGAAAACAGTGGGCTCGGGAAACGCATGTCTGGATTAAGCATGACGGTCGGCGAGGACCATTGCCGCAACCTTGCGTCCAATTGCGACGGCAAAATTGGTGCCACGGTCCCAAGGATAGACCTGACTCATGCTGGCAAAATACAGGCCCGGCACCGGGGTGCGTAAGGGCGGAATGTTGCGGGAGTGGTTGAGGGGTGGGATAGGCTGGGCGTAGTTGGTTTTCCACAACCAGCTCTGGCGCACCCACCGACGATCAAAGGCCGGGTTGAAACGGGACAACGCCGGTACGAAGCGCTCCAACAGCTCGTCCTCGCTCAGCCGAAAGTACTCGTGCTCGGGCGGCAGGTAATCGCCCAAATAGACCAGATGGTCGCCGCCGTAGTGCTCAGGCCCGACGAAGTTGGTGTGTTCGACCAGGGCTAGAAAGGGAAAGCCGGCCTCTTTGGGCAGATTGTGCCAGTAGTAACGTGTGAGCGGACGGTCCAGGGCCACAATGAGCACCACGGCGCCCAGGGAGCGGAGACTGCGCAGCGCGGCGGTGTAGGCATCCGGCAGTTCGGGCGCCAGACGGGCCATCGCCGCCGGTGAACTGGTCGCAATGACGACGTCGAACGTCTCCTCGCCACGAGCGCTCGTTAGCTGCAATCCGGTCGCCTGACGACGCACGGCGTGCACGGGACATTCCAGGCGGATCTCGACGCCCTGACGGCGTAGCACATCGGCGAAAGCGTCAAAAAAGGCCTGAAAACCGCCGATAAAGGTACCCAACCGGGTGGTGCGGGCCTTCAACCGTGCCCACATCCAGGCCATATTGACGATGCCGAGGTTTTCTTCGCCGAATTTGCCGACAAGGAGCGGACGCCAGAGCGCCTCATAGAGGCGTGGCCCCAGCCAACGCCGCAACCAGGCATCGGCCGTGACCCGTTCCAAGGGCTGCCAGCGCGGGGTCAACCGCAAGTATAGACCTACCAGGCCGAAACGCAAGAAGTCGAACAGGGAAAAATGGCGCAGGGTAAAGCGCGCTGCCTCTAGGATGGAATCGAGCGGATAAAACCGCCCTTCGTAATAGACGACGGTATAAGGCCGGGGAAAAATCACCCGCTCGCTCCAGCCTAGCTCGGCAATAAGGCCCAGGATGTGGCGATCGCTCTGGAACCAGTGATGGTAGAACTTCTCCAGGCTCCAGTCCCAGTGGGGCGCCTTGAAGCCGCCTGCCAGCCCGCCCACCTGCGCAGAAGCCTCGAAGACAACGACCCGACACCCGGCCCGGACCAGGTCGTAGGCCGCCGCCAGTCCGGCCGGCCCGGCGCCGATGATGGCGATGGAGTCAGCCATCGGTTCCGGCCAGGGATTCCAACACCCGGATCAGTTCCTCGACATCGGGAACCTGGTCGAGGCTGTGGACGGCAGCGTAACGCAGAATACCGTTTTTGTCGATGATGAAGGAGGCGCGTTCGCAAAAGCCGTCGCGGCGCAGGACGCCGTACGCGGCGGAGGCATGCTTGCCGAAGAAATCGCTCAACAGAAGGAATTCCAAACCCAATTCGGCCGCAAACGCGCGATGGGAATAGGGACTGTCCGTGCTGATGCCGAGGACAATGGTCTCCAGAGCGCGAAAACGTTCCATCTGCTCCTGCAGACCCGGTAACTGCTTCTCGCAGATGGGACTGAAATCGAAGGGATAAAAAGCCAGCAACACGTTGGCTTTGCCGCGAAAGTGGCTCAGACGGACGATCTCGCCGTTGCTGCCGGGTAGAGCAAAATCAGGAGCGGGTTGACCGGTGGCGGGGAGGGACATCGTCAAGGAGTGGTTTGGACTTCGGTCGGTTTGGTGCGGCTGCTCTGATAAGCGGCCAGGTCGCGTTGCGCCTGGGCATACATCTGCAGCAGGTCTTCATCGCTGCCTTTGAACTGCGTCACGCTTTGCACGGCGCAGGCCTCACAGCCGCGCATGAACTTGTAACTGCCGCTGTAGCATTTGAGACAACCGTCGAGACGGATCATCAGCAGGCAAAAGGCCAGCTTGTCGGGGTGCATCTCCGGCAAGGGGCTGATCCGGTCCACCAGGGCCGCCCATTCGGGGCCCTTCAGGTTGCGCAAACGCGGGATCAGGGTGACGGGAAAGAGGATCTCGGCTTTGGGATACATGACGAGAAAGCCGGACAAAGCATAAACCGGTCAGGTCCCGGCCATGGTGGCGATGGGAGCCTGTTCGGACAAGCTCAAAAACGCTCGGGAGGAAGCCCGAGCGTTGCCAGATGGGAGGGTCGAAAGACGGCGCCGGCTACACCGCCGGGGGTTATTCCAATTCGATGGGCGCACGATGACCAACGCCGGTCATGGCGGGCGGCTTGCCGTTGTGTAAAGCCGCCAGCAGAGCCGCCTGGTCGACGTTCAGGCGGGCGCAGGCAGCAGCCAGCGTCTCTTCGGGGGACACGGCGCAACTGTGGCAGCCGCCTATGTGAAAGCTGGCCAGGATGGCCTCGGCATAGGGATGGGTGGCCTGGATTTCGCCGATGGTCGTCTCCGGGCCGTAGTGGAGTTGACCGGTCGCCTGGCGGATGGTGAAACGGAGTTCTTGCGCCGTCTCCTCGAGCTGTCTTTTGAGCTCGTCGAGACGGAGATTCTGATCGTAGAGCTGCCCGCTCAGGCGCTCCAGCCGACGACGCAGATCGGTTGCTTGCCGCTGAGCCGCCCAGGCATAGATGAGCGCCGCCAGCGCTATCACCAGCGCAACAATAACGGGCACAAGCATGGTTCGGGACTCCAGATGGGATGAAACAGAAGTCGGGAAAACCGTACTCCGGGATGGATCGTCCTGTGCTCAGGCCAGATCGAACGTCTCTTCCGGGTGCATGAGGACACACCGGGCCGAAGTTTCGGCATGGCAACGGGCCTGGAACTCTTCGGCATCGACCTCGATATAAGGCCAGGTGCCGAAATGGCAGGGGATGACGGTTTTGGGCTCGATGAGCTTGACGGCTTTGATGGCGTCATCCGGCCCCATGGTGAAGTTGTCGCCGATGCAGAGGATGGCCACATCCACGTGGTCATCGGCCAGCCATTTCATGTCGTAGGTCAGGGCCGTATCGCCGGAGAAGTAAATGGTTTTGCCGGCATTCAGCTTGAGCAGAAAGCCCGCCGGGTTCCCGCCGTAGGAACCGTCGGGCAGGCCGGAGCCGTGATGGGCGATGGTCATCTTGCAACGACCAAAGGGAAACCGGTTGCCGCCGCCGATGTGGAGGGGGTGAACGTTTTTGACGCCTTGCCTGTCCAGCCAACCCAGGATTTCGTAGTTGCAGATGACAAGGGCGCCGGTGCGTTTGGCAATGGCGACGGCATCGCCCACATGGTCACCATGGCCGTGGGAGAGGAGGATGAAATCCGCCTGGACCTGGTCGGGACCGATTTTGGCCAGGGGATTGCCGGTGAAGAAGGGGTCGATGAGGATGTGCTTACCGTCGGCTACGACGGTAAAACAGGCATGACCGTGATAGATAATGGAGACGGACATGGCATTCCTCCTGAAAAGGACGACGCTTACAGCTTGACCTCTTTCCCCTCGGCTTTGCGCCGCTCACGATAGTGGAGCAGTTGCTTTTCGCGCAGCTCCATAATGCGCGGCCAGGGTACACCGCTGGGACTGGTGCCTTCGGCCGGGACCGGCGGCAAGGGCAGACTCGAACGGATGATCTCACCGGTGTAGCCTTCGGGGATAGGCGAATAATGACGCCCCTTGGGTTTAGCGCGGGCGGCCGGAGCGGGTGTAGGCGCCTCCGCAGTGGGTGGGGGTGCCGCCGGAGCGGCCGCCGGAGCCGCTGCCGCCGGGGCGGCCTGAGGCTCCGGTTTGGGGGCCGGCGGAACTTGTTTTTTCGGTTCGGGTTTGGCCTTTTCGGCCTTCTTGCCCTTCTTCGCCTTGGCCGACTCGGCGGCCCAGGCCTTCGGATAGAGGGCGGCGTAGTAGCTGGTGGGAACGCTCAGCTCGGCTTTGTTGTAGATCAGGCCGGGGAACCGATCGTAGGTGGCCAGCTCGTAGTCGTGGTTCATCTTGATGGCGTCGAAGGGGCAATACTCGGCACAAAAACCACAACTCATGCAGATGCTGGCGTCGATGAAGAACTCGGCCGGCCGGGTAATGGGTTTACCGCTGGCATCCTGGTCGCGCACGATCCAGATGCATTGCGGCGGACACACCTTGGCGCAGATGCCGCAAGCGGTGCAACGGTCCTCCCCGGTGTCTTCCTCGTAGATGAGCATGGGGATATAGCGGAAGTTCTCCGGCAGTTCGCGGCGCTCTTCGGGGTATTGGATGGTGAAAATGCCGCGCATATCGGTAGGCTGCCGCAAAATCTTGCCCTTGGAGGTCTCGTAGGCATCGCGATAGCGGGCCGTATCGCGCGAAAGGTCATCGACAAAGGTCGTGATGGTGCGCTTAAGGGTAACGCCGAGTCCGCGCAGAATACCAAGTCCGTACATGCGTGCTCTTCCTTGCTAACGATCGGTCTCACCGAGGACGATATCGATGGCGCCGAGCGTGATGATGGCATCGGCGATTTTGTAACCGATGGACATGGGGGCCAGGCTGTTCAGATTGATGTACGACGGCGCCCGAATGTGATAGCGCCAGGGGTTGTCCGACCCATCGGAAACGACGTAAAACCCCAGCTCGCCCTTGGGACCCTCGACGGCGGCGTAGGATTCGCCTTTTTCCACGCGGGTGACGTAAGAGGGCTTGCCGTTCATGATGGGGCCATCGGGGATCTGGTCCAGGGCCTGTTTGAGGATCCGCACCGACTGGCGCATCTCGCCGATCCGCACCTTGTAGCGCGCATAGACATCACAACCGTCATCGGTGACGACATCGAACTCGAAACGGTCGTAGATGCTGTAGGGCCGGGCGCGACGCACATCGTAGGGTACACCGCTGGCACGCAACATGGGGCCGCAGACGCTGAGGGCAACGGCATCTTCGGCCGAAAGCAGGCCGACGCCGATGCAGCGGGCCATCAGGATCTCGTTCGTGGTCAGATAGGTCTCCAGCTCGTCGATCTTGCGCTCCAGACGGTTGAAGACGATGTCGCGACAACGAGTGAGCCAGTCGTCATCCACGTCGCGCACAACCCCGCCGAAACGCATGTAGTTGCACATCATGCGGCTGCCGGCCGCGGCCTCGAACAGGTCCAGGATCAGCTCGCGCTCCTCGATGGTATAAAGGGCCGGGGTGAAAAAGGCTCCCAGGTCGTTGAGCAAGAAGCCGACCGACCACATGTGATTGCAGATCCGGGTCAGTTCGGCCATGATCACCCGCAGGTACTCGGCCCGTTCCGGTGGTTTGCCCCGGTCGCCCATCAGCTTTTCCACCGCCAGGACATAGCCGAAATTGTTCGACATGCTGGAGAGATAATCCAGGCGGTCGGTGAAGGGGATATTCCCCAGCCAGGTGTTGCGCTCACCGATTTTTTCGTGGTTGCGGTGCAAATAGCCGCATTCCGGCTCCAGCCCGACAATCGTCTCGCCGTTCAGGGCCACGATCATCCGAAAAACACCGTGGGTGGAGGGATGCTGCGGCCCCATATTGACGACGATATGCTCGGTTTTGAGGGAAGCCCATTCCGGTGGTTCGTAGATGACGGGAAGAGGGGGTGGCGCCGGGGTAAAGGTATCGGGGTCCCAACCGGCCGGATAGCGCACATTGTCGCCCCAGGGCACGCGATCCTCGGCCCATTGATAATGGCCTGCGGGCCAGCGACTCTTGAACGGCTTATGCTCTTCCTCGTAATAGGGTTCTTTCCAGTCCTTGCGCATGGGATGGCCATGGAAGCCTTCCCACAGGAAGATGCGTCGCAGCCGGGGATGGCCCTGGAAGCGAATGCCGAAGAGATCGTAAGCCTCCCGTTCCTGGAGATCGGCGCCCGGATAGACCTTGATCAGGCTGGGAAGCTGGGGATCGTCTTCGGGCAAGCGCACCTTGAGGACAATCCCGTCCCCGCCCTTTTTCGTGTTGAAGAGGTGGTAAACCACCTCAAAACGGTCGGCGGCCGTGCGGCCCTCAAAGCCCAGATAATCGACAGCCGTCAGACAGGACAGGTAGTCGAAGCCCTGCCGGTTACGCAGGTACAGGGCCAGGTCGATCAGCTTGTCGCGGTTGACGATCAGAGCCGGTGTCCCGCTGATATCGCCCTTTTCGATACCGAGGACGGCGCCGGGCACAGCCTGGTCATAAGTGGCCAACCATTCGGGAGCAAGGGTATCGGCAATAGCCATGTCATGCCTCCTGTACCACGGGGGTCTCGGCGGCAGCCTGCCGCATGGTCAGACGACGGATTTCCTCGGCCCGATCCGGCAAAAAGATATCCGGGCCGAGTTCAGGGATGGTCACCGCGCGTGGGGTCTCGCGGCGATACCAGGGGACCGTGCGCAGCGACTGATTCCGCACCTTCTCATGGAGTTTGAGGATGCCGTACAGAAGCGCTTCGGGCGTGGGCGGACAGCCGGGCACGTAGACATCCACCGGGAGATACTTGTCAATCCCGGAAACGACGTTGTAACCCTCTTTGAACGGCCCGCCGCCGGTAGCACAGGCGCCCATGCTGAGGACATAGCGCGGTTCGGCCATCTGGTTGTACAGCCGGACAATGGTGGGGACCATCTTCTTGGTCACCGTGCCCGAGACGATCATAAGGTCGCACTGCCGCGGGGAAGGCCGCATCACCTCCATGCCGAAACGGGCCAGATCGTAGCGACCGGCAGCCGTGCAGATCATCTCGATGGCACAACAGGCCAGGCCGAACAGCATCGGCCACATGCTATTTTGCCGACTCCAGTTGTAAAGAAAATCCAAGGAGGTCAGAAAAACGTTCTGTTTTAGTTCCTGCGGGAGATCGTTATCGTTAGCCATACCCGATCCTTTGGTCATACAACAAGCGAAAACAGACGGTGCCCGCTCCGATGTCGGCCTTAGATGGTGATCGCCGCCTTAGCGGAAGAACACGAGGCCCCACCGAGAGGGAAGCCGTACCGATTATAGCAATCCCCAGGGAGCAGTGTCAAGGAAAGTTTGTCACAAACTGCCGGCGCCTTTGGCATGGGTGTTTCGCCTTGCGGTAATGACCCACCCGGCTGCCCACCGCCGGGCGCCGATGGAGGATCGGCCTCGCTGAGCGTTGGGCCGGACGTCGGCCTGCGCCGACGCGCCCGGTCGGCCCGTAGGCCGTTACCCGCTCATGCACCTCCTGCCCTACACCCTTGGAGATGATTTGAGCCTGGCCCGCTTTTTCGTTACACTGCTGCTGGTGGGTTAGCCTGGGCCATCGCCACCACCGGCCCTCTTCTCAGGATTGCGCTTGCTCTCATGAACGCCGTCTATCATCTTCAGCAGCTCATCCGGCTGGATACCACCAATCCGCCGGGTAATGAAATCCAGGCCGCCGAGTACTTAGCCGAGGTTTTGGCGGCCGCCGGCTACCGGCCCCAGGTGCTCCTCTCGGCGCCGGGTCGAGGCAATGTCATCGCCCGCTATCGTGGCGATGGCAGTCGGCGTCCCCTCTTGCTCTACAACCATCTCGATGTGGTCCCCGTCGAGGCCTCGGCCTGGACCCATGACCCCTTCGGCGGCGAGCTGGATGGGGGCTATGTATGGGGCCGGGGCGCTTTGGATATGAAAAACGTCGTGACCCAGCAACTGATGGTCATGCTGCGTCTGGCGGCCGAACGACCGGCCTTGCGACGCGATGTCATTTTTGCCGGCTGTGCCGACGAAGAGGCCGGCGGCCGTTACGGCCTGCAGTGGCTGGTCGCCCATCATCGCGAGTTGGTCGATGCGGAGTTGGGTCTCAGCGAATCAGGCGGCATCCCCGTTTATCTCAACGGCCGGGCCGTCTTCTTTATCCAGGTAGGCGAAAAAGGCAATTGCCGCCTGATCCTGCGCGCCACCGGTGCGCCGGGCCACGGCGCTTCGCCCGACTACCGGAACTACGCCGTTCGGCATCTGGCCATCGCCCTCGAACGTCTGACCCGTCACCCGCTGCCCACCCATCTCACCCCGACCCTGCGCACGGCCCTGACGACGTTGGCGCCGTTGTTGGGACTCGCTGCCCCTCCGACCGAAGCCGAGGTGGAGGCCTTGCTGGCGCAGTTGCCGCCCTTTAGCCTGCAAAACATCCTGACCCATACAACGCGCAACTCGGCCGCGCCCACTCTGCTGCGCGCCGGTACCAAAATCAACGTCGTTCCCGGCGTGGCCGAAGCCGAACTCGACGGTCGCATCCTCCCCGGCCAAACCTGCGCCGATCTGGTGGCCGAGGTTCGTGCCGCCATCGGCGATGACCTGCCGGTCGAAGTCCTGCATCGGCCTGAACACAACTCCGAACCCCTGGAAGCACCCTCGCAAGGTCCCCTGTGGGAAACCCTGGTGCGCATGTTGCAAAAGCATGCGCCCGGCGCCGTTGTCGTTCCCATTCTCCTGGCCGGCGGTACCGATGCCAAACACCTGCAGCCGTTGCGCACGCAGACTTATGGCTTCAGCCCCATGCTTTTCCCACCCGATTTCGATTGGCGCAGGCTGGTACACGGCCATGATGAGCGCATCCCTGTGAGCGCTCTGGAATGGGGGATCGAAGTCCTCTACGATACCGTGCTCGAGTTGTGTCGATAAGCATGTTGCTTAGCGATTCCGCCTCCTGCAGGTTGATCGGCCCCGAACCATTCGGGGCGACTTCCGGGCATCGATGGTTATCGACCCTGCGGGAGACCCGGCTGACCATGATGCGATTTTGGATTCGGCAAGTCCTATGCCCTACACAAACCACATCAGCGGCCACATTGAAGGCGTGATGATCAAAGAGCTGAGCACCCACGCCGATCCGCGCGGGTTCTTCCGTGAGATCATCCGCGTGACCGACCCGTTCTTTGCCGATGGCTTTGCCCAATGGAGCCATGCCCGCAACTTCCACGGGGTGGTCAAAGCCTGGCATGTCCACCGTTATCAGACCGATTGGTGGTACTGCCCCATCGGCAACATCAAGGTTGCGCTCTACGATACCCGACCGGAAAGCCCTACGTATGGCCACCTGATGGAGCTCTACATGGGCGATAACTACCCGCCCATCGTCCTGCGCATTCCGCCGGGTGTGGCCCACGGCTATCGGGTGCTCAGCGCCGAGGCCCATATGCTCTACATCACCAGCCAGACCTACAATCCCGCCGACGAGGGCCGCATCCCCCACGACGACCCCACCATCGGTTACGATTGGTTGGCGGGTCCGCCGATCACCTGACCATGTTGCGTCCCGGCGACATCCTCGGCCCCTATCGCATCGAGCGTGAGCTTGGACGGGGCGGAGCGGCCATTGTCTATCTGGCCTGGCATCAGCGCTTGGAGCGACCGGTGGCGCTGAAGGTGCTCTACGAGCATCTGCGTGGGGACACCGATTTTGTGGAACGGTTTTTGTTCGAGGCGCGCGCGGCGGCTCGACTCAACCACCCCAACATCATCACCGTTCACGATGCCGGCCATATCGACGGCATCGACTACATTGCCATGGCCTATGTGGACGGGGAGACCCTGGCCGATATCCTGCGCCGCGTGCCGGGGCCGCTGCCCACTGATTTCGTGCTCAGCGTCGTCGGTCAGGTGGCCGCCGCCCTCGATTATGCCCACCAACGCGGCATCGTCCACCGGGATATCAAGCCCAGTAACATCCTGGTCCAGGAGAACGGGCATGTGCTGCTTACCGATTTCGGCATTGCGCACGCCGCCCGCTTTGCCGGGCAGATCACCCAGACCGGGATGGTCTTGGGCACGCCGGAGTACATGTCACCGGAACAGGCAGCCGGCCTGGCGGTGGATGGCCGCAGCGATGTCTACAGCCTGGGAATCGTAGCCTATCACCTGCTGACAGGACAGCCGCCCTTTCGGGGGGAAACGCCCCAGGCGACGCTGTACGCGCACATTCATCAACCTCTGCCCGATCCGCGGCATCTCAATCCGGCCCTGCCCCCGGCCATCAGCACCGTTTTGGCCATGGTTACGGCCAAAGCACCGGAACGGCGCTATCCCACGGCCACCGCCTTCGCCCAAGCCCTGGCCCTGGCTTTGACGGCTGCCCCCGAACCGGCCACGGCCGTCTTGTCCCCTGCCGGAGGGGCAACACGGCCGCCCGGACCTCCGGGCCCTTCGCCGGTGGCGGCGGCTCCCCTTTGGCCCTATGTGCTCCTCGGCTTCCTCCTCGGGCTGGCCGCGCTGGCCTTCGTGGCCTGGGCCTTGTTGCGCGCCCAGCCGGAGGCAACGCTGGCGCCTACCCGTCCACCGACGGTCGTGGTCGGCGGCATCCTGGCCACGGTGACACCGACGCCGATTGTCGTGTTGCCCACACCCACGGCCACACCAACACCGACGGTCACGCCCACACCGGAGTGGCGGGCGGCCTATATCCTCTACGTCAGCGACCGCACCGGGAACCCGCAGATTTACCGTATCGGCAGCGATGGCAGCGATGACCGTCCTCTCACCTTCGAAGGCCGCAACGACCGCCCCTTTTGGTCGGCCGACGGCCAGCGCATCTTCTTCCATAGCGATCGCGGGGGACGGCTGGCGCTGTGGTCGATGCGCCCCGATGGCCACGAGCAAACCCCCGTTTTCGAGGCCACCGATGCCGTCGCCTATTCTATCAGCCCGGATGGCCGTCACAGGGTCTATGCCCGCCGGCAAGAAGACGGTTATGAACTCTATCTCGACGGCCTGCCCTGGTTGCGCATCCCCGGCGAGCAACTGGCCTATGTGTGGTCGCCTGATAGTCGTTTTGTCGCTTTTGAGCTCAACCGCGTTCGCAAGCGCATCGCCATTGCCGCCGTGGAAGCGCCTGTCTTTTTGTTCGAAACCGAGGAGAACGCCAATGCCTGGAATCCCACCTGGTCCCCGGACGGTCGCCGGTTGGCCTTCGCCTCCGATCGGGACGGCAATGCCGGGATCTATCGGCTCGATCTCGGCAACGGCGACCTGGTGCGGTTGACACCCCTTGCGGATTGGAGCCAGGTCCCATCCTGGGCGCCGGATCGGGGTGACGGCGGTGCCATTGCCCATATCGTCGGCGATATGGACAACACCTGGAGCCTGTTCGTGATGCAGGCCGATGGGAGCCGCCGCGCACGACTGTATAATCCCGTCTTCCCCGGGACGACCGTGACCTGGTCGGCCGCGGCCGATCGCCTTGCTTTTGTCATCGCCGACGCCGACCGCGAACTGGCCGTCATCGCCCGCGATGGAACCGGTTTTCTCCGCCTTACCGATAACAGCGCCAACGATTGGGATCCGGTCTGGGAGCCGCGCTAGCTTTCGGCAACTTCGAGCAATCCTTCGCGGTCGAGAATGGTGATGCGCTTGCGACCGATTTCGATCAGCCCGCGACTTTTGAGGTCATTGAGCACCTGGGTGGTTGTCTCACGATACGTGCCTATCATTTCGGCCAAATCTTGATGGGTCAGGCCCAGAACCTGATTCCCCTCCCCGCTCAGGCGCAGCAGCAGGGAAGCCAGACGGGCAGGGATGTCCTTGAAGGCCAGGTCCTCCAGGCGGGTTTCGGCCTCGCGCAAGCGACGGCCTGTGACCTCCAGAATGCGCAAGGCCACCTGAGGTCGTTGCAGGATCAGGCGTTCCAGATCGGCGCGACCGAGCAGGCAGATGGTGCAATCGGTCAAGGCTTCGGCAAAAGTGTTATGCATCTGTTGCCCCAATAGGGCCATCTCGCCGAAAAGCGAACCCGGTCCCAGGGTGGTGATGACGAGTTTCTTGCCCTCAGGCGAGATCCGATAGAGCTGGACTTGGCCCTCTTTGAGCAGGAAGAGCACCTCACCGGCTTCATCGGGCCGGTAGAACACCTTACCTCGGCGCACCGTGGTCACGGTGCTGATGCGGTCGAGTTCCTCGCGCTCCTTGTCCGACAGATCTTGAAACAAGTCGTGGGTGAGGAGATGGCGCGTGCTTTCGTCCATGATGATCTTGAGCCGTAAAGAGGGTGACAAAGCAGACGTAAGCCGATCATCATCGGGGATAGCAACAGTTTGATCGGCGATAGCGCTATTATAGGGTTTGCCTCTCTGCAAGGCAAGAAATCGTGAAAGTTTGCGCAACAGGGCCACTCGTGCTTAGAATGGGCCTGATGCGTGTCCTCATGATCTCAAAAGCCTGTGTGGTGGGCGCTTATCAGCGCAAGCTGGAGGAGCTGGCCCGGTTGCCGGACATGGAGTTGGTCGTGCTGGTGCCGCCGGGCTGGCGTGATAGTCGCGGGGAGCAGCGCCTTGAACGGGCCTTCACGCGCGGCTACGAGCTGCGCGTCACGCCGGTGGCCCTCAACGGTCGTTTTCATCTGCATTTCTATCCCCGGCTGGCCGCCGAATTCCAGGCCGTGCATCCCGACCTGGTCCATATCGACGAAGAACCCTATAACCTGGCCACGCGACAGGCCATGGGCCTGGCGCAACGATGGCGCCTCCCGGCTTGCTTTTTCAGTTGGCAGAACCTGTATCGGCGTTATCCGCCCCCCTTCGGCCTGTGGGAGCGCTACGTCTTGCGCCATGCTGCCTATGCCATTGCCGGCAACCATGCTGCCGCTCAGGTGCTGCAAAGCAAAGGCTATGGGGGGCCCCTGGTCGTCATCCCTCAGTTCGGCATCGATCCCGACTTATTTACGCCGCCCCCGACATCCTCGTCGGTCCGACCCTTTACCATCGGCTACGCCGGCGGCCTTGTCCCGGAAAAAGGCGTGGATACCCTGCTACGGGCCTGTCGGAGGCTAACGGGGGCATGGCGCTTGCTTGTGGCCGGAGAGGGGGCCCAGCGACCTGCCCTGGAGGCCCTGGCCGACCGCTTCGGCATCGCCGATCGGATTGACTGGCGCGGCCGTCTGAGTTCGTTGCACATGCCGCGCTTCTATCAGGAGCTGGATGTCCTCGTCCTGCCCTCGCGCACCCGGCGCCACTGGAAGGAGCAATTCGGCCGGGTCTTGGTCGAAGCCATGGCCTGCGGCGTGGCCGTCATCGGCTCGGACAGCGGCGAAATCCCCCATGTCATCGGCGATGCCGGGCTGATCTTCCCGGAAGCGGACGCAGCCGCTCTGGCAGCCCATTTGGACCGTCTGCATCGCGAGCCCGACTTGCGGATCGAGCTGGGTCGTCGAGGTCGTGCCCGCGTGCTCGGCCGTTTCACCCAGGCCCGGATCGCCCAGGCGACCTATGCCGTCTATCGTCAGATGCTCGGCCTGGAACGGCCGGCCGCTTTAGCGGAGACGATGGCTCCCCTCTCGGTGGTGGAGACCGGAACCCATGGCTCCGGCGTATCCCCGTCCTCCTGACCCGCAGGCGGGGCCGTCATGGCGCAGTCGGGTGCGCCGTGCTCTGGCCATCCTCCTGAACCGATGGAGTCCCCGGCCGGCAGCGGCCACTGCCCATGGCCGTCTCTTGCTCATTCGACCCGACCATCTCGGCGATCTGCTCTTCCTGGCTCCGGCCCTCCACTGGTTGCGTCAACAGGCGCCGGAAGTCCCGCTAACCCTGATGGTGGGGCCCTGGGCGCGACCGGTATTGCCGGCCCTGGCCGGCGCCTACGATGAGCTGCTCGAAGTGCCTTTTCCGGCCTTCGAGCGGGGCCAACGTCAGGGCGTTGCCGCGCGCTGGCGCCTGGCCTGGCAGTTGGGACGGGCATTGGCCGGACGGGGATTTGCGGCAGCCCTCATCCTGCGGCCTGACCACTGGTGGGGCGCGCTGGTGGCTCGGCTGGCCCGGATCCCCGTGCGGTTGGGTTACGATACCTATGAGACGGCGCCCTATCTCAGCCGGCGGTTACCGCTGCGATACGAGCATGCGGTGGCGCGCAATCTGCGGCTGGTGGGGGCCTTCCTGGGCCAGGAGCCCGTGCTGCAGCCGAGTGCGCATCCGCTGCGTTTTCCGGTAGGCGCTGCCGACCGCGAAGCCGCCAGACGCTTGCTGGCGACGGTCGCCGACCGCCGGCCTTATGTCGTCATCCATCCCGGCGCCGGTGCTGCCGTCAAGTTGTGGGAGCCGACGGCCTGGGCCGCCGTCGCCCGAAGCCTGCACGCGCGCGGCGCCACGGTATTGGTTACAGGGGGGCCGGGCGAAGAGGCCCTGACGGCCGCCGTGGTCGCCGCTGCCGATGGGATGGCCGTCGACCTCGGCGGCCGCACCGCCTTCGGTGTCCTGGCCGGATTGTTGGCCCAGGCCGACCTGGCATTGGGACCGGATAGCGGCCCGCTCCATCTGGCCGTGGCCGTAGGGACGCCGACCATCCACCTCTTCGGGCCGGCCGATCCGGTCCTGTTCGGACCGTGGGGCGATCCAAGCCGTCACGTGGTGCTGCGGTCGCCCTGGGCTTGTGCCCCTTGCGGCCGCCTGGATTGGCCCGACGTTCCTGCGCATGGCTGTGTGCGTGCCATCGCGCCGGAGCAGGTCTTGACCCAGGCGTTGACCCTGTTAGCCGTTGACGAAAGCCGGCGCCCGGATGTAGACTGAGACCATCGCATTCGTTCCTTATCCTACGACAGGCTGTGATGGCTACCTCTCACCTGGACCGTTATCAGCGCCAGATGCTTTTTACCGGCTTGGGTGAAGCCGGCCAGCGTCGGCTTTTGGCCTCGCATGTGGTCATCGTGGGTTGTGGGGCGACCGGTAGCGTGCTCGCCAACCATTTAGCGCGGGCCGGAGTGGGCCGAATCCGGCTGATCGACCGAGATTATGTCGAGTTGAACAACCTCCACCGGCAGATGCTCTTCGATGAAGACGACCTGGCCGCCCGCCTGCCCAAGGCCGTTGCCGCCGAGCGCCATCTGCGCAAGTTCAACAGCGAGATCACGGTCGAAGGGGTGGTGGCCGATTTCAACCCGGGCAATGCCCTGGAGCTGTTGCAGGGCGCCGACCTGGTCTTGGACGGCACGGACAATTTCGAGGCGCGTTACCTGCTCAACGACGCCTGCCTGAAACTAGGCCTGCCGTGGGTCTACACCGGCGTGGTGGCCTCCTACGGCATGACGGCCACCCTTATCCCTGCCAAAGCCGCAGCCAGGGTGGGTCGCACGCCCACGGGTTGCCTGCAATGCCTGTTGGGACCGGAGCCCTCTACCGGTGGGCCGACCTGTGACACCGTAGGCGTGCTGGGGCCGGTCGTAGCAACGCTGGCCTCGATCGCCGCCACCGAAGCCATCAAAATCCTGACCGGCAGTGGCGAACTCAATCCCGGTCTGTTGCATGTGGACCTGTGGTACAACAGCTTCGAGATCTTCACCTGGACCGATCCCCGGCCGGATTGTCCGGCCTGTGGTCGCGGGACGTTTCGCTTTTTGAACGCCGAAGTCGGCAGCCGTAGTGTCGTCCTTTGCGGCCGCAATGCCGTGCAGGTGAGCGCAACCCATGCCCGGCTTCATTTGGCGACCATAGCCGAGCGGTTGGCCGCGCTGGGTCGCGTGCGGCAAAATCCCTACCTGGTCATCGCCGAAATCGACGGCTACGAGTTCACCGTCTTCGCTGACGGCCGCGCCATCATCAAAGGGACCGAGGACCTCGAACTGGCGCGCAGTTTGTACGCCCGCTACATCGGGGTATGAGCGAGGCCGCCTGCCCGGACGCGACGATCAGTCCAGGCCGTATTGGGACCAGCGTCGCGTCACCCGTTCCTGGATTTCCGGGTTCATGGTAATGGGCTTGGGCCAGCCGCGTGTATAGCCCTCTTCGGGAAGCTTACGCGTGGCATCGATGCCGATCTTGCCGCCGAAGGCGAAACGATAGCTGGCGTGGTCCAGCGCATCCACCGGTCCTTCCTGGATGATGACATCGCGGCTCCAGTCCACATTGCCGAACATGTGGAAGAGGGCCTCGTCCATGTTCTGCACATCCACATCCTCGTCGAAGACGACGATGCATTTCGTCAGCATCATCAGGCCCAGTCCCCATAGCCCGTTGATGACCTTGCGGGCATGGCCGGGATAGCGTTTCCTAATGGAAACAAAAAGCAGGTTGTGAAACACGCCCGGCGGCGGCATGTTGACGTCTACGATCTCGCCCTGGAAAAGCCTCATCAGCGGCAGGAAGAGTCGTTCGGTGGCTTTCCCCATCCAGTAATCCTCCATAGGCGGTTTGCCGACGATGGTGGTGGGATAGATGGGGTGCCGACGCTGGGTGACGGCCGTGATATGGAGGACGGGATACGGCGCAGGCGGTGTGTAGAAACCCGTGTGGTCGCCGAAAGGCCCCTCCAGGCGGCTTTCGTTGGGATCGACATAGCCCTCGATGACGATCTCGGCCTGAGCAGGCACCTCCAGGGGCTGGGTGATGCAGCGCACCAGCTCGACCGGCCGGCCGCGCAGCCACCCGGCCAGGAGGAACTCGTCGATGCCCGGTGGTAGCGGCGCGCTTCCCGACCACATCACGGCCGGATCGCCGCCCAGGCTAATGGCCACCGGGATCCGTTCCTGCTGTTCGCGGGCCAGACGCTCGTGCTCGGCGCCACCTTTGTGGAGCTGCCAATGCATGCCCACGGTGCGCTCATCGTAGACCTGCACCCGATACATGCCCACATTGCGGACCCGCGTCACCGGGTCACGGGTAATGACCGTGGTCATGGTGATGTAAGGCCCACCGTCTTCGGGCCAACAGGTCAGGATGGGAATACCGGCCAGGGTGGCTTCGTCGCCGACTTTGACGACCTCCTGGACCGGTGCTTTGCCGACCAGGCGCGGCCGGATGCCGATGCTGCGCAGGGCGCCGACCAGGTCGCCGGCGCGGTTCAGGGCCGGTCTCAATCCTTGCGGCAAGCGGAGGTCGATCAGGCGGGCCAGATTGTCCCGCAGCACATCGAGATGGTCGACGCCGAGCGCCCAGGCCATCCGCCGCGGGCTGCCCAGGGCATTGATGAGCACGGGCATCTCCGAACCTTTGACCCGCTCGAACAGCAGGGCTTTGTTCTTATCCGGCGGGCCTTTGCAGATGCGGTCGGTGATCTCGGTGATTTCGAGATAGGGATCAACCGGCACCGTAATCCGGCGCAGCTCGCCGGCTTTCTCCAAACGATCGATAAACTGACGCAAATCGCGATAAGCCATAGGGAATGACCCGTTGTTGGAAGCTGCTTACGGTCACCGGGGGCACACCGGCAACGGGACTGAGGGCAAGCTACCGAAGGCGGCGAACCATCGCCAGACCTGCAGCAGATTGCCCTCGGGCGCGGAGCCCCTCGATGGTTTGCGAGGGTAGCGGGTGGGTGTCCTGGGGAGTATAATATGGAAGGACTTTTTTCGCACATAGCGGGGCCAAATACGGAGCAAATGGTATGTCTCATACCAATTTGCACTTTTTGCCCTTTTGTTGTTTTAGGTCGCGTCCCATAACGGCTGCCGGCGTCTTGTTGCATAGCACCCTTTCTTCTGAAACGGGCCATGAGCACCAAGTCGGTAAGCCCCTTGTCGGCTGTTGCGAGGAGTTGAACCGCTTACCCGCCGCATAAGCCGCCCGGATCGGAGTCTCAAAAGCCGCCGTCGATCGGCCGTCTTGCTAACGTTCTCTTGTCTATGCTACCTTTTCACCGTCTCGCTATGCCAGCCGTTTCGTCTCCCTCGGTTCGTCTTTTCTGGCAAAGCCTTTTTGGGGCCTTGTTTCTGGCCTGGATAGGCGTGGCGTCCATCTGGCAGCAATGGCAGGTGAGTACCGCAGAAGAGGACATGCGTCGGGAACTTCAAGAGCAGACCATCGCCGTTGCCCAGGCCATTGCGCCCGAAGCAGCGCTCTGGCTGCGGGGGAATGCCCTGCCCTCCCCGGCCTTTCGTCGGTTGACAGCCGGCCTGACCGCCTATCGCCAACAACTCGCCTATCGGAGCCTTTACATTCTGGCCCGACAAGATGGGCAGATCGTATGGGGAACCGCAGCGATGGACCGGGGCGAACCACCGGTGCCGGGGACCCTGTACGATTGCGAGACCCTGGCGTCTGTAGTCGAGGTTTTCAACCATGGTCAGGTCCTGGTCTATGGCCCTTATCGCCGCGAGGAAACGGTTTTTGTCTCGGCCTTTGCGCCTGTTATCGATCCGCTAACGGGAGCGGTGCGGTTGGTCGTAGGGGCAGATGCCGATGGCGACCGCTGGCAGATGGCGTTACGACGGACACGCATGGCTGTGTGGGGTTACAACGCCATTTTGCTGACTCTGGTCGTGCTGGGCTTCGTCCTCTTTTGGTATCGTCCCGTTCTGCCGCCGCCATGGCGGGCGCGTTTGCGCTATGCCGAGACGTACCTGGTGACCGCTTTCGGTATTGCCCTCACCCTCATCCTGACCCTAACCCTGCAGAACGTCGAGGAGCGTTCACGATACCAGATTTTCCATCATATCGCCCGGACAGAAGCCGAACTGATACGGGGCGCCTTTGCCGCAATCCAGGCAACCCTCGACACGACGGCCCGGTTCATGGCCGAATCGGTCTTTGTCAGCCGTGGCGAGTTCCGCTCCTTTGGGGTGCCGCTTATCCGAAACGCCCACCTAACCGCGCTGGGATGGGTGTCACCCATCCCGGTTGAGCGCCGAGAGGCCTGGGAAAAGCGCGCCCACAGCGAGAGTATCGCCGATTTTGTCGTTTGGGAAGCCGGACCGGATGGACAACCCACGGCGGCAACAGTGCGGGAGGTGTACTACCCGTTGTGGTATGTCGCCACGGCCGGCGAAGCCGTAGTCCGCCTGGGTTACGATTTTGCCTCCCATCCGACGGCGCGCGCGGCCCTGGAGAAAGCCATGGCCGAGGGTCTGAGCACGGCCACAGCACCGCTAATGCTACCCGGCCAGACCCGGCCGATCATCCTCGTCTTTCGACCGGTGTTGTCCGGTCGCCTGTTGCGGGGAGTCCTCGTCGCCTTTGTGGCGGCCGATTCGTTCCTGACCACCGTGCTCCAAACCGCTCCGGTGACCGATCCGGCGGTGACGGCCGTCCTGTATCGTCTCGAAACCAATCGCTCCCCGCAAGCGCTGATGGCGGCGCCTTTTGCGGCGATCGAGAGTTTGACCCAAGAGACAACGGCTTTGCCCAGGGTCCTGTTCCCCATCTTGGCTTTCGACCAGGCCTATGCCCTGCACATCAGCAGTCCACCGCGTTTTCTGGCCGACTACCCACGTCGGGCCGGTCCGGCGGCGCTCTTGATCGGCGCTTTGTTCACCATCCTCATCACCGCTTTCACCACGGTGGCCTTGCGCTACCGCAACGAGTTAGAGGTTCAGGTCGCCGTGCGCACAGGCGCATTGCGCGCTCGTGAGACCTATCTGACAAGCCTGCTCGAGACCCTGAGCGATGTCGTCTTTACCGTCCAGCTCCCGGAACGGCGCATTAGCTATGTCAATCGCCGCGTGTACGACGTGTTCGGCTATCAACCGCAAGAGGTCATCGGGCAGAGCAGCCGCCTGTTCTACCCCACCGAGGTTGATTTTAAGGCCTACGGTCAGGCTCTGGCCGAGGCCCAGACGCAAGGGCACCACCACATCCATCGGGAACTGCTTCTACGCCGCCAGGACGGTCGCCTCTTCTGGGCCGAAGTGGATACGACCTTTCTGGATGCCTGCGCATGGCCGGATACGGCCATCACCCTGGTGCGGGACATCAGTGTCCGCAAAGAAGCCGAGGACCGGTTGCGCGCCAGCGAAGAGCGGTATCGCCTGGTGTTCAATTCCATGCTCAACGGGTTTGTGCTGTACGAGGTTGTGTATGATGAAGCCGGCGAGCCCGTGGACTATCGCTTTCTGGAGGTCAACCCTGCCTTTGAACGCCTGACCGGTCTGTCGCGAACGGCGATCGGCGGTCGCACCTTGCGCGAGGTGTTGCCGGATGTGGAAGCAGAATGGCTGGACCACTATGCCACTGCCGTGCGCAGCGGTCGGCCGGTCTATTTCGATCACAACAGCCGACCGCTGAAGCGCTATTATGAGGTCAGTGCGTATTGTCCGCAGCCGGGCCAGCTCGTTAGCTTTTTCAACGACGTCACCGAGCGCGAGGAGGCCAAAAAGCAAAGCGAGAAGCAGGTGCAACGTCTGGCCGCGCTCCGCACGATTGATATGGCCACGGCGGGGAGTTTGGACTTGCGAACGATTTTGGACGTTGTCAACCGGCAGGTTTTGAGCCAACTCCAGGTGGATGCCGTGGCCGTTTCGCTCCTCGAGAAAGACGGCATCCACCTTCGCTATACCGCCGGTCGTGGGCTGGCGGCGCGCAGCCCCGAGACGGCGCGGGTGGACGAGGGTTATCTGGGTGACGCCGTGCGCGAACGTCGCATCAAGGTCCTTCATCGTGACGACCCGGAAGCGGCCGACGACCCACGCCTGGCCGTCCTGATCGCCGAACAGTTTGCCTGCGCCTATGCGGCGCCCCTTGTGACCAAGGGCGAAGTGAAAGGGGTTTTGGAGGTGTTCGCCCGTCATCCCTGCGATCCGGATGACGACTGGTTTGACTTTTTCGAGACCCTGGCCGGTCAGGCCGCCATCGCCATTGACAACGCCCAGCTCTTTGCGAGCCTGCAACGGGCTCATGCCGAATTGGCCGCGGCCTATGATGCCACCATTGAAGGCTGGGTGCGCGCGCTGGACTTGCGCGATCGGGAGACCGAAGGTCACACGCGGCGTGTCGTCGTGATGAGCGAACACCTGGCGCGGGCCTGGGGCCTGAGCGAGGCCGAAATCGTCCATTTACGCCGGGGCGCCCTCTTGCACGATATCGGCAAAATGGCCGTGCCCGACAGCATCCTGCTCAAACAGGACAAACTCATCCCGGAAGAGGAAGCCATCATGCGCCGGCATCCCCTCTATGCTTACGACCTGTTGGCACCCATTGCCTATCTGCGGCCGGCCCTGGACATCCCTCGCTACCATCACGAACGTTGGGACGGCAGCGGCTATCCCTACGGCCTCAAAGGCGAAGAAATCCCTCTGGCCGCGCGCTTATTCGCCGTGGTGGATGTTTGGGATGCCTTGCGTTCCAACCGACCCTATCGTCAAGCCTGGCCTAAAGAGCAAGCCATGGCCTATCTGCGCGCCCAGCGAGGCATCCTCTTCGATCCGCGCGTGGTGGATGTGTTCCTCGCCATGGTGGAGGCAATGGACGAAGAGCCGGACGGGAAGACAACCACCTAATCCCCGCTCTGCCACCCGCTCGCGGCCGGCATAGTTTGCTCTGCCGGCGTTTGGCTGCGCTAGAATAGAGCGGTTTCGCGCTTGCCATCGCTGTTTCATTCCCTCTTCTCGTTGACTCTGGCGATGTTTCCCTTTGGTGTCATTTGGGACCTCGACGGCGTGCTCGTGGACACCGGTGAGTTCCACTGGTTGGCCTGGCAAGAGGCGCTGGCCGACTACGGCCTCGGCATGACGTATGAGCAATTTCGCGCCACGTTTGGCATGCTCAATCGGGACATCCTCGGCCCTATGCTGGGCGAACGGGCCACACCGGAGCTTATTCAGACGATTAGCGACCACAAAGAAGCCTGTTTCCGCCGTCTGATCCGGGATCGGATCCGACCGTTGCCGGGCGTGCGTCATTGGCTGGAGTCCCTGGCCGCGGCCGGTAGCGGCCAGGCCATTGCCTCCTCGGCGCCGCCGGACAACATTGCCGTCCTTCTGGAGACCTTGGGCATACGGCCGTTTTTCCAGGCCGTCATCTCGGCCGAAGGCATGCCTGGCAAGCCGGCGCCGGATGTCTTCCTGGCTGCCGCCCGCGCCTTGGGCTTGCCGCCTGCGCGCTGTGTGGTCATCGAGGATGCCGTTAGCGGCGTAGCCGGGGCCAAGGCCGCCGGCATGAAGTGCATCGCCGTCACCACCACGAATCCGGCCCCGGCTCTGGCCGCGGCCGACCTGGTTGTACCTGACCTGACCGCCGTTGATCCCCAGGTCGTCCGGCGACTACTCGGTGTCGCTCCCGACTCAGCGGCACCATAAATGACAAAACAAACCGGGTTTGCGCTCAAGAGGCCCAAACCCCGTGGGCCAGGACCCGTTCGCGAATGTCCTGCTGGATCACGGCCACCGGCCGGTCGGCATCGACCACGAGCCAACGGTGGGGCTCGGCTGCAGCCAGGGTCAGATAGCCCGTGCGCACACGGCGGTGAAAGGTCAGCGTCTCGGCCTCGAAGCGGGTCCACTCGGCCGGCGTTTGCGCCTTGCGTCGCAGCCCGATCTCGGCCGGCAGGTCGAGATACACCGTCAGATCGGGCGTGAGGCCGCCGGTGGCAAAGGTCGTAATCCGTTGCAGGATGTCGAGGGGCAGCCCACGGCCGTAGCCCTGATAGGCCAGGGTGCTATCGAAAAACCGGTCGCAGAGCACAATCCAGCCCTGCTCCAGATGGGGGCGGATGACCTGGCGCACGATTTGGGCACGGGCAGCCGAATAGAGCAGGATCTCGGTCTCGGCGGTCATTTCCGTGTGGATGGGATCGAGCAGGATGGCACGGATGCGGTCGCCGATGGCGGTACCGCCCGGCTCGCGCGTGGCCAGCACCCGGTATCCCTGGGCCTGCAACCAATCCCGCAAGAGCTGCATTTGCGTGGTCTTGCCGCTGCCTTCGATACCTTCGAAGGTGATAAAAGCCATGAGGATCCCCCTCACAGACGCACGCCCAGGCGCTGCAACAGGATAACGAACAACGGCGCCAGGAAGATGGCAGGCAGGAAATTGGCCGCCCGCAAGCGCTTGATATCCAGCAAGATGAAGGCAATGCTGAGGAGCACGATCCCGCCGGTGGCGGTCATTTCGACCACGGCCGGATTATCGGCCGTCACCCCACCCAAGACGCCGCCGAAGAGCATGGCCGTCAGCGCCAGTCCCCCCTGGAAGCAGAAAACGGTCAAGGCCGAAAGCAAGACGCCTGCGCCCAGACTGGCTGCAAAGGCGATGCTGGCAAAACCGTCGAGGATGGCCTTGAGCAAGAGGAACTCGTAGTTGTTGACCAGGCCATCCTGGATCGAGCCGATAAGGGTGAGGGGCCCCACGCAGAACACCAGACTGGCCGTCACGAAGCCGCGCACGATCCGGCCTTCCTCGACCGGTGCCGCTCCGCTCCAGCGTCGGCCCAAGCGCGTCTCCAGCCATCGGCCCAACGCTTCCAACCGCTCCTCCAGGTGTAGCCACTCGCCCAGGATGGCACCACCGGCTACGGCAAAAAGCGGGACCAGAATGTTGCGCGTTGTCAGGGCATTGCTCATGGCCACCACCAACGTCACCAGACCCAGGCCGTGCAAAACCGTCTTCTGCATCACGGCGCTGAGGCGATGGCCGATAACAAGCCCGACCAGACTGCCGAGGATGACGGTGAAGGTGTTGATCAGGGTACCGGTGAGACCGGGGACGAGGACGGGCATGGTTTTCTCCAGGTCAGGGTGAGCCTCTTATGCTATACCAGGGCCGGGCGTTCTACCAAAGGTTTCCGATCGCCGGAGAGGCGACCTCTCATGGCGAGGTCTTCAGACCGACACCCGGCCTGCGGCCACCAATTCCTTGAGCTTCCGTTCTCGTTCCGGTTGCGGCAGTTTCACCAGACTTTCGCCGACGAGCATGGCATGAACGCCCAACTCGCGCAGCTGTCGGACCTCGGCGGCGGTGGCGATGCCGCTCTCGCTGACGACGAGTACATCCGGCGGGATTAAGGGTCGCAAGCGGGCCGTTGTCGTCAGATCGACGGAAAAATCCCGCAGGTTGCGATTGTTGATGCCGATCAGTCGCGGGTGCCGGCGCAGCGCCCGTTCCAGTTCGTGCTCATCATGGACTTCGACCAGGGCCTCCATGCCCAATTCGTGGCTATAGGCCAGCAGATCGCGATATTCGCCGTCGCTAAGCACGGCCATAATCAGCAAAACCGCATCGGCGCCGGCCACGCGGGCTTCCAGGACCTGATAGGGGTCGAAGATGAAGTCCTTGCGCAGGACCGGTATGCTCAGACCCTGTTCGCGAAAAGCCTCCTTGATGGCGGTCAGAAAAGCCAGTTGACCCTGGAAAAAGCGGGCGTCGGTCAGGCAGGAGATGGCCGCTGCACCCCCTTGGGCATAAGTCAGCGCCAGGGCCACGGGGTCGAAATCGCGACAAAGCAGCCCTTTGCTGGGCGAGGCTTTCTTGACCTCGGCGATCAGGGCCACGCCCGATCCGGCCAGCGCCGCAGACAGGGAAAGGGCCGGCGGCGTGAAGCGAACAAGGGCGCGGAGATGGGCTTCCGGTCGTTCCTGTTGGTGGCGAGGCAGCTCCTGGCGCTTCCAGCGCATGATGTCGTCGAGGATAAGGCCCTGATGGCGTAGGCGTTGTGAGCGTTTCATAGCGCTTGGTCCGGCTGCTGCGAAAACGCGATGAGGGCCTCCAGTTTGGCCAGCGCGGCGCCGCTATCCAGGCTTTGGGTCGCCTGGGCCAGGGCCTGCTCCCAATTCAAGTCCTCCACCGCCAATGCGGCAGCGGCATTGAGCAGGACCACATCCCGCCGGGGGCCGCGGTCTTGACCCGAGAGGATGGCCCGGGTGGTGGCAGCGTTTTCCTCGGCGGTACCGCCCAGTAGATCGGCCAGATGGCAACGCCGCAGCCCCAGCTCCGTCGGATCCAGGGCAAAGGTGCGCACCTGGCCGTGCAGCAAGTGGGCAACCCGGTTGACGCCGGTTGTGCTCAGTTCGTCCAGGCCATCGGCCCCGTGGAAAACCAGCGCGGCCCGCACTCCCAGCCGCCCCAGAACCTGCGCCATGGGTTCGATGAGGGCCGGATCGAAGACGCCGATGATCTGATGGGTGGCGCTGGCCGGATTGGTGAGAGGGCCAAGGATGTTGAAAATGGTGCGCACGCCCAGTTCGCGACGCGGGCCGGCCGCATGGCGCATGGCCGGATGGTGGTGGACGGCGTAGAGAAAGCCGATGCCGATGTGGTCAATGCAGGCGCCCACCTGCTCCGGCGTCAGGTCGAGGTTGACCCCCAGCGCCCTCAGCACATCGGCACTCCCGGC
The DNA here is from genome assembly GCA_037443945.1 of Caldilineales bacterium. Lineage (GTDB taxonomy): Bacteria > Chloroflexota > Anaerolineae > J102 > J102 > SSF26. The sequence goes on from JBBINH010000029.1 coordinate 31,646, forward strand.
TTTCGAGGTGATCGAGCGATTGCCGTGTTTGGCGACGGGCACGCCGCAACCCGCCACGACAAAAGCAGCCGTCGTCGAAATGTTGAAGGTACCCCCGTAATCGCCGCCGGTGCCACACGTGTCCACGAGACGGCCATCGGCGTGATGTGGGACCGGAATGGCGTATTCGCGCATGGCGCGTGCGCTGCCGGCGATCTCGGCCACCGTGGGACCTTTGGCCGCCAACCCGACCAAATAACCGCCGATCTGGGCGGCGGTGGCTTCACCGGCCATAATGGCCGCCATGACCCGGTAGGCTTCTTCTTCGGTGAGGTCTTTGCCGGCAATAAGATGGGCAATAGCCTGGGATAAAATGCTCATGATGTCCTCCGGCGCATTTGCAAAAAGTTGCTCAGCAGTTGCTTACCACCTTCGGTGAGAATGCTTTCGGGATGGAACTGAACGCCGTAACAGGGATGGTGCCGGTGCTTCATCCCCATGACCTCGCCCTCGGCGGTAAAGGCGATGAGGACGAAGTCCGGCGGCAGGGGTTCACGCACAATGAGGGAATGGTAGCGGGTAGCCTGAAAGGGGCTGGGAATGCCGGTGAACAGGGGGTCGCCGGTGTGATAGACGGGACTGACTTTACCGTGCATCAGGCGGGGTGCCCGCGTCACCACACCGCCGAACACATGGCCCAGGCACTGATGGCCCAGGCATACGCCCAGGATGGGCGTCGTTTGGTAAAAGGCGCGGATGACCTCGTTGCTGATGCCGCCATCCTCGGCCGGTGTGCCGGGGCCGGGCGAGATGACGATATGGGAGGGTTGCAGGCGGCGAATTTCCTCAACGGTGACCTCGTCGTTTCGCCAAACGCGCAAATCGGCCCCCAATTCGCCCAGATATTGCACCAAATTGTAGGTAAATGAATCGTAATTATCAATAACAACGACTGTCATCGGAATATTGAGAAGTTGAAGCGTTAAGGGAACAAAAAGTCAAAAAGTGGGCAACGTTGCCGGGTTCAAACGAGCCAACATGCCAACGTTCAAACGTTCGAAGCTTCCATCCTTTTCGCACGTCGTTCGGCGCGGCGGCTGATGCGGTTCCAGACGCCGGTCAGCCCCATGGCTTTTTTGACGGCCATCAGCGTGGCCTGGGCTTCCTGACGCGTGCGCAAGGTGCCTTTGTAGATGATCTCGTCGACAAAACCGGTATCGGCTTCGTAGCGGGCCCGCCGTTCCCGGATGGGATCGAGGAAGGCATCGAGGACGGCGAACAGGCGTTCTTTGACCTCGACATCGCCGATTTTGCCGGCGCGATAGCGAGCTTTGAGTTCCTCAACCTCGGCCCGATTCGGGTTGAACACATCGTGGTAGATGAAAACCGGGTTGCCCTCAACCCGACCGGGGATGTCGGCATGGATGCGGGCCGGGTCGGTGTACATACCGAAGACCTTTTTGCGCAAGGTCTTGCTGTCATCGCTGAGCAGGATGGCATTGCCCAGGCTCTTGCTCATCTTGGCCTGGCCGTCGGTTCCGACAAGGGTCCCCACTTCGGGAATGAGCGCCTCCGGGATGGGGAAGACTTCGCCGTAAAGGTAGTTGAAACGCCGGGCAATCTCGCGCGTGATTTCGACATGGGCCAGGTTGTCCTTGCCCACAGGCACCAGATGGGCGCGCGGGGTGAGGATGTCGGCGGCCTGCAGAACGGGATAGCCCAACAGGCCATAGGGCATCTCCTCCTTGTGGGCAGCACGGGCCATATCCTTCAGGCTGGGCAGACGTTCCAACCGCGGCACCGTCACCAGGTTCTGGAACAGGGTGTTCAACTCGTAGACTTCGTGGACCGCCGACTGGAGATAAATCGTCACCCGCTGCGGGTCGATGCCACAGGCCAGGTAGTCGAGGACCATCTCCCGGGCATTGGCGTCAATGGCCTCGATGTCGGCCTTTTCGTTCTTCGTCGTCAGCATGTGCAGATCGGCAATGATGAGAAAGGTCTCGTATTCGTATTGGAGTTCGGCGCGGGCCTTCAAGGAGCCGACGTAGTGGCCCAAATGCATGCGTCCTGTAGGCCGGTCGCCGGTCAGAATGCGTTTGGGTGTGGTCATAGGCATTTCACCGTACTCGAATTGACAGATCCAAAGGGGAGAGACACGAGAGTAGGAAAAGAGCGCTGCGGGAGGGCACGCCTTGCCGACATAAGCCAAAGGACCGGGTTCAGAGGAGCCCGCGCTCGGCCCGCTCTACGGCCACGGCCAAGGCGCGAGCTTTGTTCATCGTCTCCTGATATTCGGCCTCGGGCCGACTGTCGGCAACGATACCGGCACCTGCCTGGACCAGGCAGAGGTCGTCCTTCATGACGATGGTGCGGATGGTGATGCAGGTGTCCATGTTGCCGTCGTAACCGATCCAACCGACGGCGCCGGCATAAGGACCACGACGGCGGCCTTCCAGCCCGGCGATGATCTCCATCGCCCGGACCTTGGGCGCACCGCTGACCGTACCGGCCGGAAAGGTAGCCGCCAGCAACCGAAAGGCATCCATGCCCTCTTGCAGCTCACCCACGACATCGCTAACCAAATGCATGACATGGCTGTAGCGTTCCACCGCTATCATCACCGGCACCCGCACGGTGCCATAGCGACACACCCGGCCCAGGTCGTTACGGGCCAGGTCAACAAGCATGACATGCTCGGCCCGCTCTTTAGGATCGGCCAGGAGTTCCTCGGCCAGGCGAGCATCCTCGGCCGGAGTGCTCCCACGCGGCCGGGTCCCGGCGATAGGCCGTACCCGGGCCATGCGGCCTTCCAGGCGAACGTGCATTTCCGGGCTGGCACCGATCAGACGCAGGCCGTCGGGCAGGTCGAGGAAGAACATGTAAGGGCTGGGATTGGTCATGCGCAGGGCGCGGTAGATAGCGAAGGGATCGGCCCGGGTCCGCCGCGCCAGACGTTGGCTGAGGACAACCTGGAAAATGTCCCCGGCGGCAATATACTCCTTGGCCCTGAGCACCATCGCCTCAAAGGCCGCCGGGCTGTGGGTCGAATCCCAAGCCTGACCGTTGCTGACATCGGGCAACGACGGCGGCGTCAGGGGTTGGGCCAGCCGGGCCACAATGGCCTCGATACGTGCCACCGCCTCGGCGTAGGCCGAGGTCAGATCGCCCTCCAGACGCGCATTGGCCAGGACCAAAAGCCGATGTTTGACGTGGTCGAAAATGACCAGATTATCGGCCAGGAGAAAAACGGCATCGGGAAGGTTGAATTCGTCTTCGGGAGGTGCGGGCAAACGCTCGAAGTAGCGAACCGCCTCATAGCCCCAAAAACCGACGGCGCCGCCGATGAAGGCAGGTAAATCGGGCACGCGAATGGGGCGACGCCGGCTCAGGAGCCGGGCCAGCTCCGTCAGAGGGGCGGGACCGGCAAACCGCTCGAGGACGACGCCGCCGTTACTGCTCAGGGTGACCTGGTTGCCGTGGATGCTCAGGCTCAAGGGCGGGTCCACACCGATGAAGGAGTAACGACCCATCTGCTCGCCTTTTTCGACCGATTCGAGCAGAAACGAGGCGTTGCCGGCCTGACGGAGCTTGAGATAGACCGTCACCGGCGTCTCCAAATCGGCAGGAAGGACCCGCACGATGGGGATCAGGTTGCCGGTAGAGGCCAGTTGCCGTACGGTTTCAAGGCTGGGATGGTACATAGCGCCGGAAAGGAAGGAAAACGACAAGGGGATGGGGACAAAAGAAAAATCCCTCACGCCGAAACGACGTGAGGGACGAATGCAAGCATCCGCGGTGCCACCCTCATTAGACCGGATTAATCGGTCTCGCTCAGCAGGTACGGTTGCGCAAAAGCAACGATACCCGGCGCCCGCTAACGGTGGCGCTTCCGGAGCAGTCTACTACTCGACGTCGGCCGCTTCATGGCCCAATCGAGGTTCGGTGCCCGGCTCCCCGGCCCATTCGCTGTCGGCGCTGATACCGGCTTCGCAGCTACCGCCGGCTCTCTGGAATCCCGCTTCGACAGGTACTCTTCCGGTTCACAGCCGTTGCGAGGGTATCAATTGGACGCAAGCATAGCATGAACGAAAGGAGCTGTCAAATCGGCAGCGCGAAGGCCGACGCCCGCCACGGTTTTCTACCCTCGATGGGCTACCACATATCCCACGCGGCTGCGCCAGGAGATGGAGCGACCGCTCAACTGTCGGCGACACAAAGCCTCGATCCAGGAACGACCCTCCGGCCCCAAAGCCGCCTCCAACCGCTGCCCCAGGGTCGGCTTACGGTCACCCCTGGCCGAGGTCGGGGCAAACCAGCGGTTGAGCAGGGCCGGGGTGATCATCACGACGGTTGTCTCCTCCTCTTCGCTCCCTTCGACGCTCAGACCGGCGGCCTGCAAGGCAGCACGCAGATCGGCCCCATTCCAGTTGACCAGGGGATCGACGGGATCGGCGTAAATGGCCTCTTCCGCTTGCCAAAAGGCCTGGCGTAGCTCGGCCGGTAACTCCGTCAGGTCGAGCAACGGCGCAAGCCGCTGGGCATGACGAGGCACCGCTTCGGCCAGGCTCAGGTAGCCGGCAGGAGCCAACAAGGCGGCCAGAAGGCGAGCGGCCGCCGCTTTATCGGGATGGCTTGTCAGGGCGTTGCGACCGACGATGGCATCAAAACGGAGGTCGCGACCATGAGGGGCCAGCAGGGCCGGAAGATCGTCCAGGTTCCCCTGAAGAACGATAGGCCGGCGTAAAGGCGGCAACGCCGTGGCCATTTCGTTCAGGGCTTCGGCATCCTGAGGTGTGCGCGCCAGGGCGAAGACGCCACCTTCCGGCGCACGACGCACGGCTTCCCAGGTCAGCAGACCACTGCCGGCATGAAGGTCGAGCACCACATGATGCCGCTGCAGACGCGCCGCCTCCATCACCCGATCCCGAAGCCGCGCCAGCCGTTCTCCCTCACCCGCGATCGTGCGTTGCAGCCAGCGTTCGGCCATCGGCTCCAGGTGCGACCCGGCATAGGTGAGGATTTCCAACGGAGTCGGCGCCGTGCCCTCGACCATGGCGGCCAGTTGCGCCTCACGGCGCCGCGCCACCTGCTCGGCGATACGAGCCTCGTAACCCTGGTCGCCGGGCCGATAGAAAACCTTGCCCTGCAAGGCCGACGGCAGGTACTGTTGGGCTACCCAATGGTCGCGATAAGCATGGGGATAGAGATAGCCTTCGCCGTGCCCGAAGCCTTCGCGATCGCGACTGGCATCGCGCAGATGGGCCGGCACTTCGGCTTCGCGCTCGGTTTCGACCACGCCCAGCGCGTCGAAGAAGCCCATTGTCGTATTCGACTTGGGCGCCGTGGCCAGATAGAGACACGCTTCGGCCAGATGGAAACGCCCCTCAGGCAGACCCACGTATTCAAAGGCCTGGGCACAGGCGGTGACCACAACGATGGCCTGCGGATCGGCCAATCCGATATCCTCGGCGGCGAGGATGAGCATGCGCCGAAAGATAAAGCGCGGGTCCTCACCGGCATAGACCATCTTCGCCAACCAGTACAGGGCCGCATCGGGGTCGGACCCGCGCAACGACTTGATGAAAGCGCTGATGGTGTCGAAATGGACATCCCCCTCTTTGTCGTAGAGCACGGCCCGGCGCTGGATGCTCTCTTCGGCCACGGCCAGGTCGACATGGATGACACCATCCGAACCGGGCGGCGTCGTTTCGACCGCCAGTTCCAGGGCATTGAGCAGGGCGCGAGCATCGCCGTTGGCCACGTTGACCAAATGGGCCAAGGCTTCGGGTTCGACCCGCACCCTAAGGCGCCCATAACCGCGTTCGGGGTCGTTCAGGGCCATCTCGGCTATCCGGTACAGGTCGGCCTTGCTCAGCGGCTTGAGCTGGAAGATGCGAGAACGGGAGACGAGGGCTTTGTTGACCTCGAAGTACGGGTTTTCGGTGGTGGCGCCGATGAGGATGACGGTACCGTTTTCGACATGAGGCAAAAGGGCGTCCTGTTGGGCTTTGTTGAAACGGTGGACCTCATCCACAAACAGGATGGTTTTCTGACCGAACATGCCGCGGCGTTCTTGCGCCGTGGTGATGGCGGCACGGATATCGGCAACCCCGGCCAGAACGGCGTTGATGGCGATAAAGTGGGCGCGCGTGGTGTTGGCGATGATGCGGGCAAGGGTGGTTTTGCCGGTACCGGGAGGGCCGTAGAAGATCAGGGACGAAAGCTGATCGGCTTGAATGGCGCGGCGCAGCAATCGCCCGGGCCCGACGATGTGTTCCTGGCCGACAAATTCGTCCAGGGTGCGCGGGCGCATGCGCGCGGCCAGCGGTTGTTCACGTTCGATCAAGTCTTCACGGTGGATGGCGAACAGGTCGCTCATAGGTCGCAAGGTGGGTGATAACGGCATTTTCCAAAGGGAGATAGACCCACCGCCACCTACTATGGTACTGCGAAAAGGCGGCGTAGCCCAAGGGAGCGCAGGCGATGGGGGAGCAAAGCGGGCGTGGCGAGACGCCCGACCGCCAAGCGCCGATGCCGGGCGGCACCGGCATGGGAGGAGACGCCGGAAGCGAGGACGCCGGCGGTGCGTTTCGCCGCAAACCATGGGGAACGCCAGGCGCAACCGTCGGGGCGGCCGGGCGGCCCCCTCGAAATGGCCAGGGGGCCGCCCGGCCG